>NZ_JBHXIZ010000001.1:0-699815 GCF_042723305.1 Paenibacillus sp. NPDC058367
ACAGTTTTTAAGTGAATTCCCAACCTCATATTCAGTATTACAGACGGATGAAAACACACTCAAATCTAAGATGAAAGAACTGCTTTCTTCAAAACGGGGGCGTTCAGAGGACTGGATTAACCAACGGGTGCAACGGCTGCTAGTTGCGGCAAAACAAAACCCATTTCAGCAAACCATGTATGCAAGCCACTTAATCAATTTGAAAGTCCTTATTACCCTCATTCTTCAGTACCAAGAGCATATTACTGGATCGGAACAGAACATAGATGCTCTGGCTGAAGACATTGAAGAATATGAATTAATTCAGTCGATTTCTGGTATTGGGCATAAAATTGCGGTAACAATTTTATCTGAAATTGGAGAAGTCGACCGATTTGATCATTCTAAAAAAGCTAGTCGCCTTTGCAGGCATTGATCCAAGTGTCTTTGCTTCAGGTAAGTTTACAGCAACTCGAAATTGAATCACGAAACGTGGTTCCAGGCAGTTGCGTTACGCGCTGGTTTTGGCTGTCCAATGCGGATTAATTCGCGCTCGTAATATACGAATCAAAGAATTCTACAATCGTAAGAGAGCCAAAGGAAAACCACATAAAGTGGCTCTAGTCGCATGTGCCAATAAATTGGTGCATTGGCTATATGCCATCATGAAAAACAAAAAAAATACCGGATTGCTTAATACGAAACCAATGGTATAACCTTCCAAATACAATACAATTGGGGGGGTTATTTGGCTTACCTACTTTTAAATATAACATATGATTGGGCTTTACTTTACTGGTAATCTTGACAAGCTATTAGCTGGTATAGTTTAAAATTAAAAGGAGCTACCCTATAGGAAGCTCCTCCACTATCGTTTCATGATTGTTTAACAATCTAGATTTCTGCACGCCGTGACCGTTTATCTAATGTCCATGAGCAAGAATGTTGATAAGTTTGCCAAATGGGTCGCGGACATAGAATCGCCGAACACCCCAAGGCTCATCGACAGGTCCATATTCTATCGTATATCCAGCACTCTTCATACGTTCAAACACTGCATCGACATCATCAACTTCAATCGATAGATCAGGAGTAGGCGTATTGGAGCCGCCCTGTGATGCGAAGCTTATTTGAATGTTCTCCTTCCCCAGTAAGCCGTATGTTTCAATCCAACCATGATCCATCAATAAATCAAGCTCGAGTACGTCCTGGTAAAAGCTTTTTGCTGCCGAAACATTCTGCGTTTTAATATTTGTGACAATTCGTTTTACACTCATTCTCAGGCCTCAATTCTAATGGTATACTTTTTTAATTTTATTCAATGATCCTGTCCGTGAGCGGAATATCCGATTTTTATATCCAATCCTCGAAATGATCTGTTACAAACCTAATCTCACTCTCATAGTGGGCCAAGTGACCCTCATCAACCATTTTCTGAAAGGCAGGATTCCCATCAGCAGCACCATTTCTCAACGTATCACACAGTACTATCAAACGTTGTATAATCCACTGTCGCAGATTATTTGGGACGGGAATTCCATAAGCTTCAAAAAACAAATGAATTCGCCGACGTCGCTCTACGGCATGTATTTCACATTGGTATGCTACTATGGTTCCAGAAGTATGGTCAGGTGCAAAACTCGCAAGTGGAACAGATGTGTAAAGGGTGTACGCAATGTCCCACATACGCGGACCTGGACCTGCCATGTCAAAATCAATGAGCGCCACAGGAGCCTCCTTTTGAAAGACAACATTATACAATGCTGCGTCATTATGACAGATCACTTCATGTTCGGCATCCTCGGCATAGCTAAGCTGCCATCTGTCCTCCATATTGGGCCTGAACACTGTAGTCACATCATGGAAACGACGTATAAGGTGCGCCAGACCCACAAGCGTTTCGTCCGTCCACATATATGGTTCAAGGTTTGGATAATTATTCCCTGGAACTTCTCCAGGAATAAATGTCAATATTTCACGACCAGAATCATCGATTCCGAGGAATTTTGGTGCTCCCTCATAGCCTTGTTGTTCCAAATGTTTGAGTAGTTCATGAACATTCGGACTCCAATAGCCTATAGGACGGCGAACAGTGTTCGCCATACGGACTATATGATTTACATTACCGCCTTTTAACACTTCTTCCTTAGGCATTAGGTTCATTCCTTTTCTTTTCAGTGCATTACCTGTTGCAGATTTTTACCTGTTAGCGATGAAAACTCCCTCTCTAATAATAACAATATTTACAAGTTATTGTTTAGAAAGAACAATTATAACTATACTGTCCTTTAAGATCATCGCTGGCATTTGCTCATCTTATATAAATAAAATCCATTTTAGAATCTAGATTAGAATTATTTGCTATAATGTTCTCATGAAAAATAATACGATCCTAAACAAATTAGCAATCATTCTACTTTTTATCAGCATTCTCTTTGGCCTACGCTGCATTTGGTTCAGCATATTTAAGGTTTCCAACAATGTACCTATGATTAGCAACGGTGTACTGGATTTACGTGGTCAGGATCTGGAGAAGGCTAACTTAATCAGGCTAGATGGTGAATGGAGCTTCTATCCTTCGCAATTCGTTTCGTCCAAAACTTCGACTATACCAAAGCTAACCCATTCGCTTCAAGTTCCCGGAAATTGGAACCACGCCATGGGAACTGATCAGAAATCTTCCTATGGTTATGGCAGTTACCGTCTGCGCATTTTGGTAGAACCGCTTCAGCAGCCTGTCTCATTGTGGATCAAACAAATTTATTCCGCCTCCAGCGTGGAAATTAATGGTACTCCTATTCATAATAACGGAACAATCTCTCTCGATGCCAATACATATGCACCAAGAACCACCTCATTTACAGCATCATATTTTTCGAAAAATATGACAGAAATAGATGTACTTATTCAGGTAGCAAACTTTGATCACCCCTATAAAGGCGGTATTAGTGGGCCTATTTTCTTTGGCTCTCAGGAAGTGGTTAACCGGACAAATTTTTATACCGTTGGATTTCAAATACTTACTGCAATCATCCTGCTACTACATGGGCTGTATGCCTGTATTCTGTATTTATTTAATCCTAAAGAACGTGCCCTGTTTCTTGTAGGGCTAATGACATTATCTGTAGCCGTAATCCTTTTAGCCCGAAATGACAATTTAGTTTTAGCATTACTGCCGATTAATTACACTTGGTCATTAAAAATCCGTTTAATCGCCTTCTTATGGCAGAACCTTTTTATTCTGCTTGTTTTCAGGAAATTCACCTCAGGTGCCGAAGTCAACAAGTGGTTACGTGCTTACACGTGGTGTCTTTTCCTTTATACCTTATTTATATTTATCGTTCCTGCTTATTTGGTCAGTACATCGATTCACTGGGGAATCATTCAAGTGTTTCAGTATATCCCCTTCATCTGGTTAATATATAGCTTGGGGCGCTTATTGTTCAAAAGGCAAGATGAAAAAGATGTTGTTTTTCTACTGATATCAGGTGCGGCCATCATCTCTAATTTGTTATGGAATTTGTGGGATAATAACGGCCATTATTCAATTGTCTACTATCCTGTGGATATTATTGCCGCCATCGTTGGCTTCTCAGCTTATTGGTTTAAAAAGTATTTTCAGAATGCCAAAGAGAACATGGAGCTAAATGAACAGCTGAAAAAAGCGGACAAACTCAAGGATCAGTTTCTCGCCAATACTTCTCACGAGCTGCGAACACCAGTCCATGGAATTATGAATATCGCGCAAAATATAATAACGAAGGAAAAGGATAGACTCTACGAGAGTAGCCGGCAAGATATGGAGTTACTGATTACTATCAGCCGCCGCATGTCCCATATGCTTGGTGATCTACTGGATGTAGTACGTCTTCAAGAGCATCGCGTTATTTTGTATCAGGAGCCTATTTTGGTTCAATCGGTGGTTCCCGGAGTCATCAATATGCTTCAATATATGATTGAAGGCAAACCGGTACGGCTATCCATGAACATACCAGAATCTATGCCTCCTATTCTTGCGGATGAGAAACGACTAGTACAAGTATTATTAAATCTAGTGCACAACGCGCTCAAATACACCGAGCAAGGACTTGTTTCTGTTTCAGCTGAGGAAAAAGACGCTCATGTCTTTATATATGTAACAGATACCGGAGTAGGCATGACCGAAGAGACCATGGCGCGGGTATTCCTCCCCTATGAGCAAGGCCCTCACGGAATAAATGACGGGCGTGGAATTGGACTGGGACTAAGCATTAGTAGGCAGTTGGTAGAACTACATGGTGGCAGCTTGAGCATACATTCTGAACTCGGCAAAGGTTCAACTTTCAGTTTTGCACTACCCCTTGCTGATTCCTATAGCGAACAGATAGTAAGAGAGGTTTCACCTATAACAACGTATACACCAGATGAGATTTATAAGCAGATGGCTGAATGGGGGATTTCCGAACAAACTAATCAACACACTGACAAAATCCCGCCACTCTTTACAGATGCGAAGGTGAATCTCTTGGTGGTAGATGATGACCCTGTTAATCTGAATGTGCTAAAGGGCATTCTCGAAAACGAACCTTATCTCATTACGACAGTGAACTCAGCACAAGAGGCACTGGATTGGCTAGATAAAAAGAGTTGGGATTTACTGATTAGTGATGTAATGATGCCGCATATGTCAGGATATGAATTAACGCAAAAGGTTCGCGCTCTTTATTCCCTATATGAGCTTCCAGTGCTATTGCTGACTGCCCGCAGTCAACCTGAGGATATTTACACTGGATTCTACTCCGGCGCAAATGATTATGTTACCAAACCGGTGGATGCAGTTGAACTCAAATATCGCATTCGAGCTTTAACAGCGATGAAAATTTCTTTTAATGAACGGGTGCGTATTGAAGCGGCTTATCTACAGGCACAGATACAACCCCATTTCTTGTTCAATACATTGAACTCTATTGCGGCACTCAGTGATATGGATACTAAAAAGATGCAAGAGCTCATCACTGCATTTACTTCCTTTTTGCGAATCAGCTTTGACTTTTTAAATATCGAAGAACTCGTGAACCTTTCACATGAACTAGAGCTGGTAGAATCTTATTTGTATATTGAACAAACACGATTTGCAGAACGAATTTCCGTTGTTTGGGAGGTAGATCCAGACATTAATATTCTGTTACCCCCTCTATCCATCCAACCCTTGGTAGAAAATGCTATCAAGCATGGTCTGCTCAAGCGTCAACAGGGGGGTACCGTTTATATTCGGATCTCACGTCTGAACAATGCTGTAAAGATCGAAGTGGAGGATAATGGGCAAGGTATGGATCATAGAACGCTCGCGTTGTTGCTGGAACCGACCATGAAAGCTAAAAGTGGCATCGGACTGGCTAACACCCATCGAAGACTGATGCAATTGTATGGTCAGGGTCTTTTTATTCAAAGTAAACAAGGTGAAGGTACTTTGGTATCCTTTGTTATACCGGAGGACAGTGAATAATATATCAAATAAAAAAGCCATTCCATAAGGAGTGGCTTTTTGTGTATCGATACTACATTTAGAAAATAGTAGGTACCATGCCCCCATCCATACGGATCGGAGAACCTTTAAATGCAGAGGCATAGGGACTGCTCATAAATGCTGCTAGTCTACCTATTTCATTAGGTTTAATAAATCGCTGTATTTCAGATTGCGGTAAGTTTTTAGCCATGAATTTTTTCTCTTTTTCTGAAAAGGTCAACGTTTCATCTGGATACATTCCATCAATGATTTGGTGCACGTTTTCAGAGAGTGTTGGTCCTGGCATGATAGTATTGACGGTAACTTCTGTTCCGATTGTTAATTTAGATAAGCTTTTTGCTAATGATAATAGCATTGATTTGGTCATTGCATACTGTGGCATTTGAGCTGACGGCATTATTGCTTCTTCACTAGCGATAAAGATCACGCGACCAAAATTGTTTTCTAACATTTTTGGTAAATAAAATTTTGTTAATCCATTTGCAGCAAGAACATTCGTACGGATGTATTTTTCAAATATTTCATCATCAACGTCGTCATAGCTCATCAGTTCATAAATCCCCATATTATTAACTAAAATATCGATATGAGAGTGTTTTTTTAATAAAGCTTCTCTTTGCTCCATATCTACAATATCGGCTGTAGCATTCAGTGGAGAAGTTTCCGGAAATTTTGCTTTAATTTCATTTACTGTTTGTTCTACCTTTTCATAATTACGTCCATTTATTAGTACATTAACGCCTTCGTTGGCAAGTTCAAAAGCGATAGCTTTACCAATACCTTTTGTAGATCCTGTAATTAAAGCTGTCTTATTGTTTAATCCCATATCCATATTTCATTTCTCCTTTAATCATGGCGAGTTAATTAGCAGTTTCTCAAGAACTGAACTGAGCATCGGCTAGTATTTATACTATCTTACCGGGATTATTCAGTAACTAGTGTCTTGCGCCAAACTTCTTGTTTAACACGCCAATTTGAAGGAGTATCTCCTTCCCAAAGTCGGAAGGCACGGTAGAACGAGTTCTGATCTTCATATCCGATCAAGAAAGCTACCTCTTTAACATCGAGAGATGGATCTGCTAAATACGCTCGCGCCTGCTCATGTCTGGCTTGTGTCAGCAAATGCTTGAAGCTCGTATTTTCTTCAGTAAGCCTCCACTGTAAGGTACGAGCACTCATCCTTAGCTCTTTAGCAACAGTTTGAATCTCGGGTTGCCCTCCGCTAAGGCTGCGTTTCATGATCCATTTGACCCTTTCAGTAATTGAGCGACTGCCCTGCTGTTCAGCAAGTGTCCGCTCCAAAACGGGAGTCAGAATTTCTAGCAACTCTTCGTTATACGAGATAAAGGGCAGATCCAAATCACTTCGTCGTAGTGTTAAGCGGTTAGTCTCAGCACCGATCTGAATTCGACAGCCGAAATAAGCCTCAAGAACCTGTAAATTCCCTATGGGTTGTGAAAATTCTACAAACTGCGCTGTCATAGGTATACTAGTTCCCCGCCGCCCAAGCTCCAATAAAAACGCCAGTGTAAGACCAAGCAGCAGCGGTGGACCGGAATACTCGGGAGGCTGCCAATTCAATTCGATTGCACACAACTCTCCCTCCTCGACGATATGCAAGCTTTCTGGAGGGCACATTCGTTTATAGCGCACCATTCGGTTTAGAGCGTCGCGATAATCTTTAGCATGATAAGTGGCTAAGACGGTCGGCGGATATTGTGTGGTTTCAAAAACAGTTGCTAGCTTGATGATTCCCTCAGCAGTGTCTCCAACGAGATCCGAATATGCCTGCCAGATAGCGAAATATTGGGCTGTGGTGACTGCTGACTCCGTGATAAGGCTCAGGGGTAGACTTGCTTTACTGGCTATATCTTGAGCGGTTATTCCTAATTGAATTAATCCAGCCCAAAATCCGGGAGGGATTTTAATGGAGTCAGAGGTATGAGTCTGCATCTATGTGGACCTCCTTTAGCATCATTGCATGAAGAAAGGGCTAGTTAGAATTCAAGCAAGCGCGGGCAAGCAACTCAAACGAATGCAACCGTTTCTCATAGTCTGGAATCATAGTAACGATAATGAATTCATCAACTCCATACAAGTGAGATAATTGTTCCAGCTTTTCTTTGATATTTTTGGGTGTGCCTATCAGCAGTTTACGTTCCAAAAGCTTGGATTTCTCTTCGGCTGAGCCTTCTTGTTGAAATAATGTCATACCGGAAGAGGCTAGCCGCTCTGCTTCTTCCTCAGTCTCGGCGCAAATAACGCCAACAGCTACGATGGCCCGAGGACTAGCATTAACTGAAGAAGGGATAAAAGCTTCACGGTAAGCTTGCAAAATCTCTTCCCCAGCTACATCGCTCATGAATTGACCAAACACATAGCCTGCTCCAAACTCGGCAGCATATGCTGCACTTTTCTTGTTTGTACCCAGCATCCACAGCTCTGGCGATTCGGGTGGAGTCGGACGGGCGGTTATCTGACGTCCTTCATATAAATAGTTCCCCTGCAACAATTCGGTAACTCCCTTAAGCAGTTCCGGCATTTTCCAAACATTTTCGAGAAAATTCCCGCTCAGCGCTAAGCTTACTTCAGCAGCACCGCCAGGAGCCCTGCCTAACCCAAGGTCGATGCGTCCCGGATATAAACTTGCCAGCAAATGAAAAGATTCCACTACTTTTAACGGCTTATAGTGCGGCAGCAATAAAGCTCCCGATCCGATGCGGATATGCTGTGTTCTCGCTCCGATATGCGATAAAAACACCTCTGTAGAGGTACACGCTAAGCCCGGCATATCATGATGTTCAGCAACCCAATAACGAGTATATCCCAGTCTTTCAGCTGTTTGAGCCAGTTCCACGGCTTGTCCTAAAGCAAAGCTTGCATCCACATTATCAAATACAGGTACAAGGTCCAAAACACTCAGCTTAATGGATGTCGTTGTCATGGCTACGTCCTACTCGAGGGTTTCGGTAAAATTCAATCATATCAATAAAAGTAACCTTGTAATCGCCGGCAATCGCTGCCAGATTAAACATTCGTCCATGGCCGTCTTCTTTGGACGCGAACACAACATCGTGCCGCAGCTTATCCATAATCACTTTGCCGATGAACTGGTGCTCGTATTCCGCATATTTCTTTTTAAACTCTTCATTAAATTCCAGGAGGTCCTGATAAGAACGCTCAAGCATTGCGTTTACCAAGGTCAGTTCATTGCCCTCTTTTTGCACCGCTACGTAATAATTCCCACGTTCATCCTTGATCAAATCCTTATACAACTGGACGTTCAAAGTTAATTTCTCCTCTCTGATTCCTAAGGGATAACTCCTTTAGAACTTAACCTTACATACTTAATGTTAGCACTGTTGGCTCTGTGGTAATTTGTACATTTCCTGCTACAGCTCTGGAAATCATACAAGAGCCTTCTGCTTTATGAGCAATACGAATTGCTTTATCAATATCTTCCTGTGACGCATCTTCGGTAAGTGTGATGATGGGTGAATGTTTGATCGCTTCATATGTAAAAATGTTATTTGTTACATCCACTGTCGCCTCTGATGTTAACGTCAGGCTGGAAGTCGTAAGCCCTGATCGCTCCAGCATAGCTGCTAGTGTAATGAGATAGCAGGTTGCCGCGGCACCCAGTAGCATCTCATCCGGATTCGTTCCAACTCCTGGCCCGCCCATTTCTTTCGGAATGGAGATTTGAGTCTTGAGTTGTCCAGCTTCAATCGTTCCATCACTATTACGACCGCCGTTCCATACGGCATTTAAAATAAATGGGTGTTTCATTTCTAGATGTCCTCCCTATCTTGAAATTGCATGACATATTTTTAATCGAATACTTTACATGCTAACATAGAAGAATGCGGTGAACAAACAGGCTCAGGCCTACTGTTCGTGAGATTTATCTATAAATTAAATTTCAGGAGGCTCTATTATCATGATAAACGATACAGATATCAAACATCTTCAGCGTTGTATTGAACTTGCCCGAATTGCACTCGAGGTTGGGGACGAACCTTTCGGCTCCATCCTGGTCTCAGCAAATGGAGAGGTCTTGGCCGAAGACAGTAACCATGTAGGCGGTGGTGACCATACTCAGCACCCCGAATTCGCTTTAGCTCGCTGGGCAGCTCAGAATATGTCACTGGAAGAACGTAAGCAGGCAACTGTGTATACTTCCGGGGAACATTGCCCTATGTGTGCGGCAGCTCACGGTTGGGTTCAATTAGGAAGGATTGTATATGCCAGTTCTTCGCAGCAATTATCACAGTGGTTAAGCGAAATGGGCATTGCAGCATCACCTGTCCGTAATTTGAGCATTCAGGAAGTCATCCATAATGCGGTCGTAGATGGCCCTGTAACGGAGCTTGCAGAACAAGTGCGGGAACTTCATCGACAATTCCACGGACAAAGACAGTAGTAAAAAAAGAACCTTTGAATAAAGGTTCTTTTTTATGTCCTAAACTTTGTGGGGTATAAACTATAGTTGCTATATATACAGCGTCCTAAAGTTCTTATACCATTAGCTTTGTAAGCGATTAACTTTATAGGAGGAAATGACTTGACAAAGCCTGTGCAACCCAATGAACCTCTCGTAACTCATATTTATACTGCGGATCCTTCCGCTCATGTATTTGAAGGTAAAATTTATATTTATCCCTCACATGACCTGGATCACGAAATGATCTCTAATGACAACGGTGACCAATATAATATGGAGGATTACCATGTTCTTTCTATTGATGGAGAAGGCTCTCCTTGTGTTGACCACGGTGAAGTGCTTCATGTGAAGGATGTTCCATGGGCTAAGCAGCAAATGTGGGCTCCGGATGCAGCATACAAAAACAATACCTACTATTTGTTTTTCCCAGCTAGAGACCATGACGATATTTTCCGAATCGGGGTCGCCACCTCAGCTTCACCTTCCGGACCATTTACACCTGAACCAAGCTACATTCCCGGCAGTTATAGCATTGATCCCGCCGTTTTCGTTGATGATGATGGTAAATCGTATATATACTTTGGTGGTCTTTGGGGCGGTCAACTTGAAAAATGGCAAACCGGCTCATTTGTTCCGGATGCCGAGGGGCCGTCTGAAAGGGCACCAGCTCTTGGACCTATCGTAGCGGAGTTGAACGAGAATATGCTGAGCTTTGAAGGTGAACCTAGAGAAATATCCATTATCGATACGAACGGAAATCCGATTCTTGCTGGAGATGAAGAGAGAAGATATTTTGAAGGTCCTTGGGTTCATAAATATAACGGTTATTATTATCTTTCTTATTCCACGGGTACTACCCATAATATTGTATACGCTATCAGTAAAGATCCGCTTGGGCCTTTTGTATATCAAGGAAAAATACTTACACCCGTCCTGGGCTGGACAACACACCATTCTATTGTTCAGTTTAAAGAGAAATGGTATTTATTTTATCATGATAGTTCTTTATCTGGTGGTGCTGACAACAAGCGTTCTGTAAAATATACAGAGCTGAGTTACAACGATGATGGCACCATTCAAACCATCCATCCTTAGTTTTTATTAAAATGGACTGCATACTGTAGTTCACAGGAGGGCGTTTTTGATGACAATAACACAACAAGGTGCTTTTTATACGGGGAAATATCGCAATTTATTTAAGGAGCTCGGCTTTTCTGAAGATGAAATCAACGCTAAACTCGAAGAAACTTGGAGTGATTTGTTTTACGGAGATCCGAACGTACGAATCTACTATCCGCTGGACGAGGATAAAAGCTATATTCTGGATACAGGTAATCTGGATGTTAGGTCTGAAGGAATGTCCTACGGGATGATGATGGCCGTTCAAATGAATAAAAAAGAAGAGTTTGATCGTCTATGGAACTTCTCAAAGACGTTTATGCAGCACAAAGAAGGTCGCTATGCCAATTACTTTGCTTGGCACTGCAAGCCTGACGGTACAAGGATTTCTCAGGGACCTGCACCGGACGGCGAAGAGTTTTTCGCCATGGCTCTGTTTTTTGCCTCAAAACGTTGGGGGAACGGTCCGGAACCTTATAATTATTCTGAGCAGGCCCGAACGATATTGCATGCTTGTGTACATAAAACTGAAACAGGAGATGGCGACTCAATGTGGGACGCGGAAACGAAATTGATCAAATTCGTACCGGAATCCACCTTCAGTGATCCATCTTACCATCTCCCCCATTTCTATGATTTGTTCGCCTTGTGGGCTGACGAACGTGACCACATGTTTTGGCGAGAAGCCGCGGAAGCCAGCCGCACATATCTGCATACTGCATGCCATCCGATAACTGGCCTTGCTCCCGAATATGCTAATTTTAACGGGTCCCCGGCAGAACCCCAGCCTCATGGTGATTTCAGCCATTTTTTCAGTGATGCTTACCGGGTAGCGGCTAATATCGGTCTGGACTGGGCTTGGTTCCAAAAGGACATCTGGCAGGTCGATCAATGTAACCGGATTCAGGCTTTTTTTAGGAATATCAAAGTTTCCGATTACCGGCGGTATACCATTGAGGGACAGCCCTTCGACGAACCGGCGCTGCACCCGACAGGTCTGTTGGCGACCAATGCCATGGCTTCCCTAGCTTCTAATGGCCCGGAGGCAGAGCATTTTGTCCGTTTGTTTTGGGATACACCATTGCGCACTGGACAACGTCGTTATTATGATAACTGTCTGTACTTCTTTAGTTTACTGGCCCTAAGTGGAAACTATCGCATTTATTGAAGGAAATCGAACAAACAAATAGGACTCCATTCCTCAAAAAGCTCGAGGAATGGAGTCCTATTAATCGTAATAAAGCTTTGCTATTATTTAATAACTACATATTCCAAGTTTACAAGTTTTGCATAAGCAATAATCTGGTCTGTTGTAAGCGTTAATGAAACAACGGTGTGGTGACCGCCACCATTTTCGATCCATGCTTTAACCCCATCTTGGAAGTTAGGCTTAACATTCCAAAGTACACGAGCTACTGGAAGGTTGGGAGCTGGAACCGTTGGTTCGAAAGCAGTAACTTCATTGATCAATAGTTTGTAATGCGTCCCAAAGTCAGCCATGGAAACGACTACACCGTCTCCTGCCTTACCGTCAAATACTAAACGTGCTGGATCGTCTTTACCACCAATACCCAGTGGAGATACGATAATTTTGGGTTTGTTGCTTGCCAAAGTAGGATCTACTTCAAGCATATGGGATTGTAGAATGGATTCTTGACCAACCGTCAATTCATAAGTGTAATCTTCCATAAAGCCAGTGGATTGGTTATGGCTCATCACTTTAAGCAAGCGATCGAGAGCTGCAGTCTTCCAATCTCCTTCTCCAGCAAAACCATAGCCTTGTGCCATCAGTCGTTGAACAGCAAGTCCTGGAAGTTGTTTCATCCCGTGTAAATCTTCGAAGTTCGATGTGAAGGCGTTGTAGCCACCTTGATCAAGGAAACGTTTAATAGCAATTTCATAGCTTGCTTGAACTCTCACGCTAGCTTCCCAAGCTTCTTTGCTGTTAGTTCCATAATCAAATTCATACAGCTCTGAATACTCAGCGAATAAGGCGTCGATCTCTTCTTCTTTAACTTCATTAATGATTTGTACTAGATCGCCAATACCAAAGTAGTCAACAGTCCAACCAAATTGAATTTGGGCTTCAACCTTATCTCCTTCGGTTACGCCAACGTTACGCATATTGTCACCAAAGCGAGCGACCTTGATATTAAAGCTTTCGTTATAAGCAACGGCTACGTCCATCCATTCTGCAATTTGCTTTTGGACTTCAGGACGTTCCCAGTAGCCTACTACCACTTTGTTTTGTTTGTTCAAACGGGCGTTAATAAAACCATATTCACGGTCACCATGAGCGGCTTGATTTAGATTCATGAAATCCATATCGATCGTTGCCCATGGGATACTTTCATTATATTGCGTAGCTAGATGAAGCAAAGGCTTTTGCAGCATTTTAGTTCCGCGGATCCACATTTTTGCAGGTGAGAAGGTATGCATCCAAGTGATAACACCGGCAACTTCATCGCGGTAATTGACTTCTTTCATGATGTTTGTGATTTTATCTGCGCTGACAGCCAAATCCTGTAACACTAGTGGGTAAGGCAAAACTCCGCTTTTATTCAAAGCATCTGTCATCGTTTGGGCATGCGCCTTAACTTCAGCCAATGCTTCTTCGCCATAAAGATGTTGTGAACCTACGACAAACCAAAATTCTTTTGCTACTGCTGTTGACATATTCATCCTCTTTTCGTAATTTTGTGGTTTAATTATTTTTGTCCGTAATAAGCGTCTTTTCCATGTTTTCGCAAGTAATGTTTATCTAAAATACGTTGTGGCAACTCCTCAGCAAAATGGTTCAGCTCTCTTGCAAACAAATTCATTTTGGATACTTCATCCAAAACTACGCTGTTTATTACCGCCGATTTCGCATTTTTCCCCCAAGTAAAGGGTCCGTGTCCTTTAAGTAAAACACCAGGAACCGCCATAATATCGATCCCACGTTGTTCAAAGGTCTCGATGATTACATTACCCGTTTCCGCTTCGTAACCACGATCGACTTCTTCTTGCGTCAAGAAACGCGCACAAGGAATGGAACCATAGAAGGTATCAGCATGGGTCGTTCCCATGACAGGTACATCTAGTCCTGCTTGAGCCCAAATGGTTGCCCAAGTGGAATGCGTGTGAACGATTCCCCCGATCTCGGAGTAATGCTTATAAAGCACGGCGTGAGTAGGTGTATCGGAGGAAGGTCTCATATCTCCTTCAACCACATTGCCATCCAGATCAACAACTACCATATCGCTGGCTTTCATTGTTTCATAATCTACGCCACTAGGTTTGATTACGAATAATCCACTTTCACGATCAATTGCACTCACATTTCCCCATGTATATTTAATAAGTCCTTGTTTCGGCAATTCCAGATTGGCTTGAAAAACCTCTTCTTTAAGTTGTTCTAACATCTTGCCACCTCCATTTTCACACTAAATTGTCAACAGCGGACTGCTCAATCGCCAGACCCTTTTTATAACGTTCGATAAAAGTTTCAAATCCTTTAATGTCGGTTGCCTCTGGATGAACTTCTTCACCCTTAACATCTTTGAACACTTTTTGATCGAGGAAGTCTTCTAAACTTTCTTCCTGATTTTTATTCATCATGTAAGCGGCAAGAATAGCCATTCCCCATGCACCGCCTTCACCGGCAGTCGACATTACGGAAACAGGAACATTCATTGAAGCTGCCATCATTTTTTGACCCACTACAGGAGTCTTAAATAAGCCGCCGTGGCCTAAAATACTATCAATGGCTACATTCTCTTCCTTCGTCAAAATGTCCATTCCAATTTTCAAAGCACCAAAGGCGCTGAATAGATGTGTACGCATAAAGTTGGACAGATTGAAATTGCTCTCCGGCGAGCGGACAAATAGCGGACGACCTTGTTCTAACCCAGTAATATTCTCTCCTGAGAGATAACCATAGCTTAGTAATCCACCGGCATCAGGATCTGCTTCCAAAGCTTTATTTAATAGCACGCTGTACAATTTATTGGCATCCACTTTGTGTCCCATGGCTTCATAGAATTCGCGGAATAACCCTAGCCAGGCGTTGAGGTCACTTGAACAGTTATTCGCATGAACCATTCCCACTGGACTTCCGTTCGGAGTAGTAACCATATCAATTTCCGGATAAACCTTGGAAAGTTCTTTTTCTAATACAATCATGGCAAAAACAGAGGTTCCTACAGATACATTCCCGGTGCGTTTTCTTACGCTATTCGTTGCAACCATCCCGGTTCCAGCATCCCCCTCTGGAGGACTAAGCGGAATACCTGATTGTAAATGCAGCGATGGATCCAGAATTTTAGCTCCCGCTTCGCTTAAAATACCTGCTTGCTCTCCTGCAACATACACCTTAGGAAGTAAATCACTGGTCTTCCACGGATAAGCTTTGCTTGCAACAAGTTCATCAAACTGCTGTATCATGGAAGCGTTAAAATTTCCTGTAGTTTCATCAATTGGGAACATACCGGATGCATCACCAACACCAAGTGCTTTATTTCCAGTCAATAGCCAATGAATGTATCCTGCTAGTGTCGTAACAAAACGTATCTGTGGCACATGTTCTTCTTCATTCAAAATCGCCTGATAAAGATGAGCAATGCTCCAGCGTTCTGGGATATTAAACCCAAACAGCTCGGTCAATGCTTTGGCAGCCGCACCTGTAGTTGCATTACGCCAAGTCCGGAATGGAACAAGCAGTTCATTGTGCTCGTCGAAAGCCATGTATCCATGCATCATTGCAGAAAAACCGATTGAACCAACCGTTTGAAGGGTGATTCCGTATTTTTGAGCAACTTCTTCCTTCATCTCGCGATAGGCGTCTTGCAGACCTTTGATAATATCTTCCAAGTTGTACGTCCAAAAACCGTCCTTCAACTGATTTTCCCATTCGTAACTTCCAGAAGCGATCGTTTGAAAGCTATGATCGATAAGTACAACTTTAATACGCGTAGACCCAAATTCAATACCAAGCGAAGTTTCTCCCTTATTAATCGCTTGTTCGATGCTTAATCGATTCGATATCACGTTTGTCACCTCTCTGAGAGCGCTTTTTTAAAAGGTCATGATAAGAATTTGCTTTCTTAATTGACAGCTTTAGTATAATTTTTTGTACGTACATTTGTCAATTGATTAGTTATATATACATACAAATATGGAGATAATAATGATTTAACTGTATAAAAAAAGAGCCCCTTTCTATTTTTTTTGTTGTCATGCTATAATTTGTACATACAAATTTACCGAATATACGAATAACTTAGCGAACAAGAATGGAAAGAGGAATTACATGAAACCAAAGTATCAAGTGATATTAGATGACATAAAAAGCAAAATCCTTTCGGGAGATTACAATGTTGGTGAGCAAATCCCTACTGAATCTGCCTTGCAGTCCATGTACGAAGTTAGCCGGCAGACTGTTCGAAAAGCAATTTTAGAACTTTCCAACGAAGGCTTCCTGCGAAGCGAAAAAGGTTCTGGTACTTATGTCAGCAACCAATATCGTTCGAAGACCGGCGGGAGTTCCCATAAGAAGACGATCGGTGTAATCACGACCTATATTTCCGACTATATCTTTCCTTCCATTATCCGTGGGATCGAGAGCCGGCTAAATGAGGATAATTACTCTCTACTATTAGCTAGTACAAATAACGATGTTGCTCAAGAAAAAAAGGCACTGGAAATGATGTTGTCCTACGGTGTAGATGGTTTAATTATTGAACCGACGAAAAGCAATCTATATAACCCTAATATTGCTTACTACCTGTCGTTTAAGGAACAGGATATTCCGATTATCATGATTAATGCCTTTTATGAAGAAATAGAACTGCCGTACCTTTGTCTTGATGACGTGCAGTCCAGTTATTTGGCAACAAAAGAGTTGATAACCAAAGGGCACACCCAAATAGGGCTCATTGCAAAAATGGATGATTTACAAGGAAAGTATCGGATGAAAGGGTACATTAAGGCACTCGGAGAATCCAAATTACGATTTTATCCTGACCAGATATTTTCATTCAACACGGAGACAAAACAGACGTTATCTACAGACTTGAAGGATTTTCTGAATAAAAATAGAGATACGCTCACTGCTATTGTTTGTTATAACGACGAGGTTGGCTTGGAAGTGGTTCATGCCTGCAGACAGCTGGACATCACTATTCCGGAGGAATTATCGATTATCGGACAAGACAATTCCTATATCGCCAAAAACGCGAACATCAAACTAACCACCTTGACACACCCACAAGAAGCCATGGGACGCGATGCAGCGGATTGGGTCATTAAGAAACTACAAGGAAAAAAAGACCTTCCAAACAACACTTATTATCAGCCTGTGTTAATTGAAGGTGAGACCGTTGTTGAGAGATAGGTTGTAACAAGGCAAGCAACCCACCAGTCATGGCTGGTGGGTTGCTTTTTTCATTTTGTCTCTACATTAAGCAGTCCGTCTCCAATTTCCGTGTTTGGAATATTTACTGGATTTCCAGATAATCAAGATAAGCATCCCATGTCCCGTTATCAGCTGTTACTACGAGCTGGATCTCTTGATTTCCGGTTCCATGACTGACATTGTTTAGAGTATAAACGGCGGGACTGCTTCCCCCGAAGTAAAAGGTGCCCTTGGTTACCCCGCCGATTTTCAAATCGACCCTCGCCATATTAGAGTTATTCGAAGCCCCGCGGAGTGAAAAATTATGGGTACCGGTCGTAAAATTCTGTGTGTATTTCACTAGATCATTGTTGGCGTATAAAGCCACTCCGGAGAATGGTGAACTTATATTGGAGGTATACTGACCACTTTTAGTCATGTTTTCAGCTTCTATTTTTGTGCTTGTGCCTGGATTTGGTGTGAAGGTTGGTGTCGGAGTTGGTGTTGTGCCTCCACCATCAGGTGCGACTGCCCTGCCTGTGCTCGTCGAGATCATGCCTGAACAAAGACCGCGGTTCTTGAGATTCTGTGCAATCTGTGGAATCGCTTGAACCGTAGTTTGGTACTGATCGTGCATAAGGATCACGTCGCCATTTTGCATTGGACCAACAGCATTTACTATCTGGGCGGTAGTGGCTCCATTCCAGTCCTGGGAGTCAACGTTCCATAACACTTCAGTAAGACCATTTTGGGCCTCGATGGACTTTAAAGTTGCGTTAGTCTCGCCATATGGCGGACGAAACAACTTCGGAGCCGTACCAGTTATAGACTGTAATGTCGTTTGTGTGTTTGTAACTTCTGACGACATTTGTGAGGTAGACAGTTGGGTCAAATGCGGATGAGACCAGGAATGGTTCCCAATCCACATGCCTGCTGACTTCTGCTGGTTTACTAGGGACGGATTATTTTGGGCATTCTGTCCAAGGTTGAAGAACGTTGCACGCAAGCCGTTTTGTTGAAGTGCATTAAGTAGTGTTACAGTATTGTTAGGGTTCGGACCATCGTCATAGGTTAATGCTACATAACCGTTCGAACAATCGGCCGCGAGCGCCTTGTCGCCAGTCATCGTCAGTGAGCCTGTGAATAAGAATACGACTAACGACGCAATGGCCGTCCATTTTATTACGTTGGCTCTAAACATCTTTTTTACCCCTCCCAGCAACTTTACCTCTTCAAATTTTTCCATTACCGCTACGTCTTATTAATTGATTTCCAGATAATCAAGGTAAGCATCCCATGTCCCGTTATCAGTAGTTACGACGATCTGGATCTCTTGATTTCCGGTTCCATGACTGACATTGTTTAGAGTATAAACGGCGGGACTGCTTCCCCCGAAATAAAAGGTGCCCTTGGTCACTCCCCCGATTTTCAAATCGACTCTCGCCATATTAGAGTTATTCGAAGCCCCGCGGAGTGAAAAATTATGGGTACCGGTCGTAAAATTCTGTGTATATTTCACTAGATCATTGTTGGCGTATAAAGCCACTCCAGAGAATGGTGAGCTTATATTGGAGGTATACTGACCACTTTTAGTCATATTTTCTGCTTCTATCTTTGTGCTTGTGCCCGGATTTGGTGTGGAGGTTGGGTTTGGCGTTGAAGTCGGATTAGGCGTTGGCGTCGGATTCGTACCTCCGCTACCTCCGATCGTAATTGTATTGCTAGTCACGGTAGCTGTTCCACTACTTTGATAACCCTCTACCGTAAGCGAAGTTTCATACATCTTCCCCATTGACATTCCTCTGCTCTCCCACGCTTTAAAGTGTTCACTAACAGATATGGTTCCGCTTGTACGTTTGGTCGTCCGGACACTCCAATATTGTTTAAAGGTTGCTGTGCCTTTAATTGAAGGTTGGTTGACTCTGGTAGTCTCATATATGTCATATGTTCCCCCATCAACGGTAATGGTACCTTTAGACGTTCCACCAGGCGGACGCCAGCTCCCCCAGCTATCAACGATGTAATATTCGATTAGTGGATCAACGGTCCATCCGTAGACACATAAATACGAATTACCGTTTGGTTGGTAGTTGGCACTGTAGTTAACAGATATGTTTCCAATTTGCTGGTGTGTCTGGGTCTCATCGAACTTCTTACCTTTACGGAACAGAGCATTTCCGATGTTGCTCCACTGAGCACTGAATGTACCTCCACTATCAAGAGTCATACTCGTGGTACCGGAATCCTTCCATAGCTCATAATAGTAGCCGTCTTGAGTGCCACTTTGATTAGATGTGATCGTTGTTGCGGCATTTACGCTTACTGCAGGCAATGCAAGCATAAAACAAATAATGATTACTAAAAATAAACGCATTCTCTTCTGTTTCATTTGCTGTCCTCCTCTTGGTTATACTGCAACTAGTCTTACTAAGATGCTGTGCAACCCGTTTGATCAACCTCCTTTTTATTCCATATTTATTAATGTAAGCGGAAACAATTAGATTCTAACATTGTCCTATTTTTTTCATATGCATAAACTAAAGCTTATACCGTGAAAAGTTTAGATCTTTTGTAGTTGGAAATAAACGAAAATTAAATAAGCTGCTTCCGGTAGAGTACCGGAAGCAGCTTATTGGCTTGATCATTTTATCATTGCTTATGAAATGGAGTCTTAACTTAAAAGAGAATAACCTTCCCGCCATTTACTCACCACGACTCACACGAAAGCCTTGATCAGGTCCCATGCCATTTGCGTCGAACTTGCCTTGAAAAGATATCTCGTTGTTGGAGATGTTACCGATCCAACCGCCGCCCTTCACAACCCGGAAAGATCCGACATCGCTTCCCCTATCCCCGTACCAGTTCCAACACCATTCCCTTACATTCCCTGACATATCATAAAGTCCTAACTCGTTGGGCTGTTTGACACCAACAGATTTTGTTTTATTATTGTTGTTTTCAATGATAGGCCAGTTCCATTCTCCCGATAAGTATTTATCTCCAGCGTTTTTCCAATACCATGCTACCTCATCTGCATTATTGCTTCCACTGTAGGTGTAACTCTTGCTTAATTGACCTCCACCTGCAGCATATTCCCACTCTGCTTCTGTCGGTAATCGATAACCATTAGCACCTTCATTGATCGTTACGGTCCATTTTATATTATCGTTTTCGCTCTTATTATTTGTATCTATTTTATTCTTATCTATATTGTAATAGGGTGTTAAACCCTCTTTTATACTCCGCTTATTACAGTACTCAACAACGTCATACCAGCTAACCATTTCAACCGGCAAATTGTCGCCCTTGAATTCTGAGGGATTACTTTCCATTACCTCATTCCATTCTTTTTGAGTTACCTCATATTTACCGATATAAAAGTTCGATAGGGTTGCACCATTGTAGTTGGACTTTGTGTTTATAAAAGTCCCTCCCTTTACAAATACATTGTCATTACTCGTTTCAGGCTTTTCTTGTGAGCAAGCGCTGATAACAACTATTGTTGCTATGAATAGGAAACTCAATAGTTTTCTCATTGATTTATCTCCTTTGAACGGATAGGAAAATAATAAGTCGTGACGATGATCTTAGTAGTATGTAAGTCTTCTTTTGGAATAAATAAGGCCGCCGGTGGTGAGACCGGCAGTCCTTAGTATTATCATCGATTAAGAGGCTACAGTTTACCTGTTACCACACCGTTACGTTAGAGCTCCCACTACTTTGATATCCTTCAGTAGCTAACACTTGGTAAGCCCAACTACTTCCCAAATTCATTCCATATTTCTTCCATGCGCTAACGTGATTGCTAAAAGTGATAGCAACATTGCTCCCAGTCGCTCTCTTCGACTGTCTTACACTCCAGAACTGAGTGAAAGTTGCAGTGCCGTCAATAGAAGGTGCGTTGGTCCGGGTTGTCGTATAGATATCATATGTGCCACCATCACTGGTCACGGTACCTTTAAATGTTCCAGTTGGTCTATAAGTGCCCCAGCTATCAACGACGTAATATTCTATGAGTGAGTTTCTCGTCCACCCATAGAGTGTCAAATATCCATTACCGGACGGCGCCCAGACTCCGGCATTGTAGTTTATTGTCCTTGTTGGTGATCCGGTATTCCAGCCTTTACCGACAACAAAGTTCCCGGTATTTGACCATGTAACACTGTAATTCCCACCTGATCCATTCGTAGCATTTACTGTTCCTCCACCATCAGTCCAATTTTGCCAATAATCTGTCGCCGCATTTGTAGTTGCTGCAAACAAGCTAAAGCTCATTGTAGCTGCGAATAATACAGTCAAGATTTTCTTATTCATCTTAAACATAATCTACCTCCTAAGATTTTTTTTGATTACATACTACTTGACTGACCTCTAGTATTTCAAGCAATCGTCTGTGGTTTTCTTTGTTGTTTGGTAAAACTCCCGAGATCACCACATCCTTCCATTTATATAATTGTAAGCGATTACAAATAGAAGTTTATCATAGCTTACGTACAATTTAATCTGTTCAAATTAAAGGTTTTACCCCAAAAAGTATTGTTATTTTATGGTTACAATTGGAAATATAAAGAAGGAACATACAAAAAAAGAGGACTTAGCGTCCCCCCTTTTCTTGTCATACATCAGTTTAATTATGTTCCTTACAAGCCCCTCCACAATACTATAATATTTCACCAAAAAATTACTGAACATGTATTTCTGATTTGATATCATGTTGACTTAAAAATTTCATTAAATCATTACTAAGCTGCACAATCTCATTGTTAGCATTATTCGCATAATCCGGCAACATCATATCCCTAACCATTTTAGTTCGTAGCCATGTCATAAAGAAAAGGTCCAAAAATAAGTTTGGAAATTTAAGCACCATTTTAAGCATTGGTGGATCAATTGAAACGCCAGCTTTTTGTGTTGCCCTTAGATACGCTTTTAAAGTGAATGTTATTTTGCGTGCTGTCTTTCTAGTTCTGGCTGTTTTTTTGTCAATGATCTTATTCTCAGAATGCAAAAAGCTCAACATGGCAATGTCTGATACGGAATGTGTGATCAGATACGCTTGCATATCTTTTTTAATAACGTAGGGAAGCTTTGCAGTTTTAAATAATTTTGCAAGGTTTTCTATGCGTTCTGTCACTACACCATTAATTTCTCCAAATGCAGTTGCCGCTATAAACTTTGGTAGAAATCGAGCATGCAATACTCCATCTTTAATCTGTCCGCCGAAGCCGGGAAAAGCTGGTAAAAGTCTATCCCCTACGATATCCAGCCACGAAGAAAATCCAATTGAATTACTAGTCATCGTAACTATATTTTTGCTTTGATTATCTTTGAGCGCTAACAACGCTGCTTCGGACCGATCATAACGAACGGTAACGAAAATAAAATCGTATACATCGTCATTTTCGAGCGTATCAATGACATTCACTTGTATCGATCTAACTGTACCTTTTTCTATATACTGCAGGCCATTTTCTCTTAATGATTTATATCTATTCGAATGTGCAAACAGGCTAACGTCAAACCCTGCTTCAATAAGCTTAATTGCGTACATGCTCCCGATGACACCTGCACCAAAAATTAAAATTCTATCTTGTTTTGCTGACATATAAACCACCCCTACTTATTAATATTCCCTTTTAATTATCCGACAACGTGTTGTATGATGTGATTATAAATCTTCATTATCCCTTGATCAACCATCAGTTTTTTATGATTTGTCGGATGATATTCTTATTCACTAGTAGGAGGGAAACATGAAAAAGCAACCCCAAATAACGGAGAAAACAAAACAAAAGTTTGTAGAAGTTTTTTGTGAGTTATATAGCCAAAAGCCGATTGAGAAAATTTCGATTCAGGAAATTTCGAATAAGTCAGGATATAACCGCAGCACCTTTTATCAATACTTTACTGACATTTACGAATTGTTAGACTCTGTTGAAAATGACCTATTGAATGAAATGAAAAAAGAATTGGCAAATAAAGAGCTATCGTTGGATACGGTTCAAGACACGCTCTATTGTCTGGATAAAAAAGAACATCTCCTGGTTCTTAATGCCCTTTTGGGTGATTATGGAAGTGCCCGTTTTTTAAAACGCTTAAAAAAAGAAATCACTTTGAATCAATTAGAATTAAACGTTCCGCAAAACCAATCCTTAACGCCATACTTCATTGAGTTTTACCTGACAACTGCCCTTTCTTTATTTCGTCTTTGGCTCCAGCGTCAAAAGGATTTATCGTCAGAAGAATTTTTCAAGTTAGTAGAGAACCTATATTCAAAAGGGATTACACCCTATTTTAAAGAATGAGTCTGTCATTCAAACCAAATCCCCATAAGGGTCCGCATTCTGGTTTAAGAATTATTCTTCGGTAAAGAAAATCGAGACCATTCAATTGGATAAAAAAAACCACTGATCTAGTTGACTAGATCAGTGGTTTTCTTTTTTTTTGTAGATTTTTTATATAATATATCCTCTTTCCAAAACTCCATAACAGAAGACAATAAATCCCTAAATGATCACATATAATGGAAGTTCGTTAAACGATATACTTTTATGTAAGCGTTAACATTTCGGTGCAGGAGGTGGCCCTTAGTCGTGTATGCTCGTATCATCACTCTTATGAATAATCTAAGACTCAGAACGAAGTTATTTCTATCATTTGGCTGTGTCGTTCTAATCCCGGTCTTAATTGTAGGGCTGTTCCTTACAAATGAACTACGGAATATGGCAATGGCTAATGCGCTTGAGCAGATTACAGCCAACGTGGATCGAGTGAAAAAACGGACTGGCGAAATGCTCAACATCCCGCTTGATATTGCTTATCGCCTATCGAATGATAGCCGGCTTGAAGAGGTTGCCAATCATCGTTATGAGTCTGTCTATGATGTTGTTGAAGCTTACTGGAACTATCCTGATTTCCGTGATTTTGTTCGACTATACAACGAAGTTTCCAGTATCCGCTTATATATCGATAATCCAACGGTTCTCAACAACTGGGAGTTTCTACAGACGAATGAGAGTGTTACGCAGGAACAATGGTACCAAACCGCACTAGCCCAAAGGGGACTGGTCTGCTGGAACTACATTCGAGACAACCGTAATGGACAATATTATTTAAGTCTAATCCGAAAGGTCAATTTTTTTAAGGCGAGAACCACCGGTGTGCTAGTCGTGAATGTGAATACCAAAAAGCTCAATGCGATCCTCAACCAAGAATCTTTTGAAACTCTTATTATGGATGAGAACGACAATATTGTCGCCTCAAATCGTGTAGATACACAAGATAAATCACTGTCGAATATTGACCTAGCAACCTTATCCGCTACAGGGCAAGGTCCCCACGATGTAACCATTGATGGTAAACCCTTCAAAATGGTGATCGATCACTGGCAACCTGGAGGAAGCTTGAATAGCCTGCGTATCATTTCCATTTTTTCTGTAGCAAGCATCGTCGATGAGCCCAACCGAATTATCTTTCTAGCTTCAATTGTAATTCTTTCGGCAATGATTATGGCTATTCTGTTGATTTACTATGTCTCGCGGCTACTCACCGGAAGGATGCTACATTTGAGCAAACATATTTCTAAGGTCGCTGCGGGAAATTTAGGAGCCACGCTTGTTATTGACGGTAAAGATGAAATCGGTCAGCTTGCCAGACAATTCAATCATATGGTTCGGAACATTAATGAACTAATGAGTGAGGTACAAGAATCCAATCGACAGAAAAATGCGACTCAGCTTAAGCAAAATGAAATTAAATTCAAGATGATGGCCAGCCAGATCAATCCTCACTTCCTCTTCAATGCCCTAGAATCAATCCGCATGAAAGCTCTTGTCAGAGGACAAGCGGATATTTCTCAAGTCGTTCGACTGCTGGGAAAAATGATGCGTAAAAACCTTGAGGTCGGCAATGGGATGATCAGTCTGCAAAGTGAGCTAGAAACCGTAAACAGTTACCTAGTCATCCAAAAATTCCGCTATGATGACAGACTCACTTATGAGCTACTTGTGGACCCAAAGGCGAATCCTTTTCAAATTCCCCCTTTAATTATTCAGCCCCTGGTAGAAAATTGTGTCATCCACGGATTGGAGAATCGAATTGAAGGCGGCATGGTCCGGGTGGAAATCCGCTTAGAAGACAGTTATCTAAAGGTTCAGGTATCTGACAATGGAGTGGGTATTTCAAAAACACGGATACAAGAAATTAGGAAGATGTTGAATAACAATGATGACTATGAAACTAATAATATTGGGATGCGCAATATTCATTTGCGGCTGCAGCTGACCTACGGTCCACAATTTGGGCTGACCTTAGCAAGTCAAATCGGATTCGGAACGCAAATCAGCTTTGCGATTCCATTAAGGAGTGATTCTTATGTATAGCGTGTTGATAGTGGATGATGAGCTGGCGCTCCGTGAAGGACTAGTTGCTCTGCTAGACTGGGAGAGTCTTGGATATCAAGTCATCGATTCCGCCGCAAATGCCATTGAGGCTAAACATAAATATGAACTTTACTCCCCTGATTTAATGATCGTAGATATTCGTATGCCCGGTAGAGATGGTCTAGAGCTTGTTGAAGAACTGAGAGCACTTGATCCGGAAATGCACATCATCATCCTCAGTGGCTATGCGGATTTTAACTATGCTAAGCGAGCGTTATCCTTTGGCATTGATACCTATTTGCTCAAGCCTGTAGATGAAGATGAACTACAGCTATACTTGGAGAATCTGTCCATTGAGCTGGATGCACGTATTACTGATCGTAAGAAACAGGCCGCAGTCAAAGTATGGAACCGGGAAATGCTAGTTCAATCCTTGTTAATGGATCGAAGTGCGCAGACTCCGTCAATAATGGATGCAATCATTCTTGAAGCAGAACTACTATGGGATTCCTATCAAGTGGTTCTGATTAGGCTGATACTTCAGGACAATGCGGATCATGGACCTTCAACAGTCGTAAAGGCGAGACTTGCAAAAAGCTTTGAAGAAAATGACTGGGGCATAGTATTCTTGCTAGATTCTTATTTGGGGGTTCTGCTTCAGCCCTCATTTCAGAAAGAACTTGTACATAAGTTAATGGTCCAGAATATACAGAAAGTAGTATCTGACCATGAACTTGAATGTATCATCACCGCAGGTGATATGGTGAACTCTCTGGAGGATATCTCTGTCTCCCACCTATCGGCGCTGGCAAGGATGAAAGAGCATTTCTTCTATGACGAGACGGGGATGATTGGACCGGATTCCATGAAAATAAAGAATGGGCTGACAGTTAGTTCAGAGGAAATAGAGAACAGGCTGGAGTCCGTTCTAGAACGGATGTTTTTTTGTATGGATACCGGCAATTGCTCGTTACTCTTCACCCTGATTCAAGAAGCTGGAGAACTTATGATTACTGCCGATTATTCCGAGATGGCCGTGAAATCGCGTTATGTGCGTATCGTCTCTTATCTACTTAACAAACTCTCGTTTCAATATAAGGAGCTGAGTCCTATGCACAGCAACATGGATGAGCAAATTGAACAAATCTATAAACATACCTCTCTGCCTCAATTGCAGCGCTATGCCTCCACTCTTCTTGAGTATTATGCAAAAGGCATTACCCGCGACGATATGGAGGTCTTCCTAAAGCGGATGCTGGATCTCATCCATCGACATTATAATAAGAATCTTAAGCTCGACACACTAGCGGATGTATTTAGTTATAGTAGCGCTTATCTAGGGAAGCTTTTTAAGAACAGCACGGGGTATTCTTTTAACAGCTATCTAGATAATGTCCGCATGGAGAAGGCTAAGGAACTGCTTACTCAAGGCTACAAAATCCATCAGGTTGCAAACGAAGTGGGCATCAGTGATGTAGATTATTTTCGTGAAAAATTCAAGAAGCATGAAGGTGTCTCTCCCTCCGACTACCGCAGAAAGAATTAAAAGAGACTCAACATTTTTCAGAAAACGCTTACGAAAATAACAGATATACCCCTGTTTTTTATATAAAATATTCGGGTGTTTCTTTCACTTTCTGTAGATTATGATTATGGCATATCGAAGGAGGGACATAAATGAAAGCGATTACCTCAAAAGATCAACTGGAGCTGAAGAAGCCTGTTTCACGCTTTTGGCCAACTTTTATACAGCAGAAATACCTCTATATGATGGCCTTCCCATTTGTGCTCTGGGCATTTGTATTTAATTATTTGCCTTTATGGGGCTGGACGATGGCTTTTCAGAAATACAAACCCGGAAAATCCTTTTTCGATCAAAAATGGGTCGGCTTACAGTACTTCAGAGAGCTTTTTCAAGATGATCAATTCTTTAATGCACTTCGTAATACCCTCGCTATGAGCATCATGGGCTTGTTGGCTGGATTCATTATTCCCATCATTTTTGCTATCCTTCTGAACGAGCTACGGCTTCAGTTTCTGAAACGGTTTGTACAGACAGTCTCCTATCTCCCCCACTTCGTATCTTGGGTAGTTGCTGCCGGAATTATTACCAAGATGCTCTCTACCGATAACGGTGCGGTAAACGACCTGCTGCTAAGTCTTCATCTAATTAGTGAACCTATACAATTCATGGCTAAAGGTCATTTATTCTGGGGGATCGTCACAGCTTCTGATGTTTGGAAGGAAACCGGGTGGAACACAATCATTTACCTTGCAGCTATCTCAGGTATAGGTCCAGAGCTTTATGAAGCAGCAAGAGTAGACGGTGCAAGTCGCCTGCAGCAAGTACGAAACATTACACTTCCAGGTATTCAGACAACCATCATTATTCTGCTCATTATTTCCATCGGACATTTAATTAGCATTGGGTTCGAGAAGCAGTTCCTGCTTGGCAATAACCTGGTGCGCGACTACTCACAGACGCTGGATCTCTACGCATTGAACTACGGGCTTGGCATGGGCCGCTTCTCCTTCGGTACAGCCATTAATATCTTCAATTCTGTGGTAAGTGTGATTCTGCTGTTTGTCGCCAACGGGATATTCAAAAAAATAACAAAAGAAAGCATCATATAGGAGGCCCTTATGCTAAGTAAAAAACTGGCCGCCGTGTCATGGTCGGACCGCATCTTCGATCTGGTAGTCTATATTGCGGTCACTGTAGTAACCATAGTTACGCTATATCCTTTTCTGAATGTGTTGGCAATTTCCTTTAACGACTCCACAGACAGCATTAAGGGTGGAATTACGATATATCCACGCGTCTTCACTATTAAGAACTATGAGACGATCTTTGCCTATTCCGGACTGATGACCGGACTCAAAATCTCTATATTACGTACGGTGATTGGCACGATTCTTGGGTTGGTCAGTGCCTCCATGTTAGCTTTCACTCTGAGTCGGGTAGACTTCCAAGCCCGAAAGTTCGTCTCTACATTTCTCGCGCTTACGATGTATGTCTCAGGTGGTCTCATCCCTGGCTACATCCTGATTAAAGATCTTCATATGATAGGAACCTTTAGCGTGTATGTCCTCCCCGGTCTAGTCAGCGCATTTAATGTATTTGTCATCCGTTCCTTTATCGATGGCTTGCCCTATGCACTGCAGGAATCCGCTAAGTTGGACGGTGCTAATGACTTCACGATTTATTGGCGGGTTATTCTTCCGCTGACCAAACCTGCGCTGGCAACCATCGCTCTCTTCCTCGCCGTTGGCCAATGGAATTCATGGCTTGATACTTATCTTTACAATGGTTCCAAGGATGCGTTGACTACTCTCCAGTTCGAGCTAATGAAGGTCATACAGAGTACGACAACTAATGCGGACAATTTCCGAGGTCGCAATATGACAGAGGTTATGGCACAAATTTCTCCGGAATCAGTCAAAATGGCAATCACGATTGTAGTCACTGTGCCTATTCTAATCGTCTATCCGTTTTTGCAGCGCTACTTTGTTAAAGGTATGACTTTGGGTTCAGTAAAGAGTTAGTACGCTAATGGTATAAGCAGGCTCAGCCTGTATACGCAATACATTTTTTGACCAGAAAAAGGGAGGGTTTCTATTCATGACAAGAAATACAGTAAAATCGCATGTGATGTTGATGGTCTTGACTTTACTAATTAGTGTGCTGGCAGGTTGTAGCGGATCAAGCAACAAAACGGCTGATAACAACGTAGGAACTAAACCAACGAATGAAGTTAGTGCCACTGCTGAGGCTACCGCGGAAGCAACTGCACAAGCCGAAGATTTAAGCCCGCTTACACTCTCCTTCTTCGCTGAAGATCCAAATCCGAACTGGAACAATATGAAAGATGACATCAGTAAAGTGATTACAGAGAAAACAGGCGTCACACTCGATGCGGAATTTGCGGTAGGTGATCCACAACAAAAAATCGCCTTAATCGCTGCTGGTGGTGATTATCCGGATATCATCTCTGCCAAAGCTGATATCGGTAAACTTGTAGATGCTGGAGCAGTCATCGATTTAACGGAGTTAATCGACAAGTATGCACCAAATATTAAACGTGTGCTTGGTGACAACCTTGCCCGGGCAAAATACACGAATGAAGACCAATCGATTTATGCCATTCCTACCTGGGCAGCGGTTGATGAGAAGAAATTCGTGGCTGGCGGTGGATTTGAGCTTCAACATCGCGTCTTGAAGGAAGCCGGATACCCTGAAATCAGAACAGTCACCGATTATGAGAATGTAATTAAAGCCTATCTTGAGAAACATCCAACTGATGAGAACGGCAACAAGAACATCGGAGTCTCCCTGAACGCGGATGATTGGCATATGTACATTTCCGTCACTAACCCTGCTGTTGCAACGACAGGCGGTTCGGATGACGGGGAATATTACGTAGATCAACAGACACATGAGGCGATCTACCACTTTCGCCGTCCGGAGGAGAAAGAGTATTTCCGCTGGCTGAATCATATGAATGATATCGGATTGCTAGATAAAGAGAGTTTCGTGCAAAAGTATGACCAGTACAAAGCTAAAGTAGCCACAGGACGTGTGCTTGGCTTGATTGATCAAGATTGGGATTATAATGATGCTCAACAAGCGTTGAAAACGGCAGGAAAGTTCGATCAAACTTATGGTCATTATCCGGTAACATTAACGAAAGAATACAAGGAAACTAGCTTCTGGCCTACCGGCTTCATGGGTGGTTATGGCATCTCGATCTCCAGCACAAATCCGGATCCGATTCGTACAATTAAGTTCCTGGATTTTCTCGCTTCTGACGAAGGACAAATCTTGAATAACTGGGGAATTGAAGGTAAGCATTACGTGGTAGAGAACGGCAAACGGATCGTTCCGACAGATGTACAAGATCGCATCAACAATGACAACACAGCCTTCACCAAGGAAACAGGAATCGGCTTCTACTGGAATATGATGGTTCATTACGGAGACGGCGCTAAGGATGCAAGTGGAAATTATTATACTAAAAACTTCCCGGAACAACTTGTACTTGGGTATAGCGATGTTGAGAAAGAAACTTTAGCTGCCTACAAGGCAACCACTTGGAAGGATCTATTCCCGAAAGAAGAAGAATTCACTGAAAAGGCCTATGGTGCAGCATGGAATATCGCGATTCCAGGTGAAGATGAGGTCACCATTTTAGGTAACAAAATGAGAGATATTACATGGAAACGTATTCCGGAAGCCATTCTTGCCAAACCAGCAGATTTCGATAAAATCTGGGCTGACTACATGGCAGCTCTGGAGAAAGCCGGAGTAGAAAAAATGGAAAAAGGCTACACCAAATATGTGCAGGATCGTGTTGCCTTATGGAGCGCTAAATAATAACACTTTGAGCCGAGCGTATATCCGCTCGGCTCTTTACGTTTTGCACTGCTCAATTCTCCAGAATAAATCACCTCCAAGAATGGCATTATAAGGTAGACGGTGGGTCCGGTTTATTTAGGAGGATGAGGAAAATCAAAACAAATATTACGTTTATTCAATCCATCATGATTATTATGCTGAGTACAGGCCTTCTAAATCATGTCATTATCATCCCCATCCTATTGGACGCGGCAAAGCGTGACGCCTGGATCTCAGTGCTGCTTGCTGGGGCATGTGCGCTAGTTTGGATCTTTATCCTGCACATTAGTACTACCAAAATCAAAAAACAGCATCTTTTCGCTTGGCTGGCTAAAGCTTACCCTCCTATCGTGAGCCGTATTCTTGCGGTAGTCGCTAGTGTATATTTGTTTGTCTTATGCATGATTACAACTAGAGACACTGTATACTGGGTGCATCTGACCTTCTCACCAGAGACACCTATACTGGTCCTTACGTTCGTATTACTTTTGATTTCTGTGATAAATGCTTATTTAGGTATTCACTCCCTCGCGAATACCGCTGCAATTTTGCTGCCTTTTGTTATTATATTGGGTTTTTTTATAATGTTCTCTAATACAACTCATAAAGATTATTCCTTATTAAGACCGATGCTTGAGCACGGTATGCAGCCCGTTTGGAAAGGGAGCGTGTACGTAGGAGCAGGTTTTGTTGAGGTCATCATGCTTTTCTTTATGCAACATCACATCAAATCGCGATTGTCATATCTATCGTTTATGATCATGATCCTGCTTATCTTAGGTCTAACCATGGGTCCGATAATTGGTGCAATTGTTGAATTTGGTCCGGATGAGGCTGATAAACTCAGATTTCCCGCGTATGAAGAATGGAGATTGCTGACGATTGGAAGATACATTGAGCATCTTGATTTTTTTAGCGTTTATCAATGGTTCAGTGGTGCTTTTCTGAGAATTTCTCTAACTATGTTTCTAATTCTCGATATACTCCAAATTCAAAGCAAAAAAGTGAAAATGTTGGTTCTTGGAAGCATATCTTTTGCTATTGTAGTGTTCACAGCCATTCCATTTAGTGACCAATTTTTTCTGAGTATGTTAGCTCACTATGTACTTCCCTTTTCTTTATGGGGGGTACTCGCTTTTTCTGTAATTATTGCAGGGCTGATTAGCTTGGCTCAACGAAAGGGGAAAGCAACATCATGAAAGAGCCTGAGCAAAAGGAATCCAATACGTTCGAGGATGTGTTCACACGAGTATTTGGTTCAAGTTCAGACATTAAGAGACTAACTATCTCTTTGTCTGACTCGGACAATGCCGTTCAACTGGTGTATTGCCAGGGGTTGTGCGATGAAATCAAAGTGGAAGAATATATCATCCCGGAATTAAAAAAGATCCCGGAATCTATTCTCACATCGAATGAACTCGATCTTATGCAAAAAGTTCCGTTTCACATGACCCCCCTTCCATCAAAAGAGATTAATGCTTCAATGATTGATACTGTGCTTAATGGTGATCTTTTCCTTCTTTTTACGCCATCGAATCAATACTATGTTGTGAAATTGGCTGATCCACCTAAACGGCAACCTGAAGAACCCAATACAGAAGTGTCCACAAGAGGGCCTAAGGATGGTTTTACGGAAGAATCATTTACCAATATTGCCCTTATTCGAAAAAGGCTTAAGACCGAATTATTGGCTGTTGAACAATTCAGTATTGGAATCCAAACCGCGACTGAAGTTCATCTTTTATATCTCAAGGAGACGATTAAACCTCATGTACTAGATGAGATCAAGTCAAAACTAACCGGCATTCAAATCCAGGGATTGGTAAGTAGCACCCAGCTTGAAGAAAGTCTGACTGGATTTTCGTTTTTTCCATTATTCGCATATACGGGCAGACCTGACTATGCTGCGAATTCACTGCTTCATGGCAAATTTGTGCTCTTGACGAATGGTTCGCCTACTGTGATTATAGCGCCAGTGAGCTTTAGCTTCTTGTTGAATACTTCGGAAGATGCACATATGGTAAACATCTTTGTTGCTTTTACTAGGTTATTAAGAGTCCTAGGGGTTATGCTTTCCCTGTTTTTGCCGGGCTTTTGGATCGCGCTTACTACGTTTCATCAAGATCAAATCCCCTTTACGCTGCTTGCAACGTTAGTAAATTCGAGACAAGGCGTGCCTCTTCCGGCTCCCTTAGAGGCGATTGTGATGCTCATTTTATTTGAGATTTTTCGGGAAGCAGGTATGAGATTACCCACTGCTTATGGCCAGACCTTATCGGTTGTTGGAGGTTTAATTATCGGTCAGGCAGCCATAAGCGCCGGCATTGCAGGTCCAGGTACGATTGTAGTAATAGCCATTTCAGTATTGGCTACCTTTACATTGGTGAACCAGTCATTAGTTAGCGTTGTTAGCTTGCTTCGAATTGCTATTCTCATCATTAGCGGGTTTCTGGGGTTGTTTGGTACGATGACCTGTCTGCTTGCACTGATCCTCTTTATGGTAAATTTACGTTCTTTCGGCACCTACTACCTTTCCCCTCTATCCCCGCCTCACTGGAAGGATTTTTATAAAGTTATTTTCAGAATGCCGTGGGGAAAGGGAAAGTTCACGGACAATACGGGAAATAAAGGACGAGATCGATCATGAAATTGATCCGGTGCATGCTTGTTACTGCTCTTCTCTCCATGCTGCTTACAGGCTGTTGGGGATCAAAAGAAATTGAGCATATGATCTATGTGAATACATTAGGCGTCGATTATGTAGATAACAAAGTCGTTGTTTATATTCAAATGGTTAACTTTAGTGGCATTGCGAAAAAAGAGGCCGGGCAGAGCCAAGAACAAAAAACTTTCATAGGGAAAGCAGAAGGAGATTCGTTTGATGCGGCAATATTTAATTTATATGCCACTAGTCCACAAAGAATTATCTGGAGTAATGTGAAAACAATCGTATTTAGTGAAGCAGCGCTAAAGAAGGGTAGCGTCATCAATCAAGTATTGGACGTTTGGGATCGATATTATGAATTTCGATATACCGTTTGGACCATGGCAACCAACGAACCCATGGAAGATGTGCTGAATACCCCGTCGATCGCCGATCTGTCAGTGATCTACTCGCAGCTTAACAGTCCCATGCGAACCTATGAACAGAGCTCGGTTATCGCTCCGTTGTATCTGTACAAGTTTATATGGAAATGGAGAGAGAAAGCCGAAACGGTTCGATTACCTTTTCTTGAAATTGCGCCAGACTGGACCAGTAATAAGAAACCTTCCCCTAACATTAGCATGTCAGGGATCTGCTTTCTGCAAAATGAGCAATTTCGTGGTTGCCTGAAGTCTAAAGAGATATTAGGGGTTCGATGGCTGGAAAAAAAGACGCAACGAACGCCTCTGATAATCAAAGATGACAAAAAAGTACTTGCTGTGATCGTCATGAACAAACTTAAATTCTCTATTCAACCCAAGATGAAGCATGACAAACCTGTCTTCGATATTAAAGTGTCTATGCAGGGCACTCTTCCGGAATTGAGCGCAAACCTTAATCGAAAAGATATTGAACTGAAAGCGATAAAAGTAATTGAAGATCAGATTAGGGAAACTTACTTGAAAGGTTTAGAAATAAATGCCGATGTATATGGACTTTCAGGCATATTCTATCGTAATCTTTCAAAAGAGTGGAACAAACTGAATGATAAAGGAATCTTACCGCTCGATTCAAGCAGCATCGAAAAAATTGATATCAAGGTGAATCTGACCAGTGGTGGGATATCTAAGATTGAGTAAACTCAGATGAAATGATCAACTAAAGGCTGAAGAACAACTTTTAATTACTAAAAGTTGTTCTTCAGCCTTTTTATTTGAAATGATTAAACGACAGGTTTCGCACGCACAGTATAATTCTTCCTGTATACGTAAATTTCTTCTCAATAGTTATGATTAGTGCCTTTACACCGCTCCCTCAGAAGGAGGAATTCATAGTCACAACGAATAAACAGTATATCAAATTATTTCCAAACTATCGGGAGGGCTAATATGCTGGATGTAAAGGATATTTTACTGCAATTATTGTTTGCCCTAACCCCTTTTGTCCTTTATACCATTTACTATCGTGACAAAGCCGTTAACTATTCAAAACAATTTATCACGATCACCTGCATGATATGTCTTTTTATGTCGATGACCTTTCCTGCTAGTATACAAGATGGAATCATATTCGACATTCGTTACGTGATCATGTTTTTCGGAATGGTGTATGGAGGCATAACTACTGGAGTTTTTCTTATCGTTGAGTTTCTAGTATACCGCCTCCTTATAGGTGGACAGGGACTATTTTCAGCGATAATTATTCTCTCCATCACTTTCTCCTTATCCGCATTGTTATCCAATCTATACCGTCGTCGTTCCGAGTACCGAAAGCTTATTACACTCATTGCAGGGATATGCTTTTCCATTATTCCAATAGGTACTATGTTTGCAACGGAATACCAATACACGATACAGCATTTAAAGTTCAATATCCTCGTTATGCCAGTACAAAATTTCCTCGGAATTTGGATATTGATTTCCCTTTTTAATAAAGCAGTTTCTGATAAGGAATTATATCTCAGGTATCTTCAAAGTGAAAAATCGGAAACGATTGCTCATGTCGCAGCCTCTCTAGCCCATGAAGTCCGTAATCCACTTACAGCGGTTATGGGATTTTTAAAATTAATGAAAGATGATTCGATCACAAGAGAAAAGAGTCAGAAATATATTGAAATTTGCCTTGAAGAGATTAAGCGGACAGAAGTTATTCTTTCTGAATATTTATCGATAGCCAAACCCAATCATTCAATAGTAGAGAAAATTGAACTTGTGCAGCAAATCTGCTCAATTGTAGATATCATAACGCCGTACGCCAATATGAATAACGTTACTTTGGAGATGCACCCCTTGGAGGATAAACTATATGTATCTGCAAATCCTACTGAAATCAAACAACTATTCATAAATTTCATCAAAAACGCGATAGAAGCTTGCACTGTTCATTCAACAGGTATTGTGAGCATCCGTATCGAGCGTCAATCCCAATTCGCAAAAATAATAATAATTGATAATGGGGTTGGTATGAGCAGCGAGCAGATGGATCGACTGGGAAGCATTTATTTTTCAACTAAAAGCAAGGGTACCGGATTGGGACTTACGCTTTCTTATCAACTGATCCGTTCGATGAACGGTGATGTAAATGTACGAAGTAAATCAGGAGAAGGAACTGAATTTATTCTCTCGATTCCATTAACTTACTGAGTACATAGATGCTCCAACGCAACAAAAAAACTCGGCTCAAACTTATCGTTTGAACCGAGCCTATTTAATATTACTTAATTCATAAACTTCAAATATTGCAAAAGCTGTTTAATCATCAACGCTGCCTCAGCACGTGTTGCTGCGTCTTGCGGTGCAAATGTTGTTTCTGTTTTCCCTTTGATTAATCCTTTCTCTGCCGCTTCTGTTACCGCTTCGCTAGCATAATCAGAGATTTGGTCCTGATCGGCAAATGATGTGCGCAATTGAGCTTCTGATCTATGATCTCCTTGAACGAGCTGAACAGCGTTCATGATCATCACGACCATTTGCTCTCTTGTAATAATTGTATCCGGGCTGAATTTCCCTTCGCCTATGCCTTGAACCAACCCGAGTTTCGCAGCTATATTCACGTCCTCCGCATACCACGCCGTGGCACTAACGTCTGCAAATACATTCGATAATGACTCCGTAGTTAACCCTATTCCTCTTACCAACAATGCCGCAAATTGTGCACGTGTAACTTGGCCTGCTGGCGCAAACGTCCGATCCGTCATTCCATTAATGATCAGCTTGGAGGCTAAGGTCTCAACATCCTTTTGCGCCCAATGTCCAACCATATCATCGAATGTTTTCTTGTTCTGAACGATGGTGTATATGCCATTTAGTTGACCGAATATTGAGACTTCAGTCTTGCCGTTCTTCATAGTGAACACCGATGGCACGAATCGCAATTGTCCTGTAAGCGGATCGATCATAACTGCGGTTGCAGTCGAAGGATCTTGAATGACACCATTCATATACATAACGCGCGTCACAAAAGAATTCCCCAGATGTTGGATCTCCTCTTCTTTATCATTCGATTTAAGAATGACTTTGAATGCGATGATGTCACTTATCCGCTTAAAGCCTTTTTCTAATTTAGAGTGTTCGAACTTTTGATCCTGCTGTGAAGTCAAATTATCGATTCGAATGACTAAGGTAGCACCCTCAGCTTTAGCAGCCTTCTCCACATTCTCACGATTCAGAATGGAAAGCGGAAGGTCATAAGAACCCAAATGACTTCGTAAGGTGAAAATAGTTTCGCTACTTCCTTTCATACTGTTGTACAGAATTGGAAGAGGGAACTCTACAGCGTTCAAGTCATGCTCTCCTGGAATTTCAAAATGAAGAACCGAACGATCCTTAGCTGCCATGAGATCAGCTAATTTCTGTGCCAATCGCTTGCTATCAATGACCGCCGTCACCGACGTGTGGCCGTCTTGCGTTGAGATCCGTAGTTCCGTTTCTTTCAGTTCATAGCGATTCGGATTTTCTTTGACTTGTGGCGTAGTTGTGTTTCCACTGCTGTTGTTAGTATTACTATTATCGTTACCGTTGCCATTTCCGTTTTCATTACCAGATTGATTGCTTTGTCCTGTAATGGTTATGGATTTTTCTCCAATTACTCCGGAGCCGTCATTTGCAGTTACAACCACTTTTACGATGCCATCCTTAGCAGCTGTCAGCAAACCATGAACATCAATGGTCGCTTTATCTGTAGCTGTTCGGCTATCAGCTTCGAATACAGCCCATGTTACCGACTTATTCGTAGCATTATCAGGCAGCACGATAGCGCCTAATTGCAGGCTTCCGTTCTTAGCAGTAATCGTAGACACATTACCCACACTAGTGATGTCAATCGTTCCAACATACACTGTTTCAGTACCAGGATCGATAATGTCCGTTTGACCACTTATGGTTATAACCATGTCTCCTTGGACACCAGAACCATCAACTGCTGTAGCTACCACCTTCACAGTCCCGTCTTTCACAGCTGTGAGCAAACCGGATACATCAATGGTTGCGATATCCGTTTCTGTTATACCATCCACTTCGTATACAGCCCATGTTACTGACTTATTCGTAGCATTAGCAGGTAGCACGGTAGCACTTAGTTTCAAAGTTCCATTCTTAGCAGTAATCGCGGACGCATTTCCTGAGCTTGTGATGTTAATCGTTTCAACATTCACAGGATCAGTGCCTGGATCGATAATGTCCGTTTGACCACTTATGGTAATATCCATTTCATCATGAACACCAGAGCCATCCGTTGCTGTGGCGACCACCTTCACGGTTCCATCTTTCACAGCCGTCAGCAAACCGAAGAGATCAATGTTCGCTTTGTCCGTTGCTGTTGTGCCATCTTCTTCATACACAGCCCATGTTACCGACTTATTAGCATGGGTAGGAAGTACGGTAGCGCCTAATTGGAGCGTTCCGTTCTTAGTCGTAATCACTGATGATTCACTTGTAATCGTGATCGATTGCACCATCTCATGATTGTTGATACTCTCCTCCATCGCTTGCAACGCAGCAGTTAAGTCATTCGCCGCTTGCTGCAATTGCTGCTGCGTAACAGATAAGCTGTCGCGTACTTTCTTCGCTTGATCAATGGCTTTTTGCAATGTTTGTTTTGAACCTTCTGGATACTGGCCATCTTCAGTCCCTTCAATAGCATTGTCGTGCATGCTTTGTGCACTCATGATAAGCACTTCAAGGTCTTGATAGTCTATATCCATTTCATTCTTCACGATGTTAAGCTCTGCCGCGGAAGCCAATCCACCATGACCATCGATAGCAGTAAGTCTTAGGTATCTACTAGCGACCGGAGTGAATTCTGCGTTTTTCTCAGTGCTGTCATCATCCCAGCGTCCGCTAGTAACCGGTGTGAAGTTGACTCCATCCAAGCTTGTTAATAACTCATAAGAAGTAATATTTCCGTTTTGTGCCCCATTTTGCCTTGGCAAATACTTTAATTTCGAAATGACGTGTGTATTCCCAAGATTAAGGGTGATCGACTGTGGAAGCGGATTAGACAAATCCCACTTCGTATGCCAGATTGTCGCCGGGTTCCCATCGATGGCTTGCGAAGCATCATTATTATCACCACTTGTCTCTTCACTCGTTGCCGTAGCCGTCATTTGCGATTGCGGGATCAACGACGTATCAATCGGAACTGCGCCGTACACGTCAAATTCCCAAAAACTTGCCCAACCATCGGACATATCCGTCACATGAATTCGTACATACCTTGCGTGCGTATTGAAATAGTCGAACTGCACTTGCTGTAAGCTTGACTTTTCTACTACGGAAGCCCAGTTTACATCGTCTTCTGAAACCTCGATTTGATATCCATACTTTTTATTATCCATTTCCCACTTCACTCGAGTACCCGATAAATCGTAAATCCCCCCTAAATCTACCTTGTACCAATGTCCGACATCTCCGTCGGCCGCGCTCCAACGAGTCGTTTCATTCCCATCGTTACCAGCCGCTTCTGGGTTGTTGCTTTGATAGCTGTCTGCGGTAGCGGGCTTATTAAGCGCAACGTTCTGAGGATCACTAAAGACTTGAATTTCCTTGATCGCTGGTTTCTCTTTTCCACTGCCCCCTGCTAGTGAATCTACGGATACCCGTACATATCTAACCCCAGTTGCCGTATAGTTGTCTGGTCTCATATCTTGACCTGAGGCCGAGCGGCCCGCCATTTGTAACCATTCTTTACCGTTGGAGGAAACCTCTATTCTATAGGTGTAATAGATGTTATCCCTTCCCCAAAGGATTTTGCTGCCTGTTAAATTGTAGGAGGCACCTAGGTCCACTTGCCACCATCCAGGGGCATTGCTACTAGCCTCCCACCATGTGGCATTGATTCCGTCGTTTGCATGGATAGGCTCATTGCCAGTTACCGAACTGCTTGCGCTGACGGATTTATTCAATGCGACATTTACCAACTCTGGGCGCTGAGTCGCCTGATTTTGTAACGGAGCTACGCCAAACACTTTTAACTCGTTGAAACTAGCCTGACCGGTTTGCACACCCGTTAACGTTACGCGTACATACCGAGCATTAGCAACAAGCTTATCCCTCTGCTGTGCTGTTGCTATCGTATTTTTGGTTTTATCCAAAATGGTCGTCCAGTTCCCCTGATCTTCGGATACATCAATTTTGTACTGATTATAGGAGCTACTATTCGCCCAAACGATTTCAGATCCCGTAATGTTATAGGCTTCTCCTAAATCTACTTCCCACCATTGATCTGAATTGCTGTTTGTAGCTGTCCATCCAGTAGTGTCATCTCCATCATTTCCGTTCGTTCCTGGATTTTCGCTTTGCTCGCTGCTTGTTCTAACGGTTTTGTTTAAGGCAACATTCTCACCTTCAAACCAGTTGTCTCCTCCATCACTTCCACCGGAAACAAACATACTTTGATTTGGAACACTGGTAATTTCAGCACTTCCCGACAGCAATCCGCTCGCTGAGGCCGTTAATTTTAAAGTGCCATCCACAAGAGAAGATTTCACAAGCGCAGCGGCAACGCCACCTTCCACGGCAACCGGATTGGCAAAGGTTCGTGTCTCACCATTTCCGATGAGCCCTCCTGGGCCACTCAAGTTTAAAGAAACTGAAACATCATTTGTCGGAACTATATTGTTGTTAGCGTCCCGCACCGTAATATAAGCCATTACCAGATCGGAGCCGTCTGCAACAAGTTCCTTCCCCTTCTTATCGTACTCAACCGCCAAATGATCCGCCTGTCCCGGCGTATTCACGGTATGAGAAGCGACGACCTCACCGTCAATCAGTCCATCAGCCCGCAACGTACCTGCTGACCAAGGAACATTGTTGAAAGTAAATGTCGGATGGGCGACATACTTTAATCCGCTGTCAGGACTACGGGTATCAATCAGTTTATTATTCAAATAAAGTTTAATTTGCTGCGTATTACTAGTTACTGTAACATTCCTAGATGAAGATGGTGTCCAATAATTAGCGATATAAACCATCGGTCCAGAGTCGATACCACTTAGCTTCACATCAGGATTACGCTGACTTTGGAAGAAATAATAATTAAATTTCGGATAACGATCCAGATCCACTAGGCCTGAATATGCCGGGTCAGAATCCATACCCCGGTTGTTGTCGCTAAAGCTCCAAACTGAATGTCCGGCTATACGTGGATTGGCATTGAGGCCCGCCCAGTCGAAGTATCCTTCACCATTTAGCGCCTTTTGACGCATGATGATGGAGTTGAGCATGTCGGTTTCGCCCACTTTGCGGACTGATCGATATCCCGTAGGACTTGTTGCGCTTTCCGACCAATCATCTCCCCATTCCCTCGTAAAGAGTGGTTTGAATGCTGTATCTAATTCTTTGTAGTTCACATCATAAACTTCTTTTCCGAAGAATCCGTATTCTGCAGATGTGTATGTCTGATCTCCTGGATATTCTTCATGGGTAGCATTATGAGCGTTTTGTGCATACTCCAGCGAGTAGAACGTTTCATTCAAGCTGGATTCCCACATAATAATACTCGGATGGTTTCGATCACGGCGTACCATATCCCGTATGGCTTGATAAGAACGCTCTTGGAAGACAGAATCTCCGAAGAACTGCCAGCCTGGCGTTGGGGCGATGACAGTCAATCCAAGCTCGTCTGCCGCATCCAGGAACGCAGGATCCTGTGGATAATGACCCGTACGCACATTATTGAAACCGCCTTCTCGAAGCTGCATAGCGTCTCTGTACTGTCCAGAGTTAGGCATTGCATTACCGACATACAAATACTCTTGGTGGCGATTTGCGCCATTTAACATTAATTTTTCACCATTGATAAGAAAACCTTGATCAGGTGTAAATTGAATGTGACGAATCCCGATACGGGTCTTATAGCTATCAACATAAGCAGCTCCATCATTCACAGCGGTATACACCGTATACAGATTAGGATGGTCAGGATGCCAAAGCTGTGGTTTGGATATCGTCGTCGATTGGACAAATGTATGATCGCTTCCCGCTCCTATTTTCTGTGGATCACTCACCATTGTGGCAACCACTTGATTATTGCTGTCTACAATCGTGGTTTTTACACTGGTGTTCTTAGCGCTCGTGTATTCATTGATGATATTTGTCTTCACCTGCACCGTCGCTTCCTCTTTGCTCACCTCTGGGTAAGTAACAAAGATGCCACCGTCCGCCACCTTATTTGCGTATATAGCATCGGAAACGTGTAAATTGTCCATGACATGCAGTTTAACATCTCGATAAAGTCCGCCGAAATATTGAAAGTCCAAACCGCTTTGCGGCTTGCCAGGTGGCGTTTGTGGGTCATCTCTGTTATCAAGCTTGACTGTAATGACGTTCGTTGCCCCCTCTAATTGAACATATTTCGTGATGTCGAATGTAAACGGGGTGTAGCCTCCGTGATGGACACCTAGATAAGTGCCGTTTATCCACACTTCAGCGTTGATCATCGCACCTTCGAATTCTATAAATAGCTTCTTGCCGCTGTAAGAATTGTCGAGTGTGAAATGTCTTCGATACGTTGCAAAGCCTTGGTAACTTTGATTAGAGCCGCCGCTAATCTTTGGCTCCAGACGCACGCTATGAGGCAGATTGACTCCCTCCCAGGTGCTATCGTCAAAACTTGCCACTTGGGCTCCGCTTACATCTTCACGTTTGAATAACCAACCCGTGTTGAAATTTAATTCCTCACGGTTCGTTGGATCAGTTGACGGGTTCTCATCATTTTGACCAGAGATGATAATAATTTTTTCACCGAAGAGAGAAGAATCATTCGTCGCCGTTGCAACAACTTTTACATTTCCATCCTTCGCAGCCGTCAACACACCAGCTGGATTGATTACCGCTTTATTTGTTGCAGTGCCATCCACTTCAAAGACACTCCAAATCACTGGCTGATCAACCGGGAGTACGACTGCCCCTAAAGAAAGACTTCCGCCTTTAACGTTAATCCGGTTAGTTGTGCTTGTGATGGTGATAGATTTGGCATTCGAATCATTAATTTTGAGCGATTCAAAGGTTTGTAGCGCGGTATTCAAGGTATCGTAAGCCTTTTGTAACTGCTGTGATGTGATTGAAGTGCTATTAATGACTTGTTGTGCTGTTTTAATGGCCGCCTGTAGCGTTTGTTTCGAACCAGCCGGATATTGCCCTATGCTGCTTCCTTCAACGGCGCCATCATGCTTGCTTTGTGCATTCGCTATAAGCTTAACTAATTCCTGATACCCTACGTCACTAGCATCTTTGCTAACATAGAGCTCTGCCACAGATGCATAGCCTCCATGACCTGCAGTAGCAGTAAGCTTCAGGTATCTGCTTGTAATCGGAGCGAATGTTGCAATTTTCTCATTGCTGTCATCACTCCAGCTTCCGCTTGTAAACCGTGTAAATGATATTCCGTCCAAGCTTGTTAATAGCTCATAAGATGTAATATTTCCGTTTTGTGCCCCATTTTGTCTTGGCAAGTACTTTAGTTTAGATACCATTCTTGGTTTCCCAAGATCTAAAGTTATCGATTGTGGCAACTCCGCAATAGGTTCCCATTCTGTATGCCAGATGGTTGAGGGATCTCCGTCAATGGCATTCCCCGCTTCTTCTCCGCTGTGATGACTGGTAGCTTTCGCTGTCATTTCACTTTGCGGAATCTCAGTTGCTTCTGAACCGTCAGGTGTATAATCATTCGTTCGCGTAACAACAAATCCTTGAGCTCCATCCACGGAGTCCGTGCCAGGAATCATGCGATTGAAGTTGATTTTTTTATCAACATCGCTTTCTTTAAAGCTGTTTCCCGCTATGGTAACATCCTTGGATGCATCCAAAGCAAGGTCAAAACCACCCTGATTCGCGGTATTGTTCGTAAACGTAAAGCCGTCTACACTCTTTGCATAAATCTCAGAGTTGCCGTCCGTTTTATTAAACTGGTTACCGTCAATCACGATATGACTGTGTACAGTCTTATCGGGATTCGTCAGAGAGGTGCTCGGCTCAACGCTAATCACCGCATTCCCGTTATTATTAAACGTATTGTTGTGGATCAAGACATCCTTCACCATGCCAGATTCGTACCAGCTACTCGCATCATCAGCGATCAGAATCGCACTCATCTGCATACCATTAAAGGTGTTATTCTCGATACGAACAGGACCACGCGTTGTCACGAGGATGCCTCTGGTCGGAATCGTTTCAAACTTTGAATTTGTAATGGTAACCTTCGGTGTCCATGTAGCATTTTCCACCACATAGTCATTCTCAGTTATCGACGAAGGTACCGTTTTATCTAGCGTAAGGAGAATTTGAGTATCATTAATACGTGTCACGTCGGTGACCACAGCACTTTCCTTAGAAAGTAAAGTAGATTTATTGATGTACTCCATCGTATCTCCGACGGTAAATGCATCAAAGCCCCAGCTCTCCGGATGCATAAATTGGACCTTCACCTGATTGGATGCCGGAATCTGTACAATCTGCAGATGTGTACCATGAATATTAATGGCATCATCTTGTGCTCCAGCAAAATAGGAGTTCGACACCTGAATATCGCCTTTGCTTCCCGAAACTTGTAGGAAATCCGCCATCGATGCGTTTGTCCGTCCACTTCCTGCCTTAGGCGCAAAGCTCATCTTATCGATCGCTACATTCTCACTATATTGACTGACAATTCCAAGCCCCGGAGCAGCATAGAAATTGACATCCGACCAAACAATATCTTTGCTTCGATAAATCAATGCGCCTTGTTCTCTTCTAGCTGTATCCCGTAGCTGAAAAGTGTTTCCTACCGTCACATTCGGGCTTTTAGAGAAATTGAATTGCACCTCACGTTTACCGAGATCCTTCGCGCTTGTTGAGCTGTCGAGAGGATTAGCCACTCTCCAAGTTTGTTTAGTGACGGGATTATACTCTTGCACAACTCGTACATTTTGAGTTCCATTCTCTGTCCAGTTCTCTTCTCCGAACCATACTAATTGATTATTCTGAATAGAGTACCATGAGTCCTGATGTATGCTCGCTTTCATGTAGTTATCGCCTACTTCAGTAACGGTCATCTCCGAAACTACTGGACGGTTAAAATCAATGTTAATTCCATTCACCTTGATATTTGTCGCATGGTCAAATGCAATAGGCGTCATCACACCATGGAACAACAAGGTTGAGCTATTCCCACGAATGGTAAGATCATCGATATCTTTGAATAGAAGACCTACCTTTCGAGTGCTGCTTGGCGTCTGTTGGATAGTTGATGTATTTGAAATGAAATATTGCACTTTATTCGCGGTTGATGCTTTAAAGTGATAAGTATCCGTCGGAAAGTCTAGAATAACAGGCTTTTGCGCCTTCTTAACAGCCTCAATTGCTGCTCTAACCGCATCCCCTGCGTCTTCCCCTTTATAATTCAAAGTTATCACACTATAGTTAACCCCATTAATTGTTTCTTTCGTTTGTTTATAATAATCTTCGGATTTATTCACGCCCTTAACTACACGAGACTGAATATCCGCACGGTCGACTGAAATAAATGTGTTAATTGCATTGGCATTCTTCTGATCTGTCACCCGGATTTTGAGCACATGCTCCTGATTCAACATCTCCGAGCTTTCAAAAAGCAGTTGTTGATCTAAACGCGAAGAGGCGTAAGTATCAACCAGTTGTTCAGGACCATCGTCGATGGAAAACGCAACCATCCCCTGATTATCGTTCTTAGCTCCATACAATTGCACCTTTGAGCCAGTAAAACGCAAAAGTGCGTATGAACCCGCCTTGTTAGAGTAGTGGTTGTCACGACTGAATGCCCCACCTTCGGAAGTAGTATAGTCCCAACCTGAACTGTATACAAACTGATCACTTCCTGATCCAGTTGCATTGTCGTTCACGGTTCTATCTAACGAAAATACAAACTTCTGATTATTTCCTGTTCCGGCTTTATTTTGCACGAATTGTTCACCGTTTGATAAACGGTTATCGGGCATTTCAATGACTTTGCCACTAGCCCGGTTTTTCAATTGAAAGTAACCATCACCTACATCTACGACAGACCATTCATCTTTGTAGTTCGTATCACCGATGAAAGTGGCTTGAATAATTCCCGCACCATCTGCTGTTGAAGCATTCTCTACAGCCAATGCTTTTGAACTGCTCATTGAAATTATTTTGTAATAGCCTGGATCTGTCTTCATAAACATCCATTGCTGATTCCAGCCTGAACCTGCAGTCCACTGTATGATTGCGGCCCCGTCTGCTTTTGAATCTTCATTTACGTCCATACGAAGATTGCTGTGTTGAACCGTTAGATTGAACTTCTGCTGATCATATAAATCTCTTACAGGATCTATTTTCAATAATTGCTCATCTGAATCTGTTATTGAAGTTTGGATCAGCTGTGCCCCATTCTCTGTGTTGCCTGATGCCGTAAGTGCTTTATCGCTATTGCGATTAACCAACTGATAATAACCGTTCCCTTTATCTACGAGTAGCCATTCATCATTATATGATTTGTCTGATGTATAGGTTTGCTGTACGAGCTTCGCACCATCATCCTTTGACGAATCTAATACGGCAATCACTTTTTTACTCGTGTTATTAGTAATTTTGTAGTAGCCATCACTTACACTTTCTAAATACCACTGCTGACTGCTAGATAACGATTCTGGCATTTGAATAACTGCTGCTTGCTCTTGCTCCGATGCCCCTTCAATGTCCAGTAAATGACCGCTGTTCTTCATTGTCATCTTATACATTTGTCCGTCTTGAAGAGGAATTGAAATAATCGAGTAAACGTCTCCAACTTGTGTGTCGAAGGAAATTTGATTGTTATTATCTATAGAATAGTTTACCTTCTGTCCAGCCTGATTCAGGACACTTGCACCTGCTATGTTTGGATAGGCAATCACTGCACGATTACCTTTATTCGATTTGACGCTGATATTTGAAGCTCTTGAATGGTTCCAATTCACACTGACCTCAAATCCCCCGCGGGCAACCAAGCCTGAATAACTTCCTTTCGGCCATGAAGCTGGGAGCGCTGGCAAAACATCAATATTGTCCAAATGACTTTGTAGCAGCATTTCAGACATGCCGGACGTAGCTCCGAAATTGCCATCGATTTGGAATGGCGGATGCATATCGAATAAGTTGTTTAATGTACTTCCAGTAAGCTGACCCTCTAGAATCGTATGTGCATGTGTGCCATCTTGCGCACGAGCCCACATGTTAATTTTGTTAGCTTTGCTCCACCCTGTACCCTCGTCTCCGCGATGCTGTAATGACACTCTGGCAGCTTCCATAAGCTCAGGTGTATTTTTGTTAATTTGCTTGCCTGGATATAAGGCAACTAGTTGGGACAAATGCCGATGCTTGTTATTCGGATCGTCGATGTCCTCTTTCCATTCTTGAATTTGACCGTACTTTCCTATTTTGATTGGAGACACCTGATTTAATTTACTTTGTACTTCCGCACGAAAATCGGAATCGACAGCTAATGTTGTACTTGCCTCCAAGTAGTTAGTAAATAAATCTTGTACAAGCTGTTGATCATAGGCACATCCTGTACTGATCGTACCTTGCTCTGGTGAGTAACATGGTGTGGATACCAATGTCCCATCCGTATCTTCTACTAAATACTGGGTCCAAAATCGCGTCGTTTCCTTCAATATTGGATAAACACGTGACTTTAGTAGATCGACATCTCCGGAAAATTTATAACTCTCCCAAATGTTATTTGAGATAAAAGCATTGGATGCTGGTGACCAGCCCCAATCAAAATTCCAACCCGGCGCAGTATATCCGAACGGATTGTTTGCCACTCCAATCGACCACGCATTAGTAATGCCATAATATTTTTCGGAAGAAATACGCCCCGGAGTACGCAGCGAATCTATGTAATCGATCAGTGGTGTCATTGTCTCCGAGAGATTCGTTACCATCGCTGGCCAATAGTTCATTTGAATATTGATATTAAAATGATGGTCGCTGCTCCAAGGCGCTCTATTAGAATTATTCCACACGCCCTGTAAGTTGGCCGGTAGTGAACCGGGACGAGAAGATGAAATCAACAAATATCGGCCATATTGATAAAATAAAACCTCAAGCGCTTTACTTTTCGTTCCTGCATAGGTGGCTAAGAGCTCGTCTGTCGGAATCGTAGGCTTAGACTCTCCCAAGTCTAATTTCACACGATCAAATAATGACTTATAATCTTTCTTATGATTCTCAAGTAATGTTTCGTAAGATTTACTCTCAGCGGCATCCAATATCGCCACTTCCTCATTATGCGGATCAGTGCCTCTATAATTAGGATAGCTGTTGGCATAGTTGGTGCCTAATGATGTAAGGATGGTTAATGAATCTACATTCGCTGCATGGATCTTTCCGTTACCTGATGTTATATTTCCACCTTGATTTAGGACGCGGAAGTTACCTTCATATAGCATATTGTTGTCTAGTACATTACCCCTAATATTAATGTTGTTGCCATTCGCCGTGACGGTCCCTCCCTGAGCACTTGTCGGGCGTACATCCAAGGACAGCTTACCCGGCTGATTGGCTGTCAGGCGAGTAACCATTACTTTATCTGGATAACTGACAAAGTATTCTCGTGTATACTCTACTCCATCCAGCGTGTATTTAACTCGAGATATCGCGTCTTCAAGATCAAGCTCCCGGCGATAATTCTCTACATTGGTTGTTGAGGACTTCTCAAAGTCCAGGTACAAGTCACCAAAGGTTAGATAACTTCCTAAGCCTTCATTCAAGCCTGTAAGATTCTCATCCGATTCTTTGTGAGCACCATCGATATCCCCCGCGCGGAGTTTAGCTCGGACACTCTCTAAATGATCTGCACCACCCTCGCGATTACCGAATGTATACGGGTTAGAAGTTGTTGGTTCATCCGTGGAAGGCCAAGTATATACAAAAGAAGAACCTGGACCACCAGACCACAACGTTTTTTCATTTAACTGAATGCGTTCTTGCTCGATGCCACCGAAGATCATCCCTCCCATAAGGCCATTGCCAATTGGAAGCGCATCAGTTTCCCAATTTATCGCCGGTTGTCGGTACCATAGGGACAATTTATTCTCCGGAGCATCAGACATTCTATTGATTGCGCTTACAGGTTCTGCTTTAGCTATGGGAACTGATATAGGATTCTGAATAATTAAGCTCAATGATAAAGCGCTTACAGTCAAATGTTTAGCTAAAGGTTTGATTTTAATCAAGATCATTCACTCCTCCTTATAACTAGTTGATAATCATTGTGCTCGGTTCACAGTTCAGTGTGAGCCGAGCACAATTTTTAAACATTTATCTAGTTCATAAACTTCAAGTATTGCAAAACTTGTTTGATCATCACCGCTGCCTCAGCACGTGTGGCTGCATCTTGCGGAGCAAAAGCTGTTTCTGTTTTGCCTTTGATTAATCCTTGGCTTGCTGCTTCTGTTACGGCTTGGGTAGCGTAACCAGAGATACTAGCTTGATCGGCAAATGGAGTGCGCAATTGAGCTTCTGCTCTATCATCTCCTTGAACGAGCTGAATAGCGTTCATGATCATCACGACCATTTGCTCTCTCGTAATCCGTGAATCCGGACTAAATTTACCTTCACCAACGCCTTGAACCAAACCAAGTTTCGCTGCTGTGTTCACATCCTGTGCATACCACGCAGTTGTATTAACATCTGCAAACACATTCGTTAACGACTCCGTCGATAACCCCAGTCCTCTTACCAGTAGTGCCGCAAATTGAGCACGTGTAACTTGGCCTGCTGGTGCAAACGTCCGATCCGACATTCCGTTAATGATCAGCTTGGATGCCAGCATCTCAACATCCTTTTGCGCCCAATGTCCAACCATATCATCGAATGTTTTCTTGTTCTGAACGATGGTGTATAGACCATTTTCATGTCCGAAGATCGAGACTTCAGTCTTGCCGTTCTTCACATTAAACACCGATGGTACGAAACGCATTTGTCCTGTAACCAGATCGAATATAACAGCGGTCGCAGTCGATGGATCTTGAATAACGCCATCCATATTTATGACACGTGTCATAAACGGATTTCCGAAACGTTGAAGCTCTTCCTCTTTATCATTTGATTTAAGAATGACTTTGTACGCGATGATGTCGCTTACTCGTTTCATTCCTTTTTCTACTATGAATTGTTCAAACTTCTGCTCATGCTGTGAAGTCACATTATCCATTCGAATGATTAAGGTTGCACCCGCAACTTTAGCAGCTTTTTCAAGATCTTCACGATTCAGATTGGCAAGCGGAAGTTCATAACTTCCTAAATGGTTTCTTAGTGTTATGATTGTGTCCTTATTTGCTTTCAAGCTGTTGTACAAGACATCCAGTGGCAGATTGACTGCATTCCATGAATTCATTCCCGGAATCTCGATGTCAAGATTAGGACTTCCTGTTGCTTGCTTAAGTGCTTCTAACTTCTTCGCTAAAGCTTCCTTATCAATGTTAATGGTCAGGCTCGTTGTTCCGTTCTGTGCAGTTTCATTTTGTAGTTCTTTACCAGTTGGCACATAACGATGTGGATCTTCTTTTGTAGGAGGGGTCGTTGGTGTAGGACTCGTTGATGTCGTTGGGTTGCCTGGATTTGTTCCTGGATTTGTTCCCGGGCTTGGAGTAGGTTCTGGGCTGTCATTTTGACCGCTTATCATAATCTCTTTTATTCCGTAAACTGTGGTGTTATCAACGGATGTTGCAACGACTTTCACAACGCCGTTCTTGGCAGCCGTTAACAACCCATTTGTATTGATGATTGCTTTATCCGCTACAGTTTTTCCATCTGCTTCATAGACCGCCCACGTAACGGACTTATTCGTAGCATCAGCTGGTAGAACTTCCGCTTGTAACTGCAGAGTTCCTTTTTTCACTTCAATGGACGACGAAACGCTCGTGATTGAGATAGACTGTACTTTAACATGTTGATTCTTTGAAGCCTCTAATACTTGAATTGCTGAATTCAAATCATTTGTTGCTTGTTCTAACTCAGACTGTGTAGCTGAATCATTGTCAAGCACTTGCTGTGCCTCGATGATCGAATCCATCAGTCTCTGTTTCGAACCTATTGCATACTGACCAACAGCCGTTCCTTCCACGACTAAATCATGAATGGTTTGAGCATCAGCGATACGCGCTGCAAGTTGTGCTCTATAAACATCCTCACTTACGATTACATTCGCAACAGCTGGAATCACTGTGCCGTCTACCATTCCACTCACGCTAAAGCTACCCGCTTCGGCATACTGTGAAGGATCAATTACGCCCCATACAACTGATTTATTTTGGGTTGTTCCATCGCTGTATACAGCCGTTACAACTGTTGGCAGTACAGGTGGAGTTCCAATCACCGTAGCTACATTGACTGGCATGATATTTGTAATCACTGGTGCAGCTACAGGCTCCCATTTCGCATAGAGAGTAATATCATTTGCCGGAACTGTATCAACAGTAAAATCCCATACTGTATTCAAGGCTGCGTCTTGATACCAATTCACAAATTTAAATCCATCATGAGTCGGTTCTGTTGGCGCAGTAATTTTCGTACCGACTTCAACCCCATACAAGGAAGAAATCGAACTTCCTCCATTACTATTGAAGTTAATAGTCGCACCGGTATTGAGTTGGGAGATTTTCCACTCATCATGCCAACTTACCGCAACTCTGCGATTCTCGTTATCGAGTTCAATTGGAAGCCAAACATATCTGGAATCACTCAAATTATTCGGGTACCAGCGATCGGCCATAAAGATAAATTTATTCGGCACGAGAGCGCCATTACCATCCCGATAAGGCAGTACAAATGTGCTTTGGCTTCTGAAGGTAGTACCATCATAGTCGTTAACCATAGGATCGCCTTTATCTTCCCACGGTCCAAGCATACCCTTAGTGGAGACGTGGTATTTGGCACGGTTAGGATTCCAACCAGTCAACCAGGAAGTAATCATATAATAGGCACCATCTTGCTTAAAGATCGCTGGCGCTTCTCTCTGGTCGCTATGTGCTCTAACATAGTGAGTTCCTTCTAAGGTTTCACCCTTCTCATTCTGAGCTGGACCTGTGTAATCATCATTCAACATCATGATCACGGTCGTATTGTTTTCTTCAGAAGAATAAACCAAGTAGGCTTTGTCATCCGTTGCTTCATTACCATCGTCATCGACATACAAGGTCATATCCCGAAGCATTCCTTCATTGCCACCTTTATCACCTACATTTGGCAATCGGGATGTGCCGAGATATTTGAATGGTCCAGTCGGCGAATCGCTTACAGCAACACCACCTTCTGCTGTCCAATATTCGCCAGCAATCGGTCCGTCTTGATGCCACCACATCACATAATTGTTGTTCTTCTTGTTGTAGACGACTTTAGGACGCTCGACAACTTTATCCCAGTTGAAATCTTTATACATCTTTTGCTTCTCTTCATTCGAATAATTCGAATACAGCGCATTTAGCTCAGCGATTCGAGCTGGTGAATTATGTTTACTGAGCGTATTGTTTGGCGCTTTCATGTTACCTGTGTAATCTTCATCTTTACTTTTAATTTCTACTTTCCTATCCGGATCGTATGGAACCCCGCTATTCTTGTACGTTTCAGAATTTTCATCCAGATATAATGGCAGGTCATTTCCAGCCGGCACTACAGCTTCGCCAAGTTGAGGGTTATTGAAGACAGGCAATACGATGCCTTCATTTTGCCATTTGTACAAATCTTTGGACGAATATGCGTGAACTCCAGTAGGAAGATAACCTTCCGTCTTGTCTTCACCGTACCAGTAATATGTCTTATTCTTCTCGTTGTACAGAATGCCTCCGCCATGTGCTTGAATCGGTACGCCTTCCGTATCTAACCATACTTCACCACTCTTAATGGAGTTTCTGTTATTTACAGTCAAATAGAGATTGTATAAGTCTTTTATCTGTCTGGTGTATTGCGAAATGCTTTCTTCGGTTAAATCACTAAGATCACCGATCGTTGTAATTTGCTTTTCTATCGCAGCTTTCACTTTTGGACTAATGTCTGACAACGTACGCAATTGATCAATTGCTGCTTGTAGTTTACTAGTATCAAAAGTCGCTGTTTGTTTCTGACTAACTGCAATTTCTGCAGCGCTGAGTGTGTTACCGTCACCGCCAGTAGATATAGCCTGAATGGCGATATACCGAGCTTCAACGGATTTGAACGTTGCGGATTGAACACTCGTGCTATAGTCATCAAAAGAGCCATTTGCTGCAAATTTGAAATTCTCGTCCAAATAAGCTTGCGTACCGACAGCGTCAGCAGGTAAATCCTTCAGGTTCGCATCGCTGTAATAGATTTTGAACTGTTTGATGCGGCCATTCGCTTTGTCTAGTCTTGGTGTAACAAGCACCTTCCCAACGTCAGGAACGCTCTCTCCCAGATCTATAACAATATAATCGCCAGATTTGTATTTCCGTCCGTTCTTGTCCCAGTTAGATTCGTAGAAGGTAGAAATATCGTTATCCACCATTAGATTAGCAGGATTCGCGTGATAGGCTTCTGGTGTATAGAAAAGGCTCATTCCCTTAATATTTGGATTACTGTTTTGAATATTGGATATTTCAGTTAAGATAAGGCTGGCAAATTTCACGATCTCTTCTTGTGTCGCTGTTGCGCTATTTAGCAGAGTACTTGCTTGACTAAGGATCGCGTCCAGATTCTTGAAGTAAGACTCATCTTTCCCAGAATCTGTTTTGAACTTCTCTGCAGCTTGAATTGCGCTTTCTAAGCTGGAGAAATCCACTTTATATCCCTGCTTGTTAAAAATATTGATCTCTGCAGCCGATGCATATTGCTTACCTGCATCGCTTCTCGATTCAAGTGCAGTAAATCTAACATATTTAGCACCCTGCGCATTAAAGGTTGCTGATTTCTCTGTCTTATCGGCATTCCAAGTTCCTTCTGCAACTACTTTGGTGAATTTATCACCATCGTCACTTACAGAAACTTCGAACTTAGTGACTACACCATTCCAGTCCACATCCTGTCGTGGCAAATATTGAAGTTTGTAAATACCGTTATATGCTTTACCGAGATTATAAGTAATGGAATGCGGAATCGTTGAATATTCGTTGTTATATGCAGTATGCCATTTAGTCCAAATATCGCCATCAATAGTCTTCTCCGGTCCATCCTCAGATGCGGAATTGTCAGATATTGCCGTCATCTGGCTTTGTGGGATAAGTCCTTGGCCTAAAACGCTATATTCTACGTTCAGTTTGTAAACGATTTGCGTGATCTCTTCCTGTGTTGCTAAAGTGTTCTTTTGAACAACTTTGGCTTCATCCACCAAATCTTGCAATTCCGATACATTTACATTTGCGTTATTAGCTGAGATATAGTCTTCTGCTCTAGAAATTGCATTAGAGAGTAAAGTCGTATCCACTGTGAAATTGGACTTTCTCATAATATTTATCTCTGCAGCCGATGCGTACTGCGCTCCAGACCCATTACTTTCATCTACCTTTAACCTTACAAACTTCGCTTTTCGCGAAGAAAACGTTGCAGTTTTTTCAGATTTATCATTCTTCCAGGTTCCTATCGCAACCGGTGTGAAGTTATCGCCATCCGAACTCACTTCGATGGTAAACTTCGTTACGATACCGTTCTCATCTTTATCTTGCCGAGGCAAATAGCTCAGCTTGTTGACATCATCATATTGCGCTCCAAGATCATAAGTAATCGAATGCGGTCCTGCATTATAAGGGTCCCATGACGTATGCCAATTCGTCCAATTATTCCCATCCAGTGTTCTTTCAGCTTCTTCACCAGACTGAGCACTACTTGCGGTTACCGTCATATCGCTCTGAGGAATAAGTAAGTTGCTTGTAAAGGAAGCTCCATCAATTACGAAAGTTGTAATAGATTTCGCGCCAACCTTAGCTTGCAGCATTTTATCCAAAACAGGAATTTTGCCCTTTTGTACGACATTCTCTGTCGCGGAAGAAACATAAGGCGTTGCATCCCCAGTGACCGTATCAAACTGTGACAAATCTAAAGAAATATTTTGACTGGTTACGTTAGGATTTCTATATACAACATGAATTTTTTTAGTTGAAGGATCATAAGCGGCCAACGTGTTATCGTCGGTATCCTCTATGAAACGTGCACCCTGCGGAATAAATTTACTAAATTGCTGCATGGCGTAATACTTCTTCGTATACCACCATTCTTGCGTGTCGAAATTTGCATGAAGGAGACCCCAGTTCATGTTCTCCTTATCCTTTTGCATATTCTTCTCGCTTTCAAATGCTTGCCAAGTGATCCACGCCGTAGGTTCTAGCCAAGTAATGTCCGTCATAATTCTTTCTGCCAATGCTAGTGCTGGTTCGAAATCATCATGATCGTGGGCAACCCCAGAAGGACCTAAATCCACTTCAGACATCCACAACGTCTTGTCTGCAGCTTTCGCGGCATCTCTGATCTCAGCTCGCTTTGAACCACCGTAGGAGTGGGTATTCATTTTACCAACATTAGCTTTAGTTGTCTCATCATAAGAGTTCCAGTTACTTACAAAGGTGTCCAGAATAGATTCATCCATGGCAGCTATTTGTACAGATTGTAGATTTGCTGCATCCAATTTAGCACGTGTCGTATTTATGATCTTCATTTGAGAACCAACATCCCAGTGGGAACCCTCTTGACCCCCACCGAATCCCCAGTAACTCGTACTAGGTTCATTCACTGGTGATAGATAATTGAAGTCAATATTCCAGTCATCTTTGAAATGCTTAACCACTTCTGTCAAATAATTAGCAAAGTTCTCGTACTCATCCGGCTTCAAGTTGTCTTTTCCCGAATCCCAGTGACCAGTCGTACTTCCGCTTTCCGTCATATAATACGGAGCAGAGTTCGAGAACGCTTCCAGAATGTTGGCACCTCGTTCTTTAGCCGCCTGCAGCCACCAACGCTGATTAGCATCTTGCGCCCAATCAAATACTCCAGGTGATGGCGAGAATCCGGGTACTTCCCCTCCTTGGCGCATCGTATTGTAAGCAGGATTCTCTCCGCCGCCTATATTATATCTAGCAATATTAAAATTCAATCCGTCTGGAGAATATAGTGCATCAGCCATTGCATTTTTGACTTTATCGTTCCAACCACCAGTGATATTACCAAACCAGGCAAGTGAGGTTCCCCACCCCTCCCAAGATTGCTTCATATGGTTTGGATCTAATTTAATCGTAGTATTCGCTGCCTCTACCTTCTGACCTGTTAAACCCATAAACATAGGTACGACTAAAGAAATAGAAAGAAAAGACATGGTCAACCTTCGTTTAACTGTAGTAATCATCCAGATTACCCCCTTCTCATAAAAATAATCATAGAAACCACTTCTTTACTATCTTCCGATCAACATTGCAAACTATTTTTTAGATTCCAAACACCTCCTCCATAAAATGTAAACGATTACAAATATGTATAAATAAACTATTACATCATTCACAAATAGGATTTGGTTGCCCCAACCTTATCCATTGAGGCAACTGCTATCCGTCTCTAATTATGCTCTGCGAATTGTAAATTCAAAATCCAAATCTATTGATGGATCAATTAAATATTCATCAAGAACTGGTGCTCCCCAGCTGTCATCACCGCCAACGCCCATTTGACGACCGGTAATCGTAACAACGGTATGATGAATGTTCGGCAGCTCATAATGATGCGTCGCATTCTCCAGCTCCATTGCCGAATATGGCGATATGTTGGCTTCAACAGGGGCTGAGAATGGTGAGGATATAATAATCCCTTGACCAAGATCGTTGGTTACGGATACTTCGCGCACACCTGTACGGTTGCCTGATTCCTGCGGTACCAAATAGGACGATACATTGTCCACCGCATGATTCTGAAAGCGACACAATCTCGCGCCAAACGAACGGTCAATATAATTTTCTTCTGGCCCATTCGCATACCAATTCAGCTGGTAATAATCCGCTGGCACCTTGAAGGTTAAAGCAAAGAGGGGAAACTTCGGTAAACCCGGCTCTCCATGGTAGCTTGATTTTACCTTTATGCTCCCATCGGAGAACACCGTGTAAGTTACACTTACTCGTACTTCCTCTGACACACTCAGTTTATACACGTAAGTCACAGTCGCTCGGTCTTCTTCTTCCATAAGCTCGAAGCTTAAGGTTCTTCGGCTCAAACTTGCAGCATACCAAATGGAAGAGTCGAAATGCATTCCCGCCCCCTTGTCGTTGTCTGTCATCGCTCTCCAGAAGAGCGGTGCCGGCGGCGAAGAGATCATTTCCCGTCCCGAATATTTGACAGATATTAGTGTACCAGCCTGCTTCGAGAACATTACAGAGAAGTCACGACCGTGAACGCCAATATTTACATCCCCTTCAACTACGCGAAAATCATTTACACTAGTGCTTACCTTAGGCTGTGTTGTAACCTCATCTCCTGACTTGTTCTCCACTTGAAATACATACTGTCCAAAAGCGATTTCATAACCAGCGCTTGCCCATAACGAATCTTCTTTGAGCACAAGAGAAACATCTAAACTATACTCACCAGACAGTTTAGTCTCTGGTAAATCAAGTTCTACATATCTTTCTTCTCCGGGTTTAACCTGGGCGAATACAATGCCACGATGGAATTCCTTGCCCTCATAATTCAGACAATAGTTCAATTTATAAGCATCCAAGCCAACAAATAAGTTCTCATTTCTGATGATAACCCCATAGCAATCAGGGGAAAGTTTGACGTTCTGATATAGAAATTTCACTTCCTGCATTTTCGGAGACCATCTGCGATCCGCATACACAATTCCGTTTCCTGAGAAGTTGTAATCGGTTGAACGGTCATCGAAGTCTCCACCATAAGCCATATAAGGTTTGCCATATCGATCATTTTTTACGATGACCTGATCCATGAAATCCCAGATAAATCCACCTTGATACATTGGATACTTCTGCTCTAGCTCTGTGTATTTATGCAATCCTCCAACGGAATTCCCCATCGCATGCATGTATTCGCAGCTAATATATGGCTTTAATGGATTCTCTTTTAAATACATTTCGATATCTGCTGCTTTCGCATACATCCGGCTTTCCATATCACTCGCATCATCATAATCCCGGTTATGGAACACCCCTTCGTAATGAACCAGACGCGTAGAATCCTTCTCACGAAAATAATTCGCTACGTTCCGAATAACTTCTCCGGCAAAAGACTCGTTGCCACAGGACCAAATCAGAATCGATGGATGGTTTTTGTCTCTCTCCACCATGGAAATCGCACGATCCATTACGATATCCTGCCATTCAGGCTTACTGCCCGGAATGTTCCAAGACGGTTCTACAACACCCATTTTTTGCCATGATCCATGCGATTCTAAATTCATCTCGTCAATAACATACACACCGTACTCATCACACAGCTCATACCAGAGTGTTTCATTCGGATAGTGCGACGTCCGTACAGCGTTGATATTCGCCTGTTTCAAAGTCTTTATATCCCACAGCATATCTTCTTTCGTAATACTGCGTCCGAAGCGCGAATTAAACTCGTGCCGGTTGACACCTTTGAATACAATACGTTTACCATTTAAGTGCATAATCTTATCGATCATCTCGAATTTTCGAAATCCAACCTTTTGCGGCACAACTTCCACAAGATCCCCGGATGCGTTGAAGACAGATACGTAAAGGGTATACAAATTAGGATCTTCTGCGCTCCACAGATGAACCTTTGATGCCTCAACCGTAAGCGAAACGGAATCTCCTGAAATTCCAGTCTCGCTACGAACTACAAGATTACCTGCCTTATCCTTAAGTTCAAGGACCACTTTCGAAGCAGGCTTACCCATCAACTGCAATACAGCCGTTAGCGTTCCCTGCTCAAACTTCTCATCCAGATCGGTCTGAACGTGGAGATCCCTCACGTGAACATCAGGCACAGTATATAGATACACATCGCGAAAGATTCCGGAGAAGCGCCAGAAATCCTGATCCTCCAACCAACTTCCGGTACTGCGCTGATAGACCTCAACCGCCAGCTTATTCTCACCTGCCGTCAAGTACGGTGTCAGATCAAATTCACTCGGCGTAAAGCTATCCTCGCTATAGCCAATAAACTCCCCATTTAGCCAGATATAAAAAGCGGATTCAACTCCCTGAAAAGAGATATACAGTGGACGTTGCTCCCAGCCTAAAGGCACTTCAAAATATTTAACATAGCTGCCTACAGGATTGTGATCCTCAGATATCATTGGAGGTCTAAGATGCTCATGACCATCCCATGGATACATCGTATTCACGTACTGAGGCTGCCCAAAACCCTGAAGCTGGATATGTCCAGGAACCTCAATATCATCCCATCCTCTACAGGACACGTTCTCCTTATAAAAATGCGCCTGTCGTTCCATAGCGTTGTGGGCGTAGCTAAATTTCCAGCTTCCGTTCAGACTATGGCGCCAACGCATATCTCCAAGCCCTTCAGCCTCAAATTTCGTCTCGTAATACCGATGATCGGAGTGCGCATGTATTCTGCCTACTGCATAAATGGAAGGGTCTGACAACCATTCCAAACTTGGAGCGACGCCCCGTTCAACCTGCTGCTTCATCTAATTTTCCTCCTTCTGCTTTAAAATGATCATTAGCTTATTTAACTGAACCCGTCATCCCAGCCACAAATTGCTTTTGCATCATGAAGAATACAAGGGCAGTCGGCAGGGTCGTAATGACAATCGCGGACATAATCAGACCATAGTCAGGCGCATAACCCGATCCAAGATTCGATATTAGCAATGGCACGGTCATATTTTCTGGTGATTGCAATACGATCAAAGGCCATAAATAGTTGTTCCAGCTGTTAAGGAAGGTGATAATCGCCGCGGCAGCATAAGTTGATTTCATCGTTGGCATATATATGCGGAAGAATAAACCAAATTCCGAAAGACCATCGATGCGACCGGCTTCCATCATTTCTTTAGGAAACATTTTTGTATTTTGTCGGAAGAAGAAAATTAAGAATGCTGTTGTAAATGTCGGCATAATAACTGCTGCTGCTGTATCGATACCAAGGAACGGCACGACACTCGATACTTTGGCGAACATTTGAAATAGAGGTACCATGATTGCCGCGAACGGAATCATCATAGAGGCTAGTAAGATATTAAATACGATATCTTTACCACGGCTGCGGTACATTTCAAAACCATATCCAGCCGCCGATGCTACCAATAGTGAAAGTAAAGTAGTAACAACAGAGATTTTTGCAGAATTCCAAAGAGCCTGCCACATATCCACTGAACTAAAGAGATTGTCTATATTTTTAAAGAGATGCGTACCCGGAAGTAATGTCCCTTTAGTTACATCAACCGACTGATTTGTGGCACTAATAACCATCCAGATAAATGGAAAGATAGAGATCAGCGCAGCGATGACTAGAAACAGGTAAGTAAACATGCGTTTAGTTTTCATTATCTCTTGTCTCCTCCTACTTTGTTCTGAATCAGCGTCAGAATGAGTACCATTACAACAATCGAGTAGGAGACGGTTGCAGCGTATCCAAAGTCAGGTGTGTATTCAAAGGAAAGGTTGTAAATATATTGGGAAATCGACATGGTTGCATTGCCGGGTCCACCTTTCGTGATGTTAACCACCTCATCAAACAACTGAAGTGTTCCAATGGTCGATGTTATCGTCGTAAACAAGATAATCGGTTTCAGTAGAGGAATTGTGATTTTGAAAAATTGAGTAAATGCACTAGCGCCATCTATGTGAGCAGCTTCATATATAGATTTGTCTACATTTTGCAGGGATGATAAATAGAAAATCATATTATAGCCAGTAAAGCGCCAGGTGATAGCAATGATGATCGTAACTTTGGCCCAGAAGGGGTCAGTAATCCATTGAATCGGTTCGCTGATTAGATGAAAATTCACCAGAAATTTGTTAATGATCCCTTCGGCTCCAAACATGTACTTGAAAACAACGGAATACGCTACAAGTGAGGTTACCGTCGGCAGAAATATAGCCGTTCTGAAAAAACCCTTAAATTTCAGTCTATCGTCATTTAGCAGGACGGCGATAAAGAGCGCCAGTACCAGCATGACTGGAACCTGAATAATCAAATAAATAAATGTATTTTTGACGGCAGTAAGAAAAGTAGTATCGCTAAACAATCGAATATAGTTATCTAGTCCGGTAAAATGAAGATTGCTTCCTCTACCCGACTTAAAAGATAGAATTAAAGCTTGAATCATTGGATAAAAATAGAAAACGCTGATCATAATGACCGGCACAAGGACGAATAACCAACCCGTCAGACGGATCTGCCGTGACCCTTTAGAGCTCTTATGTTTTTGCGGGCTTAGCCCTGTCTTTATAGTTTCCACTCCACTCCGCACCCTTCTGTCTTATATATTAGAGATGAAAGCCCCTGCTACCTATCCTTCTGTATAAATCCAATTTACAGGAGAAGAAGGAGCAAGGGCATCGGTTGTACAGCCTAAGTGCGATTAGCGAATTTGAGTATCCGCTTGCTTCTGCGCATCTTTCAGAACAGTGTCTACATCTTTGCCACCTAGATAAGATTGTACTGCTACAACCATAATGTCCTCGATTGCGTAAGTGTTCATGCCATAGTTGACGTTAGGAATTTGCTCGGTCCATGCTGCAAAGTCTGATACGACCTTTTGGCCTTTGAAAAATTCATCCGCAGCTGAGTAAGCTTCACCGCTCGCCGCAGCTTTCAAGGTGCCGATAACACCAACTTTTGTATTCAACGTCTGATACAGTTCAGCATCAGAAGCAAAAGTCTTAGATAGGAACTCAGCTGCTGCTTCTTTACCATCTACATTCATTACGTACCAGGAACTACCTCCAAGGTTGGAAGCGTGAACAGAGCCTTCTGTTGCTCCTAACTTAGGTAGTGGAGCTACTGCCCATTTACCAGATTGAGAAGCTTCTGCTTTAATCGAAGGTGTAATCCAGTTACCTGTAGGTACACTAGCCACTTCACCACCATTGAATGCACCTACAAACTGACTCCAGTCTGAAATTACTTTTACGATCCCGGAATCCATCATTTCTTTGTACATCACAAGTGCCTCTTTCAATGCAGGGTTGCTTTCTATGGTCGGAGTCTGACCATCATCTCCGGTATACCATGCGCCCGCCGATTGGATCATCACTCGGATAAGCCCAAGATCGTTCGGATCAAGTGTTAGCATGCTTTTGCCGGTTTTCTCTTTTACAGCTTTACCGATCTCGATATATTGCTTCCAGTCGATATCCTGTAATGCATCCAGGCTGTAGCCTGCTTGCTCGAGATAGTCTGTCCGTACATACATTCCAGTTACGCCAGAGTCAAACGGAACACCGTATTGTTTGCCGTCAACACTGGTAGGGCCAATCTTATAATCCGCAAAGTCAGCAGCCTTTACAACATCCGTCAATTCATAAAAAGAATCTGGATATGCTTGTAAGAAGCTTTGTGCACGATAATCTTCGATCAACACAATGTTAGGCAAACCCTTCGTGGAACCAGAGTTTAGCCCCGTATTCAGCTTTTGAACGATATCAGCTTGCGCGTTCTCAACGACGTTAACCGTTACGTCCGGATTAACTTTCGCATAAGCATCTTTGGCAACATTCATAGCGGCAATGTTAAACGCCGGGTCCCAAGCCCACACTGTAATCTCTTTTGGCTTGCTGCTACCTTCGGCACCGGAGTTACCAGAGTTGCTCGTTTCATTTTTCGTTCCACCTGTGGAACATGCCGACAGTAGAACCACACTAGCTAGCATTACGGATAATAATTTTTTCACTACGTAAACCCCCTTGATAGTCTGAAAAATAATAAAGATGGAAGCGTTTTCTCTGCTACGCCTCCATCTTATCATTTTGTATTCGTTTTCTTTGGCAGTATCTTTGTTAGCTTTGGTGATATTATTGGGTCCTATTTTGATTCTCATATCGACTCTGGTACTATTTTTAGATTCATGTAAAATTTTTAGTTTTTTAACAATGGAAGCGTAACAACGATTTGTGTACCTTCATTCCGTTTGCTTGTAATATTAATCCCGTATCTCTCACCGTATAACAATTTGATTCTGTCATCCACATTCCGTATACCGATCCCGGAGAACAGTTGGCGTTTGTGCTTCGAAGCTGGTAGCTGCTCCTCTTCCAGCAAATTCGGGTCAAGATCCATTCCATCACCGTTATCTACAACTTCACATACTAGTTGCTCTTCCTGTACGGAAATCATGATGAGAATTCTTCCCTCATCTTTTAGGTTGAATGCATGAAAGAATGCATTTTCGATAAAAGGTTGAAGAATTAGCTTCGGCATATGATAATCCAAGCTCTCTGGCTCCACAAAGTAATTCACACGAATCTTCTCGCCATATCTCACGTGATTGATATACACATAATGCTTCAACGACTCCAATTCTTGACTAACAGGAATAGTAGAATGAACATCGCTTACTGTATTTTGCAGGAGTGAGATTAGTGAATTTATCGTTCCAGCTGCTTTTTCCTTATTGCCCTGCTGCACCAGAAATTTGATAGAAGCCAGCGTATTATATAAAAAATGTGGGTTAATCTGCATTTGGAGTGCCGCCAGCTCCGCATTACGTTGTTGCTTTTGAGTCTCCATTAGCTTATCAACATAATCATGAAGTGAATCAAGCATAAAATTGAAGGCGTTACCTAGCTCCTTAACTTCATAACTACTATTAGTGACATCTACATGATTATCGAAATCACCTGTAGGAATACTCGACATCTGTTTAACGAGTACACGCAAGGACTTCGTCATTTTTCGGGTAATCAAAAAAACAATAATGAGCGATATTGCCACGATAGCCATGATTGTCAGTGTCACCGCTTTGGCATTCACCATCTGTCCGGTCACGGCGTTCTTATCTATCAGGTTCACCATGTAAAAATCAAATTCAGGTAAGTATTCCGAGAAAACAATTCGTTCATTCCCCATCACATAGGTAGAATCGCCATCTTTACCTCCATCCTCTACTTCTTGCAGCAGCTTTTTATCGCGGAGCCCAATCATTTCTGTCTTGCTGCTGGATACAATTAATCCCTTCTTATTCAGCAACACGACGTCATTACCCTCACTCGTAAAGTTAGCGTAAAAGGGCTTGAAATCTCGATCACGAATGGCTACGTACATGGTGCCATAAATTCTTCCGGTTGAATGATCAAATAAAGCTTTGGAAGCTACCAGCATAGGCTCTTTCACGTTCTCTTTATTTTCCCTTAGATCGAGCTGGTACAGGATTTGATCAGGATGGGATATGGTTTCCTTCGTTATTGGGTGAGCCATTAGTTCATCTGCGGAAATGTCCCAATACCAAGGATCTGTTGAATAACTCCTGCCATTTACACCCACGATCATGATACCAACATCAACGGCGCTGAGGTTAGAGCGGATTGCCCGCATGCCCTCTGTCATGTGATAAGTTTTGATCGCAAGATTCACTGCATCCGTCTCTCCGCTAGATAAATAGTTCCGGATAGCTTCATTTTGAGCCATCATAGTAGCACCGGTAGCAATAATGTTGTTATACGATTCCAGGTTTGACTTCATCTGATTCAGCAGTTTGCCGTTTGTAATACTAAAGGTCTGTAAAAATAATTTCTCCGACATACTAATTGTAATAGCCAGCGTCAAGAGTGATACAGTTACGATGCTAATTAGGGTCACGAGAAACAGCTTGAGGAATAAGCCCTGCTTTCTAATATTGTTAATGAAATTTCCAATCATGGCTGCTCTACGTCCCGTCTCCGGTACCGGCTTGGAGAAATGCCAGTCTGCTTTTTAAATACCTTGGTGAAATAACTCTGATCTGAATATCCCACGCTTGCGCTAATATCAGAAATTGATTTTTCTGTTGTCTCGAGCAATTCCATAGCTTTTTCCAAACGGACTTTATTCAGGTACTCACTAAAGCCTTCTCCATTATGGGCAGTAAAATAACTCGATAAATAAGAAGCATTGAAGTGGAACTGTCTAGCTACCCCTGTCAGTGTGATCGGATCTGCATAATGATTCTGAATATATTCGAGTAGCTTTGTCATATTGGGGTTAACCGATGAATTCGTCTCACCAATCGTGCGCTCAACTTCTCGAATGAATGCTTCGGTAACAGCAATAGCATCACTTGCATACATCGCTTCATCTATTTTTCGGAAGTAGTCGTATTTGGTCTCCTCCAGACCTCCGATCTCACACTTCATTTTTCCAAGCGTGGTCGCTACGTTAAATATAAAGTTGCCCAATAGCGATTTAAATTCGAAAATATCAATGCGATAATCCATTGAACGCAGATGGACATATTCAAGAAACTCTGTAAATGCCTTCTGGAATTGCTTACGTCTCAACTGGTCCATTAATTCTCCCATATCAATTTCCTGATATGCTCCCGGAAGACCCGGCAAATGATCATTCTCAATCAGACTTCGTTCTGGCAAGTAGAAACTGTATCGTGTAAGCTTCAAGTAATTGTCTCGATAAATCTCACCAAGCCTCTCAAAGTGCGCGAAGCTCTGACTGATAATAAAATGTGTTTCACTCACACGATGTTCTATTTCTGAGATCAGATAACGGAGTTCAATCACAAGCTCGTCCCAATGTTCTGGATTAACGTTAAGCAAATAAATGACCGAGTCGTTAACAAACTTTAACCGAATAAACACAACATCGTCCAATGCTAACTTTTGAATTCCTCTTTCGATTTCATTTGCGAACGTTAACTTATCACCAGAATCTTTAATATGCTTCATATCTGCTCCGAAAAATGCGAATTGTGCGTGTGGAAACTTGGAATGAAGCAAAGCAGGTTCTAGCACTGACTCATAACCCGTCATGAGCTTCTCGATCGCGAACAAAAGCTGCTTTTCCTCTGGATCAGCCCCTGGGTCGCTTATCTTCATCCCTGCCATCTTAGCTGTAGTTTTATTTAGGATGGACAACAGATAATCAGCTTCCAGCTTCGGCTTAAGGATGTAATCTGCTACCCCACTCTGAAATGTGGAACGGACATAATCGTATTCACTGAAGCTGCTTAAGACGATTACTTCAATGTGTGGGTACTTCTCCTTAACGATCTTGACTAGCTTCTCCCCGCCCATTATTGGCATTACGATATCCGTAATAATAATATGAGGATTCAGCTCATCCATCATACTCAGTGCTTCAACACCGTTAGAGGCCTCTCCGACGATTCGATACCCTTCTTGTTCCCAATCCAAAAGATGTTTAATTCCCTGTCTAACCAGCATCTCGTCATCCACAATCATAATCTTAAATATTGGTTTCATATCTGCCCCCTTGCAGCTGTTCAACCTGTTATTATGTTCATTCACTGATTGAACAAATTTAAAAAGTCATACAAATGATCAGAACGCCGTTCCTCCATACTATCGAAGCATTCGATGTAACCGTTTTCTATTTATCTGTTACAGTTCAATCCTTCCGACTTGGAGCGACCTTCTATACAAATAAAGCCTTGAGACTTACTTAAATTTGTTTAAACCAAATAATAGTCCTCACCAGCAATTATGGTCAAGTCCCCATTTTCAAATCCAATTCCTAGCACAAGTTAATTCATTTGATTTACAATAATTATATATCGAATTACAATAAATTAATGTTGATTCGCGAGTGTTTTTTGTGTATTATATGGTTATCAAGCAAAGGAGAATGTCATATGAAAAAGAAATATCTATTAGCCGCTTCACCATTATTATTAAGCATCATCAGTTTAATGATCTCACGTATGGTGGGTTCAAGCGTGGGACCGGATGGAATCTTGCATGAGCCGGCTTTCTTCTTAATTCCGCTTAGTTACCTATTTTTTTTCTGCAGTATTGTAGCATTTCTATTCGTAGGTCTCGGGTCAGTCCTCAATAATAGAAAAAAGATTTCGTAATAGCGTTGTGTGGGGACATTAACTTTCATAGCAAAAAGAAAGAAGCCGCAATCTATCGCGGCTTCTTCTGTGTTGGATGTTCATTTTAAATTTGACATGAACTCTATAAACTCAATTTCTGCTGGAGTAAGACTACCAGCTCTTCAGCTGTATCCCAAACGATTGGACGGATATTCTTCACTTGTACGAAAAGATCATTAGCATCGCTGCTGTTCACAGTCCAAATCACTGGAATGTTCAACCCGAGCGCATATCCTGCAGTAAAATACACTTCAGGGGATTGGCCGGTTAAATCAGCGATAATCAGTTTACTCTCCTCTATAAGCTCTAAGGAATACGGTTCACGGTTATGCATTGAAGTATGCCTTAGTAACCGTGGTATATAACCAAACTGCTCGATTTTAGGAAGCAGCTTATCCACCCACTCCGTGTGCAAATCCTCTGCATCTGACAATAGAACGATACAGGGTTTTAATTTTTTGCCTCCTGCGATTGCGGCAGCTTCATTCCATCCCTTATCCGTCAGCTTAAAGGTCATGCCTTCCCTGATCATAAACTGCTCGTTAATCAGCTTATCTATGATATATACCAGTTCTTGCAGATTAGGCGAATACGTTAGGTTATAGCTACTGGAGAGTGGCTGAATAACAACGGATTCCCCAGGGGCTTCAGAATGTCTGTATAAGTATTGCAGTAAACGGTTTCCTTTATCTTCAATCGTCACTGGAATTTTCGAGGAGTTTACAATGGTTTCTAAATCGTCGGCCGATAGACTGACCTTTTCTCCGCGATCTGTCAGCTCCCGTATATAAGCCGATATCACATGAAACATATCGCGTTTCTTTGGATGCGCGAGAGAGTTTATAGGCTCATAGCTGTCTCTCAATAAGTTATAGAACCCGTCAGGAGAACAATTACAGCCTAAAAATCTATCGTAATCACCTTCCGATGTAATGGATACCATCTCATCACAGAACAAGCAGTATTTCTTAATCATTACAACTCATCACCTCTTATTCATTGATATCCCCTTACCTTACCAAGAATATCTTAAAAAGTAGACAAGAAGATATTTCCTTTAGCACTGAACATAGAAGTGAAATATCAGGAATGTCCACAAAAAGACACTGACTTGTATCCGTGTCTTTTTATGGTCCGATGAGTATTTTTGGTTTTTGAAGTGCTCATTTAAAGCTGTTGATAGTATTATTTTTATATAAATAGAGAAAAAAAATCATATTGACTCATTATTTGATATTAAAGTATATTCTTAGCAAATGAACCATTATTTATTTATATTTTATCTATTTACTTTTGAGGATAGAGTCCTTTTTCAGATTCTATCAAATGACATGCAATACATTTACTGATTTAGGAGGTGGTTAAGTTGAATACATAAAGCTTGTTTTTAAATTGGACAGGCCGCAGGTTAAGAAATTAAATTAAATTGAAGAAGGAGTGTATTTTCATGAAACGATCTCTCATTCGGTACGGTTTGAAAACTCTTTTGGCACTTGTGTTAGTTGTATCTGCATCATCACTCGCACTAACTTCAACGACGTACGCTGGAGTGCCAATTCCTCTCAAAATTATTAATGAACACAGCAATAACGTGCTGTCAGTCAGCGGAGCGGATTCACAAGCAGACGGTGCGCTTATCGTACAATACATCGATCAAGGAGCAGAGTATCAAAAATGGTATCTCGAAATTGCAGAAAACGGATATTATAATTTCAGAAACATTGCTAGCGGAGATTTATTGGATGTCAACGGAGCATCTTCATCCGATGGGGCCAGTGTTATTCAATGGCCGAGCAATAACGGGTGGAACCAACAGTGGGAGCTTATTCCAACTGGTGAAAAAAACATGTATAAAATTAAAAACCGAGCCAGTGGCAAGTTATTGGATATTTCGGGACAAGATAAAACCAGCGGTGCGCAGGCCATTCAATGGAGTGATAACGGCGGTCACAATCAGCACTGGTATATAGAATATATACGGAAAAATTAAGCTATTGCCAAATACAAGAAATGGCGGTGCAGGGAAACATCCCGAGCATCGCCATTTCTTAATTTAACATATTTTAGGATTGTTATTCCTTTTGATAGCGGAACCAATCATAATATGCGATTGTTCGGTTGATAGAGTAGTTATACATCCCAAAGAACACTCCGGTAAATCCGCCTGCCACTTCAGTAGAGATCAAGTGTGTCTCCGCTTCACCTAGTGGATGCCATAACTGATCTGCACCTCGATAAGAGAACAAATATTTCTCAGGTAATGCTTGAATCTTCAATTCTACGACTGTGTCTTCCAATGGAGAAGAATATTTTACATCACTTATGCTACCCACTTGTCTTCGCAGCGTAATCACATTTTCACCTTCTACCTGGGTTAGTCCGATTTCGTAGTGATACATCTGATCCATAAACACAACGAGACCCGCTTCATCACCATCTAGTGGGTTGAATTCCATTTTAGTGGAGATTTCACAATCCAAGTGACGCTGTCTACAGCCAATAAATGCAGGCGTTCCCTGTTCGCTTAATCTCACATCCGCTCCATGTAATGCCAGCCACCCTGGTCGCTCCTGCAAAGACCAATCGACTTTTTTAGCATTGCGAATAAAATTCCAGCTCATTCCTAAATCAGATCGATTAAAATCATCGGTCTCAGGCTCGTCTTCCCATAGCACTGGTGGTGGAGTGTCAGCTTCCATTTCTAATCCAACAACACCGTGATCTCCAATCATCGGCCATCCATCTTCACTCCAATGGACCGGAGCAAGAAATGTCTCTCTGCCAAGATGATGTCGATATGGATATCCTACTGGTCGAATCCCTAGAAATACCGCCCACCAGCTGCCATCCTGTGCTTCTACCAGATCGCCATGTCCCGTAGCTTGTATAGGGTAATCCGAGCTCCGGTGAGTCAAAATGGGGTTCCGGGGTGAGGATTCATAGGGTCCATAGGGTGATTTACTTCTTGCTATGGTTTCCATGTGTCCATATTCTGTCCCGCCTTCAGCACACATTAAATAATAGTAGCCATTTATTTTATAAAGATGTGGTCCTTCAGGAAATTTACCGCCACTGCCTGTCCATATCAAACGAGAATCGCACAGCTTATGGCCCGTTTCAATATCAATCTCACATTGGTAGATTCCCATACCATCCTTGGTGCCAGTGCTTGTAAAATATACTTTTCCATCGTCAAAAAATAAGGATGGATCAATCCCTTCCTGATCCACATAAATAGGATCCGACCACTCACCTGCTGGATCCACCGTCCAAACATAGAAATGTCCACCGCTATCCTGATTTGTCGTCACCATGTAGAATCGACCATTATGATGACGAATGGTTGGTGCCCACACCCCTCCAGACACGACCGATTTATCAAATTGAAGCTGGGAATCACGTGTTAAGCAATACCCGAGCTGCTTCCAATGGACTAAATCTTTACTATGCCAAATGGGTATTCCCGGAGAGTAAGCAAATGAACTGTTTACCAAAAAGTAATCCTCGCCTACTCTGCAAATGCTTGGATCTGGATAAAAACCTGGTAATATCGGATTGTTATATTTCATGAAGCATTCTCCTTTTGTTGAACATTTGCATCTATGTCAAGGATTATACTCCACCAGCTAAACGATAAACCTTGATTATCCAGTCGTAAAATAGCATGATATAGACATCCATTCATCTAGACATGCTTTTGGAGGGTTACGAATTGAGCGAATTTTATTTGAATTGGTTTACATCAGATCAGAAATTCCCATTCTTTATTCAATACGGCTTTCATGACAATGATACTGATCTTCATAGACATGTGGACTTTTCAGAGCTTGTAATCGTCTTGAGTGGTACTGCTACTCATATTGTGAATACCGAAGAATCATTCATCAAGAAGGGGAATGTTTTTGTGATTAACGGTTCAACCCCGCATGCTTTTAAAGATCCTCAGGATTTTAAGATCTGTAATATTATGTACAAGCCTGAAATGCTGTCGACGGCTGGACCGGATCTGCGAACTTCGAATGGCTTTCAGGCGCTGTTTGTATTGGAACCGTTGTATCGTCATAAACATGCCTACACAAGTAAACTAAGCTTGCCAATTCCCATGCTGGAGTTTGTCACTGCACTCATTGCCGGTATGATTGAAGAATATAGCCACAAGCTTCAAGGATATCAGACGTTGCTCGTCTCACGGTTTATGGAACTGGTTGTCTATTTATCAAGGCATTATGAAAAACAGGATAAAGGCAGCCAGGATAATCATCTAATACATTTGGCGAAGTCGCTCTCTTTTATGGAAGACCATTATCTTGAAACGTTGTCGCTGGATCAAATCGCCGCACACGCAGGGATATCTGTTAGACACTTAAACCGGATCTTTCGCTCTTACTATCAGACGACTCCTATCTCCTATCTCCATCGGTTGCGTCTGGAACGGGCTTGCAGCTTGTTGAAGCATTCTAACTTCAGTATTACTCAGATCTCACATGAAAGCGGGTTTAGCGATAGCAATTACTTTACACGACAATTCACCAAAACCTACGGTATGTCTCCTAAGGCTTATCGGAAGAAGCTATAAAGGAACTGTTCACTCGCCCTTTTCAGAAGGAATTGTGTCGTTAAGTTCCTTGTTCCATAGAATAGCTTAATGATGTTTCTGGAGTTCTACTTGGCCAAAAGAGGTGAAACGATGAGTTTTTCTGTGAACGGGGGAGCGCCCTCTGGATATTACCGGAGTGTCTTGGAACTTGAAACAGAATGGGGACAAAAAAGAACTATCCATGAAGCTGGACAGGTTATTCCGTTTGATTTCGGTCAGGTGGCCGAGTTCACCGCTCCTAAAAGCATTGAATCGAGTATTCATCCTGCACTGACGCCTTATTGTTTACAGCCGTTTGGCGGATACTTAGCCACCATCTCGAGTGGAAGGGTATGGGGAGAATCTGGTGCTGTTCTATCTCCGGAGGGAAAGCTGATCTTTGATCTGTCACAGGAATATGACGCCGTTCAAAATAGAATGCTAGAAGCTGAGGAACACCCTGTGTTCCACCGGTGGAATGGTCCAAAACTTCAATATTTAGAAGGAACCGTGGCTGTGTTGACGTTTTGCGGAAGCCATAACTATTTCCACTGGTTGTACGATGTGCTCCCTAGGCTGGCGATGCTCAAAACGAGTGGAATTCCTTATACCTCTATCATCATGAATCCAAATCCATATGGACCATTTGTGGAACAAACCTGGGCTATGCTCGGTATATCAGAGTCTTCAGTAATCCGGACAAATCCTGAAGCTTACTTTGAAGCTGATCAGCTACTTGTCCCTTCTTTGATGATGAATTCCCACTATCCCCCGTGGACCACGGATACGCTACGTAAATTATTGCTGCCTCACAGGGAATCAACACTCGCTACACCTGAGCGTATTTATATTTCTCGAAACAAAGCAAGAACCAGGCGCTTGGTTAATGAAGAGGAAGTTATACGCTGCCTTGAAGAATATAGCATTCAACCTATTTATCTTGAGGATTGGACGGTTGCCCAGCAAATCCAGTTATTCGCTTCGGCAAAGGTAATCATGGGAGCACATGGCGCTGGACTGGCCAATCTGGCTTTTTGTCAATCTGGAACACAAGTTATTGAAATTGTTCATGAACAGCATGTCGTTCCAACGTATTGGATGATCAGCAACCATAACGCTCTTGATTATTACATGATGTATGGTCAAGGCTGGCCAGATCCTGCTATTCGTTTTCCGGGATTCGAAGATATCTATGTGGATATAGATCGTCTGAAGCAGATTTTGCATTTGGCAGGTTTGAATACTTAGCCCATCGTCATTGAGCTTGTCTACGCTTCTTAAAGAGAAATTTGCGGGTTTCTGGTTTTTTAAAGCGATGTGTGTGTTTTGTTCAATACTGAACAGGTCCTATAAAAGCGTTCATTTTTTTTGAAGGTAAGGAGAAACTCAAATGTCTAAAGTGGATAGAAGGATTCTTAAATCGCAAGAAGCACTTAAGAAAGCTGTTATTGAATTGATGTCCGAGAAGAATTTTGACGACATTACCATACAGGATCTCTCCGACAAGGCAAATGTAAGCCGAGGAACCATTTATCTTCATTATCAGGATAAATATGATTTATTAGACAAGCTTATCGAGGAACATATAGAAGTTCTTAGAGTACTTTGCGAATCGGCAGCAGATTTAGATTTTATTGAGGCCACGTTGAAGTGGACGGAATACTTCGATAATCATTATTCTTTTTTCTCTATGATGCTGGCAAGCAAAGGCGCTCCTTATTTCCGTAATCGGTTCTTAACCTTTCTTCAAAAAGAGTTTAGACATGAAGTAAATGTAACGGAAGGGATAAACCACGGATTAAATGAAGAGGTTATGATTAGTTTTGTGGCATCGGCTTATGCAGGGGTTGTGGAATGGTGGTTCAAGAATGAGAAGCCTGTGACACATCAAGTCTTGGCTGAACAACTTGGGACTTTGTTGGAAAGAAATTTATAGCTCCGCCAACGGAAAACCGATTGATATACAAAGCACCGCCTGATAAATTCTTCAGGCGGTGCTTTGCTTTTATTTTTCCGCAGAACGGTTCTTATTTCCGGTAATTCTTCGTTCTTTCATCCTCTATAACACCATTCCAATTCATTCCAAAGGCAAAATCATATACATTTCCTTCTGAATCCGCATGACATTCCATGTCATGTGCCACATCTTCCAGCTGCTCTTCTACCGTTTGCATACCTGATGGCATTTGTACTGGGAGCAATCCCGAAGGCTCCTCGGCACCCGTTAACACCTCCATAAGTGCTTGATCCTGTAACCCAAAATTAACAAGTATAGCATCAGCCTCTCCCTCAAATTCGGCAACAACCGAAGGATTGGACAATAACATCGACACAATTACCGGTTTGTCTTTCATCAGCTTGCGAGCTTCCATGACACGATCCAGATCGCTCTCATTATGCGTAACAACGGTTTTTCCTTTATAAGAACGGTTAAGTACATCGTTATCTCGCGCATCTCCAGCTAAGCTCTGCTCCCGAGCATGTTCCGCAGTGTACGGTCTAAATTGCAAGCTAATGGGCACATAGCCGTTACCACCTTGCTCAGAATCTTCCTGACTAAAGCCTACTCCTGATTTAGGACTGCTTATGAAGACAAGAGCAAAGTCTGCTTTTTCCGGCTGATCTGTCACATGATAATATTTAGACACAACATCCAGGTTCACCGGATATTCTGTCTTTTCCGGCGTTGGGTTGCCGAACCAATCCTTTCCTGCTGGAGTATAACGCTTCGGAACATATACGGTTTGTTTCGCTGCCAACGGCAATACCCGATTTTTGTTTTTCAGCAGCACGATCGACTTCAGCTGTGCTTCATAGCCTGATTGCATAAACTCAGGATTCCCAACAATCCGAGCGCTCTCCTCAGGCTTCAAATACGGGTTCTCGAAGAGACCCAGACGGAAAATATTAAGTAGAAGCCGAACAGCTGACCGCTCAAAGCGATTCCGCATCCATACCTCTCCATGCTCAGCTACTCCCATTCGGTATGCTTCAAGGACGGGCTCCATCTCATTATTGCCGCCGAATTGGTCAACGCCTGCCATCAAGAGCTTGTAATGCCGTTCTGCGACGGACATACCCTCTACGCCCCAAGGTTTACCACTGAGAAAGGAATCCTTACTATCTGATTCGTCTGCTGTAATGAGCCAATCTGTGCACACAACGCCATCGTAACCGTATTTTTCCCGAAGCAGATCGGTAATAAGATAGGAACTATAAGAATTTCCGATATTCTCCCCGTTCAACTGATCTTGATCTGTAGAAATTGTGTAGTATGGCATGACCGCTGAAGCCTGTTTGGTTGGGCCTTCCAGCTTGAAAGCCCCTTCTGTAAATGGAATAAGATGTTCATCAAAGTTAGCACCCGGATAGACAGCATATTTGCCACAAGCATAATGCGCATCCCTTCCGCCTTCCCCGGAACCACCGCCAGGCCAGTGTTTTACCATAGCGTTCACGCTGTCATATCCCCAGCCTTCGTTAATCTCCCTGTCATCTTTCGAGCTCTGGAAGCCGTCGACATAAGCCTTTGCCATGTCAGCAGATAACTTCGAATCCTCGCCAAAAGTGCCGTTAAAACGAAACCATCGTGGATCTGTAGCAATATCGATTTGCGGCGATAGCGCCGTCCCTAGACCAAGTGCACGATACTCACGTGATGCAACTTGCCCGAAACGATAGGTGATCTTCGGATCGAAGGTTGCCGCAAGGCCCAGCGTCTCCGGCCACATGGAGATTTGCCCACCAGCTCCAGCATTAAACTCTGAGCTAGAATCTGAGCCATGGCGTGGGTCGGAGCTGTTGTTGGCTGGAATCCCAAGGCCGGTTCCTTCTGCAAATGCCTGCACCTGATTGTTCCACAGAGCAGCTATTTCTGGACTCTCCACGGTGGTCACCAGAATATGTCTCAGGTGGTCCTGTGCCAGAAATGCTAATTGTTCATCGGTAAGCTCCCATGGCTTAGCTCCGCTCTCCTCATAGGATTTACCGTTATATGTTCCTGAGAACCAGCTGCTACTAAGTGCTGGGATGGATTGATGACGACTATACAGCATGAGTCCAGCAATTTGTTCAATACTCATTTGTGAAGCTAGATCTTCAGCCCGCTCTCGCGGTGTCAATCGCCAGTCCTCATATTTATCCAGCTTGCCATTACGATTCAGATCTTTGAAGAAAAGTCCGTCCTGCTCGAGAATCTGCACTCCAGAATCCGGGGAATAACCCAAGGTTGGACCGCCCTTATTGCTTACGTAAGAAATGGTATGAAGGCTTTTAGTGTTAATAGTCTCTCTCTGATTCATATGGTTTCCCTCCACTGTTTTCTTGTTTGTTTTTTCTTAGACCAGATTGGCTTTTTGTGATTGCGCTTCGACAGCTGTTAGTTCAGCAGTTTGAGCTCTTTTCTCTGTTCCCACTTCTGGAAGTGGCTTCACTGCCAGCATACCGAGTATAGTGCAGACGGCAAGGAAGATGTAAAAGAAGGTCCAGCTGCCAATGCCTAACAGCACAGGAGCGATTGCTGGAACAATGGACTGAGGCAACGCATTAGCTACGTTCATAATCCCGAAGTCTTTGGCGGAATCCTCTTTACTTGGAAGAATCCGTGCAACGAGTGCCATATCTACGGCTGAGAAGCAGCCAAAGCCCAATCCGATCACTGCAGCTCCGGCAATGTAGGCCGGATAACTTGGCACAAAGGCAAACAACAGAACCCCAATAGCAATGATGAACCCTGAAACAATCAGGAATGGTTTTTGCTTACCAAATTTATCTGACAACACCCCACCGAAGATACTTGTAATTGCAACACCCACTAACATAACGATATTAATCGTAGCAACCTTTGCGGTGGCCAGCTCTTCCGTAAGTCCCATCCGGTTTACCAGCATGACTGTGAGGTATAAAGTGCTACAATATCCCATCATGATCAGGAACTTGGATACGAAAGCCCAAGAGAATTCCGGGAATTTACGTGGACTAGGAAAAATCGTACTCAGCTTCTTACCCAGCGATATTTGATTATGTGTCTTGGGAACAAGTTCTACTTTACCTTCTTTAATAATCAACGTACTGAGAAGTGGACCTATGATGCCGATTACACCTAGCAAAAGCCACTTAATTTCTGAAGAAACTGAGGTCATCACTGTCATCATGATCATCCCTACCGTCATAGCGATTGGAATAGTGAGACCGATTAATCCGGAGATTGTCCCTTGTTTCTCCTGAGGTACTTGGTCTGGAATGAGCGCTGTATAGGCTGCCATCCCTACATTAAAGAAAAATTGGGCGACTGCCCAGCTAATCATGATCTGCCAAGGTTCGTTGGCGAAACCAGTACATACCAGAGCAGCACAGCCAACTAGTGGACCTAGGATAATCCACGTGCGCCGCCGTCCGAACGAAAGATGGGTTCGGTCACTGAGTGCACCGCCAATCGGATTTCCGATAAGAGCAAAGAATGCGCCTATTCCTGCAACCAGCCCATAGGAAGAGGTATATCCATTCGGATCCACTTCAATCATTTTAAAGGTCAGCAGCAAGGTGGCAGGTGTCATCAGTGCCAGCATCATCATGCCGTACCCAAGCAGAATACCAAAGGTCAATCTACGAAAAGGGGTGTGAACCTGCCCTTTAGTCGATGCTCCAGTCATTGTAATTCCTCCTCGTCCTTTTAGAAAACGTTTACAATTTGATTATAAAATAAACCACCTCTTGGAGGAGAGGTGGTCAATTACACACTTTTAGGTTCATTTTTAATCTAAATGAAAGCGTTTCAATATTATTCATCAAGATGAAGCTTAAAAATTGACTCATTTTCTCAAAACAATGGAGTCAGCTCAATGAGCTCTACGCTATGAGGTTCCATTCTAATGACAACAGAAAGCTCTTCACCTACTTCAAGAAGCTGAATCTGTCTACCTGGAAGAGAGGCAGCTTTTAGATAAGCAGTGTCCTCTACAGTCAGAACGGGTGGAGCCCCCATTTCTACCCACTTGTCAAAGCTGCTGCCATGTGCCCTGCTGATCGTATGGTTCACTTGCTTATATCTGCCAGATGGTAATCCAGTTAATGTGAGTTCAATTTTAAGATGCCTCTCGTTTTTGAAGCCATTATAACGACTAGTAGGTGTAATGAATGAAGTATCACCAAGCGCGTACAAATCATCAAAATGACAGTAATTATAAGCCAAAATCTGATAACCACCTCTTCCAGCCGCCACAATATAACACTCTTCATGTGCGACTAGCCGATCCCCCAGTTTAGCGAGCATTTCATAGGCATGCATAGCGGCTTTCGGAATTCCATACTGAGCCATAAGTCCAAGACCACCATGAAATATCCGGGATGAAGCCGCCGTTTCTTCAATATTGTCACTTAGTACCCAATATCCGAACCCGCTGATGCTGTCGAGATTTTCGATGATATTTTTTACGATATATGCAGCTTTATATAATGTGTCATTGGTCAGTTCACGATGAAATGCCGTTGAATTCCATTCGGTTAAATATAGCTCTTGTCCGTTAAGTCCCAACTCAGCGAGCAGTCCGATTTCACGCTCCAGTGATTCCTTCAAATAATCGGGGTTTGGGGACACTTTGTTGAACCCCTCTACTGTAAGTGGAGATATTTCTTTTTCACTTAATCGTTCTTTAGGCTCCCAATTTTTACTAAGCAGATCATCCATGTCCTCATGCGGATAAAAATGTAACGGGATAAAGTCTGGAAGACAACCCCGTTCTTTACAGAAAGCGAAAAACTGTTCACAAAACGCATTGGAGTTCAGAGTAATAATTCTACCAGGAGCGCCAATCTGAAGGTTCAGAGAGATGGCTTTGAGGGTATCGAACGTTCGGGCATACAATTCGTTGTACACTTCTTCCGTCGCAGGCCAGAACAAACCATATTCCGGTTCATTCCAGAATTCAAACTTCCAGCTTTCCACCTCTTCAAGACCATATCGATTGATACAATGGCGAATAAACCGATCTACCAATTCGCACCAGCGGTCCATGGATTTAGGCGGACTCACGTAACTCTTTTCATAAAACACATGTTTACTGCTGTCTGCTGCGAGATCAAAAGGCATAAACCCCAGTTCTATAAAAGGCTTCAAACCGATCGATAACAAAAAATCAAACAACTGATCTACAAAGCGAAAATTAAAATGTGCCTGCCCTTCGTAATCCTCCCGGTACACCATCATTGAATCATCAAAAATTCCATGAAAACGCAAATAGCGAAACGGACACCGCTCTTGTACATATTTCAAATGAGCTTGTACATCACTTTGGAGTCCTTCATTTGCTTTACTAATCGTAATGATATTTTTCCAGCTATGCTGGATTTGCCGCTGAATCCTGTTTAAAGGAATACTCGCAGACAGCTGAACAACCGCATGTACGGGTTCAAGCTGGTGCGACTGACTACGCCGGAGGAATTGCCGAACAATACCCAGTGCGCTGGATTGATTAAATGCTAAGTAGCCGGAAGCAGAACCTTCCTGTTTCGCATGAGTTTGAGGCCGATATTTTTTGCGATATTCATGTGGTGTAATATGATATCGGCTTTTGAATGCAGCGTAAAAAGATTTTGCGTTTGGAAAGCCCTGCTCAAGTGCCAGCTCAGCAAGCGAATGATCTTGATCTCTTAAAAGGGCTTCTACGGTATTTTTTAAACGAATGCTGGTTAAGTAAGTCTGGAAGTTGACCCCAATGTTCTCGCTAAAAAATTTGGACAAATACGGCACCGACAAATACTCTCGTTCTGCGATTGTCTGCAGCGACACCGGGTCTTTATAATGTTCATCTATATAAGTGATGATGCTCATCATTCGTTCCATATATTTTATATTCATCGCTTCACCGGAATTTGGCAGCTTGAACTGTTTGACCAAAACAGAGAATAACCCAAGCATACGTGCTTCCATCCCCAGTTCATAGGCTTCTCCGCCTTTGTACTTAAGTTGTACCATTTCAGCCATGAGCTGACGCATGTTATCTAAGCCATTTTGCTTCTCAGGACCGACTTCAGCAGAATAACATTCAAAGCTGATCTTCTCCACATTGTGGATATGCTGCTTAAGATAGGTTGTTGGGATTTGAAAGGTAGCGATGATATTCTGATCTAATCCGATAACTTCATGCACGTAACACTGGTTAATGAGTAGCATATCGCCTTCTTTAAGCCTATATTGACGGTTTCCGGTCGAAACCTCTAGATTGCCGGACAGCACAAAAATCAGCTCCACACTCATATGCCAGTGATTCGGCACAAAGTTGACACTATGTAAAGAAACATCAAACGGTAGTTTGCCTTCGGTCTCAAGCTGTTCATAGCTGGAATGGCTCAAATAATCACTTCCTTGTTTACATTATCTTGTAGTAGCATACAATGTAGCGTTTCGGCGGTCAATTCGATGGTCTGTGGTCACCTCGCTAACAAAAAAACACTGATCTAAGTCAGTGTTTTTTCATAAGCCATACAAATGTTTCTTTAAATCGCTCGTTTGAACTGGGTATTGTATAACTCGTAATAGGCGCCCTGCATCGCAAGAAGCTCCTCATGACTTCCTTGCTCAGCAATTCCTCCACCCTGGATCACGAGTATGCGATTGGCGTCCTGGATCGTACTAAGCCTGTGGGCGATTACAAAGCTTGTTCGACCCTTCATCAAATTCTTCATTGCTTGTTGAATGTGCATTTCCGTACGTGTGTCCACGCTACTGGTTGCTTCGTCAAGAATTAATATGGCAGGATCAGCTAAAATTGCGCGAGCAATCGTTAACAGCTGGCGCTGGCCATGACTCAGATTACTGCCTTCTGCATTGAGGAGGGTCTCGTAACCATGCGGCAATCTTTTGATAAAAGCATCCGCATTGGCTAGCTGAGCCGCCTGCTCAATCTCTTGATCGGTCGCATCGAGTCGGCCAAACCGAATATTCTCACGAATCGTTCCCGAGAATACATGCGCATCTTGCAGCACCATCCCTAGTTGACTACGAAGTGCGTTTTTATCCAGCTCTCGGATGTCGCGACCATCAATTCGTATGGAACCGCCATTCAAATCATAGAATCGGATCAGCAGGTTAACGATGGTTGTTTTACCTGCTCCTGTTGGGCCAACGAGTGCAATTTTCTCCCCAGGTTTTGCTTCAAACGTAACGCCCGACAAAATCGGGGAATCCGCATTGTAAGCAAAAGAAACGTCCTGAAAAACAACCTCCCCTGTTAATCTTGGGAGATCCTCACTTTCTTCATCCCCGTATTCGGACGGCATCTCCAAAACCTCAAACACACGCTCTGCACCGGCGATTGCAGATTGAATTAAATTGTACTGGTTAGCAAGATCAGAAATGGGTCTACCGAACTGTTTGGAATAGGTAAGGAAGCTAACGATTATACCAACCGTAGCCATGTTATGGAAAGCCATCCAGCCCCCAACCCCGGCAATGATCGCAAAACCAAGGTTATTAATCATGTTCATCACGGGTCCTACTAATCCTGATACGATTTGTGCCTTAATGCTGACCTTATTCAGTTCTCCGCTTATTTTTCGGAATCGTTTAACTTCTGACTCTTCCCTACTGTATTGTTTGACCACCTTTTGTCCGCTGATGGTTTCTTCGATGAACCCGCCAAGTTCACCTAAATGTCGCTGCTGATTTCTAAAATAAGTGCGGCTTAAACCAATGATTTTTCGACTAGCCAATAATACGAGCGGGATCGTGATTAATGAGACTACCGTCAACGGAACGTTCAGCATTAACATAATAACGAGGGAGCCGCTTAATGTTATCAAACTATTTAACAATTGGGTTACACTCTGATTGAGTGTGCTGGATACGCTCTCAATATCGTTAGTTGCCCGGCTCATCAATTCTCCGTTAGCCCGAGTGTCAAAAAATTTAATGGGCAGCTGCTGATACTTGCTGAACAGATCACGTCGCAGCTCAAAAACAGTATTCTGCGAAACAGATGTCATGACGTATGCTTGCACCCAGGCAACTACACTGCCTAGCCCATAAATGCCAATAAGGAGTATGCAAAACCGAATAAGACCCTGATAATTGTGTGGAATAACCGCAGTATCAATCGCTTTACCGATGAGATACGGTCCGATCAATGAAAGAAGTGCATTCAACACAGTAAATACATATACAATGATTAACCCGAACCGTTGACGATTCAAATAAGTCCAGATGCGTTTAAGCGTGCTAGCTTGATTTTTGGCGCGCACGATTGGCACAGCGCCGCCGCGTCCGGGGCCAGATCCCGTTCCTATTCCTGGTCCGAATCCGCCTGGTCTATGGATAGGGGGAGTGTTCATGCCGTTGTCATGCTTTGACATAAGGAACCTCCTCCCCTTTCATCTGTGATTTCCAGATGTCTCGATAAATTTCACTGCTACTCATTAGACCATCATGTGTACCTTGTACAGCAATTCGGCCGTTTTCTAGAATTAAGATGCGGTCCGCGTCAATCACTGATGTGACACGCTGAGCAATCATTATATTAGTGCTGCTACTCAGCCGTTTTTTTAACATTTGCCGAATTCGTGACTCAGTCGCCGCATCGAGCGCACTCGTACTGTCATCCATGATGAGAATTGTTGGCTGTATTAACAACGCCCTTGCAATCGAAAGCCGTTGCTTCTGCCCACCGGACAAGTTGATGCCTCGTTGGCCAAGCACTGTATCATAACCCTGTGGTAGCTCTAAAATAAAATGGTGCGCTTCAGCAGCTTTTGCTGCTTGTTCCACTTCTTCATCCGTAGCCTCCGGTCTGCCATATCGGATATTATCACGGATTGTTCCGCTGAACAGAATGGCTTGCTGCATAACGTAACCGATCTTGCGACGTAAATGTCCCAAAGAAATTTGCCGAGTGTCGGAACCATCAATTGTGATTGATCCAGAAGAAACATCGTAAAGGCGTGGAATGAGGCTCACCAAGGTTGATTTACCAGCACCGGTTGCTCCAAGGATGGCTACAGTTTCACCTGGCTCAGCAGTGAAATTGATACCATCTAACACGAGGTTCTCATCCGTATGATCATAAGCGAATGAAACGTTGTCAAATACAATTCGACCGTTTTGTAGCTTATCATTTTCAGCTTCGGTTACATCTGTAATCTCGCTGATCGTAGAAAACACTTCATTCTCCCGATCTGCGGAGACCTTTGCACGCGAGAAGAATGTGAGCATATTGCTCAACATCAGCATGGACATCAACAATTGGGTGATATAGTTAATGAAGGCAATTAACTGACCGACCGGCAGGGAGCCGTTCCAGCTCTGCAGCCCACCAAACCAAAGCACAGCTACGATACTGACATTGAGCACAAGCATCATGAGCGGCATATTTAACGACATTAATCGCACCGCTTTTATCGCAGTCTCAGTGTAATCCTTGTTCGCTGTATTAAACCGTTTCTGTTCATGCTTAGCACGGACGAAGGCTTTGACTACACGAATACCCGATAAATTTTCCTGCAATACTGTGTTGACGCCGTCTAATTTGACCTGCATTTTCTCGAACAAAGGGAAAGAAAGTCGAATTAACCCATATAATATTGCAACCAGCAATGGCACGGCAACGACAAGGATAAGGGTCAGCGAAGGACTAATCCGTATAGCCATTATCAAGCTGCCGATTAATAGCAATGGAGAGCGAATATTCCGCAAAATCATCTGAACAAAGGTTTGTAGCTGCACCACATCATTTGTTAGACGAGTAATCAATGAACCCGTCTTCAATTGATCCAGATTCTTGTTTGAGAATTTCTGAATATGTTCAAACAGGTTAATCCGTAAATCATTCCCGAAATTTTGTGAGGCGATACTCGAAAAAACGGTGCAGCCCACCCCACCAATTAGACCGACAAATGCTACTCCAAGCATGGTCAATCCCGTCGAATAAATATGTGATAAATCTTTCGTCATAATCCCATGATCCACAATGCTCGCCATTAGTGTAGGTTGAAGCAAATCCATAAACACTTCGAGCATCATCATAAGTGGTGCTAACACAGACCACAACCAATATGGCCTTAAGTAACTCTTAAGTTTCCACATTCCATCACCTTTTAAGATAAATATGTGATTTTTGAATTCATCGGTGTTCTTGGCTTAGCATTTGGAACTTCCTCCGGATATCCAATGCCAAATAGTCCAATCACATCGTAATCTTGCGGGACACCTAGAATTTCACGATTATGAGGTAAAGCACCTAAAGAAGCCCAATAGGCTCCAACTCCCACTTCATGTGCAGCTAATAAGAAGTTCTGTGCGAAACATGCGGCAGCCATAACATTCTCATCACGTTCAAACGCTGTTGCACCAGGTTTAGATAAGATAGCAAGAACGACAGGAGCGCTTCCAAAATTCGTCTTATGCTTTAATTTAGCTCTAGTCTCAGGCCCGATAAATAGGAGTTCCCAAGGTTCGTTCATACGATGGTTTGGAGCATAACTAGCTGCTTCCAGCCAATTCAATAAATCATCCTCATGAATCGAATCCGCCTTAAATTTCTTAATACTTCTACGGGTTTTTATAAGATCAATGGTTTTCATTTTTTTGATCATTCTCCTCTTTTTTAATTTCGCCAACAGTCTTATCTTCCGGCGTTACTTCATGAATCTGAAAAATATGGATAAACTCTTCAATGATCGCTTCCGTTGCCTTCAATTCACCGCTAATCACTTGCTTAATCGAATCCAGCTCCGGTGTTTGCAGCTGCCGCTGTAAAGTGGCTCGATTCACATTCAGCTTTTCCAAAAATGCTAGAGCTCTGCCGCGACGAAAAGTTTGAGCACTTTTGGGGGGACCATCCATAGAATCCATCCCATGTCTGCTTATATGCTCGCGATCTCTATGCTCTCCACGGTCTTTGTGTTCCCCATGTTCTCTATGACCGCGTTTTCCGAAATGTCCATCACGCATATTTACTCCTCCTTTTTTGTATACATATGTATACGATTCGTTTATGTATACAAATGTATACGAGATGATCTAATCCTGTCAAGTTTTATTTTTCCATTTTGTAACATCAGCATTATTCATTTCTGAATTCCAACAAACAACAAAAAAACCCGCGTAAAGCGCAGGCTTAAAGAGAGAAAAGAAATACAAGATAACTGTATTAATTCTTATTAATTCTTATTAATGTATAATCAATGCTGATTGCTGATTGCTTATTGACTTTTATCTTTTCTAAAAAGCGTTTCTTCAGCAACCTGCGCTAGTTCCTCCGCTTTTAAGCTTATCTCTTGAATCGTTGCAGAAAATTCTTTAATTGCTCCTGATTGACTACCGGTAAGCGCGTGAATATCAGAAAACGTATGATTTAACCGTTGCAACAGTTCCTGAATATTCTTAGAAATGCCATTAATCTGGTCCACATTTTCCTTGGAGCTCGTCGCCAGCTTCCGAATTTCATCGGCAACAACCGAAAACCCTCTCCCAAATTCTCCTGCTCTTGCCGCCTCAATAGAAGCGTTAAGTCCTAACATGTTGCTCTGATCCGAAATCTCTTTAACCACAGTCGAAATCTTTCCGATCTGCTGAGCACTGGAGCTAACATCCTTCATTTGGTTTGTTATGTCTGTCACACGACCGGTAAGATGAGAAACCGATTGGCTGATGTCATCAATAGATGCCGTTGTCTGTTCGACAATAGCGGAAAAACTCTCTGCCATTTCAAAAAGCTTATTCGCCTTCTCGAGGCTTGTCCCCATACCGATACCACCGATTACCTTGCCCTGCTCGTCATGAAGCGGTATCGCACGTGCAGCAAGCGGAAAACCAAACAGCTCTTTCGGAACGACAGCTGATAATGCTGTATCATTCCTAATCGCATTTGTTACAATATCCCCTTCCATCAGTGGATCCCCAGGATTGACATTCAGCGAGAATGTTTTCCCCGGAATGTTGATGATCAGTTTTTCCGTGTCATAAATGCCAATTGTAATGTCATCGTTATAGAGACTATTCAGCAGTGGAGCCACTTTTACGAAAGCATTAATCAGTTCATGCTGTGTTTTTTCTACATTTATCTCATTCACGTTTTATCCTCCAAACCCTTAATAAGGGAGTTTTCTTTGTCCATAATTAACTGAAATCCATTTCATCGTTGTAAATTCATCCAAGCTCCATTTCCCATTTAAACGGCCTATACCGGACTGTTTTTCTCCTCCGAAAGCTACAATCGGCTCATCGTTAATCGTGACATCATTCACATGAACCATTCCAGTGTGGACCTTCTTAGCCATTTCTACACCACGCTCAAGATTGGAAGTATGAATTGCTCCGCTTAGCCCAAAACGCGTATCGTTGGCAATTTCAATAGCTTCCTCATCCGTTTCGAACGGAATGATACATACAACTGGTCCGAACAGCTCCTCTTGTGCAACAGCCATATCCGTTTTAACATTAATAAGGATAGTAGGCTCTACCATTCGGCCGGTAATCTTACCATGCAACAGAGGAAAAGCGCCTTGTTCTATGCCCTTAGCAATTAACTTTTCCAGTGTCTCTGCTTGGCGGTGGTTGATGACTGGTCCAATGATGGTCTGTGGATCACTCGGATCACCTGTTGTAAGTGTAGATACCTTCTCTTTGAATTTATTTACAAAATCCTGATAGATCGTCTTATGTACAATGATTCTGTTGGCAGACATACAAATCTGACCTTGATGTGTGAATCTGCTGAATGTCGCAGCTTGTACTGCGTAGTCGAGATCCGCATCTTCCATGATAATGAACGCGCTATTGCCGCCAAGCTCAAGTAACGGTTTTTTGAAGTTCTTGATTGCCAGTTGACCTATATAGCTTCCAACCTTAGTCGAACCCGTGAAGGAAATGATTCTCGGAATCGGATGCTCGACGAACGCGTCGCCAATCTCCTTTATATCCGTCACTACAACATTTAATAGCCCCTTCGGTACACCTGCTTCTTCAAAAATTTTGCCGATCAGAGTTCCACCCGTAATGGGTGAATCCTCGTGTGGTTTAAGTACCACACCATTTCCAGCACCCAGCGCAGGAGCAACCGACTTCATAGACAAGAAGAAAGGAAAGTTAAAAGGACTAATCACCCCAACCACGCCTGCAGGGATGCGGTACAGCCGATTCTCCTTACCATCCTCTGTAGAAGGCAGGATCTTACCCTCCATTCTAAGTGGGAACGTTGCCGCTTCTTTTACCATATTTTTTACAAGACCAATCTCAAATGCTGCCTTCAGCCTCGTTCCACCCAGTTCCTTAACAATAATGGATGTAATTTCTTCCTCATTCGCTTCAATATATTTAACAGCGTTCTCAAGGATGTCACGTTTAATATACGGGTTAACCTTATCCCATTCCAGCTTTGCTTTATAAGCTGCTTGATAAGCATCGTCAATGTCAGCAACGCTGGCAATTTGAAAAGTATGGATTACATCATCATTATATGGATTGATGTCTGTCAGTGTTTTACTACTCTTCCCTTCTCTCCATTCCCCACCTATAAATTGTTTTCCTAGTTCTGAATAGTTCATAATATCCCTCCAGTGTATATAAATACCAAACAATCTATATATTTATCGACATAATAGAGATAGTTGTGAAGTCAATTTTCATATTCACGTAAACGTCATTTCAACGACACATTATCTACCTCCAATAAAACAAATCAAGTATTGACAAGGTACAAAGAATAGAACTATAATCTAAACAATTCCTAGAAAAATACTATGAATTACATAAAATTCGAAACATCTAATCATAATTGGGTTGTCCAGAAGAAGGAGTGTAGACAAATGCCAAATGTTCAAACTTTCAAAGCAACTGCCCATTTACAAGATGGGGTTAAAGTCATTACAAAAGCAAGACAATTCGAGCTCGTCATCGATGAACCACAAAATCTTGGGGGTACGGATACAGGAATGAATCCTGTTGAAGCTTTGCTTGCTTCTTTAGGGGCCTGCCAATCTATTGTGGCTCGAGTTTATGCTTCCAAATTTGAGGTAGAGCTTGAAGATTTCAGAGTAGACGTGGAAGGTGATCTGGACCTCGATGGATTTTTTAATCGTTCTGAAGTCCGTCCCGGCTATTCAGATATTCGCTATACATTCTACATAAAGACCCCATCCCCTGCCGAGAAAGTCGAAGCATTCGTACAATTTTTAGAAAGCAAATGCCCTGTGGGTGACACGATTGCTGCCCCGGTAAATCTTAAGCTGAACCGTATCGTGATTGAAAATTAACCGATTGATTAGCTAAATATTATCAAGGGCTGTGAGGTTGCATAAAGCAACTTTACAGTCCTTTTTCATTTCAACCTCTCATCCATCATATAATACTAAAAATGAAGGACCTCGGAGGTACCTAGGGAATGAATCCTATACTGAGCACAGTAGATAATGAGATCGAGCGTTTAACGGCATTCCTGATTGATCAACAGCAGCAAGATGGATCTTGGCACTTTTGTTTTGAGAATGGAATCGTTATCGATGCCTATGTCATCATTCTCTTTCGGATTTTGAACGTACAGAATGAAGCCCTGATTCGACAGCTACATGATCGCATTCTTGCTGAGCAGCAATCCGCTGGATTCTGGCAATTGTATAGAGATGAAAAAGATGGTAACTTATCCACCTCGGTTGAAGCCTACTACGCCCTTCTCTATTCTGGGTACAGTAAGGTGACAGATGAGCCGATATTGCGCGCAAAGCATTATATTCAATCCAAAGGAGGAATTGGAAAAGTAACTAGCATCCTAACAAGAGTCATTCTCGCAGCTACTGGACAGAGCAAATGGCCTTTATCGATCTCTTCGATTCCCCTAGAAGTTCTGTTGTTCCCGTCTTATTTTCCTATTAACTATTTTGAGTTCTCTGGCTACTCAAGAGTGCATCTCACGCCTATGCTTATTATGGCCGATCGACGTTTCTCGATCTCAACAGCGAATGCTCCTGATCTATCTGATCTCATAGACACACGCATTGAAGATGCTGAACCAGCTTCCCGTGGATATCATGAGCTGCAGGACGTTATTCAAACTGGCCTAAGCAGACTTCTTGGAAGCCCTCGCTACATTCACGAAGTTGCCCGAACCAAAGCAGAACAGTTTATTCTCCAGCGGATTGAATCCGACGGGACTCTATACAGTTACGCAACTAGTACAATTCTTATGGTCTATGCCCTTCTGGCTCTGGACTATGACCAGCAGCATCCTCTGATTACGAATGCCATAAATGGGCTTACCGCGATGCAATGCCGTTCTGAAAGTAAAACAACAATTCAAAACTCTCCGTCTACGATATGGGACACGGCTCTAATCGCTTATGCTTTACAGGAGGCACAAATTCCCGATCATCATCTCGCGATTCAACGTGCTACTTCGTATCTGCTGACCAGACAACAGCATAAAACTGCTGATTGGAGTATTCATAATCCGGATACGACTCCGGGGGGATGGGGTTTCTCAGAATCTAATACGATTAATCCGGATGTGGATGATACGACCGCTGCTTTACGAGCCATTCGAAGTTTATCAATAACTCAGCCATCCTATCTAGAGTCATGGAATCGTGGACTGAACTGGGTCCTATCGATGCAGAATAAAGACGGTGGCTGGCCAGCTTTTGAAAAAAACACCAATAAAGAAATGCTCACTTGGCTCGCAATCGATGGGGCTAAATCTGCTGCTATTGATCCCTCGGAGGCAGATCTAACCGGGCGCACCTTGGAGTATCTCGGGAACTTTGCCGACCTTGATACGCGAAACGAATTCATCGGGCGAGGTGTGAAATGGCTGATTCAGCATCAGGAGAAGGATGGCTCATGGTACGGAAGATGGGGCGTTTGTTACATCTATGGGACTTGGGCTGCCTTAACAGGATTGCAGGCCGTTGGCCTGCCACTGGAACATGAAACATTGCAAAAAGGAGCGAATTGGCTCCTAAGCATACAGAACACGGATGGGGGTTGGGGGGAATCTTGTCATAGTGATCGGCTATTGAAGTATGTACCATTAGGCGAAAGTACGCCTTCCCAAACCGCATGGGCGCTTGACGCAATCATCACCATTCAGCCGAAATCAACAGCAGCGGTGGAAAAAGGGATTGAAAGATTAATCATGTCTATTCATGAAGAGGATTGGAAAACTTCTTATCCAACTGGTGCTGGTCTCCCCGGTAATTTCTATTCCAATTATCATAGTTATCGCTATATCTGGCCGTTACTTACACTGAGTCATTTTAGAAAAAAATACGGTCAAAGATAATACTAGGTAATAACTAGCGTAGTCCTGCTTCACTTCTAAAGTGTCTCATAAAAGCTAGATCGCGACTTTATGTAGTCCTCTTTTGGATCTAGCTCCCCTTTCCAATAGCCCGCTCCTGTATGTATTCATCAGTTCAAACAAAATTCGTAAAAAACATCAGAGCAGCGATCATCCGTTATTGGAGAATCGTTGCTCTGATGTTATGAACCGGGGGTTGAATACTTTTGTCCGTTACCTTCATCCGCCTCCATACTGTTACACAGAGGGTTACATCAATATTCGATTTACTTTTTGGAGCACGACACCGAAATATCCCCTTTCAAGAAACAGGCGTAATCGTCGGCGGTTTCGGTGACCGTTCCCAAGCATGAGTTACCTGCAATGTTGCAGCATAGGTGATCAATGAAACGATTAGCGCTCCGGACAGTTCAATGATCTGCCCCAGGTCCATTCGTTGCAGAATACCATGAGCCGTCATCCCGCAAATTGTCATGATAATTCCTCCCGCACCCACCTTGAATACAATGCGAAAGTCAAAATAAAATCCGATCGTTCCTGCCACAGACATAAAATTCAGCAGCGTCAGCAGCAAAAGCCCCAGTCCGAACCCTATAGCAACCCCTTCGATGCCAATATTAGAACCGAGAACAAAGATCGCAATCACTTCAAAGATATTCGTAAGAATATGGTTCCACATGACGGTTGATGCTTTCCCCAAACCAAGCAGAATCGCTTGCAGTGGTGCTCCAAAATAATAAAGGAAAAATAAGGGGGCAATCAACCTTAGCAGCTCGCCCGCTTCTGGCGAATGATAGATCAAAGTAGTTAATGGTACAGCCCATAAGTACAGGATGATTGTACATGGAAGACCAACAATAAGCGCGGATCGCATAGCCATATCCATCCGACTATGCATAAGCTTGCTATTATTGCTCACACTTGCTTCGCTGATCGCCGGAATTAATGCAGTGGACAACGATTGTGTGAAGAAGCTGGGGAGAAACAACATGGGGAGAGCATATCCCGCTAAAAGTCCGAATTGCTTAGTCGCCATCTCAACCCCCACACCAAACAGGACTAGACTTTTCGTAATCAGCAATGGGAGAAACGCATGATAGAGAGAATGAATAAAACCGCTGCCTGTCATCGGTAAGCCGATGCGCAGCAGATCTCTCAACGTACTGTCTCCTTTGGGTGAAAAACTAGAATTAGGCGGTGAGGTGGGTTTGATCTTCCCTCGATTTGCCCATTTGAAGACAGCAAACAAATAGAGCAAACCAAAACCTTCGCCGATCACGGAAGCCGCCATAGCGCCCGCAGCTGCATAAGCAATCCCATAAGGCAGCAAAACGTTGACAACACCGATAATGACAATGATTTGCGCCAAATTCTCAATAATATCGGAAAAGGCCAGTGGGTTCATGTTCTGTTTTCCACGAAAATAACCTTTCAGTACAGCTGACATCGCAATAATTGGAATGATCGGCGTAATAGCGACCATAGCATAATACGCCCGCTGATCGGCTAAAAAAACCGACGCTATCCATTTGGAGCCAAATAGAGCCACTAAAGTTAGTATAATACTCAACGTACCCGTAATACTTAAAGATACTTTGAGAATTCGCTTTACTCGCGCTTCATCCTGCTTAACCTCAGCTTCTGAGACAAGCTTTGAAATCGCAACAGGAAGTCCCAGCTCTGTCAACGTAATAAACAAGGGAAGCAGTGGATGAGCAATCATAAGAAGCCCTACCCCCTCGGCTCCTAAGAAACGTGCCAACAATACGCCATTCAAAAATCCAAGCCCTTTTGTAAAAAATGATGACACGGTTAAAATGAACGTGCCACGAATAAAGCTTTGTTTACGCATCCCCATTTCTACGCATCTCCACCTATGGTTTGTCCTGGTCCTACTTTCTAACTTATTCGAACAAACACAAGTACATGCAGACAAGTATTTGTAAAGTATATAATCTGCAAAGAGCCCGACACACCATAGTTGGTGTACCGGGCAATTTCCTCATATTTTAGTATCCAATAAAGGACTCGAAATCACCCCTACATACTCATGTGGAGCAGTGGAAATGAAATATATGAACCCCCGCAACAATAAGTACAACAAAAAAAACCGCGAAAAATATCGCGGTTTTTAGAAATGGCTAATATTCTAACATTAACACATGACACCTAGTCGATTTTATTAAATTCAATCCAATCGATTTGCAAACCTGGTTTGATGAACTCCAATTTCATATCATAAAGACCTGCTTCGAGTTCAACTTTCACAAGCTTTTGTCTGATCCACTGACCTTCAGTACCATTTGTTTGAATGGTTGTCATCAATTGATCATTCACTGATACATTGCACGCACTTTGAGCCAGCTCAGGTTCCGTTGACATGATATGCACCAGGATACGGTATTGACCAGCCTGTTCCACTTTAAAGCTAGTCGATCCTTCTACGACAGGTTTAACCTGTGGATTCTGTGATAAGGATTGAGCTTGTTCTTCAGTAAGTGAAGGATTAGCTTTAAAGAACTCTACAGTTTCTACAATTTCCTGTTTTCTAGAGAATACAGGTGCATTCATGATAAACTCACAAATGTTTATGGCAGAACGTTGGAGCTCTCCACGGGTTAACGTGCCATTTTCCAACGACTCAATGGTGTTATCATTCCATCCGTTAATTTCTGAACCATAGTTAGGTACAACCATATAGAGGTCGTTTTGTGCACGAACCATCCAATTTGTAAATTTCCGATCTGCTGGTCCACCATTAACTACATCATTCATGATCGCCCACCAGTCAGTCATTACAATGCCTTTAAAGCCCCACTCTCCACGAAGAATCGTGGTGTTCAAATCATAATTCGAAGCCGCCCAGTGTCCATTAACTGGATTGTAGGAGGTCATTATAGAATTCGAACCGCCCTGCTTCACGGAGATTTCAAAACCTTTCAAATAAATCTCACGAAGTGCACGTTCAGACACCACGGCGTTTACTTTACTACGATGTTTCTCCTGATTGTTACAAGCGAAATGCTTCATCGTAGCGGTTGAGCCGCCTTTCAAGATACCGCGAGTACACGCAGCAGCAAACACCCCAGAGATCAAAGGATCTTCTGAAAAATACTCAAAGTTACGTCCATTAAGCGGACTGCGTCGGATATTAAGGCCAGGTCCAAGCAAGGAATCCACGTTATTTCTTAACAACTCTTGCCCTTCCATAACATAAAGCTCTTCTACCAAATCCGCATTCCAAGTAGCTGCAAGAAGCGTTCCGATAGCAACTTGAGTCGCCTTTGCTCCGCTGTCCATACGAATCCCTGAAGGACCATCAGCTGTACAAGCCACTGGAATTCCGAGATTAAATAAACTGTCACTTACGCCTCCAAATGCAGAAGCTGTGCCCGGTGTAACTAAAGGACTGCTCATCCCTTCACCACGTACAATTGCAGCCAAATCCTCATCACTGAGCTGTGCAATGAAGGCTTCCATGCTAACCTTCTGTTCATATACGTCTCTTAATTTATATCCTTTATTACCTGTTTGTGAGATCGTCTCTGGAAGATTAGTTTCAATTCGCTCAGCCAACGAAATTTTACGTTTAGGAACTTCAACATAAACAATCTCGTACGAACCGTCCGCCTTCTGAGCACCTGGCATCATTCTCGTAAAGCTTTCTGTAGGCGCGAGCGCTTCTTGCAATTGCTCCACAACTTGAAGAGCTTCAACGACATAGCCTTCATTACCCTCAACACCGACTGCCACCACTTGTTTAACACTAGTTCCCACATACAAGCGGTACGTTCCTTCTTCGAGAACATAGGCAGAAGCATGTCCTGTTACGCCTGCGTCATCATAAGAAGCCATAGAATGAGCTGAGAAACTCACGGTAAGGCGCTGTGCTTCACCCGGTTCAAGAACTTTCGTCTTACCGAATGACACCAGAGCTTTAGCTGGTTTACCAAGCTTACCTTGCGGAGCTTCATAATAGACCTGAACAACCTCTTTACCAGCAAAGGAAGTTCCTGTATTGGTAACGGTTACGCCGATTTCAATGAAAGACTCGCCTTCTTTGGTAATCAACTTGGCTTCTTCTGGCTCGATACTAAAAGTTGTATAAGATAAACCATAACCAAATTCAAATTGAACCTTATCTGGGCAAAATGTCTCGAAATAACGATATCCTACATAGATATCTTCCTGATACAAGTTCGTAAATTCATTGCCGTAATTCTGTGTTGATGGGTAATCATTGATGGAATAAGCGATTGTATCCGTCAGTTTACCACTTGGAGTTACCTCTCCAGACAGCACATCTGCAATCGCATTTCCGCCTTCCATACCACCCTGCCATGAATAAATCACAGTTGAAATTGGATATTTATAGCTTTCATCGTTCATCCAGTTCATATCAATAATGTTGGAGACATTCAGGACAACGATTGTTTGCTCAAAATATGTAGTTACCTGCTTCAGCATTGCCTGTTCATCATTTGTCAATTGGTAGCTGCCCGGTGCATCAGCATTATCCTGATCTTCCCCTGCCGTGCGTCCAATTACAAGAATGGCTTTATTCGATTTGTTTCTAGCTTCGGAAACCAATTCATTGCTCAAAGACATTTCCTTCTGATGCCAAGGTTCTGCAGCCCATGCGCCTCCACCATTATCAAATGGATTCTGTTCAATCCACTTTTCATAGACAGCAGCCAGCTCTTCGTTAACTGTAAAGTTCTTCTTAGTGCGAAGACCATCCAATAAATTGGTCGTATAAGTAACATGGACACTACCGCCGGAACCTGTACCACTGCGATAATAATTCACTTGGGATCTGCCAAAAATCGCAACATTATCGCCTTCGCCAAGCGGAAGTACCTGATTATCATTCTTCACCAGCACCGCACCTTCAGCGGCTACTGTCCGGCTAAATTCTGCAAAACCTTCTAATGGAATTCCCACATTCTGTGTGCTCAACTTATTTCCTCCTGTTGTTCAATTCTATAGGTTGTTTCTTGAAATCTTCATTCCTTTAATAACATGCTAACAATGCATCTATATCATTATAGTACATTGGAAAACTGGAATATATATAATAATTAACTTTATTAATATAATAATTTTAGTTTGGACCCTTCACTAATTTAATTACGAATAGTTTTGCTGTTGGATGTAAGACCGAAGGAAGAATATGATGTGGCACATATTCCAGGGGCTATATCTATTCCTATTGAAGAATTAGAAGAGAAGCTTGCTTCCTTACCCTCAAATTATGATGTAGTCGCTTATTGTAGAGGACCTTGCTGTTTAATGTCCGTGGAGGCAGTCGAATTAAAAACAAAAGCAAGAACATTAAGAAGTGTTGCTAGTAAGGCCGAAAATCTAATGTCGACGAAAGTTAGTGATTCTACAAGTATTAGCAATCAGGCTGAATGGTTATAAAGTTACCTCGTTTCTCCAGAAAAACAACGCCAATTATATCGGAAAACACTAATTATTGTCATCATTTCGCAAATTTTTGGAGGAGCAGGTCTTGCTGCTGCACTATTTACACTAGGATCTGCTGGGGCAGCATTATTTGTAGGACATCTATCTCAAAGATTCGGAAGGCGTAGTGGTCTTGCTACTGGCTTCTTAATAGGCGGATTAGGAGCAATCGGAGTCGTAATTTCTGCTTTAACTAATAATATTCTACTTTTAATGTTCTCATTGCTTATCTATGGAGCAGGCACAGCAACTAATTTGCAGACACGTTATGCGGGTACAGATCTGGCGGCCCCCACTCAACGAGCAACAGCGATTAGCATCGCGTTGGTTTCAACTACATTTGGTGCTGTTGCTGGGCCAAACTTAGTTAATGTAATGGGGAAGTTCGCTGAATCTATTGGTGTCCCGGCTCTTGCCGGACCGTTCATTCTAGCTGCTGCAGCATACATTGTCGCTGGTTTAATCCTTCTAGCTTTACTTAGATCAGATCCGCTCGTTGTTGCAAAAGCTCTTGTAGAGGCACTAAGCTCCACTCCAAGTCATCCTGATCATTCAACAGGAAATACAGCTTCTTTCAACAAAAAGGGCGTTATTATTGGAGCCACAGTAATCAGTAGATGTCTTGATCGCGTTGGCAGGAGCATCTGGTGGAGCTTTATCTGGTATGATTTTAGCAAATTCCAGTTACGCCATTTTATCACTTGGTGGAGGCTTCGTTGCATTATTGCTTATTCCAGTCGTTCTTTCGTCTCGAAATTTGAATAACAATAACAAAGGTTGACCTCAAGAAAGATATGAGATCAACCTTTGACTTTTAATAGTAATTTATTTTAAAAAATAGCGTACATTTCAATCCACAAGTGGGCTAATCGTCATTTGTATAATACTAATTTCACCATGACCGCCCGTGATTCTCAGCGTATTAATAGCACCCGGCAATACATTGACGGTAATATTCGTACGGCCACTAAATTGTTGAGCTCCACCAGTGGAGAGGGCATTAAGGAGCGAGTAATCCTTATCATTGACGTATAAATTCACTTTTGCCAGACGTTCACTCGTAGCATAATGAAGTTCAATGGAAGCTCTGCCTCCCTCTCCTCCCTCTATATTATTGAAAAGAACGTAGGAACCCTCTGTTTGTAAGTGGCACAGCACCTGTTGACCTGATTCTAGCGTCTGTATTTCTGCTCCTCCAAAAACCATACAATCCGCAGCCGGATATGTCTTAAGATAAGGATTGACTTCCGGTGTAGTTCCAATCGATGAGACGCCCTCTTTTGTCTGAATAACCGGCTTGATCGTACCGTCTTCGTTGAACTCTAGGTAATCGATACATACGCTTCGCAGATTGCCTTCTCCAGAAATGGCCTGATTATGATAGAACAAATACCATTGGTCTTTGAACTCCACCACAGAACCATGAGTTGTTGAACAGCCTGTCGGCTCTAGAAAGATCCCTCTGTACATCCACGGACCAAGCGGATTCTCACTGGTGGCGTATCTCATTCGATTATTGTCTTCTAAGTTATCCGCATAGGTAAGGTAGTAAAGACCGTTTCTTTTGAATACCCAGGCTGCTTCATGAAAATCTTCTAGTCCCTCCATTTCAGTCATCCCGTTCTTCAGAGACAACATATCTTCATTCAGTTCCCCGCCAAGACATGTACTCCCTCCGCCGTAATACATATAAGCGCGATCATCTTCGTCCACTAACACACATGGATCGATCAAAGCGAACCCGCCAAGCCCTGGAATATATCCCTGATCGGTAAAATCACTTGCTGGCTTCTTGCTTGTCGCTACCCCAATTTTCCACGAATCATTCCAATTCGAGTCACTCGGATGAGGATAATAGAAATAGTAGGTTCCATTCTTGTACGCACAGTCTGGAGCCCACATGAAACCGCCTTCAGGTCTGCCCCAAGCGACATCGTCCGAACTAAGAATTTCACCTTCATCCACCCAATTCACCATATCTTGAGAGGAAAATACGTGGTATCTGTCCATAAGATCACAGCCTCTGGCTGGATCCATATCATGGGAAGCGTAAATATAAATCTTACCATCACTCCAGACATGAGCTGATGGGTCAGCCGTATAGATGGATGTAATTACAGGATTCAAAGATGTTCTCTTTTTTGATTCGACAATTATATCTTGATTGTTGTTAGACATGATAAGACCTCCTGAAGTATGCTTTTTTGATAGGTTGCTATTCTACTTCTGTTTTGACCATGAGTATTTAGGTTGCCAAGACAGGAGCTTTTTCGCCAGAGCATTACTGACAATAGCCTCTCTATCTTGGAATGTCTTACGCAAGTCTCCTACTTCAGAGTAAAAGCTCTTCAGCAGTTCTTCTGTTGTTCGGTCACTTAATGTATCATCTCCAGTGATGTTCAGGTGGATGGCTCCATTAAGTTCAGCATGAAGAGCGGCAATACAAGCCGTCACTGCATCCCGAATATCAATATAACTCCATAAAATAGGTTTGAAGGTCTCTGGTTTTGCAATCGCAAGATGTCGATAATCTCCAGGACCAGTAATCATAGAGAAACGTAGGGATGTCACCTGCATACCGTTTCTCCGGTGAAACATTTCAGCAGTCAGCTCGTTGACGACTTTGGAGAGTCCATAACATTCTTGCGGGAGCTGTGGATGGTCTTCGTCTACCGGAAAATAATGCGGTGAAAAGGGTTGTGGAGCCCAAGCAAATCCGTAGGAAGACTCACTTGAGCCCATTATCACTTTACAAATACCCAAGAGAGAAGCCGCTTCTAGTACATGATAACCAGCCACTGTATTGTTCGCATAAATATAAGAATGTGGATAATGAATCGGAGCAGGTATTGCAGCTAAATGTATGATAGCATCTACGCCTTCAAGCGATCCCACCACTTGCCCGAAATCATTCAGATCGACTTTAATCTGCTTGCAATGAATTCGATCAGACAGATGATTATCTAACGACACAACATCATATTTCTGCTCTTGGAGCATCCCGATTACTTGAGAGCCAAGTTTGCCCCCACCACCAGTAACGGCAATAGTGTTCATTTCAATCTACCTCCTTGATCTGCGGTTATTTTAGTACTGTAATCTAAGGGCATACCAATGTTCCGTCTGCTTTACGGTCCAGAGGATAAGGCCGGTGATATTGACTAGAACTCCATTGTTCTCTGAGAAGAGATTTAGCCTGCACTTCATCGATATCAATACCTAATCCCGGTTTGTCAGAGGGGTACAGGTACCCACCTTGTCTGACAATATGTCCTGGAAAAGCTTCTAATTCTTCCTGCTTGAAATGATTAATTTCCTGGATGCCGAAGTTCCAGAGTGCCATATCCAGATGAACTGCAGCTGCCTGGTTCACTGGATCATTTTCTCCTCCTTCTTGCCAAGCCGTGCGGACACCGTAGATTTCACCCAATGCGGCTATTTTACGACAGGCACTGATGCCCCCTGCCTTGGAAACTCGTACCCTAATAAAATCAATCAGTTTCTCCTGCATAAGCCCTGTCCATTCCTGCGGGTTCACAAATAACTCACCTACAGCCTGCGGTGTTGCGCTCTGTTGCCGAAGCTGGCGGTACCAACCAATCTGCTCTGGTGCTATTGCATCCTCTAAGTAGAAAAGACTGTAAGGCTCTAAGCGTTTTGAGAGTTGAATCGCATGTATAGGTGAGAGGTGCTCATGAACATCATGAGTGAACTGAACGCCGGATCCAAATTCCACACGAAGCTTCTCGAACATGTCAGGAATGGCATTCAGATAAGCATGCTCGTCAAATACAGGACCACTGCTCCAAGGATAGACAGGAAGCTTCGCTTCCTTCCCGCTGACAAACCCACCGCCGCCGTATCCTCCCATCTGGACACGAATCACTGTGTAACCTTCCTCTATGAATTTATAGACATCTTCCTTGAGCTCTGTGATATCAGCGCCACCAGCATGGCCATAACAAGGGACCGCCGAACGGCAGGCACCTCCCAGAAGCTGATAGACTGGCAGGTTCGCTTCTTTACCTTTGATATCCCACAAGGCCATATCAATACCACCGATAGCCGTATTAAGAATCGCACCGTTTCTCCAATAACCACTCATATGCATAAGATGCCAGAGGTCTTCAATATTTGCCGGATCACGACCCTTTAGAAGTGGTGCAAGCAGTTGCTCAACGACTTGAACTACAGCCTCAGGATTATACAAATCTGATGCGGAACCAATCCCATACAATCCATCCTGATCCGTCGTTACTTTCACAATTGTCCAGCTTCCATCATGTCTGGTGCGGATGCATTCTACTCCTGTTATTTTTGCCATGATTTCACCATCCCCTTTTGTGTCGCTTTTATTTTAATGCAATCATCGACACATCCAAACGGGACGTTATTAAACTTTCCACCGCATTTCTATCCTCTTCCTGTTGATGGGATAGAATGGAACAAAAAACGTCCCAGACTGTCGTAAAACGACAACTTGGGACGCCTTTTTATTAATCAAAAACCCTTATGATAATCACTTCAAATTATAAATCCGATACAGTAGGCCTGTGGTCTCCGCACGTTTCAGCATGCCTTCTGAATTCAGATTGACGTCACTTCCATGCAGTAACTCCGCAGCTTATTTTTTGGCAGCAAGATAAGCGTCTATTTGTTTCTGAGTTTCAGTAATAATTTTATCAAGTCCGTTTTTCTTTTGAGTCTCCACATAATCGGCTACAGCTTTGTTAACATCTTTCACCATACCGTATTCAATCGGTCTGCTGATCTCATCGGTGGCTTGATCGCGTTTAGCTAATTCATTCTTCATAGCATCTTCAGCAATAAACAGACCGTCAATCGGGGAATTCACATTGTACGGCTGATTAGCAAAATCGGCTTCTTTCACCCAGAAATCTTTAGCATAAGTTGTTGTTGGACGCATGTATTGAGGTTTCCAGAACGCCCATTGTCCACCCCACTCCATATAATTACTTGTAGAAGACTGCATGCCTTCCGGATAATCCGCAGCTTCACCATTCAGGACATAGGTTTTGCCTTCGATACCGTATTGCAACAAATCATATAGCGTTTGGTCAGTCTCCACCATATCAAGGAAACGAAGTACCCGATCTGGATTCTTGGAGTTTACATTGATGGCTACAACATTAGCAAGTGCTGTACGGTTGACATACTTTTTGTCTGGATACATGAGCGACATCCCTTGTTTATAGGAAGCATCAGAGAAGCCTGGATCAGCATAAGCCCATTCATGTGATGTTACAGTAAAGAGCAATTTACCGTTTCTCCACTGATCTTCTGCTCCTTCTTTATCAATCATGGCATCTCTGTTGATCAGTTTGTCGTCATACCATTTCTTTGCCAAAAGAGAAGCTTCGAGGAAGAAAGGCTGTTGTTCAACAGATTGAATAGTAATTTTCGGATCACTCAGATAGAAGCCTAAACCATGGAAGTTGAGATCTACCCATTCATCGCGGATATAATACAAAGATAGTGGTGTAGTACGGGAAAGCTTCTCGTTCGGATAAGCTTTTTTCAGCTCACGAAGCAGATTGTCGACATCTTCAATCGTTTGAATAGAATCCGGAGCGATGTTAATGCCTGCTTTTTCAGCCAGATCTGAACGCCATCCTGCAAATTTACGTTCATTCATTTTCATTGTCCATGGAAGCCCTACGATTTGTCCGTTAACCGTTGCAGCTCCTAACGTTCCTTGTTCTACATATTTCTTCTCAAGATTAGGCGCATATTTCGGGAGCAGATCATTTAAGGCCATGTAGGAACCTTTTGCAGCCATTTGTTTATAGGAGAGCCAATCTCCATCAAAGTTCATATCCCAGTTATCCCCGGACGCGGCCATCACGAGCATTTTTTCCTTGAAGTCGCCAAATGGTATGAAATTTACGGAGAACTTAACGTTTAGGCCTTTGGATTTTACGTAATCACTAATTTTGGACCAAACCTCGTCCGTGGCCGCCTTTTTGTCCCCACCAAAATAGAATTTGAGTGTAACTTCATCTTCACCTTTCGCAGGCTCTGTACTAGAACCGGTGTTGCCCTTGTTTTGATTCGTTTCATTGGACGAAGTATTTCCGCCACTCGAGCTACATGCGGACATAATCAGTCCTAGCATTAGCATTGCTATCAGGACGATCTGAAATCTACCCATGCGTTTGCGCATCCTAATCTCCCCTTTTGCCTTTAATTTATACTATACGACTTAAGTCGACATAGTTAACCTTTAACTGCTCCAACCATAAGACCTTTAACGAAATAACGTTGCAGGAATGGATACAAGAAAATAATAGGTCCAATGGTTATAACTGTTAGCGCCATTTTGATAGACTCGGAAGGAATCTGAGCTGAAATCCGCTGCATCGCTGCCGCATTTCCAGAGTTCTTCAAGAAATCGACATTAGAGATCAATGTACGCAGAAGGAGTTGCAGTGGTTGAAGCTCTTGCTTATCGACGAACATTAACCCGAGGAACCAGTCGTTCCAATACCCGAGTGCTACGAACAAGCCAACAGTCGCTAGAACTGGTAGAGCCAGTGGCATGATCAGCCTAGAATAGATTCTGAATTCACCTGCACCGTCCATTTTGGCCGATTCATGCAGATCCTCTGGAATAGAGAGCATAAAGTTTCGAATTAGAAACATATTGAAGGCATTCCCCAGCGATGGAAGAATAAGCGCCCAAATCGTATCTTTCAAATGCAGGTATCTAACGATAACGATATACCAGGGAACCAATCCCCCACTGAAGAGCATGGTGATGATGACAAAGATAGAAAGAATATTCCTATATTTAAAAGAACGTCTTGCCATTACATAAGCGCCCATGCTCGTTAAGAAGAGCGACAAAATAGTTCCGACAACAGTGACGAATGTGCTGACTCCGTACGCTTCAAAGATTCGATTAGAGCCAAGAAGCAAAATACGATAGGAATCAAACGTTATCGTCTTCGGCCAAATAGAATAGCCGTACTGCATAATATCTTTTTCCGTACTAAGCGAGCCTGAGATCACCATGAGGAACGGGAACAGGCAGGCCAGACTGAATAGGCCGATAACCAGAGCGATTAGAAACTGGCTGAAAGAGAATTTTCTTGCTGACATCGTGTGGGATGACCTCCTTAAAGTTAGATGAGCTTGGCTTTAGAATATCGCTGAGTCTTTGTCGATTTTGCGTGCCGCATAATTACTCCCAAGGACTAAGAAGAAGGCAACAAAGGACTGTAGAAAGCCCGCAGCGGAAGCCATCCCAATATCACCAGATTTACGCAGGCTTCGATAGACAAAGGTGTCAATAACATCTGTGGTCGGAAAGAGTAGCGAAGCGTCACCTACCATGGCGTAGAACATCCCAAAATCAGCATTCATAATTCTACCTACTGCTAGTAGCGTCAGGATGATAATCGTTGGCCGCAGCATAGGAATACTGATGTACCTGATCTGCTGCCATCTAGATGCTCCATCAATGGAAGCAGCTTCATAATAAGAACTGTCAATAGAGGTTAACGCGGCCAAATAGATAATTGTGCCATAGCCAGTGATTTTCCAGCGGGCAGCAATGGTTAAGATTGCCGGCCACAGCTCGGCCCTACTATAGAAGTCAATCGGTTGAAGATTTAGGTACTCCAGGAAGCGATTTATCGCTCCGTTCTCATAGTTCATCAGATTATAAGCGAATACACCTACAACAATCCATGAGATAAAGAACGGTAAAAAGGTCAAGGATTGCGTAATTCGTTTGAAATACTTATTGCGCATTTCATTCAATAGGAGAGCAAACCCAACTTCAAAAACGAGCCCTATTGCTATAAAGAGAGCATTTAATAGGATCGTGTTGCGGATGGCCCGGAATGCCACCGGAGAAGAGAATACATAGTCAAAGTTGCTGAACAGCGGGTCCATCCAATCACTTCCAAAAATCCCTTTGGAGAAATCAAAATTCTTGAAGGCGATTACAAGACCAGCCAGCGGTAGATAGTTAAAGAGCAAGAACAGTACCCCGACGGGTAAGAACATGAGCAGCAAGGTGCGATTTTTGTACAGTTCCTTGAACACTCCGTTTAGTTTCATATCGATTTCCCTTTCGCTGTTTGGATAAATTAATTGTAAAAGAGTGGATGTGCACTTACTATGAGTCAATCTTGCACTTTGTTGATTCATTTTTATCCTGATCACGAGATATCCAATTTCCTGTGTAAAAATAAAAGTAGCGATTCTCTTAGATGCGAGAATCGCTACTTTATAAGACTTTTAACGATTTGATTGAGTCAGGCCATTAATGGGCCTCACCTGTTTTGGACAATTCTTCGTCTACCTTCATAGGGTGTCGCAATAAAATACGGGTCCCTCCTTGTGCTCCGATCTGAATCTGTAGCTTATAGTCAGACCCAAAATACAGCTTCAGACGGTCGTTCACATTGCGCAAGCCCACACCTCTCCGAGTAGTTGTATACATTTCCTCCTCAGGATCTTCATAATCCAGCTCGTCAATGATACTTTGTGGAATGCCTTTTCCATTATCCGCAATCTCGATGATCATATCTTCCTTTTCACGTCTCGCAGACACAATGATCTTCCCCTTCTCGAAGTCAGTCCGTACACTATGTTGGATTGCATTTTCTACTAGAGGTTGTAGCAGCAGGCGAAGGAATGGAAAATCCAGCAAATCTTCATCTATGGAATATAAAATCCGGATTGTTTTGCCCATTCGGGCCTGTTCGATCAGCACATAAGCTTTAACTTGCTCAATCTCACGCCGCAGCGTGGTGATCTCCTTCCCTTGATTCAGACTGAGCCGAAGTAGATTTCCCAGTGCAGATACCATTTCACTAATGTCGCTGCGGCCATGGTTTTCTGCCTTCCACCGAATAGATTCAAGCGTATTATAGAGAAAATGTGGGTTGATCTGGTGGCTGAGCACCTGAAACTCCAGAGCCTTCTTCTTCCGCTCGGAACGCCAAGCTTCCTGGATCAAAACGTCAATCCGCTGGACAAGACTTCCGACGCCTCGATACAACCAGCCTACTTCATCTGTTCTTGGCGAAGTTAACGCTTCTGTCTGGAAATTGCCCTCCTCCATTCTCCGCATAAGCCTTACCAGACGTGCGATAGGCTGGGTGAAATACACCGTAATGTAAAAAACAACGGCAAAGCAGCAGACGAGATAAATAAACAGAAAGATGATTAGCAGACGTGTCATTTCATCACTTGTTCCAGTCAGTTCCTTCAATAACGTCAGACTGACAATCGCCCAAGGCTCACTGTCTAAGCTGACATAAGTAGTAAGATATTTGTGTCCATCAATCTTGATCGTTTGTGAACCCGCCGGATTTTTTTGAAGATGGGTAATGAACGAATTCGAAGGAAATCGTGTACCAGCCCATTCATTAGATGATGAGTCATAATAAATAGTACCGTCACGATTCATGAGTAGCAGCTTCTGATTCTTCAATTGCTCAGTGGGTGAGAAGTAACGCTTCAAATGATCCTCTGAAACTTCTGTAACGACCATACCTCGGGGCTTACGGTCATAGAGTCCTGAGAAACGCTTAATATATCCTAGCAGAGGGCGTCCATATTTGCCTTGCTGTGGCATAAATAACTCCCACATTGGACCTACAGTCCCTTGTGACCGCGTAAACCATTCCTCTGAAGTTATATTCACCGCTTCTCCCAATGTATTCATATAAGAAGGATACAGCGAAGGATTTATTGGATATACTCGCACTCGGAAAGCATCGATTTGTGGAGTGGCCTGATAGAGCACTGTAAGTAGATTTACAGTAAAATCCTCTTCTTCAACAGGATTGGCGGGCGGATCAATCAGTAGATCTTGCACACGTTTATTGCCGATAAGAGTGTTGACCTGATCATTAAGTGTATTAAGATAAATCTCAAAATTTTTAGCTGCTTGCTGAAGGTAGCTCAGTGAGATCTTAGTGTTCGTATTCGTGATGCCTTCAATAGACTTAATATGCGCAAAGTAAGCAAAGATGAGAAAAGGCACAATAATAATCATAAAAAATACCAATATGATACGGTTCCTTAACGATGCGCCCAGACGCAGAGTGAAACGATTCATAACAATCCCCCCAATCCTTACATGTCGACAATAATCCCCGCAATAATTTGCGATCCACTCATTGTGGCAAAAAATGCATTTTATATAATTAGGCTGTAGCATTCATCATCTTATGGAAAAGAGGAATCGTATTGACTGGAGCTAGTAAAACCGTTGTACATGTCATCTCTCATACTCACTGGGATAGAGAATGGTATATGCCCTATGAAGCCCATCACGTTAAGCTTATCGAAACTATAAATTCTTTGATTGAGACGTTTGAATCCGACCCGGATTTTAAGAGCTTTTATCTAGATGGACAAACCATAGTAGTGGAAGATTATTTGCAGGTTTATCCTGAGAAGCGTGAAATCATCCAGAGATTATGCGATGCTGGCAAGCTCTCTCTTGGGCCGTGGTATATTCTTCAAGACGAATTTCTGACAAGCGGTGAAGCTAATGTTCGCAATCTGCAAATCGGACATCGTGATGCAAGGACATTCGGTCCCATCTCTAAGATCGGCTATTTCCCGGATTCTTTTGGCAATATGGGCCAAGCTGCACAGATTCTTCAGCAAGCTGGAATCGATACAGCCATTTTCGGCAGGGGTGTGAAAGCTACTGGGTTCAACAATCGCGTGGTAGATGCCTCTGATCAGGAATCTCCTTACTCTGAGCTGATCTGGCAATCTCCTGACGGCTCCAAAGTGCTCGGTATTCTCTTTGCGAATTGGTACAACAATGGCATGGAAATTCCTGTTGATCCTGATACTGCTAAAAGCTACTGGGTCCATCGCCTTGCACGTACCAGACAATATGCTTCCACCCGACATTTACTGCTTATGAATGGATGTGATCACCAGCCCATCCAAACCGATCTTTCTGAAGCTTTACGTGTTGCGCGTGAATTATATCCAGACTGTGATTTCATTCATTCTAACTATGATGATTATGTAAAAGCCGTTAAAAATGAGCTTCCCGATGACCTAACCCTTACTACAGGGGAGCTGCGCGGGCAACATACAGACGGCTGGTACTCACTAGTAAATACTGCTTCAGCGAGGGTATACATCAAGCAGCTCAATCAACAGAACCAGACTCTTCTAGAAAAAATAGCTGAACCGCTAGCCGCTATTGCACATGGATTAGGCAAAGCTTATCCGCACGGTCTAATGCAATATGCCTGGAAGACGCTTATGCAGAACCATCCGCATGACAGTATTTGCGGTTGCAGTGTAGATGAAGTCTACCATGAGATGAAGACTCGGTTTGCAAAAAGCATGGAGGTCGGATCAGCCCTCATAACTGACAGCGCCAGATTCATTAGTGCTAAGGTCGATACCTCTATCTTCGCACAATTTGGAAAAGACGCTACTGCGTTCGTAGTTTATAATACTAGCGGCTATTCTAGCAGCAGCGTTGTGACCTGTGAAATTGAGTGGTCTCATCGTTTCTTCATTCAAAGTGAAGACCCAAGTGCCGTGTTCAAGCAAGTCTCTGACAGAACGCATGGCGAGGGCTACCTGGTCAATTCCCAAGGTGATCGATTAGACTGCACTGTTGAAGATCTGGGGGTACGCTTCGGTTACGAGCTGCCAAACGATAGATTTAGACAGCCATATATGGCGCATGCATTACGGCTAACCTTTGAGGCAAAATCGCTTCCTGCCCTAGGACTGGCAACTTTTGCTTGGATTCCCGCAATGGACACAGCGATATCGAAATCTTCAAGTGACACACTGATTACCGATGACTTCACTATGGAGAATGAATTTATTCGAGTCATAGTGGCACAAGACGGCAGCTTTTCTATGTTCGACAAAAGCAGCGATGAGCTGTACAGCGGTCTTGGTGTATACGAGGATGTCGGTGACATAGGTAATGAATACATTTTCAAACAACCCGAAGGTGATGTAGCCATAACTACACGCGGTATCCCTGCTGAGATTCACCTAACGGAGAATACCCCTTACAGAGCTGCTTTTGAAATCAGACACACCTTAGAAGTTCCAGCCTCAGCAGATGAACAGTTACAGCAGGAAGTAGAAACCATGGTTGAGTTCCGTAAGCGAAAGTCGGTCCGGTCACAGCAGCTTGTCCCTCTAAATATTGTGACTCGAATCAGTCTGGAGCGTGAAAGCCATGCATTGCAAGTTAATACTCGAATCGACAACACCGCCAAGGATCACCGTCTACGTGTTCTGCTGCCAACTGGCATTAAGACGGCGCTTCATTACGCAGATTCCGTCTTTGAAGTCGCTGAGCGCGAAACCATACCTGCACCGGAATGGGAGAACCCAAGCAACTGTCAGCATATGCAGGCGTTCGTGGATGTACATGCCGATGGTCGCGGCTTGACCGCAGCCGGTAAAGGTCTTAATGAGTACGAGGTGTTGCAGGATGATGAAGGTACAATCGCCCTAACACTCCTTCGTTCCATAGGAGAACTTGGCGACTGGGGCGTCTTTCATACCCCTGATGCTCAGTGCCTTGGCGTTAATGTAGCAGAGTGGAGCCTTATCCCACATGGCGGATGTGACAACCGCTTCGCGGCCTACCGTGAAGCCTATCGTTATGCTGTTCCTGTCACCACTGCTCAGACCGGTATTCATGAAGGAACACTTCCTCCTGTGCACAGTTTTCTGGCATGGGATGGTAAAGAAATGGCTTTTTCCAGTTTAAAAATCAATGAAGATAATGGAGATTTAATGGCACGCTGGTACAATCTTGCTTACACGCCTTCTAATCTGAGTATTAATACCAGCGAAAACTCCCTGCTATACCACAGTAATATCATGGAAGAAATGACCTCCGAGGTTCAGACACAGCCGATTCCTGTATGTAAGGCTGGGATTGTAACTATAGGAATCACGCCACTATAAATACTTGCATAGATCCAGGGTGCCAGGTTCTTCCGAACCTGAGCAACCTGGATTCTTTATTCTTCAGCAATTCCAAGCTGTCTTCTGAAATCCTTAGGGGTGCAGCCTACCTGTTTCTTGAATAGCTTTGAGAAATGCACCGGGTCTTTGTAGCCGACCTGATAGGAGATTTGATAAATTTTAAACTGCACATCGTATAGCATTTCTTTTGCCTTTTTAATGCGAATATCTGTTAAGTATTCAAGAAAGGTCATATGCAGTTCTTTCTTAAATAACTTACTAAGCCAAACCGGAGTTACGTGAACCGCAGAAGCTACAATTTGCAGCGTTAGGCTTTCAGCATAATCACGGTGTAAGATCTTCTCAGCTTCGCTAACAATTTGGCTAGGTGTATGCGAAAGCTTTCGAAAGTCGGCAGCAATCTCATGCAGAAAAACCTCTGTTTGTTCACGAAGCGCCTGCAGTGTATCGTATTGCTCCAACAGCTCCCAAACTGCGATCGGATTATTTTTCCAACTCTTAAGGACGGTTCCCTCCGCTCCTCGCCGGAACACTTCGAACAGCCATTCAAAAATTTTCTGCTGGATATCTCTAAGTTGTGTAAGCTGCCAAGACTGTATCATCTCGATAAAGGTATCCATCGCTCTTGTTATATCTTCATCCGAACCATATCGAACTAAATCAAGCATTTCTTCCGGGTTCTGAAGTGACAAGTTATCACTCTCCCCGTCGTAAAATAGCCCTTGCTCAGTGAATAATCTGTTGCCCCCATAAACCGCCTTTTGCTCCATTACACTCACTGCCTCAATATACATATGGTGCAAGTTTCTTGTATTCCCTGGTTTAGTCAGCATTCCTGCACTAGCAGTGATTTTGACAAAATCATTGATTCTTTGAATGAAGAGCTGTGCCATGCCCTGTGCGATATCCGTCTGCTCATGCGAAAGGCTTCCCAGCACGATAATCCAGCGGTTATAACGGTCCTTATAGAGAGCAGAAGGGTGGGCGTATTCCTCTTCAAGCGTCTGATGTAACACATTACTAATCCCGAATAGAATCAGTTCCTTCTCATGCGGATTCTTATTCTCTATCGCTTTTAAATTATCAGCCTCAACGACAATCAACATCGTAGGCTCCTTCAACATCCATTCAAGCTCCAATGTTTGAAGACGGTGGTATCTACGCATTTCAAGATTAGGATCATAAACCTGCTCAATCATTTCCTTTAATAATTCCTCACGCATTTTGGAGATGGCGAAGACCGCCTGATTCTTAAGCATCTGCCGGTTACGATGATCCATCTTCTTTTTATTAATGTTTTCTATCGATTTATCCACCATTTTACCCAGTTCATCCAAATTAATTGGTTTCAAAATATAATCGCATACCCCTATTTTCATGGCCTGCTTGACCAGTTCAAAATCATCATAACCACTTACAATAATCTTCTCAGGCTTATAGTCCTCTTCGGCAGATAAGGCGCTAAGGAATTCAAGACCAGACATGCGGTTCATCTTGATATCTGTAATAATCAGAGCGGGCCTGATCTCAAGTGCCGTACGTAAGGCCACATCACCATCATCCGCAACAAGAACCTCTGTAATATTGTAATCCTCCCAATGAAAGCGATTTCGCAATCCTTCACGAATCTCATATTCATCATCCACTATAAGTACACTAAGCATCTGATCTCCCTCCTGATTCACTTGGATGTACAACTGTTTCTTTTGGAGATTATAGTCTTTAATTTCATAGTACTCGACACGAGTTAGGATTGCACGGAGGTAATCCATAACTTTTATAGGGGGATATTAAATTGCTTTTTCAAATGTGCAGCGTTTGTAAAATAATACAAAAAAGCCGACAGATAAACTCTGTCGACTTCCCCCATTTCTTCATTTTAATTAAAGTTCAACGATCTTCGTAGCAACATTGTTGCAAAATTCCCGATCATGCTCCACAAAAACAAGAGTTGGCGTGTATTCAAGCAACAGCTCTTCAATTTGCATACGTGAAATGACATCAATAAAATTAAGCGGTTCATCCCAAATGTACAAATGAGCTTTCTCACTAAGACTTTTGGCAATCAGTACTTTTTTCTTTTGACCACCACTGTAAGTGGATATGTCTTTATCAAATTGGATTCTAGAAAAATCAAGCTTTCGTAGAATAGATTTAAACAGACTTTCATCGATTCCGTTGTCTCTGGCATAATCCGTTAGATTCCCCTGAAGATTTGAAGTGTCTTGGGATACGTAGGAAATGATAAGCTGATTATCCTTTGTGAGAGTGCCTGTGAAATCTATATCCTCACCACACATCAATTTGATGATACTTGATTTACCTGAGCCGTTTTTACCCGCCAGAGCAATACGCTCACCCTGCTCGATAGTGAAGCTTACGTCAGAACATACCTTTTTTTCACCGTAAAAAATCGAAATATTGTCTAGCTCAGCAAGTTGACGTTTGTGATAGTCAAGCTGTGTAATCTCTAGATTCTCAGAATTTTCGATGTTTTTAAGAAGCTTAGACTTTTCGTTGATCGCAGAATTTTGTCTTTGCTCAATGGCTTTAGAGCGTTTCATCATTTTAGCGGCCTTGTGTCCAATGTAGCCTTTATCGACCTTTGAGCCGGAATTTCTCGTTCCGTTTTTTGTTTTTTCCACTTCATGTGACCAGTTGCCTGTCCGTTTAGAAGAAGCAGATAAGCGTTTAATATCTCTTCTGAGTTTCTCGTCCTCTGCCAGCTCAAAGTTATCTTGTCTGACTTTGTTCTCCCACCAGCTTGAAAAATTTCCTTTTTGAATTTCTATATTCGTCTTATTTATAGACAAAATATGGTCTACACAATTATCAAGAAAAGATCTGTCATGAGAGACCAGAATATATCCACTTTTCGTATTGAGATAATCACTGACCAGCTTTCTTGCCGTCATGTCTAAATGATTGGTAGGTTCATCGATCAATAGGAAGCTATTTTCCTTAATGAAGAGAGTGGCTAACAGCACTTTCGTCTGCTCTCCGTTAGACAATGAGTCAAAGGGCCGATATAACACATCTTCAGAAACCTTTAATAATGAAAGTTCACGCATTAATTTCCAATGAATATAATCCGGAAAAATCCCGCTGATCACATCAATGGTATTAAGCGCCTTGTTATCCACCTGAAAAGGAAAATATTCAAAAGTGACATGGGCAGAAATATTTCCGCTGTATTCATATTTTCCAAGCAATAAACTCAGAAAGGTGGTCTTTCCTCTACCGTTTCTTCCGGTAAAGCCTAATTTCCAATCAGTATCGATTTGAAAGTTTACATTCTCAAAGATGTTATCGTAACTGCCTTCATAGGCAAAGGTTAGATTTGTAACATTTATTAATGACATATAAGTATCCTCCTGTATGAAAAAAATAAAAGCCACAAGAAAGTTACTTTCTTGTGACTCAAATAAATACAGCAAATCTAGCCCCAAACGGAGTTAGATAAGGATATATTGTTCGAGTGAAAAGAAGTAGTAACTTTCTTGCATACAAAAAATAAAACAAACGAAATAAACCGTTTTTGTTGTTTTATTCATCATGTGTCGCAAGAATAATTACTACACTATACTTTTCAACTCCGATCATTAATTTGTATCCATGTTATCATGCCGATTTGTTTTTTTCAACTTTCCGATCCTTAACTCATTAAGAAATCCATTTATTAGGCGTTCGCTAATTCATCTGCAGAGGGTCCGTAAAGGCCCGGCACGGGTATATTTAGAAGTCGGAAATATACCCCAAGCTGTGCCCTGTGGTGAATCATGTGATTCAATCCGATGGTACGAAGCGCGACTGCCCGTGTCTGACGGCGGATAACCGCTGTACCATTACGCAGTGTCCACTCCGCACCAAGCGTCTCCACATTGCTTTCAGAAATTAATTCTTCAATCTTGCGAGCGCTCATATCGAACTCTTGCAGAACCGCGGCGGGGCTCTCCAGCGCTTCTCGTCGATATGGCACAGACGCCAAATCAAACTCCGAGTGAAGCAGAATGGCTGATTGCCAGTTAAGCAGATTGACGAGATGTGTGGATAGCCCACCGAGACTCATTGACTTTTCGTGTGGTTTCCATGTCATATGTTCCTGCGTCAGCTTCTCCAGCATACGACGCGTACCAGCTAACTCCTGCAAAACATCCCCGATGATCAGATCTTTATCCATTCCTCTATCTCCTCTCAAAAATGAAGTACCAACTAAAGTTTATCATAGAGAATCACCCGTGAGTTTTTCGACGATACCCTTCTTCAAAGAACACTCCCTATAAAAGGTCGACACTTGATATCCATCAGATTATATCATTTCCAGGAGGTGGAAAATAACTATAATTAAACTTTACCTTAGAACCTTCTTATTCTTACAGATACATAAAAAAACCTCCCATAAATTAAATGGCAGGTCCGATATGGAATTTTCAGAGGAAGTAGTGACTTCGCTGTCTCTGTTGTTTAGATACTCTCTACTAATTGCATGGTCGTTACACATGTATTATCACTCTTAAAAGTGGAAAGTGCGGCTTTCGCTTTTACACCATCCTGTTCAATCGTTACATTATATTTCTTATCGCGAGGTAACCAAAGATCAATGAATCCGTTAGATTGGGACTTCATAGTTTGATCCACAATCACGTTGCCCGCAGTGTCCTCGACATATACATTAAACTCTTGTTCTGTTAATTCCCCTTGGCATCCGGTCAAGCTATGTGTTGCACACGGGTGTGTATTCTTAACATATGGTGCGATGGAAACAAAAAACTCATCTTTGGGTAAGTCATATTTGGTTGATTGATTGTTGCTGTCGGTCACAATAAGCTGCTCTGAAGTGATGGAAGCAGAGAGGTCTTTCATGCTGCTTGAACTATATTCCTGCACTAATTGTTTAACGTTAGATGTATCGGTTGCTGCGGGTGATTTTTTATCGTTCCCCCCCACAAATAAAACAGCCCCTAAAGCAACTACAACTACTGCACCAGAAGCCATCCAAATTTTTGTCCTCATTGATATTCATCCCCTTCTCTTCGATTCAATCATTTTCATTACACCAATAGTTCACATATGTTTCCTATTATATCATTATTATTACTTCACGAAACCTTATCATTGATGTTAAAGATGCACAAAAAAAGACCCCTTCTGGTTATTCACCGAGAAGAAGCCTTGAATCTTGATATATTATTTAAGCTTGCAGACTATTTACAAGATCACTGATAACATCCGCTAACGGAGTGACTGGACGATTCAGTACTTTCTCTAGATCGCCACTTTCAATATCCAGCCATCCTTCGCGAATACCACGTTGAATCGCAACAACGAATGGCAGAGCAGCTTCTGGTACACCAACCTCAGCCATGATTTTCGCATAAGCTTCGTCGTCAACTTGCAGCACTTTAATTTCTTTACCAATTACGCCACTTATAATTCCAGTCAATTCTTCTTGTGTTAAAGGCTTGCCAGACAATTCATAGACAGAATTCTCATGTCCTTCCCCAGCTAGAACATTAGCAGCAGCTTCTGCATAATCTCCTCGTGCTGCCCAGCCAACTTTACCACTACCAGCAGAAGTTACCCATGGGGCACCTGCTACGGCGCCTTGGATAGACCCAACCTCGTTCTCCATGTACCAGTTGTTGCGAAGGAAACTGTAAGGAATTCCGGTAGCTCGAATGGCTTCCTCGGTTACACGGTGTACTTCAGCAAGGAACAGCTCACTCTTCTCTGCATGTCCTACACTTGTATAGGCAATGAATCCAACACCAGCTTTAGCGGCTGCATCAATAGCTGCCTTATGTTGGCGAATCCGAGTCTCGTTATCTCCATCTGAAGATACAATTAGCAGTCGATCCACACCGGCAAACGCAACATCCAATGTTTCCGGCTTATCAAAGTCACCATGACGGACTTCCACACCACGCGCTTTAAGATTACTTGCTTTATCTGGATTCCGGACACTAACTACAAGGTCCCCTGCGGGTACAGTTTTAAGTAGAGACTCTATCACTAATGATCCGAATTGACCTGTTGCTCCTGTTATTGCTATTTTCATTTTAAAATCCTCCTAAAATTATGATAAATTTTATCCTCTTAATAATTGTTTACCTGTAACTATCGTAGTTACATTCAAAAAAGATGTCAACTCCTTTATTTTTATAGCCTTTACTCAACCTAATAAATACAAACAACCCTCGCGGTATCCGGTTGGAATACAGCGAGGGCTCGAATGAATATATCAGCTCCATATTAATTTAATAACCGTTCCCTTACCTATGTGACTTTCTACAGTAATCTGGCCACCCATACATTCGATCAGACCTTTAGAAATCGCCATACCGAGCCCAGAACCGTTGGAGGTAGACGCTGTATCCGTTCCTCGATAATATCGTTCAAATAGCCGAATCATTGTTTCTTCATCCATTCCATCGCCGTCATCAGCAAATTGAATGATAAATCCGGTCTCCCTTTCTTTATGAATAAGCGAAACGGTCAACTTCGTATCCGGTGGGTTGTGGAGCAGCGCATTCGCAGTTAAATTGTTGACAACCCTCTCTAGCCATGGCGTATACAATTGAGCTCTAACTTCGGTTTGTGCAGGTAGAAATACTATTCGCTGCTTCCCATAGGCAGGATTGGCAGCAGCTTGTTCGAGAGCTTGTTGCAGCCAAGTGTTCAATTCAACTTCCATCGTCTCAGGTGGTTTAATTCCTGACTTTAGACGATAGGTCATTGCAAGATCACTGATCAGCATGTCCATATGGGCCGATTTATCTAGCATAGTCGTTGTAAACTTACGGACTTCCTCTTTCGACCAATCGTATTTTGGTTCTGCCAGTAAATGAGCATATCCTGTGATTGAGGATAATGGGGTTTTCAAATCATGAGTAACACCAGCGATCCATTCTTCGCGTAAGCTCTCCGTCTCCTCCCGCATGACTTGATCTCTCTTCAAGGTTGCCGATAATTTCTCAATTGAAACCATCACATCAGCAAAAACACGGTACCTTCTCCTCCATTTTAAGGCGGGTGTTCGACTGCGACGAAGTCCTTTACGATCCGTTGGCTCTGTATAAATGGCATTTCCGATGGAATCGAGCCATACGAGCATATGCAGCATTGGCGCACCAAAACGATGTGCTTGCCATAAGGAAAGCAACACAAACGCGATCAATAATGCGATAAGCATGGCAAATGAACCGATGATCACGACTTTAACTTCTTCTGGTACCCACATTTTTTTGCCTGGATCTGTCCCTTTGATATTGGGTTCTCCCACGATCCAAGTACGACCTGAGTCCTTATCAAAAGAAGAAAGAACATGGTACCCATATCGTTCACTGTACAGGGTGCGAAGTGCAAGCTCTTGAACGGAGTACTGAGTGGGTATCACATTAGGTCTATTATAAGAAACCACTTCATTGCCTGATGAATCTATAAGTTGAACAAAAGCTTGGGCCGATTTAATTTCTTTTTCAAGTTCATCAGGAAGTACTGGCTCCCCTTTCGCAGCAGCGAATGTCCCCTCACTCACTTTCTTTAATAGTGGACTTAATACATTAGGCGCACCATACACCAGTGCGAGCTGTTTACCATCCTTTTCTTGAATCCATAGTGCCAGATTATAAGGAAACGGCTGAGTGCCCGTCCAATAAGCAACTACTTCGCCAGGGCCATATTGAATGGGTACATCTTTAGGTGTATTATAGGCACTCTCAACTTGCCCATCTTCATTTAGACTTTGTAGCCAGCCATTATTTTTCTTCACTTGCTCCAGTAAACTCGGAGAAAAATGTATGCCATCCTTATCAATCTTAGAAGATTCTACCAATTGTTCAAGACCCACATTGGCAAAATCACGCGAGAGACTAATATCAAGAAACCGCAGCAAAATCCAAGTAAATGTTATGGCAGAAATAGCGAGTACTACCATGCCCGTAATTGCGAGCTGAAGAACAAACTTAAACGTTAACCGGCGCTTAATATTCATGGCGCAGACAACTCTTGACGTTCTACTTTAACCAGTTTGTACCCAAGACCTCTAACATTAACAATAAACTTCGGATCGGATGGGTCTGCTTCTATACGCTCTCTTATACGGTGAATATGCACCATGACCGTATTATCATCACTTAAGGCTTCTTCACCCCAAACCTTTTCATATAATTCACTTTTGCTGAATATTTGATTGGGGTGTTTACATAAGAACAGCAGCAATTGGAATACAAGTGCCGGACAAGAGACCGACTCACCCTCAACCAGCAGCTCCCCTGCCGTCTCATCCAGTTTAAATCTCCCGTAATCGTAAACGTTCGCAGATTTGCTGTGAACTGTCGCTGTGATCTTATCAGTATCTGATGGAGCAGGTGAACTTAAGTACCGCCGCAACTGCGCTCTTATTCGAGCGACAACTTCAAGTGGATTAAAGGGTTTAGTGATATAATCATCTCCACCTATAGCAAATCCGGTCAGCTTATCAAAATCAGAGGTTCGAGCCGTAAGAAACAGGATAGGTGCGTCCGTCGTCTGCCGGATAAAAGGACAGATTTCAATTCCACTGCGCCCTGGCAACATCACATCCAATACAATCAAATCATATTTTTTGGCTTCGCAGGCGCTTATCGCTTCTTCACCCGTCACCGCAGTATCAATATTTAAATAACCCTCTTTGCGTAATACAGTCTCCATAATCTCCAAAAGCGATTGTTCATCATCTACAAGTAAAATCGATGCTTCATTCATTGTGAAATTCCCTTTCCAAATAGCCCTTGTTTTTATCATCATAGCATGATTCTTGACGCTATCAATCGCACTTACCTTAACAGAAGCTTAATTCGTATTCGTCTACTACACCAAAAGTTAAGATCGTATTAATGCTGTGTTTCAGAAGAGCTAAGACTCATTTGCTATAATTTGACTAATGGGAGGCGATATTCTTGAAAAAAAGCTCTAAAAAAATAATCAGCATACCGGGAATGTCAGCAAAAACAGTTTTGGCAATAGGATCACTTGCCTTGCTATTAACAGCTTGTGGAGGAGGAAAAACGGATATGAACAATAATGCGAAAGTGGAGCAAACATCCAGTTCAGCTGTAGAATCAAACGAAACAATGTTCCTGCCTGATGATCTGCCAAATTTTCTGCTTAAAGGGAACTATAAAGAAATGTACGCCCACTTTAGTCAGCCTTTGAAAGATGAGGTTAGTGAAGCTGAATTAGCTGAGACCGCTAAGGAATTCACAAAGGATATCCAGACACTGAATAAAGCTTCTGATATGCAGCTTAATGGATTTGATCGACGTACTTGGGTGAGTGATGCAGGTAATAAAGGGCTTATCGGAATGTTTGATCCGGATGGAACCATTTCATTATTCCAGATTCAAGAACTGACATCCTCCCCTGAAACCGACTCGAAACTTAGCAAGCAGGAATACGCGTTGCCTTTCGAAGGTGACTGGTTTGTATTTTGGGGCGGAAAGAATATTCTCGTAAATTATCATTATGAAGTAGAGATCCAGCGATACGCTTATGATTTCATCAAAGCCAAGAATAACTATTCTTATAAAGGGGATCCGCTAAAAAACAAAAGCTATTATGCCTTTGGCGAAAAAATTCTCGCCCCTGCGGATGGTACAATCGTATCGGTTGTGAATGATATTAAAGATAATGAACCTGTCGGTGTCATGAATCCAAACCAGGCAACCGGCAATAACGTGATCATCGACCACGGTGGTGAATACAGCCATCTAGCTCATCTAAAGAAAGGCTCGATTACAGTTAAGGCGGGCGATATAGTTAAAAAAGGCGATGTCATTGGACTGACAGGTAACTCAGGCAACTCTAGTGAGCCCCATTTGCATTTCCAGATTTCTGACGGAGTAGATTTGTTCAACTCTCGTTCAATCCCTGTTAGGTGGGAGAACGGATTGAATCCAATCCAAGGCGAGACGATTACCGCCACTGAATAGCGATCATTTTGGGTTGATAAGGTTGTCTCTCCTAGGAGATATTCGGACGAGACAACCTATACCTAAGCTTGAATACATACAAATAGGTCGATTTACAAATATTAATAGGCCTATAGTGACTAAATACTGATCTCTTCTCTGAAGAAAGGAAGTGTTACACCAGATGACTTTACTCCTTGGGTCACATGTATCCATGACTGGACCAAAAATGCTCCTTCGAGCTAGTGAAGAGGCAGCATCTTATGGAGCGACCACCTTCCTAATATATACCGGAGCTCCTCATAATACTCGCCGTAAGCCCATTGAAGCTTTGAATATTGAAGCTGGACAAGCTCACATGAGAGATAATGGCATTTCAAATATCGTTGTACATGCTCCATTTATTGTTAACTTAGGGAATACGCTATCCGCTCAGGTCTTTGAACATAGTATTGAGTTTCTTCAATCAGAGATTATTAGAACGGAAGCTTTAGGCTCTACACAAATTGTCCTGCATCCCGGTTCCCATGTGGGTGCGGGTCCACAGGCCGGAATTTCTCGAATTGTAGAAGGCTTGAACGAAGTGCTGTCCGATAAACGAAATGTTCAGGTTTCATTAGAGACCATGGCGGGAAAAGGTAGTGAATGCGGAATTACATTTGAGGAATTAGCAGCGATCATTGATGGAGTTACTAATAACGAGCGCCTGTCTATTTGTCTGGACACTTGCCATATCCACGATGCTGGTTATAATGTGAAGGAAGATTTTGATGGCATATTGGATCAATTTGATCGCATAATTGGAATAGAACGCCTAAATGTCATTCACGTAAATGATTCAAAGAATATCATCGGCTCGCGAAAAGACAGGCACGAAAATATCGGACATGGATATATCGGCCTTCAGGCGCTTCGATATGTAGTCCACCATCCACAGCTAACAACCATTCCCAAGCTCCTGGAGACCCCCTCCATCGGTGAAAAGAAATATGTCAACCCGCCCTATAAGCATGAGATTTCATTGCTACGAGGAGAAACGGATGAGCCGATAAAACAAGCATAAACGCCTTCGGCGTCCTTATTAGGACGGTAAGCGTTTATGCTATAAACTATAATCAATTTATCCTTTTGCAGGATCATTCGTAACAGGTGCGGTTTCGTTCACTTGGAGTTTCTTTAGCGAGTTTTTCTTTGCGGTTAATTCTTTTGACAGATCAGCTTGCATACGATTTAAGGTTTTTATCTCATCATTCAGCTTTTTGATTCGCGACATTTTACTGCTCAAATCTGTGTGAGACTTGCTAAATTTCATATCCTGTTCTAATTGATTAATTTTAAATTTAGATTTTTCTTTTTTGTTCTGTGTGCTCTTGATTTTGTTTTCGAGCTCGGTAATTTCTTGTTGTAATTTAGTGATCATTGGTTTAGTAAAATTAATTGCCATTCTTACACCTCATATCATATTGTGTTGCTGAGAGACTATTCTACTATAAAAAGAGCAAAAAAGCACACTCATTAGAGTATGCTTCAAAGGTTCACATATTTTAAAAATAATCAGAGAAATAAGGATGCTCTGGTCTAATCAGTCCTTCCAGCAAATGAATCGTGGCTTCATCCGTCTGAATACGTCCGATGCGAGCCAGGTAGGTTGGCCGCTTATAGCCCATTAACAGGGTTGTTAAGGTAGGAATATCAATCGTAAGTGAAGGATTTAATCCCCCTTCTCGCAGGGTCCCCTTCCCTTCTTTATCTACAGTTAGTGAAAATGTCCCTCGATTCCATTCCAGCATCGGATCGCTTAAGTTGAAAATGAGCTCACAGTCTTTGTCCTGCCGTTTAAAAGGATACTGTTCGATAAATAAACGAACATCTACAATCCGTGCCATAAAGTATGGAGCGATCGTTTCCTTGATATCCCCATCATCTAATATGAATGACAACGGTTCTCCTTTATAAATATCCCCTTTAACCAGCTTAATCATTGAAAAGTGCGCACTAATAAAATTCCACAAGCCCGTTCGAGCCTCTTCAACAATGTATACCATCTCTTTGATATAAAATATTTCTTCGGCGACCCAATACAACAAGTACCCCATGGGTTCATCGTTGTTATTGTAATAAATACCTACCGTCATATCATCTAAATCCCACCGCAAATATTCTTCCCAAGCTAACTCATTACGAATCATCGCCCCATGATGCTGCACGGCAAACTGATCATAAATCACTTTGATATCTGGATGTTCAATGGATACACGTTCCACATTTCCTGGGACATTTCTCATTTTTGGCAACTGTGTATCCGGCACTTCAAATGAGATCTTATCAGTGATGATTTCCCAGCCTTTTCTTCTATAATAAGGGATTGAATACGGATAAAGATAAGATATCGATTGTTTACGATCCCGCATTTTAGTTAAAGCATGAAGCATCAGTTTATTCATTAAACCTAAATTGGCATATTCGGGATAGGTTCCAACACCCGTTAATCCACCCATCTCATAGATATGCCCAAAAATATTAACCTGAAATGGGTATACGGCTAACTGAGAGATGAGCTTGTCTCCATCAAACCAACCTACAACATCAGCATACTTAAGAACTGGCAACTTAGCCTGAGTGATTTCACGATTCTCCCAGCCAAAGATTTGCAGATCACGATTGGTCACTTGAAATACATAACGTAATAGATTATTAAATTGTTCTGCGTGCTTAGTCTCGACATTAGCTAATCTGATTCTATCCTGTAACTTACTGCGACTCACTGTTATTACCTCCGATAAATTGACCACTTTTTAAGCTTAGATCACTAGCTTGATCACATTGACTCAACGCATAGTATTCTTTATATACGTTGAATCAATGCATAAGGTGTCCTTTATCTTGAGATTTCTTGATCCTTACCCAATGAGTTCCTTTGTAATCTAGGGATCAACGCGTAAGCAAACGTGATGAATGGACTTAACCATAAGAAAGTTGCATAAGGCGCATATTCTATCACGGGCACACCCAGAGTCACTGCGAAGAAGGCACCACTGACACCCCATGGAATTAATGGATTAACGAGAGTGCCGCAATCTTCTAGCGTACGGGACAGTGTCTTCGCTGGAATACCACGGCGATTATATTCATCTTTGAACATTTGACCTGGCAAAAGAATCGAAAGATACTGTTCACCAGTCATGCCATTTACCGCTATGGATGACGCTCCGCTCATAAGTACAATGCTGCTTTTACGCTTGAGTGGTTGAATGAGTTTACGGAAAAAGGCCTCAATGACACCGCAATGCTGAATCAAACCACCTAAGGATAAGGCAATTAAGATTAGAGATACAGACCACATCATCGATTGCATTCCTCCGCGGTTCACGATAGAAGCAACCATTTCATTCGCGATATTACTGTTATATCCACTCTGCATTACACTAAACCAGACATCGATTTCAGTCTGCTGCTGAATCAAAGCCGTCACAAGAAGACCACTGACAATACCAACAACTAACGTAGGCAGGATCGGTATCCGCTTGATCGAACAAGCGATGACAGCTAGCGGAGATAGCAGCGTTAACCAATGAATATGGAATCCATCTTGTAACGCATGCTTAATGTCTTTAATCGAGGATAAGTCGATCGAATTCCCCTTTGGAGCGAACAGAAAAAAGAGAGTGGTGATAACAAGCGCCGGCACCGTAGTGTATGCCATATTACGAATATGTGTAAACAAGGATATACCCGCTACTGCAGGTGCAAAATTCGTTGTATCGGAAAGTGGCGACATTTTATCACCAAAACAAGCCCCACTGATAATTGCTCCAGCAGCCAAAGTTGGGGAAATCCCCGTAGTTACTGCAATTCCCATTAAAGCAACGCCGATGGTGCTAACTGTCGTGAAGGAGCTTCCAGTGAACATCGAGACGATGATCGTGACATATAATGCGCTCACCGCAAAATAATTCGGATTAATATAATCCATACCATAATATAAAAGCGACGGTACAGTACCGCTCATCATCCACACAGCGATCAGAATTCCAATCAGCATGAGGATAAGAATTGGCATTATGGCCGTTTGTATTCCTTGAATAATGGCTGATTCGATCTTCTTCCAAGAGAAACCAAACATTCCTAGTAAGACGGCCGTGCCTATTGTAGTTACGAGAAGCGGTAGATGCGGCTCCGCTTTCAATAGAAAGATGGATACAAATAGAAGTGCTAAAATAAAAACGATGATGATCATGCTTTTTGAGAAACTAAGCTGTCGTTCCATGAAAATAATGCTCCTTAACATTGTATTGGGTATAAAAATAATGATCGAACGCTTCCGCACTTTTAAGCTTTTTTGCTTTTTGGCATTGAAGCGCAGAGGTAATCTTAACGAAAAGACTGAGAACAGTCAATGTAAAGAACATACATTGAAGGAATTTCCATAAAAAGTTCATAAGTATAGGCGAGAAATAAAAAGAGTGCTGGCAATTATGCCAACACATTTGACTTGGTTCTTAACCCAGCTCACTACAATTTTAATTGCCAGTGTTTTTAGGTGTTCTCTGTTCTGATGAAACGTAATTTAACGGGTAAGACTGACTCCCTAGCAACATCCTATGACCCTGAAACTCATCATATAGATTTATACGAACGCTGCCTCCCCTTAATATTTTGTGGAAGTTACTATTAAATGAGGTTGAGTATGATTTATTCTTACCCATTGGCAAATCAGACCCCAGCTGCAAAGTCTTCTCCATGGATTGTCCGTAAGGGTCAATAATTTCTAAGACTAGCTTATGCTCATAGGCACCTGCTTCAAAAGCGTCTTTTTCGAATAAGCTATAATTCATAACAATATCTAATGTACCTTTCTCTTCAGTAATCGTACCCACTGCATTTGCAACCGAAAGGTTGTAAGGGAATAGATCGACACTTGTTAGATTATTCTGTGAGATTGCTGTCATAGGGGTAAGTGCTAATTTAACACTATTGATAAATCCAGTGGATGTTCCCCCTAAATCTGTAAGCTTACCGTCAGCAACCCCTTCCCCAATATAAAGCACAAGCTCAGACGTATTCACCCCTTGCGGAAGTTTACTCCAGATTGTAACCAGGTTTTTACCATTTGGGCTTGTTGGAGTTGTCGATTGGCTAACCACCGCCTTGAAAAATTGGTTGTCAGGTGTTTTGTAATAAGCCACAAGCTGTGCCTGTTTCGACTGACGTGGTTCTTCGTTAATCATTTCCAGTTCCGTATAGATCAAGCTAGAACTGTTTTCATTATAAGTGGTTGTCCAACGCTCGCGAACTTTTGCTTTTCTGCCTAACGAGCTCATTTGGTAAGATTCACCAGCAGCAATCGTATTGATCACATTATTTAGCGAATTTGTATTCATAGAGAGAAACTTCGTGATTTCATCACCAGAGGTATCTTGTAACACTATCTTTAGCTGATTGAAACTATAAGTATATGGAACTCTCGCTATCACATAGATCTCTGTCGCTTCATTGGGAGCAAGCATCAATTGCGTATTTGTGGTCACGATCTGGGCTGTACTGCTAAGATCACTCATTCCTGCTTTAACTATAGCTTTTAAAGAAGGTAGCTGTACTGAGGTTAAGCCGGTGTTACGGATGCTGATAGTAGTTACGATTTGATCACCATCATCCCAAGGCAAACGCTGATAGGATCCAAGTTTCACCATGAATTTCCCGTAGCTATTCTCGACCGAATACCCTTGTCCTATCAGATTATTGTTTTCTAGAGCATAAGGTATGTTATACAGCGCAGTTGGGAAAATAACTTTGTCGTCAACAGCAGGTTCCGTCCACTCTAGCTTTAACGTACCTTGATTAAGTATTAATGGCACATCCGCCCTGAGACTGACGATCTTCTCTTCAAGCGGTTTCAATGTTAAATTGGCAAGTGCTTTTGAGTCTACTGGAATACTAAGTCCTTCAGCTGCTTTAACCGTAAGCTCGTATGCAGGTAGAGTGATAGGTTTATTCCCAAGATTCTTAAGTCGGAATTGAAGATTCCATTTCGCGGAGTCATTCTCCGAATATACGGAAGCACTCTTCAATTGCGTTTCAACTGTATTATTCTTTACAGAAATCTTCTTAACAGCATAATTAGCCACAGCAAAGTCGACAGTTGTTAATGCAGGAAGCTTAAACGATTTAACAGGTAGCATTATTTTCAAAGTTTCATCTTCTTGCGCAAATTGCAATATCATATGTTCAGTCTTCATATAGGAAGGGACTTCTGTTAAATAGTAAACCGTCTTCTTCTCTTGGGACTGTACATTGATACTGCTTCTCGCATCCTCCTGCTTAAGTTCGAACACCGAGCCACCGGCTGATTTCAGGTAAGCAATATAAGTGGAGCCGCTTAGCAATTTTTTACCCAAATTCGTGAAACTAACGCCTACTCTCATATATACTTTTCCATTCCTTTTAAGCCTTTGTAGACTTTCCGCTTTGATGTTTACTAGCAGATTATCCATCGTGAGCTTCCTGCTCTGGCCTTGTGGAACGACAACTGAATAACTTGCCGGAATAGCGAATTCACCTAGCTTTTTCTGATAATCCTGGCTACTGAAATCCCACTTCAATAGGGACACTTTGGTGCCGTTTAATTTTGTAGACTCTCCAATATTCACGTAGTTAGTTACAATTTGACTACTCATTGAAGGAATATTTTTTTTAGTAACATCTCTCGTGACAGGTTTACCTTGTATGACTGTCCCCCCAGTTGTAGTAACCCTTGAGAAATAATCTACGTGAGCTACACTATTGGTACTACTATTGCTATAACTAAGTGTGTATATAAGTATATTACCGCTCGGTTGCTCTAAAATATCCATATCTATTAGCTTCACGTTGACATTGTTTTTTAAAGCGATCGACCCAAGTTTGTCAAGAGTGAATACCGCTGCAGTTGAAGCACTTGTCGGTGCTGCGTAAATGCTGTTTGCAAGAGGTTGGCTTAACATCATTGCGCTGAGCAGAACTACAGCATATGTCTTTAGTGATTTGTGCATGAGTCCCCCTCCTTATACAAAATCCTGTTTAATACATCTATTCATTTAGAACGATTGTTACTCGATTCTGGATCAGCTTTGCAACAGCTTCCGCAGATTTTTGTCCACTGAAGAATGATGAGGACTCCTCTCCAATAATAGAAAGCACTTTAGTATCCAGTTCCGCATATTGATCTACCGTATGAATGATTTCTTTAAACTTAGTAAATTCTTCATCAGAAACCTTAGCTACTTTTCCGGTTGGAAGCTTATATGCACCACTTTTCATCTTTTCCTGAATATCGTTTAAATTCTTATCGTTCACGGATTGGAGCAGTGAGAATCCTTCTCTATCTTGCAATGACTGTGCTTCTTCAGATAACAAGAAGGTCATAAACTTATAAGCTTCTTCTTTCACCGGAGTATTGGCTTGTATGGCGAGCGATGATGAAGGAATGATTCTCATACCACCAGTCTGACCTGCATGTGGCTTTTGAAGGTACACCGGATTTTCAAAGTAAGAATATGGACCATCGATAAAGTCTGTTGGTGACCATATAACGATGGAGTTAAAAAGCTGATTACCTATCTCCGCTGGCTCCGAAGTCATAACTTGTTCTTTATACATTTTCTTGACTTGTTCCAACAGCTCCACAAAATCAGGCGAGTCGAACTTCGCTTGTTTCGCTTCACTATCAACAAACAAATTATAATTATCAATAGCCATTTCTTGGAGTGTCATTTCCGCTGGGTACTCCGTTAGGGCATAAAGTTTGTTTTTAGCGTCCTTCCCAGTCAGTTGTATAATTTCCTTCGATTGCTCCCCAAACTCTTTCCAAGTCCAATTCTTATCGTCAATCTTCACATTTGAGTTCTTAATCATATTTCCATCACCTATGAACGCTCTAAAAGCGTACCCGGTAGGAATGAAGTATAGACCGTCGCTCACCTTCATTGCGTCCAACACATTCATTTCTAAATCGCTCTTATTTACCGTTTTATCGTGTTCAAATATATCATTCATGTTCACAAGCAACTTTTTACTCACATAATCATTGATTGAAAAGGCGCTTACATCAAAAATATCTGCACCTTTTCCAGAGAGTAGGGCTGTATTCGTTGTTTTTTTATATTCTACATAACCATTCTCCCCCCACTCGTTTCCCTCTTCTTTATATGCCTTAATTTGTAGGTCGATATCCGGGTATTTCGCTTCAAACTTTTTCTCTAGCGCCTGATAGAATGCACTCGATTCTGCTAGAGATAGAGTTAAGATTGTCTTCCCCTCTTCAGTTGTCGTTTTCCCCTTACTTTCCACTTTCTCATTACCTCCGGAATTACATGCCGTTGTCACTATCAAAGCACCCATTAATAGTACAAAAATAGATCTTTTAATCATTTGATTTCCTCCTCCTATTTTCTCGTTTATATGATTTCTTATTGCAGTCGAACTCGGTTCCCGTCTTCAAGAGGTTCATTACTTTCCAGAATAATTGAATCCTCCTCATAGAGAATATCCGATTGAATCATCGTTTCTTTCTCGTTCTTTTCACTAGAGTGAATACGGACTTTTTGAGCGACAAAAACATTGCCTAATGCCCCCCGCTGCTCGTCAACTTTATAGACAAACAAACCTTCGCGATCCTCATGAATAGCTTCATTGGATAGGAGTAATCCTTCTTGGAGTGAATGTTTTTCGATTTTGATCCGAGCCTGTTCACCTCCTTTAAGTTCTGGATCAACGACTTTTATTCTCAGATTCTTTTGAGGAATGGTTTGAATCTTCCCGGACTCATTACTAGAGGGGCTATCAGTACGTGACTCTGAATTCGCAACTTCTTCAATGGAGCCGTTTAGGGTCCGGGCTTCTTGTCCATGATTCATATCAACCTCAACCTCTATCTTTTCTCCAGCAGAAATCCCTAAACTGGACAAATGCACGGAATCCATAATAATATCCAATCTGTAACCCCGACTACTGTTGGATACAATTACATCCGGTTCTCCCATTGGAGCTAACCCTTCGACGGCATTTAGTTTTGAAATCAGACCATCGAAAGGAGAAAATAGTTGTTTTTCAGTTGTTAGACGATTTTTTAACCCGTTAATCTTATTTTCCTGAGCTAAGATATCTAATTTACCTTTTTCGATATCACGTCTTGCATTTCTGATTTTGAATTCATCCTCCTCCAGCGCGGATTGGATGTACTGATCTTGCCTATTCTGTTGATCAATTTTCTGCTTTTCTAAATTTGTTATTTCATCTTTCAATTCTTGCTCAGCCGTTTTGCTCTCATAGATAATAAGCTTTTGTCCCTTTTTTACACGTTGTCCTTCTTTCACTAGAATTTGTTCGACCTTTAGTCCGGAAGTACTCGAAAGTTTAACTTCAGCAAGTGGCTGCAATATCCCACTACCTTCAATCGTAAATAAAAGATTTCCCTTTGTTGGTTTTTCGGTTCTAACTTTCGGCAAGGTCAAAGTTTGTATCGTGTTACTGAACAATGTAAAAAACAACAATAATCCCATAAAAACCATGAAGACGATTTGAATATTTCGTTTACGTCTACGATCAGTCGGCTTTATACCTAACTCCATATCCCGTCATTCTCCTCCAATCAACCTTTGATACCAGACAATTGAACGCCTTCAATAAAATACGATTCCGCATACAGAAACAGCATCACCATCGGAGCCATATAAAGTATGGATGCAGCAAAAGCAATGCCTCGCTCGCCTTCATTGATCCTCGATAAAAAGACTGACAATGGCTGTTTAAACGGATCATCAAGAAAAATAAGCGGCTGCTCCACCATATTCCAATAATCCACAAACAATAATATGACTAGTGCTGCCAGACCAGGTTTAATCATCGGAATTATAATCTTGTAGAAAATCAGAAAATGTCCAGCACCATCCATTTTGCTTGCTTCGATATACGCATACGGTATATCTAGCATGAACTGTCTGAGCATGAACACACCAAAAGCTGCGAAAATTCCAGGCAATATAATTGCATATGAACTATTTAATATTCCTAGCCTATCCGCCATAATATAGTTCGGTACTAGCGTCACTTGGAAAGGCATAAGCATCGTTAGAACATAAATAAGAAACAAAGGATCTCGTCCCCGGAATTTCAGCTTCGAGAATGCATAGGCAGCGAGTGCTGCTACTAATGTTTGTCCTGCAATGATGGGCACAACCATGAATACTGAGTTCCAGAACATCGTCAGATATTTAGGGTTGTCTAGGAGAACCTTAGTATACTGGTCCAAGGACACTTGATCCGGCAGCAATTTTAAATTTACAAAAGGATCTTCTCTCCCTTCAATCACCTCATTCATCTGCCCGATAGGTCCATAATTGATCTCAATTTCTTTCTCTGTCATAAGCGAATTTGTGAATGTGATCACAATCGGGAATAATAACAAGACTGCAATAATAGCCATGACGAATGTTAATGTCCCTTTTCGCAACACTTTGACAACTGGCACAACCTTTTCACCCCTATTCCATGAATTGTCTATGCCTCCGTTCAAATGCAAACAATCCCAACACGATCAATAAAATACAACCAAACATTAAGGTCGCCGCGGCAGTCAGCTTCTGAACATCGAGCGACATGAACATATTGTTCATATAATGCTGCAGCATGTAGATACTGTCATGCGGATACTCGCCTGCGATCAAATACGTTTCTCGAAACACTTTGAATGAATTAATGATCGACATGATGATTACAAAAAACATCGAAGAGGTTAGATAGACAAGCGTAATACTGCGAAACTGCCGTAATCGTCCAGCACCTTCAATTTGAGCTGTTTCATAATAATCCTTTGGAATTTGCTGCAATCCCGCCAAGAATAAAATCACGTTATAACCAATGTTCTTCCATAAATAAACAACAATGATTACATTTCTAGCTGCATCCGTCTTCATCCAATCCACACGACCGATACCGAAGTTGTTCAGCCAGGCGTTAAGCGAGCCATTCCAATCGAAGAGCATCTGCCAGATCAGAATGATGGAGGCGACAGGTACGACAAGCGGCAACACGTATCCAGTCCTCAGCCAATTCCGAAGATATGTATTTTTATTCAATAGCATTGCTAATCCTAACGAGAGTACAAGCATTAGTGGAACACTTATCACGCTAAAATAAAATGTATTAGATGCTGCTTTACGGAAAGAATCGCTATCTAGCAGCTCTCGGTAATTATCAAACCCTACAAAATGGCCCTCGATCGTGCTGTCCATAAAAGAATAGAATACTCCCATAACAAACGGTATAAGGTAAAACATCGCGAAGCCGATACCGCTTGGTGACAGGAATATTATTGCCGCTGAAACATCCTTTCGGAGCCATTTCTTCATACTTGGGTTTATCATTCTTTCAATAACCTCCTTCCTGTACTTAGAATAGGTAAAACTTTTTAAAAAGAAGTACGGTATATATTAAGTATTTCTTAAATTTCAAAGAATGAATTCTCAGAGAACACAAAAAAACCGTTGATGAAATATCAACGGTTAATCGAGTACAGCTCCACAGCCTGCGTATCCATAATTGGATTTATATATCTCTCTAACGTAATCGTTAATGGCTGAGGATAGTTCTTCGCATCCGTGCCAAAATTATATCCAAACTCGTTCACGGCTGAGCCATCCTTAGAAGTCGTATAGCTGCTGAAGCTACTTGTGGAAGGTGCTCTATTATATACCTTCCCTTTTGCGTCAGTAAAAGTCTCAGCAAGTCTAGTAGAGCCTTCTAAATATTGAGCATTCTCAATATTACGAATTAAGAGGATTTCTCCTTCCTCTACGTTATTCTCTTGCTTTGGCGTGACTAACTCAAGTCCAGTTCCGGGCGCTTCAATAAGCTGATATTTGTTAAGATCCACGACAATTTTCATTTGATCCTTTTCGACTGCCGAAATTCCGAATGCTTTCAACGTCACAGAATCCGGCTGCTGGCTGCCCTTACTATTCTTGAACACTAACGTGAACTTGGAGTTGTCAGAGTAGACTTCGGAATTGTCAGAATTGATGATATCGGGGTAATACAACTTCTCAACTGCTTCCCCTTTTTTACTAATCAGTACTGGATTAATTAATTGAAAAATTTGTTTATCATTATTTTGATCATACTCCAGATCTACATAAGTGCTAAGCGGAGTATATTGAACTTGATTCACTTTAATCTTTTGCCCGTCCACTGTCAGTGTTCCGTCTGTATCCAGCATTCGTTCCTGTGCTTTAAGCATGTCAGGATCAAGCTCGAAAGCAACATCTAGGCTAGTCCGATACTTATTACTACTGGATAGGAGAGCCTTATCTGAAGTTTCGGTAAGAATTATATTATAGTTTACTTTATTTGGATATTTTACCAATGGTGAAAGTTTAGTGGAGTATATAAAATCCATAGACTGCCCAGGTTGAATTCGGCTCTCGTTAGCGAGCATACTTAATGATGCGCCTTTGTGAAGAGGCGACTCCTGTATCCCTTCAAATTTAAGCTCAAAATCCGCGTGTATAACTACTTCGTCCGTATTGTTCTGAACACTGTATAAAACATAAACCTTCCGCCCATCTGTAACGGCACCTGTCACATCTATCCGGTAACCCTTGTTTTCCGCACTTTGACCGACCGGCACAACGAGATTCTGCTCAAGAGCACTGGCTAGCGCAGGCTCTAACCTTGAGAACGAGCGATAAGCTTTGAAATTATCCGTGTTTTTAGTGCTTGCCGATTGTACTGAAGGTTGTGCCACTCCCTTATTCGGTAATCCGATTGTTGAGTATGTAAACAGTAACGCAACCGCTGCAGCTGCAACCACGCCCATACCTGTAGTATAGATGCGTCGTTTTTCTCGCTTCTTCCCTTCCACAATTCCCTTTTTCATAGCGTTGTAGATTTTCATCTCCTGTATTGTTTCGACATTCTGTTGCATATCATCGATGTTCTTACGTAGAATACGTTCTTCTTTTTCTGTCATTCCATTCACCTCCAATATCGCTATAGATAACTTCGAAGCTGTTTGAGTCCTTCGCGCAGCCAAGTCTTAATCGTACCTTCTGGCCTTTTTAGTACTTTGGCAATTTCAACAGTGGTCATGTCATGGTAGTATTTCAGCGTTACGACATGCCGGTATTTAGGTTTTATCCGATTCATCGCACGCTCCAGGTCAATTCGGTCATTACTCTTCATTTCCTGTGCCGCTTCCTCCACCAGCTTCTCCGCTACAATCACACGCTTTTTGCGCCGTAGCTCATCCATGCAACAATTGATCGTTATTCGGATCAGCCAAGGTGTGAAGGACTGTTCATCCTTTAATTTTTTACGTTTCATCCATGCCCTGCATGACGCTTCTTGGATCACCTCCAGCGTGTCTGCCTCTGTTCGTAAATAACTGTAGGCAATAGCGTACATTTTTCGATGCTCCACATACAATCGACTAAAAAAAGCTTCTTCATCCATTTGCGCAAAATCTACCATTCTGACTTCATCCATTGTGTTTTCCACCTTCCACCACCCCCTCTATCTTCTATCAGGAAGATGCATCCACCTCATATATCTATAAGTAAGACGGAGTTGAACGTAAAAACGATTGATTTTTTTCAAATTCATTTCATATGTAGTAAAATAGTAACGTTAAGTACAACCTTTAGAGCATTTTGTGAAAAGAGGTGGATCAGTGCTAAAAGCTGACAGACAGGCGTATATCCTAAAAAAAGTAGAGACCGAAGGCCGCGTCGTTGTCCAAGAATTAACACAGGAATTAAATGTAACAGAAGATACCATACGAAAAGATTTACAAAGCTTGTCGAAGCTGGGACTTCTCAAACGAATTCATGGTGGTGCTCATAGCCTTATTAGTGACATGAAAGATTTCAATTCACGTGTAGAATTTAATAGCCAGACCAAAGCTGACCTAGCTAAACGAGCTTGCACACTTATTGAGAATGCAAAGGTTATTTTTATTGATGGCGGGTCCACAAATTTAAAAGTAGCTGAGAACATCCCTGAGCATTTTGATGGAAGAATTATAACCAATTCCCCCTCAATTGCGTTATCGCTGTGCCGGCTGTCCAAAGCTAGTATAACCTTGTTAGGTGGCGACCTCGATAAAAAGAACCAAGTCTTATTCGGAGCCGCAACGCTTAGAGCGATACAACAAATTCATTTAGATCTAACAATCCTTGGCGTATCCACGCTGGATTCAAAGGTGGGCATAACTGTTCCCTCTTATGAGGAATCCATTATTAAGAATCAACTTTTTGAACAATCTTCCATGGTTATCGCCATAGCTACGAAAGAAAAGCTGGAGAAAATATCCACTTTTTTTGTAGCCAAGGTATCCGCGTTAGACTATTTAATCACTGAAGGTACAGTAGACAATAAAATTGTTGATACATATAACAAACTCGGCGTTAACGTAATTACAGTATAGATACTTTCTAAATTTGTACAAAAAAAGATGAACACCTTTGAAGCTTGTGCTCATCTTTCATTTAAAAAGCTCTCAATAGCCTCATAAGAATCTTGATTATGTTGCTTATTATTGATCGTTTTCGAAGTAATCTCAATAAATTTAGCGTTTGGGATATATTCTGAGAGTAATCTCCCGTAGGTGTATGGATGAATAGGGTCAAGTTGACTAGCAAGGATCAATGTGGGCAGCTTTAAGTTCTTCCAAGCCTCACGATCATGATTAGGACAATCCATTGGCAGCTTCACAAACTTCATCGAGGTTTCTTTTACATAAGGATATTTAAACTGCCCTAATAGGGATTCACCCGCATAAGTAGATAATGAATTTATGGATTTATAGACCTCTGAATTTTCGTATCTATTTTGGGCAGTCAGAGGATCTGTATCCTGCAGTACATCATGAATTCTTGCAAAAGCTTCACGAACCAACTTCTCTTGCGGTTTATCTTCCCAAGCTGGACGTGACAAAATAAGCTTCTTAACGCTATCCGGGTACCTCAATGCCAAATGAAGCGACACCCCAGCACCTGTGGAAATCCCCCCAATATTGAATTGACTGATATGAAGGTATTCCGCTAAAGCCATCACATCTTCGGCGAATTGTTTAAAAGAAAAATCATCCGCATGGCCGAACGCCACAGTCTTTCCATGACCTCGAAAATCTAGTGAAACCCTTCGGATGTGATTTGATTGCTTCATTAAACCGAAAGTTTGATTAACGTCACCGCCCAGACCATGAAGAAAAATAAACGGCTCTCCATCCTCTCCATCATCTTCATAATAAAATCGAATGTGCTCGTAGGTAAAGTAAGGCATATTCTCCCCTCCTTTACAAAGGACCAGAAACGTCACTTAGATAAATCGTATTTCCGGTCTTCACCGATTCTTCAACAGCGAGCATCGCTTTCATCGTAGCAATCCCGTCTTCAATCGTTGCACCTACACCTGGCTTATTATGCAGAATTGAATCTGCAAAACCTTCAATCTGCAATCTATAAAAATGACCATCTGCTCCAAGCGGTCTATGGTAGCTGTTATCACTAGCTTTGAAAATTTCTACATCGCTTGATTTTAATGTCCACGGGTTGTATGTCTTTCCTACTACTGATCCGAATTCACCATAAATTTGGAATCCTTCATGCCAATCCATCCGAACCGCAATGGTCAAATCCAATTGAGCTACAAAGCCGCTTTCAAACTCCGCAGTAATAAACCAACAATAGGCACCGAACTTTTGCGTATTCCATGCTTTCACACTTACAATATTTCCACCTAGATATCTTGCGGTATCGAACAAATGGCTTCCATGACCTAAAATATAATAGCGTTCCTTGTTCGCTTTTGGATCTCCAGCAGGTCTCTTTATATTTTTACCGGATATAATCACTGGCTGAACATTCTCGGTAACGGTATACCGATAGGTGGAATCACAATACCAAGCTTTTAGGCCAATAATCTCACCCATTTCATGATCTACAAACTCTTTAGCTGCTACTATACCGGGGTCAAATCTCTTCATATTCCCCACTTGCACTTTGAGATCGGTACGATCCACTAGCTCTTTTAATTCTTCCACTTCTTCGATGGATACACCTAGAGGCTTTTCTACCAAGACATGTTTACCTGCACGCACCGCTTGTTTAGCTGCCTCCACATGAAATTGATCGGCAATCCCAATAACTACAGCATCTACGCTAGGGTCCGACAGCATTTGATCATAATCCATATATACCTTGTCAGGTTCATAGATAGCATTCATTCTTCGAAGTAAGTATTCGTCTACATCGCATATTGCGTAAAGGTGAGCATTACGTGAACGCCTTATAGCGTCAAAATGCGCCGCTTGTGAAATCTGACCGCAACCTAATACGCCGATGTTCAACAATTGGTTTTCCTTTTTCATATTCATGTCCTCCTATTCTAGTTAAAGAAATTCAAAGCAAGTGCTACATCGTCCTCAGCTAACCCATGCATAATAACAGGACCGTCATAAACCTTACTTAATTCATTTAGATATTCCTTTAAGGGCAAGTTTCCTTTTCCCACCGGTGCAAAAGTGATCTTCTCTTCGGATACAAAAGCATCTTTGCAATGCGCAATGGCAATGTGCTTCTTCAGCGCTGTTAGCGTTTTTGAAATCTTACCTAAGAGGTCCTTATGATCCTGTGGGGTTACTAGATTTGCTGCATCATACAAAACCTTAAGATAAGGTGAATCTAGATCTTGTAATAGTCTCAAAGCATCTTCTGCCGTACTCACCACATTGGCTTGTTCAGGTTCAAATATTAGCGTTCTTTGGTTGTCTTCTGCAATTTTCAGCATCCACGCAAGACTTTCATGCAATAGTGACCATGCCCTCACTGTATGATTGTCAGGATGAGAACTCCAGAAATCTTCTTGGTTCAAACTACCCGTAGAAATCGAAACATACGGAACAGCTAATGCAGCTGCAGCCTCAACTACATTTTTAAAACGCTGCTGATTTTCAACTTTCTTCTCCTCATTTAGCTCTAGCGTATTAAACGTTCCTGAGATCACAGCAATGCTAACTCCACTGTTCATTACTGCTTCTCTGATTTGATGGATGGTCTCCTGACTAATCTCTTTAGGCAAGCTTTCCAGTCCTACATTAGCAAAATTGAATTGAACGCTACTCATGCCTTGCGCTTTGATTTTGTGTAAGGCGATCTCCAGTTCATAGTTCAAGTATACTTTCGAGAAAATTCCTAGCTTCACAAGTTACACCTCCTTTATCTATTTTCAACTTCATCATACACGTAATTTCGATTATAAACAATAAAATTCAATTATCAAAAAGATCTAATGATCTGCATAAAAATATAAAAAAGTGTTGGCAATAATGCCAACACTCTACAAACAATTATCGATTTCGATTAATCATGTAATTCAATAAATGCTTCAGAAAAGCAATATTACGAGGGATCTCCTTTAACGCTTCCATAGCGAGACAGTAGTGTTCCCACATCTCTTTTCTTGCGCCGTCAGCACCAAGAATAGATACAAACGTTGAATTGTTATTCTCCACATCCTGACCTATCGGCTTACCTAGTAAATGATGATCTCCTTCCAAATCGAGCAAATCATCTTTAATCTGAAAGGCAATCCCCGCATGATAGGCAAATTTTTTCAAAGCCAGAACTTCAGATTTCTTAACCTGAGCCAGAATCGCTGGCATCACTAGTGAAGCTTCAAATGCAATTCCGGTCTTATAAAAGCAAATCATATTTAATTGCTCTAGCGTCAATGCTTTTCCCTTAGAATTCAGATCCATTGCCTGACCCATACATGTATCTTCTGCTTTTTGGGCTGAATATTGCATCAAGGCTAGCACTGCTTTTGCATCAAAAGAATGAAGTGACGCCTGTTCCTCGATCGACTTCTGAATCAGAAATAGTCCGGTTAACTCCGCCGTTGAACTAGTATACATTTCGTGTAGAGTTGCACGACCTCTTCGGGTTGAGGCATTATCCTGGGATGGAAGATCATCAAAGATTAGAGAAGCGGTATGCATATATTCCAAAGATCTCAGAAGCGGCACAATTGCGGATGCATCTAGACCATATTCGTTAACACCCATGACCCAAGTCAATATAGGTCTTATCCGCTTGCCGTCGCCTGCTAGACTATAATTAGCCGCATCAATAAGCAACTCTTTCATTTCTGGCGTCCCGTCTGGCTTGGCTATCAGCAATTGTTTATTGATTTGATCGCGGACCTTTTGGATCGTATCTCGAAATTCCACTTTTTCCTTCTTGCTGTTTTTTAGATTCAAAAGCAACTGATCCCGAAGCAGTTTATCGAAAAAATCCACATCGTCCGCTTTCTGCACCATCTGCTGGACAAGCCGATTAAACGCTGGTTGACCAGAAGCAAAAATCTCCATGATCTCTTTATACTTCTCATTTCCTACACGTTCTTTACATCGCTTGAGTCCATTAATGGCGCGATCTAATATTACTTCACGGGTTTTAGGATCAGAGCGATACACAGTGTGTATTAAATGGGAAATGACCGTCCAGTATAATTCAAAAGGATTGATCAGATCTGTACGTTGACTACGGTATTTTAAATAATAAGTATAGGGGGTTACCGCTCCCGCTTTCATATCGTCAAACATATCCGCAAAATCATCAGCCAGCTGATTATATAACCCATAGAAAAAGGTATGTTGATCAAATCCGTCATCTGCTGGAGCACTAATTACGGATCGGACAATTAAACGGGAAGAAGAGGATTTTAAAATGATGGGTATGAAAAGCTCTTCATTGCTGTATTCAGAGTTAGAAAGATCCTTCATACGATCCAATTCCTGAGAATGGAAAAATACAAAAGACTGCTCGAAAAATGCATCCTGCATTTCTTCCCGCTGATACCCTCTAATATACTCAAAAGCCTCCTTGAGCTCCGAATGTACAAATCGAATGAACGGCATGTTCTCTCCGGACCATTCACCCAATTCCGGTACAACTCTATTAAGGATCGCAGTGCGTATCATATGAGAATACTGTTCTTTCTCTTGGTCGGTTAAGACACTGGAATCAAGGAGATCATCAATGAATGGATAAGTTAGGCCATATGAATAACCAAGTCTAATGGCTTCACCAATCCTCTTGGATCGCTCCACAGGTGGTACGTCATCGTCCATCTCTTCCATCACATGGAGAATCACCCCAATAATGATCTTGATTAATTTACGCTGTGCTTGCTCGGGATTCATTTCCTTCGGAAGATGTGCTGATACCCGCTTAAGTTTGTCTATCACCCAAATCGTGGCCGTTTCAACGCCTTCCTTCTGAGCCCAACGGTAAATCCCGGTGAAATTCATGAAATCTGACTGATCCTCCGAACTTGTGGAGCCTGGAAGAATCATCTGATTTCTAATATCGGCAACCATACGCTTAATCCGGAGCTGTGTATTCGGCGAATCCAAAGCTTGCCCCAGATCTCTCATGTAAAGATAGGAAACACTTCGATCCAAATAATCATCCAATTTACCGGTCTGATTCAGCCATCCTAGATATCTATGATAATCCTGAGAATCAGGTTTCCTCTTGCCTCTTGATAAAAAGGACAACCATGAACGGCGATGAATATGGTTCTTCTTCCACAATTGAAAATCTTCAATTAAGGTAGACACATAAGTTTTTTCTTTGAACTGTTCACGAAGAGATGCAAAATACTGAGCTGCCTTCTGCTCAGCAATCGAATATCCTGTATCGGCGTAATCTGTAAATTTTTCATTCATAGGTGATGACCTCAACTTCTCTTTTTGTTAACATGACCCATTAGGGAAGAACAGAATTTCTTCCTGAATGAAATGTTCATCAGTTAATACGGTCAAAACTCTTTTGGGTTACGAAAAAGAAGCTTGACTAATCAAGCTTCTTTCAAAATAACTATACACAAATTATTCTATTTAGATTAATCTGCATTATGCTACTTTACTTGGATCTTTAGCGAGAGCGTCGATCCTAATTCCTTTTGTATATATGCTAAATCTGTTATCTGCTCGATATGATAAACGCCGCCTGGAAATGAAGAATCATAGAGGAGCTTTGATACTGCTGCTGTCACTTTTGCAGTGATGATGGATTGATTCTTTCCTTGCAATATTAAATCAGCATGCATTGGCTTCCCCTCTCGATTTCTTCCACGAGCCTCAACCTTGATAGCGAACTGGTCGCTCCCAATATGCAGCCGCTCCATAGCACTAACCATCCACCTGTTCACCCAGCTTGTCTTTAACAAACGAACGGCTCCTGTTTTTTTGGCTATAGCCAGCATTTTAGTAACGAAAACTGAGTCCAGACAAAATCGTGTGGAGATGGACGATGCTTTGAGCGTTCGGGCAAGCGTCTGTTGATCTGAGAATGGGAAACGATAGGCATGGCGATTCCCTAAATCGTCACCAAAGTGATATGACTTTCTATCGGTGAAGCTCTCTACCTCTACCTGACGATTCTTCTGCTTAACTTCAAACTTTTCTCCTAAACTATTCACTGTCCATTCGATCGCCGCCTTACCATGAGAATCACCAAGTCCGAGCATAATCGCGATTTCGATGTCCTCCGTCTGTTCTATCAATCTTTCCGCTTCAAGAGCCATTAGATTGGTTATGCCGGGTGCAAGCCCTACACTAAGAACGGCACTAGATCCATGTCGTGCAGCCTCTTCGTATAACACCTCAATTTGAGATAAAAACGGACCGCTCGCTGATACATCCACATAATACGTACCGCTACGAAAGCAGGCTTTTACAAAATCCGTATTCGTTTGATCCAAACACATGATGATTAGCTTCACTTGATCTAGTAAATGTGGAGGTATCGGCTTATTAATATCTAACTGTAACGGCTTGATCCTGCCGTGGGTATATTGACAGAACCGCTCTGCTTTTTCAAGACTTCTCCCTGCAGCAAATACTTTACCTGGATACTTCTTCTCTAATATTTCGCATATGGTACGCCCTACATGTCCATAACCACCAACGACAACAATATCTTCTTTTCCCTGCATTTTTATCACCGCATCCTATATAATAGAGTTGATTAAGAATCATTCTCAATTATACGGATTTCGCTTCCGTTCACTATCCCACAAATGTGGGAGTTGATATAATCCATTAAGGACTAGAGGGCTACTCAATGAATACCAATAAACAATTCATTCTAATAAAGAAACAAATCGTTAAACTAGGTATGGTTACTGATTCATCTCACAACTACCGTACTTCCTTGCTGACTCTTTTACGTGAAGCAGTTCCCTTTGATGCTGCCTGCTGTACTCATGTTGATCCACAGACATTGCTTTCGACAGGTGCGGTTACTGAAGACAATGTAGAATCCATTCATCCCCACTTGTTCCAGATCGAATACGGTCAGGATGATGTTAACACCTATGAGCAAATGGTTCATAACAAACTCCTCGTCGCTACAATATATGAGGCGACCAAGCAGAAACCCGAGCGGTGTACACGCTATCGAAAGGTATTGTCTCCTGCAGGTTTTGGGGATGAACTACGTGCAGTCCTTATTCTTGGCGAATCTTGTTGGGGATATTTGACGCTGTACAGGAATACAGATCAATCGAAATTCTCACAAGAGGAATGTGATTGGATCACCTCGCTCATCCCTCTGATTGCAGCTAGAATGCGGGCTTTCAGTCTTGAGCTTCCAGAGAAAGATGAGACTTGGCTTGAAGATCATTACGGTTCCGGCATTGCAGTTTTATCTGATGACTTGGCTCTTCTCTCTTCCAATCCCACAGCGGATCGCTGGTTAGGCAAACTCCGCTCATTGGAAATGATTGAGGCTCATGTTCTACCTCGTCCAATCCGTGCTGTAAGCACGCAAGCGTTAAACAGCCCTTCCGAATCTATGGGGATAGCGAAGGCATGCATTCGTATGACTGAGGGGCCCTATTTAGTCGTTCGGGCAAGTCTTCTTAAGGCTTCCAACGGTCAGAACCAAATTGCCATTTCATTCGAACCCGCGCGTCCTGCTGACATGCTCCCCATCATTGCTGAAGCTTATGGTTTGACGGAACGTGAGCAACAGCTATTACACGGAGTAATTCGAGGATTATCCACTAAAGAATTGGCTTCTGCACTGCATATTTCTGCATACACCGTCCAGGATCATTTAAAGTCCATTTTTAGCAAAGCAAATGTCAGCAGCCGTAGAGAACTTATTTGGTATTTGCATTCACGCTACAATATTGCTCAAGCTTGAGTAATCCGAGATAAAGGATATACAAGTTGTATGTCCTTCTCTGTAATTAGTCCTTCATATAACGAATGATTATGGTCTGCACCTACAATACACAAGATTCTTTTCTCTGAGTGGCCTTTTATGGCATTTTTGATTCGTTGAATCATTATAAGATGTCTACACAACCACCTGAACTGATGCGCTTGAGGATTGATTCGTTCTAACCATTCATACTTCTGTCTTGTAATAGTGTCATATTCTAATGAATTAAAGGGAATTGCACTTGAATCCACTGTTGAAAGCTGTCTTTGAAACCATTGCTCTAACTCATATTCCAATTCTTTTCTCTGATCTTCTTTATAGCTATTAAAAGGATCAAAATCTGTCCAAACATCCAATTCAACCCAATCAATAGGGACAAATTCATAATTCTCTTCTTTACACAAAGGAAAAATGAGATCCCAATATTCACTTGCAGGTTCTCCCCAATATCCACGGTAATTACTGTCCTTCTTATAATGTTCCCAACTACTAGGAAGGACTTCTCCACAAATAATATCTGGATTAAACTCTAAAATTAAATCCTTTATGAACTCTAAAGAAAAATGATATTTTTGCCTAAGTTCATCATCGTGAACCACTCCCAAAATACCTACAATTGACACGAAAAATCCTCCTACCTTCAATTAATTCTAATATCATCTAATTTTACAATCGTCAAATTTGATAATATTACAATAGGAATATAATGTAAATAATTATTTAAAAAAATAGACTGAGCACCTATGAATAGAGGGCTCAATCTGTTTAAATGTAACATTTCACTAGTGCATTCGTTAATATTGCAAAGCAGCCATCCTTTAATGCGAAGCCGTATACTCTCCCAATTCAGAAGCCGGATCAAACTTTTCCTTACTCATCACAAATGCAGCCAGTAGAGCTATAACAGACGGAATAATTGCCCATGCAAAAGTGTGAACAAGCGATGAGGATAATCCCTCTGTAATCTTATCAAGAACTTCCGTAGGGATTTTCTCACGAGTATCCGGAGTCAAAATAGTACTTGGATCGCTTAAATTTACCCCTATAGGTGTTGCACCACTGCTACTGAACATGGATGCTAATTTATTCGAAAACACATGACTTTGGATAATACCGAATACTGTTATGCCGAGTGTCATTCCCAGCTCCCTTGTAAAACTAAGTGTCGAACTTGCGGACCCACGCTGCCTTGCTGTAAATCCATGAATGGCTGCGTTACTTAGAACAGAGAATGAAGAACCTATTCCAAGACCTACTAGAAACATAAATATGGTGACCATGAACCGTGAAGAATCTGGTGTTAATGTGGTTAGCAAGGCGATACCTAAAACAAGCAGTATTAACGTCGATATCATGATGGCGCGATAATTGAACTTCGAGAGCAGGAATCCGCCCCCCGCTGCAGTGATAACGGAGCCGAGCATCATAGGAAGTAGAACAAGACCCGAATTCGTTGCTGAGCCGCCAAGCACCCCTTGAATGTAGATTGGAATGTACACCGAGGCTGTAATAAATGCTGCTCCACTAAATATAGCCATAACATTACTCGTAGAATAAAGACGATTCTTGAACATGCCGAAAGTAATGATGGGTTCTTCTGCACGACGTTCGATAAAAATAAATCCCACGATAAACACTACAAAAGCTAAGAACAATCCTAAAATCATAGCAGAGTCCCAAGCATATTTTTTACCACCCAGCTCAATCGCAAACATGAGACATAGGATGGAAGCTACAAGTGTAAACGCACCTAGGTAATCGATCTTTTCCTTGGAATGCTCAACAGACTCTTTGTAGAAGAAAGCAATCAAAAAGAAGGCAATAACACCTATAGGTAAGTTGATGTAAAAGACCCAAGACCAATGAATGTAATCCGCTATGTAAGCGCCAATAAGGGGTCCGAAAATACTTGATATACCATAAGCTGCTCCGAATAATCCACCGATCTTCCCCCGTTTTTCCGGAGCAACCACATCGAACATGATGGTGAACGCAATTGGAACCAGTGCCCCTCCACCAATACCCTGAATCGCACGATAAATACTCAGCTGAACTATAGAGTTTGCGGTACCACATAAAGCAGATCCGATCATAAATACAATAATTCCGAAAATAAAGAAACGCTTGCGGCCATACATATCCGATAATTTTCCGAAAATCGGCATTCCTGCCATCTCAGCTATCATATAAGCAGAAGTCACCCACATCAGTTTGTCAAAACCGCCAAGTTCCCCTACGATTGTTCCCATTGCAGTTGCTAATATAGTGTTATCCATGGATGCCATAAGTGTGGCCAGTAATAGAGCCGCTATAATAATCCCTACATTATTTTTCTTCTCCAAGTTCTTTACCATTCTCTTTTGTTCCCTCCACTTTTCCTTAATTTCGAATTTAATCTTATCGTTATAAGATCGCACACCAACCTCTCTCTAAACTTCTTGATGCATTACCTTTTGCAAAACTTTAATAATTCCGATAAAATGAATTCAATTAATCGCACGTTTATCGAGTATCTTAATTGTCTAATATCTCGATTATCAAGATATAAATATTTTAAAAGGAGGGCTCTCTTTTGTCAAGAGATCGACACAATCAAGTGAAAAATCAGCAGGAAGACTTCACCTTGCGTATGCGGGGCCTAGGAAGTCGAACGATACTATATCAGCAAAATGTGGCAGCATCACTTGGGTTATATAATAATGATTATCTATCCATAGATATCCTCCATGAAAGAGGTCCCATCACCGCTGGTGAACTGTCCAAGCTAACCGGACTGGCTACAGGCAGTGTTACGGCATTAATTGATCGACTTGAAAATAACGGTTTTGTTCGCAGACAAAATGACCCCAGTGACCGTCGTAAGGTAATTATTGTCCCTTTGTATGAAAATAATGAGGTCGGGAATGCCTACCTTCCCCTGCATGCCGAGATGCTTAAATTAGCTTCCACCTACTCGGATGAAGAGCTTGAACTTATTACACAATTTGTTGGCAAAGCAAGTGCGGTTCTGGAAGAGCAAATTCATCGTCTAAGCTCCGCAACAAACAATAATTCTTCTACTTAAGCCTTAATTATTCATCAAAAAAGGACAATACCCATTGTCTAATTACAATGGGTATTGTCCTTTTTTTTCTCACATTATTCGAATGTTACTTCGTATCTATGGAAATAGACAGCTTTCCATTGGATTCAATTAAAGAAATTTTGGCATTATCCGTCTGCCATACCCTACGAAAGTTTGTACCTTCGCCTTCTTTTTCTATATCTGCTGTGTTACCTTCACTCTTAGTCGTAAGCTCTCCAAGCTGTTGCGTTATCTCTTGCGTTAATTTTTCCTTGGTAGCTTCTTCAAAATGAATCGTCTCTCCAATCACTTTTCCAGTGTGATCATAGGAGACCTGAAGATTTGCTTTGTGATTCACAATCTTCTCGTTATATTCGCGGGATAAAAGAGTAGAATTCGTACCTTCATTACGATTAGGTGCGCCTTTGCCGAGAGCTTGGACAACTTGAGCATCCTCTTTTCCAATCAAAGTGGCAAGTTCCTCAAGGCTAAATCTTTCCTCAGCTCCACTTGGCACAACCGTTGGAGGTGGTAGCTGGGATTTATCTGCTACTGGTCTTGAGCATGCACTAAGTGCAAGGACCGTAAGCAGTAGCAAACAAGTTTGTTTTAATATCTTCATGGGTTTCATTCCCTTCATTGCTAGCTCTTGATGTATTTTTCACTATTTATTGAATGATTATGTATTGATGGAGCCAAATTCGTCCAAAAAAGACGATATCCCATGAAGTCAAATGACTTTGAGATACCGTCCTACATCATGAATCTTGCAATTAAAGGGAAGCTGAGGATTGGCTAACCCAAGCCACTAATTGAGCCGTATCCACTGTATCCCCTTTTCGTAGTTTCAGTGTTTTTCTCTCCGGAGGGCCCTCGAATATCCCTTCTGGAAACTCAAGCTCATTCGTATTAAAAATAACAAAGCTTACCGCATCTTTTGAAGTTGAAATAGCTGCTGCGTATTTACCATTTTTCAAAAAATGAGGCTTCTTATACTGAATTCGTTCCTGTACATCTGGGATTGCTTGGTGAACAACCTCACGAAGATTAGTAGATAACTCCACCTGCCATGGTTCTTTTAATGCTTCAATAAAATCGATGACTTCTTGATTCATTTTTTTATCTCTCCTTTATGTACGTACCGGTTTAAAATAATATTGAATTAACTACGATGTTCCTAAGTTACACGCTGCCGCCCGATTCAGCAAAAGAATCCTTTCACGTTCATTCCCAGTCAAGGATGCGGCACGTTCAAACTCTGTACGAGCCTCATCATATCGACCCAGCTTCAGCAGAAGATCACCACGAACGCTGGGCAGCAGATGATATTCCCTCATAGATGGTTCAGTATTTAGCTCATCCACAATTTGCAGTCCAAAGGTTGGGCCGAACGCCATGGATATGGCGACCGCTCGGTTTAATTCGACAATCGGCGAAGGCATGACTCTCGAGAGCGCTTCGTACAGTGCAGAAATACGGATCCAGTCTGTCTCTGCTGCAGTAGTCGCCTGTGCATGACAAGCAGAAATCGCAGCCTGAAGCGAGTAAGGTCCCGGCGGACGACCAAGCTTTCGGCTACGCTCTAAAGCAGCCAGGCCACGACGGATCAGTAATTGATCCCACTGTGCCCGGTTTTGATCCATTAGTAGAATAGGTTCCCCTTTGCTATTAACCCTTGTCCTAAAACGCGAGGTTTGAATCTCCATAAGGGCGACCAGTCCATGAACCTCAGGTTCATAAGGGTTAATCTCAGCTAGTACCCGTCCTAATCTCAGCGCCTCCTGGCATAACAGCGGACGGATCCAATCCACTCCAGAGGTTGCAGAATATCCTTCATTAAACATTAGGTAAAGGACTTCAAGCACCGTAGACAAACGGTCTTTAAGCTCTTCTTGAACGGGTACCTCAAAAGGAACCTTGTTAGCACTTAGGGTTCTCTTCGCCCGAACAATTCGCTGAGCAATCGTTGATTCGGCGACTAGAAAAGAACGTGCGATTTCATCTGTCGTCAATCCACATAACAGTCGAAGGGTCAGGGCTACTCTGGCATCTTGTGACAACACCGGATGACAGGTCATAAAGATCAGACGAAGGAGGTCGTCACTGATCTCCTCATCTAACGCATCATCTATGTCTACCTCAGTGTATAAATCCATGCTATGTGCAACCTCTACGTATTTCTGATCTCGAAGCTTGGTCCTGCGAATAAGATCAATCGCACGCCGTTTCGCGGTGGTCATCAGCCAAGCACCTGGATGATCTGGAATCCCCGTCTCTGGCCATCGATTAAGGGCAATTACTAATGCGTCCTGAGCAAGATCTTCTGCGAGACCTACGTCCCGTACCATGCGCGTTAAACCCGCAATGATTTTTGCCGATTCCATTCGCCATATTGTATCAATCGTTCGATGCGTATGGGAGAAACTCACGTTTGCTTATGCTCCTCAACCTGTTTACGAAGTGCTACTTCTTTCGCCAATGTTTCGGGATCGTCCATTAATTCCCCCGGCTCGAATACCTGCCTTAACTCAATCTCTCCTTGGCCAAATCCATGAGGGTCCGGCATACGTAAAGCCCATTCAATGGCTTCTTCTCTTGATTTGACCTCAATCAGCGTATATCCAGCGATCATTTCTTTAGCTTCTGTAAACGGACCATCCATAACTTTCGGTTTGCCGCCAGCTTCCGGATATGAAATTCGAATACCACTGGAACTCGGTTGCAATCCATCGCCTGCCAGCAACACACCTGCTTTCACCAATTCCTCATTATACTTCTGCATAGCATCAATCAGTTCTTGACTAGGCATATTTCCCGCCTCTGAATCTGTGGTAGCTTTAACAATCATCATAAATCTCATAGGTGTATCCCTCCTATTTTTAATTTTCCATAAAGAATGCAGTAAGCTCAGTTGAAATGATCCTTGTATTGAGTTTCTTCGTATGACCTAGCCCCTTTTTACTTAATAGTTTCGCATTAGGTAGTACTTTAGCTATTGCCTGAGCACCATGCCGTAAGCCAACAGGACTCTCCGTACCTTCGAGGACCAGCGTTGGAATGGTAACTGTGCTCCACAAGGTGGCAGGAAGCGGCTTTCCGTCCATATACCCATCCAATAAAACAGCATCATAGGGAAGAGTGTGCGCTACAGCCATTAGGTTAGACCATACACTTGGCATTAAGCGCATCAATTTAACAACAAACGCAGGTGCTCCCATACCTTTAGTCATAAAATACTTAATTGCCTCAGATCGGCAATTTGTAGCAATAAGCTCAGTAACATTAATTACGAAATCTAGAGGCGGCTTGGGATCCGAAGCATTTACAACAACTGGAGGCTCATGCAGAGCTAATTTTGTAATATTTGCTCCATCCGCTGCTGCCTGTAGAGCAAGAACTGCTCCAGAAGACAATCCCCAGACATATGCCACTCCTCCGGCCGCATTAATTATAGCCTGCAGATCTTCGATCTCACGAGCTATTGCGTATGGCTGAGTGTCTCCGCTATCGCCACGACCTCGTCGATCGTAATTGAAGACTGTGAAATTCTCAGACAACAGATCAGCTAACTGTACCTGACTTGGGAATTTTCGGTAACTAAATGCACCTGTCACTAATATAAGTGCTGGCCCTTGACCCATTTTGTCATAGGCAATCTTAGTTCCATCCATTGAAGTTACTAAATGCATTTCATCTCTCCTTCGCTTTAACGTCTGATATCCGGACTTCTATTTAAACGACGAACGGAAGATGATGAAATCGACACATTCCTAAAAATTTATTTCTTATGAGATAAATACTATATCCTACCATTTATTTCTTGCTCATCAAGTCAATATCCTTCTCTGAAGTTTTAAATTTTCACTATCCACAATATAAGAAAAAAGGGAAAAGTTCCGAAGAACTCCTCCCTCACACTATCGCTTAATGAATCGTCAGATTAAAACCGCTCTGAATATAATTCAGGTTGGGGTTAGCGATATTCGTAGTCGTCAGGTTGTTAAACGTTGCTGAACCATTGCCTGTGTAAGTATAGATTGCCGAACCCTGATGTGGCCCTGAGAAACGTGAAGTAGTAATACCATCAAGCCCAGTACCATTAATATTGATGTTATTAAACACGATATTCTCAAATCCACCACCATAACCGAACTGGATTGCATCACGTTGTGTATTGATGATATCAATGTTGGTAAAGGTAACGTTCTTGATGGCATCATTCGATGCCTCTAAATCGATGGCTCCACGTTCTCCACCATACAGATCTTTACTGGTACCACTTGTGATAATCGTAGTATCTGAGAAAACAATGCCCGCATTATTCTGGAAATGGTAACCAGGGAAAACGGTGTTCATACGAATACCAGAACCACCTACAGTGTCGATGATGTAGTTGTGATCAGCCTTATGACCGCCGCCTCCAAAGAATGCTATGGCTGCTGCACGCCAGTTATTCTCAATCGTGTTGTAGGAGAATGTGTTATTTACACCCGCCGGAGCACCATTGGTGTTACTAGTCCATACTGCAAGACCATCGTCACCGTTATTTCTTACGTTGGTGTTTCGAACAATCGAATTGCTAGTGCCTTGGGAGTAGTTGATACCATCGGCAAGATTGTTCCGAATCCGGCTGTTTTCAACCACAAGCCCACTGGCATAAATAGCAGGTGTATGAGCATAGTCGCCTACCCACATGCCACATTCAAAATGTTCTACCCAGACATCATGGATAATTGAATTAGTACCAAAGTTATCCATAAATCCTTTGTAAATTGCATTTTGTCCATAACGGGATCTCAAATTCGAATTCATGTATACATTACTAAAATCTAGCTTGCCGCTAATACGGAGTGAAATACCGCCTCCCGCCGCATTAGGATTAGTAAACTGGAGGTTCGTATGCCAGATTCCAGCACCCGTCACCGTAAAGTTGTTAATCATATTGCTGGCAGAGCCAATTTCCCACATGCTGCTAAGATTAAATGTTCCGGCAGGAATATACATGCTCTTACCACCTGCAACAGCTGCATTCACCGTTGCTTTAAAAGCTGCAAGGTCATCCTGACCATCATTTGCTACAGCACCATAATCTGTCACTGACACGGAGTTCGCCGGACGAGCGACTACAGTAGGAACAGGTTCGATTTCGAGGAAATCAACACCATATTCCAAGCTATCTCCATTGTTCTTCTGAATACGGATGATATCTCCAGGCTGGAGAGGAGTATCCAATTTCCAGTGGACTTCGTCAAATCGGAAGAGCGGACGCCCAGCACTAGGAGTATCACCAGGCATATCGCCCGAAAAATACTGCCAGCTGTAGTAGGATGTCAACGATACCGTTTTGACTTTTACTCCATTCACATACACGTCAAGTGAACCATTCAGTCCCATACCATCCGAAGAGTCAGGCATAGTAAATCTCATAGTTACACCCGCGCCGCCTTGTCCTTGTCTGACTGTCCATCCCACGTTCGAGCCGTTTGAAGGAAGCGCTACATAACGCTGACCAGATGCTTCTGAAGCAATTAGTGCTTGATCAAACGTAGGTGCTGATTTCAACGTAGCTCCACCACCGAGAGTAGCATCTTCGGTATCATACCGACTATAAGGCATGCTTGCACCACGTAGAGCATAGACCACCAGATTAGTTGTGCTTATATTGTTTGATTGCTTCGCTGTTACCTCATTAGCATCCACTTCAACAGTAGTGGTTACAGTGTAATTACCGTTGACTGCTGTCCATGTCCCTGGAATCGTGACGTTAACGGAAGCTCCAGCAGCAAGGGTCCCGGAATAGGATCCATTAAATGTTTGAATCGTGGTACCCGCTGAGTTTTTAAGAGCTACAGTAACACCATGAGAACCGCTTGCAGAAGCAATGGTTCCTTGATTCTTGAGATTGACGGTAAAAGCTACTGTACTATTAGCCACTGGATTACTTGGTGTCCAGGTAGTCACACCAACTAAGTCAGAGCTGGAGACTGGAGCGATAACAAGAGATGCCCCGTTCGTATAGCTGTTATTCCCTTCGTTCTGCTCGAAAATCACATTGTTCTCATCTACTTTAGCGCTGAGAGCATAGGTCGCAGCGGTTTTGGCTCCAGCGTTTAATGTCATTGAGGCTGTTGTTGATGCGCCTGCAGTTAATAAACCTACTGGAGCAGATCCAACGAGCTCATTGTTTAAGTAAAAGTTGACAGTGGTTGCTGCGGAGCTAGCATTACCGTTGTTCTTAACAACTGCATTTAATGTAATTGCACTTGTCTCGACAGGAGTAGTAGGTGACCAGGACATACCCGTTATCATTAGATCAGGGTTCGCCCCTGGTGTACCGAATACTTGAAACTCCGCGATTTGCCCAGCAGGGGCACCAGAGTTCGAAGTGATATTCAACTGCAGACGTTTAACCGTTGCCGTAACCGGGATGGTTACTGTGTTGCCCGAAGCTGGATTAAACGTATACGATTGAGCCGATACCAAATTACCGAAGGTAGTCGTGTCTTGATTGTGACCGAGCACCTGAATCGTTTGTGTGCGAGTACTCCATGCAGAGGCTGGATTCAGCTTCAAAACGATTGACGTAATGTTGTGGTTCGCCCCTAAGTCGAGGGTGAGCGAACTTGGATTGCTGCCACCTTCCCAGTACGTGCTTGTGTCATTATCGTTCGCATTTGTTGCTACGAACGTTTGTGTACTGGAAGAAGCGGTAATCGTCTTGCCGACAGCAATATTACTCCCAGGAGCAGGTGTTGGTGTGACCGTCGGTGTTGGTGTTGCCGACGGTGTTGGTGTGGCTGTCGGTGTTGGTGTTGGTGTTGGTGTTGGTGTTGGTGTTGCTGACGGTGTTGGTGTTGCTGACGGTGTTGGTGTGGCTGTCGGTGTCGGAGTAGGTATTGCAGGTGGTGTTGTTGTCGTCGATGCTACAGTGATTTGGTCAAGGTTAACATTACCAGAATCACCAGCATCATATTTATATGCGATGGTGTTGTTACCCGCATTTAGATTAAGAACTTCTACTTTAGTGCTCCATAAATCCCAATTTGGTAAGTTAGATAATGAGGTCTGGCCAATTTTAGCACCATTGACATAGACACTTATTGTCTTTGCACTGCCACTTGCATTAGCGTATTTCAATGTCACCTCACGACTACCTGCTGCTGGCACGTTAACCGTGAATGTCGTTGTTGCACCTTGTGTCAAATATCCATCCACGAAGCCCGCGCCGGAGTAACCGGCATGATCCGTGTTCACTTTAGCTCCTCCAGACAGTGAAGCAGATTCAGCTTCATAAGTGCCGGAAGGCGATGGAGTTGGAGTAGCAATAGGGCCACTAGCGCCGTAAATCTCGAATTCAGAGAGCTGAGCTGCCGGCCAACCTGTGTTGCTCGTTACATTCAGACGAACATAACGCGTACTGATTGAGGCAAAGTCGATGGTAACACTGTTCCCTGCCACTGATGGATTGAATTCATAATTTGCAGAACCTACAATATTCGTGAATGTCGAACCGTTTGTGCTACCTTGAACAGCCAATGTTTGCGTCCGCGTCTCCCAGCCAGAAGGGAGCTTTAGAACGATTTGATCAATATTCGTATTTGCACCTAAATCGACTTGAATCCATTGCGGGAATGCATTATTCGTACCTTCCCAATACGTGCTTTGATTACTGTCTTTAACATTGTCAGGACTATAAGTTTGTGATTGACCGCTCGCAGTTACATTTTTGCCGAGTGTCAGGTTTGGTCCTCCGGAGGCTGAAACAAAATTAAGTGGGCCCGCAGCCAAGAATAAACTTGAAATCAGCATGGATACTACCAGCGACCATACAACATACTTGTTACGCATTTTAATTTTAATCCTCCTTAAATATGTTAGATTCTCAAAAATTCACGAACCTATCAGAGTGCTCAAATGGTAGCGTTTTCAATAGAGATCATCCAGAGCACATTAAAAAGAACCACACCCTCCCTTCACTTTCAGACACACTCATTATAGATAAATAGTAGCTCAAACTATAAGATGTAATTCTACGGAAAAGGTAAGTGATACCATTATCGCGAAACTATGCGATTTATGGAATCTATGACATCCGTTTAAAAATAAAAAAAGAGCCTGATTTATCAGGCCCGTACTTTGTCTTCACCTTTGGCAGGAGAGTTTAATAATACCACTCCTCCTACTATTAATACTATTCCGGCAAAAGTAAGAATACCAAATAGATCTCCCCACACAACAATACCCACAATTGCAGTTAGAACAGTACCTACACCCGACCAAATCGCATAAGCTAAGCTTAACGGTAATTCTCTAAGGCTTATGGATAAACTATAAAAAGCAATAATAAAACCAATAATAACCCCTATAGAAGGGAGTAATTGCGTGAATCCTTCTGACATTTTCAACATAGTAGTACCTACGACTTCGCTAGCAATCGCTATACTTAGAGCAATATATCCTACATTTCTTTTCATGCTGCAGCCTCCAAATTCTAATGAGCCCCACCTGAGAGCTTCATAATGATTACACCACCAATAATAAGTAGTAGACCTAGTAATTTCTTACGATTAAAATTCTCCTTATAAATAACTACGCCAATTATAGCTGTCAAAGCTGTGCCCACCCCTGACCAAATCGCATAAGCTGTACCTAATGGAATTGTTTTTAACGCTAAAGAAAGACTGTAAAATGCTAAGCCCATACCAAGGATCACGCCAATGGATGGGAATACCCTTTTAAACCCGTTAGACACTTTTAGCATTGAACTGCCAAATACCTCACAGATGATCGCTGTTGCAAGTAATACATATGAATTCAAAGATAACCTCTCCTTACTTCGTCATATTTATCAATTCTTGAATGACTTTCGTGCGTAATTCATCATCTAACACACCTAATCCGAACATTTCGGAATACCATAACCCATCTGCTGCCAACCTAATGATAGTGGAACGTACAGGATCAATGCCATCGTTCTCTATGTTTTGTTGCCATGTTGCATATTGACTTTGAAATTTGTTAAGAATATCTGGATTTGTGAAAAGAGCAGCGAGAAGCGCGGTACCAATCTCTTTGCCCTCTTTAATATCATCATCCATGGCTTTAGTAATAGTACGACTCCACTTCCCTTTTTCAACCGTTTCGCTCATTGCTCTATCTTGAACATTGGTAAAAAAATGGTTCGTTAGATCTTCGACCATCCCTATGATCAAAGCTTCTTTATTTGGAAAATGGTGCAGTAGCCCGCCCTTACTGACCCCGGCTTCTTTAGCCACAGCTTCAAGCGTAAGCTTCTCTACTCCATTATTTTTAACAACTGTGGAAGCCGCCAATAAAATAGTTTTACGTTTAGAATTACTGTTCACATTGATCACCCCTGATATTTACTATACCGTCTGGACGGTTTTATTGTCAAATAAAAAATAAGCCTGCTAATCCAGGCTTACTAAACCATAATTAAATTAACTCTTTAATATACCAAGCATCACATGCGAAATGCTCTGAGCCAGCTAATGGGGCATCTAAAAGTTCGAAGCCGTTTTTCATATAAAAACGGTTAGCCGCATGCATGTTCTGTAATGTCTCCAAATAACATTTGTTGTAATATAGCTTGGCAAAATCCAGAGCCGTATTTAAGAGTTCGGAAGATATCCCTCTACCTCTAACAGACTGAGATAAGTACATTTTTTGCAACTCACATATGTCGCCCTCATTGCCGAAAGGCGCAATGCCACACCCGCCCAATATATTTCCATCTTCTTCTACAACCCAATAGGCCTGATTATCACTATGATTGTAATACTCATATAAATGATGCAGGCTGTCATCTTCCCACGCAAGCCCTGCCCTATTCCCGCCAAACTCAATCAGGCAGTTCCTAATAATCTGTTCGATTGCATAATTATCCTTCATTTGTATTCTTCTGATGTTCATGATCAATCTGTCCCCTAACTTTTGAATATCAATCTATTGTTATACTATTGTACCACTTCAATGAAAGGATAATTATAAAGGATTTCATACATAATATAGGTGAATTTATAAAAGGAGGGACTTTAATGAAAGTGGCAGCTAAGCAGCTCTGGATTGCAGCATTAGGCGGTGTGAATGAAATTGGTAAGAATATGTATTTCCTGCAATATGCAGATGATATTATTGTCATTGATTGCGGTTCTAAATTTCCGGACGAAAGTCTACTGGGGATTGACCTCATTATTCCTGATGTTACGTATTTATTAAGTAATCTTGATAAGATTCGAGCATTAGTAGTTACACATGGACATGAGGATCATATTGGAGGAATTCCGTATCTACTCAAACAATTAAATCTTCCGATCTACGCATCTCGGTTAACCTTAGGTCTAATTGAAAATAAACTGAGGGAACACGGAATATTACGTCAGACCAAGCTTCATGTCATTGATTCTGAGTCTACTTTACAGCTAGGAGCGATTACTACAACGTTCTTTAATACCAATCATAGTATTCCGGATTGCCTTGGTGTTGTATTCGACACCCCAGAAGGGACCGTTGTTCATACAGGGGATTTCAAATTTGACATGACCCCTGTTAATAAGCAGTATCCAGACATACATAAAATGGCTGACATCGGTAAAAATGGTGTAAAGTTCCTGCTCTCAGAGAGTACCAATGCAGAACGCCCAGGCTTCACCCCCTCTGAAAAACTCGTTGGCGCTCATATAGAAGAAGCATTCATGAAAGCTGACCGTAGAATCTTTATCTCTACCTTTGCTTCAAATGTACACCGTCTACAACAGATCATTGAAGCTGCTCGTTTAACCGATCGTAGATTAACCTTACTTGGCAGAAGTATGGTTAATGTTGTCCGAGTAGCCCAGGAACTCGGGTACTTGAGCATTCCAGATAACATGCTGATCGAGCCTACAGAAGCTGCCAAACTCCCTCCAGAGCAAGTAACTGTATTATGTACAGGCAGTCAAGGAGAGCCCATGGCTGCGTTATCGCGACTGGCTAACGCAAGTCATAGGCAGATGGAAATCCAGGCAGGAGATACCGTTCTGATAGCAGCTAATCCCATTCCCGGGAATGAACGCAATGTATCTAGAATCGTCGATAATTTATACGTGCTGGGCGCTAAAGTCATCTATGGATCACGCAGCGAGCTTCATGTATCTGGGCATGCAAGCCAAGAAGAGCTTAAGTTAATGTTAACCTTGATGAAACCTGAATATTTCATACCGATTCATGGTGAATACCGTATGCTACATCATCACAGCTTGTTAGCAGAGGCAGTTGGTGTTAACCCCAATAATATCTTTATTCTAAAAAATGGAGATATCGTCGAGTCATCATCAGGTGTCGTCCGCCAATCTGGCCGAGTGGCAGCTGGACAAACCCTAGTGGATGGCCTTGGGATTGGAGATATTGGTAATGTCGTTCTTCGCGATCGTCGCCAGCTGTCAGCAGACGGTATTTTGATTACAGTGATTACATTAAGCCAAGAAGATGGACGTTTATTAAACGAGCCGGATACCATATCCAGAGGATTCATCTATGTCCGTAACTCAGAAACTTTAATGGAGGAGATCAACAAGCTTGTAACCTCCACCCTTCAAAAGATGAGTGAGGCTGACCTAGGCGAGTGGAATATCATCAAGCAGACCATCAAGGAGACCCTAAGTAGATTCCTGTACGAAAAAACGAAACGACGTCCAATGATTCTCCCCATCATTATTGAGGTGTAGCAAAAAGGAGCTCCTTTAATAGGGGCTCCTTTTTCATATCTAATGAGAATTAAGAACTATGTTATCCATAATTTCAATGTCTCTGCTTCTAGCGTCATTTTTTGATGAATAATAATGATTTGCTCTAGCCGATTAACCCGCTCCTGAAGATTAGCGTTTAACAGGTCAGATTGTAGCTGAGCATTTAGAGAAAAGTATTGTGGCACTTCCCAGACACTACGTAAAGCAGTGCTTAAACAATAACCATATCTTGCAAGGGATTCGTCCCCTTGCCATCCGCTAGCCTTTAATCCTTTGATATACGAATGGAATAAAGACTCTTTAAATTCCTCGTAACGATGGATAGGAATTACACCAAGACTCATATTTACGCCAAACATTTTACCAAGATCTTCACCTAAACCTGATAAGCTCATAAATTGCCAGTCTATCAAGACTAACTCTCCGTTTTGAGTTAACAGCATATTCATTTGACTGAGGTCCTGATGGGCTAATACTCGCGGCAAGCGATGGAGAGCATTCAAGTTACTGTCTATCCGCTTCGTGAAGTCTTGGAACCAAGCCCAAAGGCTTCGGTCATTGTCTCTATGTAATTGATGAATATATTCTTCAGGGTTAGGTGCATACATTTTACTTGCGGTAGTCCATGATCTAAGCCAGCTTCTACATATCCATTGGTTATTAGGAGTGTTCTTTCCTGAAAGATAAGCTCCATTAAATCGGCCTAACCGTTCAGCGATAATATCAAACTGCTCCTTCGTATGTGCAAATTCCCCTTCAATTCGTTCCATCCATAACCATACGGTACCATCTACTTGCTCCTCAACAAGATAACACTTAGGAGCTTGGATTGAGCCCGGAAGCTCATCCAGAATCTTAGATTCAAAGACTAGGGCTTCTCGTCGCCAGTAATTGTGATGTGCTGGATCCTCTTTTTCTACACTATCAGACTTAATGATTTTTAATATGATTGACCATGGAAGCTGCTCGTTATTAATTAGTGCGATACCCTGAAGATGAAAGATACCCGCTGTTGTAAAGTTAGGTGTTTTATAATCTAAATCCTCACATGTGAAATCGACTATTTCTATTTCTTGTTCTCCAAAAATTCTTTGAACACTGATGTTAAGCTGATCCATTTTATTCTCTAACACATAGACCCTCCCCACTATCCATAAAAAAGCCTATAAAGCGTAACTGATTCGTTAACACCTCATAGGCTTGTTCAATAAAGATTTGCTTATTAGAATACTTTTGTTGTCCAATCTTCGCAATTCCAGATATCGGTGACAATGTCTTGATAAAAATCTGGTTCGTGAGAGATCATGAGAATGCTTCCCTTATATGCTTTCAGCGCACGTTTCAGTTCATCTTTGGCATCGATATCCAAGTGGTTCGTCGGCTCATCTAATACGAGAATGTTCGTCTCGCTGTTAATGAGTTTACATAGACGCACTTTAGCTTTTTCTCCACCACTTAGAACAGCAATCTTACTTTCGATATGTTTCGTGGTCAGTCCACATTTGGCAAGGGCAGCACGTACTTCGAATTGTGACAGGGATGGGAATGTATCCCAGATCTCCTCGATACAAGTCTTGTAATTGCCTTCTTTCATTTCTTGCTCAAAGTATCCAATCTCTTGATGGTATCCACGTTCTACCGAACCGGACAATGCTTGGATTTCACCTAAGATGCTGCGAAGCAAGGTGGTTTTACCGATCCCGTTCGCACCGACCAACGCGATCTTTTGTCCACGCTCCATTAACAAATTAAGCGGTCTGGACAACGGTGTGTCATATCCGATAACCAATTCTTTTGCTTCGAAAATCATCTTGCCCGCAGTTTTACCTTCTTTAAAGTTAAACTGTGGTTTTGGCTTCTCTTTTGCAATCTCGATAATTTCCATCTTGTCGAGCTTCTTCTGTCTGGACATTGCCATGTTACGGGTAGCTACGCTTGCTTTGTTACGTGCAACGAAGTCTTTCAGCTCTGCGATTTCTTGTTTTTGACGGTTATAAGCAGATTCAAGCTGTTGTTTTCTCATTTCGTAGACCTGCTGGAATTGCTCATAGTCACCCACATAACGAGTCAGCTTTTGATTTTCCATATGGTAGATCAGGTTGATAACGCTGTTCAAGAAAGGCATATCATGTGAGATCAGAATAAATGCATTATCATACTCTTGAAGATAACGTCTCAGCCATTCAATATGCTGCTCATCCAGATAGTTCGTAGGCTCATCTAGGAGCAAAATATCTGGTTTTTCAAGCAACAGCTTCGCAAGCAAGATTTTGGTACGCTGACCACCACTAAGATCAGCTACATCACGATCCAATCCAATATCTGTGATGCCTAGACCGCGCGCGGTTTCTTGTATCTTCGCATCGATCATGTAGAAATCTTGATTTGTAAGCGTATCTTGGATCGTACCAACTTCTTCAAGCAGCTTTTCCAACTCTTCAGGCGACACGTCACCCATTCTGCCGTACATATCATTCATCTCTTGCTCAAGATCAAAGAGGTATTGAAAAGCGCCTCTGAGTACATCTTGAATGGTCATGCCTTTGGTCAACACTGCATGCTGATCGAGGTAGCCAACACGCACCCGTTTGGACCATTCGACTTTACCTTCATCCGGTTGCAGCTTTCCTGTAACAATATTCATAAAAGTGGATTTACCTTCGCCGTTAGCGCCGAATAATCCGATATGCTCGCCTTTTAGAAGACGGAATGAAACATCCTTGAAGATCGCACGATCTCCAAAACCATGACTTAATCCTTCTACATTTAATATGCTCATTTATGGACACCTTTTTCTTATTTTTCTCGCTATATTATAAGCAGGATTACACAAAAACTCAATGGAGAAGCAAAAAAATATCATATTATGGACCGTAACGCGAAATATCTCAGGTTCTCAAAACCTACGGTAGATGAGGATTTTACGCTGGCGATTACTCATCTTCTTTTATATGATAATATTTAGAGATAGACTGTAGCAATGAATTGAGGTTCTAAGGAGAGACAATGATGAACAAACTTGTATTTTTTCTGGGGCCAGCTGGGGCAGGAAAAACGACATTAGCTAAAGCGATCGCTTCCCGGCGTAAAGTGCCCTTCTTTGATATGGATATTCTATTACGTCCAGCGGCTGACGCCATTATGACCTTTCACGGATTGGACCCGGCAGACAGAGACTCTGCCGATTACAAAAGATTATGCCGTGATTTGGGCTACCGGATTACGATGGATGCAGCGCTAGACAATATAGGCCTGAATGTAGATGCATTTGTGGTTGGGCCATTTACTAAAGAAGCTGCCAACCCTGACTGGATCAGCAGTGAGTTATCTCGAATCGGACGTTCGCTGCAAGATGTTGAGGTTAAAGTTGTCTTGGTCGAACTAGCCAATGAGGAATTGTATCGGGCACGAATTCACGATCGACAATCACCATTAGATGAATGGAAGTTCCAGCATTGGGATGAATTTCGCAAATCATTTGGAAACCGCAGTGTGAAGTGGCCGCTTCCAAGTTCTAATGTGAAGGTGATCGACAATTCTAATCCTGACATAACGAAGACTGTGGCTGTGGTGGAGCATTTTATCTACGACTAGGAATTAATTAGCTCTTCAAAGATCATTCGTTTACGAAAAATAAAGACCGGCAAAGAGAGAACTCTCTTGCCGGTCTATTAAAATATAATATCAAAAAGTTTGGAGATTCAATTAATTCTTACTTACTTTCCAAGGCTTTCGCAAGAAGTGAGGCGTAACACTTGGAGCCCTCTGGTTTAAGATGCACACCATCTTGGTAGAAATAATCGTCTTTTCCTTCACTTGCAGAGTACCAGTCTACTACGGTCGTATTACTATATTCACTGGAAACTTTTGAAATATTGTGATTCACATTATTCTCCCATTTTCTTGGGACCCGTGTATTGACCAAAAAAATCTGCTCAGCATCACTTAATGAATCCAGTAAATTACGTAATTGCTTTGAACTAAAGGATCCGTTAGTCCCAAGCTCGATAATAACCTTTTTGCCCAGCCGGCCTTGAGCTTTCAGCTGATCCACTACCTCCTGAGCTTTAGCCATCTGCCGACCGATCTTTCCCTCGATGACAATGCCAGGTAATTCCTCTGAAAGGTATGGTGCTGCATCCAAAATGACAGAATCTCCAATGGCCGTAACATCCGTTCCAGCTTGACTCTTCTCAGCCACAGGTTTCTTTTCTTCAGGAACAGATTTTTTCACTTCTGATTCAGGCTTTGCTACTTCTGTATTTGTAGTTCCCACCTTAGTATCAGCTTTTTTCACTTCAGGTTCAGTTGTAGCTGTTGCCAAGGCTGGTATTGATGGTTTATCAGTTACATTTTCGTCTATCGCTTTATGATCTGCGGGATCATTCTTTCTTCCCATATCTTGTCGTTCTTGCTGCTGCAGTCGTTGTTCTTGCTGTTGAAGTTGTTGTTGTTCATACTGCAAATCTGCCGATTCGATCGCAGACGTATCCGATCCAGCGTTTAACAAATAACCTTTGCATGCGATTGGGATAAGAATCACAGCAATAATAGCCATTAAGAAGCCTGGACGAAGACCACCCCGTCGTTTTACACTGATGTTCTTCCAAGTTGCCTTAAATGAACCTCGACGAATGGGTTCCTCCACATACTTATATGACAATGCAGCTAGAAGAAAACTTACTGCTACCTGAATGATGATCCGAAGCATGCTGCTTTCTTCAGTACTCACATTCGGACTGCTAAGGATAATGACTGGAAAATGCCATATGTACAAGCTATATGATCGCAGCCCGATCCAACGCAAAGGTTTACAGCCTACGAACGATCCCAGACGGCTAGCAGGATGAGCGAGTACGGCAATAACTACAGCTGCAATCAAAGAAATCACTAAAAACCCACCACGGTAAAGCAAATCATCGAACTCATTAACCTGATTAAAAAGTACCAATAATAGAATGAGTCCTAATCCCCCTACAATATCAAGCACACGCCGAGCCGGTTCTGAGACGTTATCATTAAGTTTCTGACTTGGCCAAGCAACTGCAAGTGCTGCTCCAATGAGAAGCGCAAATAAGCGGGTATCTGTTCCATAATACACTCTACTTGGATCAGTCCCCGGTACGTAGATCAATGCCATTGCTAAAGCAGAGACTGCTGCGCAAGCCATAATCCATGCAATAAGCTTACCTCGCCGACGAGCGATTTTCATCACGATGATGAGAACTATTGGCCATAGAATATAAAACTGCCCTTCAATAGAAAGCGACCATAAATGTCCAATTGGAGATGTTGGGCCAAAGCTTTCAAAATAGGAAACATTATGAAATATTAGCCACCAGTTATTGAAATAAAATAAGGAAGACATAAAGTCACCCTTGAGCCCAAACAATCTTGATGGTTCTATAATTAAAAGCCATATGGCAACCACAAAAAGCATAACGGCCATCGCAGGCAACAGCCTCCGCGCCCTACGAACCCAAAAGTCTACAAGGTTCAGCCTTCGGTGCCGCTCCCACTGGCTAATGATTTGGTCAGTAATGAGATATCCGGAGATTACAAAAAATATTCCAACGCCGAGAAGTCCACCCTCAGCCCAATTCAGATTCAAATGATATGCGATTACAGCGAGTACTGATAAAGCCCTTAGACCATCAATTCCTGGCACATAACGCCTGCCGCCTACAGATTGTATAGAAGACTGGCTCCTCATATTATTTCTGAAAAGCTTCGTGTTGTCTTTCATAATGTTTCAGTCCTTACCGTCGATTTATCGTTCATAAGTAAGACGCTGTAAACATATGAAAAGTTCTGTAATCAAATGAAAATGTTATAAAATAAAAAAAATATGAATGGTTGATCGTAACATTTGTCCGTTGTGCTCCCAACATTAACTCAGATGTGTAATAATAATTTTTTCAACTTCTGTGCCCCGTAATTCTACGTAAAACGGCTGCGCATCATCATTTAGACAATACTCCAGCCGCAATCTGAGGTTTTTCCATGTGAGCATATCCATCGCTTGTTCTATTGAAAAAAAACCCACTTCCAAGCTTTCGGAACTAGTAGCAGGCTCACCACCGATAGCTTTACCCAGAAATAATGTAGTGCAAATAGATCGATCTACATTTTGAAAGACGCCGCAGAACTTATTAATCTCTATATCAATACCCGATTCTTCTTTGGTTTCCCTGATCGCCGCCTCTTTAAGTGACTCCCCTTCTTCGACCTGTCCGCCTGGCATCTCCCATCCTCTGCGTGGACCTTTTATTAATAAAATCTCTCTTTGATCATTGAATACAACGGTAGCTGCGGAAAGAATATGTTTTGGGGTTGTCATATCGGTTACCTCCCTCATTAAAGCTCTAAACAAGCTTTGTCATTTAAGGCATCCTGAATATTACGGGCAAGCCACTCTCTATCCTGCTCACGCTGTGTCTCCGAAAACTCTTGAAATAACAAAAGCACTAATTCCAGTCGACGTTTCTCGATAAAGAGTGGGAGCTCTTTTAGCCACTTATTGTCGAGTGAGTACTTTCGATTATATCCCTTCATAAAAGACGTCAGCATGGCTGCCGCAAGACTAGAAGTTCTACTCTGCTCTACCTCCGGTTTTCGCCAATCCCCAAAGATGGTCGAATAATAAACGGCAATGGCAATATCATGCACCATATAGTCGTATCCGCAATCATCAAAATCAAACACGGTGATCTGCCCCTCATGCACGAAGAAATTACCCGGATGCAAATCACGGTGACATAGTCCATAGCCTTCTCGATTCCGCGGCAACTGGTTAATCCGATCATTTATTTGAAGCAACTTTTCAAAAAGCTGCTGTTCAACAGTACCAAAGTTAGCAAAGTCAAAATCTAGCTTGCCCTGATGTGGTCTTGCCAGAACAGTCTCCGGATTGTATTGCAGAGTTAAAGCATGCATTCTTCCTGTTACCTCACCCCATTGCTCAAAAAGCTCCGTTCCCCAATTGGGATCGGAAGCATTAACATGACCACCTGGTGCTTTCTCCATTACACAGATCATAAATCTTTCCTCATCTTTGACTAACGTTTGTACCAAGCTGCCATCCTGAAAGGGAATGGGACGAGCCAGTTGCACGCCATGTTTTGCAAGATGGTCCATAAAGTCAAGTTCAGAGATAACCATCTCCAGCTCCTGATGAGACTGATGAGATACACGTAAAATAAATTCATGATCATCTTTTGGAAAGCTATAGACAACATTTTCAAAACCACCAATATACTTTATCGCTGTCCAATCGACTTGAATCTGTTGTGCAGCTTGCTTAAGCATCTCTTCATCGAATTTCACCTGCCAGTTAGGCATTTCAATCACGCTCCTACCTTCTAAGAAAACATCAATTAAAATGGTATATTTTGTATATCGGTATTTTATAAAGATATCTTAACACTTCTCTACCAATAAAAGAAGCAATCAAAAAGGTAGGAGCAGCCTAGAACTTTAACAAAGTCCATGACTGCCCCTACCTTAATCATCTTTCATTACTTTTGAGCTTATATTTCTATTGGTTACTTTATTGCTGAAAGCTCATCTTCCGTTACCCATTTATGATTTTTCACTTTATCTCCACCCGTAGTAGGTGTGTAATCAATCATATATACCGTGGTTTGTTCCGCTGCGTTAATCTGAGCCGTTGCACCTTTCATATCTTTCATATGGTCAGCTTCCATCACGACTTCCGAGCCGGATTCATAGGGTTTATCGGCTGCTTTTTTGATTTCTTCATGAATAATCCACTTATGATTTGTAACTGGAAATCCGCCAGTTGCGGGCCTATAAGAAACGATATACGCAGTGGTATCAAAAGCTCCAACTATCGTTGCTGTTGCCTCTTTCATACCTTCCATATGGTCCGCTTGGATAATCGCTTTACTTCCTATTTTAAAAGTAGGATTCTCTGCCACTTTCAAATTTTCAGGTACGTCGCTTGAACTGGAATGTGAGGTATCTTCCATTATCTTATTGCCATAGCTATTATCATTACCACATGCGCTTAGAGTGAGTGCAGCTGCGATTATGAATAGATATAATTGCTTTTTCATATATAAAACCTCCGAAGTTGATGTGCCTCTGATTATTCATTTACCCATTTCATAGGATCACAAACCTAATGAAGTTTTTTCGAAAATGTAAAATGGATTATTAGATTACCAATAAATGAGTGTTGTCTCAGTTATTGAAGGTTATTTATAATGTTTTCTGAAAGGAGGCTACTACAATGAAGACTAAAATATTCACTTTGTTGCTTCTTTTGGGTCTGGTAAGTATGGCTACTATGATTGGTTCTGCTAGTGCTGCTCCGGTATTAACCGTAGGGAGTTCTTCTGGAGATGTGTGGGATCTTCAGTATCGATTAAAAACTCTGAATTTCTATACCCAGCCTTTAGATGGTGTATATGGAGCACAAACGAAAGCTGCCGTTGCTAAATTTCAAAAGGCCTACGGATTAAGTGTCGATGGAGTTACTGGTACAAAAACTTGGAATGCTCTAAAAAAATACACGCTTAATATTGAGGAAATGGATATTTTGGCGAAAGTAATCTACAGTGAATCGCGCGGTGAGCCTTATAAAGGACAAGTCGCAGTTGGTGCTGTAGTTATGAATCGCATACAATCTAGTCAATTTCCAAACAATATAAAAAACGTTGTATTTCAAAAAGGCGCATTTACAGCCGTATCTGACGGCCAGTATTGGCTTACTCCAAACCGGACTGCCTATTTAGCTGCTCTTGATGCTGTCCGAGGTTGGGACCCAACAAACAATTCGATCTATTATTTCAATCCAGATACAGCTACTAGTGCATGGATCTGGACTCGTCCTCAGAACTTAAAAATTGGTAAGCATATATTTGCGAGTTAACGCTTCAAATAAATGTAATAGCCGGTCAACCCTACGGTTGACCGGCTATTTTTTAGTATAAACAATTTTCTTAATACTATCTTTAGAAAGACAGTATTCACCTGAGAGCTGTTCGACGGTTGCACCAGCAGCAAACCTCAGGCAGATCTCAATATTTCTTGATTCCAAATATTTTCTACTCCCTGACTTCTCACCCCATTTTACATGTAATTCTTCAGGCTTTGGAACGTAGACCATACCACCGTTTATATATTTCTGTATTTCTTGTAGTAACTCTTTAGGGAAGACTGTATCTGCATTTACATATTTCATAATTAATCTACTCCTTAAACTTTTCAAATTAAGATGAAATAACAAACAACCTGTCTAACCATAATGGTCGGACAGGCTGTTTTTATAGAAAGCTTGCTATTAAAGTTAAGATGGCTCGGAACGGGATCGAACCGCCGACACTAGGATTTTCAGTCCTATGCTCTACCAACTGAGCTACCGAGCCTTGCAGGGATACAAATATTTCTTCTAAATGGAAACAAAAAGACCCCTCGTCCGAAAAGGGACGAGGAGCCGCGGTACCACCCTAAATTAGAACTATTCTGTACAACAAACAGAAATGTTCTCACTTAAATATTTTACGGTTAACACCGGTACACCTCTACTTGCCAACAATGGTTTCAAGGGACTGCTCCGGAGTGAACTTCGATCAACCCTTTTCTCTAGAAACGCTCTCAATCTCCGGCGTTTCCTCCCTGTAAAGAGGTATTGAACTACTTTTCTCCATCAAAGCATTTGTTTTGATATATAATTTTTCTAATTGTAAGCCCTAATCCACTATAAGTCAATAGAAGAAATAATTCCCTCATTTCGTTTTGATTAGCTTTATCCATTACAAAAATTAAAAATCATCTTTAATTCATCATCAAAAGACTTCTTACATTCTTCTTGAAAGCTATTACCAGTATATTCTTTTAGTGTCTTTTTCCAAAAATGCTGGGCTCTCCTATTTGTAGCTGTGGGATTGGTTTGTAGCTCCCATTTTCCAATATGAAGATTAAATACCTCCTTAGCCGCACGTTCAGCGATTCCCGTACCTCGAAAGGGCCGGAGGATAAAGAATTCGTTTAAATAAAATTCACAACCTGGTGGTGTATGAGGTGGTGTGGCTACTAATGCAAAGCCAGCAGGAATTCCATCCTCTTTTATTAAATAAGGATATAAAATCCCCGGCTTCTCCCACCATATGTCGAACACTTTATTCTGTTCATTCAGCGTCTGTGTTTCATTATCCTCGTATACCCCATATTGATTAGGAAGGTTCCCCCATATCTCTGATAGATCGTGTAAGTATAGTGGGTAGAGATTGTTAATCTTAAACTTCGTTGTGCTGTCAGTTAATGTTACGGTGATATTCATTTCGTTCTCCCCCTTCTATCGAATGCTTGAATATATTTTTGGAGATCACTCAAATAACGTTCTGTATAGTTGTCTTTTGTATAATCCTGAAGAACTTTTCGCCAGAAAGCTATGGCAGGTTTATTATTTTCCATTTGAGCTAGTTTCCATTTAGCTTCTTTAAATAGATCAAGTGTTTTTATTGCGGCAGCAGTACCTATTCCATTTCTTCTATATTTCTGTAAAATCATAAAGTCATAGATCACATGAGTTGGATCTGGGTCTGTATCTAAGTTTTCAAAAAGAACAACCACAAATCCAGCTATGTTTCCTGAAACCTCAATCAAATATGGATTCCATCGATGATCCCCTTCCCAAAAATAATCAATATTCACCTCGAATTCCCCATGCTGGTTTACGTCTTGATCTGTAAATAAACTGAAATCATAATTGTAAAATTGATATAGATTAGACAATACCTCTTTATCTTCAAACGTTACTGGAACAAGATTAATTTCCATCATACCTCCACGTTTTTTCTCTAATTTCACTTCTATACTCAGTATAATTACGACCACACACTTGTAATATGCCATGTTCAATTAGAATTAAATTTTATATAACGTCATTATTCTTCTAAAATAAAAAGAGTTCACCTGAGTTTTACACTCAAATGAACTCCAATATAATTACCTGATGATTAAGTTAGATCTACAATAACCTTGATCGTTTCTTTTGCTGCAATGGCTTTATCGAAGGCGGCTTGAATATCCTCTAATTTATAAGTCTGTGTCACCATTGTAGAGATATTCGTTTTCTTGTCGTTTATATGTTCAATTACCTTTACAATATCTTCATGTGTGTATCCACTAGCTCCAACTATGTTAACTTCTTTACTCATCACTTGAGCAAGGCTTATAGGTACTTCATTTTTATAAACGGCAATGATTGCTATTCTTGCTTGTGGCTTTACAATCTGCATCACTTGTTCAAATAATATTGGAGCGCCCGCTGCGTCCACAAAAGCATCTACATTGGGTACCCTCACACCGTATACGTTCACTTCGCCGAAGTGTTTGATTAAACCCTCTGCTAATGTTTCAGTCGACGTATTAACTGTTAATGCGCCTAATTCTTTTGCTTTATCCAAACGCCAGTTGTCAATATCCACTACGCAAACATCTTTAATGCCTTCACCAATTAATCCTGCAGCTGCAGATAGACCAATTGGACCAGCACCAAGAACTACGATTTTTTCACCTAGTTTGGGCAGTACGCTAAAAGCGCCATGGAAGCCTACGCTCATGGGTTCCATTAATACGGCCTCTGTTGCCGAAACGGAATCATCAAATTCATAAAGGTTATAATTAAGTGCTGCATCTTCAATTAAGACATATTGTGAAAAGGCTCCTACCTCCAACGAATAACGACGACCTGCACGTTTTGCAGTAATTGGATTCACACCTACACGCATGCCAACTGCCAAATCGGTTTCCGCATCAGAACCTAATTCGACGATTTCACCAAACATTTCATGTCCAAACTCTGAGCCGAAACGGATACCCATTTCTGAGCCTGCTTTTACTATATTGATATCTGTACCACAAATTCCACCAGCTAAAATCCGAACCAACGCATCTTTTGCTCCTACTTGAGGCATCGGACGCTCTTCTATCCCCACACAATTTTGACCGTGATAAATGCCGACTTTCATCATTCATTAACACTCCTTATTACTATCTATTACTTTCATGGTAGTAGTTATTAAGGAGCTAAGCAATCTACAATAATACTGAAAGCGTTAATAAAGCAACAGTTGATAAATATGTGTTAATTAAAATTTAAATAGTGAAACAATTCACTATATCTTTTTATTATTTGCAGGTATAAATGGATTTAACTGTATGATTCGTTCTGATAAATATTTAGGTGTATAAGGCATATCATTGCCTAGCCACATGGAAATTGTACCAATGATAGCCGATGTTCCATACCAAGCTGCAATATCAGATGGAGTATCGACGGTTAAGAAATCCTCTGTTTTTTGAATCGATTGTTGTTCTGTTGTTGTTAATATCAATTCATATAACAGATCCATCAATTTCGGTGTGAAATAAGGAATATTTTTGGTTACAAGCAACACCTTATACATATGAGAATTCTCTGCAATATGCTCAAGCAATAAAATCAGCGAGGTAAGTTCATCCCCTGGTTTATAGGATTCTTCAAATTTATCAATGAGTATTTTCTTTAAATCTGCTAATAAATCATCCAAGATACTATCAATCAAATCATTAATATCTTTGTAATGTAAATAAAATGTGGCTCGATTGATTTCAGCCTTTAGCGTAATAGCGTTGATCGAGATCTTATTCAGTTCTTTCTCTGCTAATAAATCTATAAAAGCATTCCGGATTGCTTTTCTTGTCTTTCTTATCCGTAAATCTAAGTATGTTTTGTCTGCCATGTATCTTCCACCTCGTAGTTAATGAACATACTGTAATTATAATACAAAAAGCCACGTCAGAGCTTCCTCTAACGTGGCTTTTTGGGATTATAGCTATTTTTTTGTGTAAACAATCTTCTTAATACTGTCCCTTGATAGGCAGTATTCATCCGAAAGCTGGTCAACCGTTGCTCCAACGGCAAACCTTAAACAAATCTCAATATTTCTAGATCTTAAGTATTTTCTGCTCCCTGACTTCTCGCCCCATTTTACATGTGCTTCTTCAGGCTTAGGGATATACACCAAACCACCGTTAATATATTTCTGAATTTCCTCTAATAATTCTTTTGGAAAAATCGTATCTGCATTTACATATTTCATAGTCGCTCTGCTCCTTAAACTTTTTTTGAGTTTGAAGGTAGCAAAGTCTATTCTAAAAACAACCCTGCACAGTGCACTGGCGGTAAATCAATTTTTATTCGCTCTATACAAACAACCGCCGTTGTTTATAGTCTAGACTTTGCATAGAGCTTATCGCTAATTTTCTCACTATTGTCCGCCCTCCTTTGTTTAATGTGTAATTACTTGTTCCAAAATGCGTTCCGCTGTCTTCTCTCCATTTGCAATACAATCAGGAATACCCACACCATAATAAGAACATCCAGCAAGGATTACATTCGGATAATGATCTGCAATCTTCTTCTCTAAGGATACTACAATCTCGTGATGGCGTTTGTGGTAATTTGGCATAACATCATGCCATTTGGTCACATCGTGGGTAACTGGATGTCCAGTAATTCCAAGACTGGTCTGTATATCATTCAACGCCACCTTTAATAATTCCTCTTCTGAAAGCTTAATCAAGGACTCATAATGCGGTCCTGAGCTTTTATAAAAGAGTCTGACAAGCAGACGTTGTTGACCAGACGTGTGCTCCCACTTGCGACTTGTCCACGTACAAGCATTACAAAGAACATCGTCACTGTTGGCTGTTATAAACCCTGTACCGTTCGCTGGCAGTTGACTGTCAGGGATATCAAATCCTATATACACACTAATCATAGAGCTGTTAAACAACTGTTTGAAATCTTCATTCAGCGCTTCGTCTTGAAGTAATGCTTGTGCAGTAGAATGCATCGTTCCTAGTACGGCAAAATCGCTCTCCAAGATTCGTCCATCTGCCAGTGTTACCCGGTACCGTTCTCCATCCTTTGCAATGCGCTCTGCCCGAATCCCTTTGATGATCTCAACATCGGACAGCTGTTCTTCCATGGCATCAATCAGAGCAGATACGCCACCCTTAAAAGACATAAACTTCTTATCGCCGTTCCCCTGGAATTTAGCCTTATTCGCGGACAATCCCTGAATAATACTTCCATATTCATTTTTATAATCAATCAAATAAGGAAGGGTCGAGGCAATGGTAAGTTCGCTCAATTTCCCGGAATATACACCTGATAGGACAGGTGATATTTGCTTCTCGACAAGTTCTTTTCCAAAGAAAGCTTCCAGAAAGTCACCTACAGAATCGTTTTTCGTAAAACGATCATTCGGAGTATAGAAATCTTTAAGTGCTTCAACTTTACCTTCAGCAGAGATCAAATCTGTAGTAGCAAGCGATTCAATACTGAGAGGGATGCCAAAGACTGCATCTTTAGGAATTTGCTTCAGCTTACCTTCTGTGTAGATGTATGATATTCCTGTCGCGTTATATACAACCTCATCCTGAATGCCTAATTCTTCAATCAATGGTGCTACATTTGTCTTGCGAGTGACAATTGAATCAGCACCAGACTCCATGATGAAGTCATCATGCTGAAGTGTTCTGATTTTGCCGCCCAGTCTATCGCTGGCTTCAACCAAAATGATTTTTACATCCAACTTATTATGCTGTATAGATTTCTGTAGATAGTAAGCGGTAGACAATCCAGTAATTCCCCCGCCAATCACGACGACCGTTCTCAAGCGTTGACACCTGCCTCTAAAGTTATAATCTGTTAAATTCAATTGAATACATTATATCATAGGGATTTATATGTAATAACATACCGTTCGTGTCATATATGACACAAAACACCCCCAAAAAATATAAACCTTCAGAAAAGTCAAAAAAGCCGCGATTATCGCGGCTAATCCTTATATATTCTCCTGTTTTAAAGCATCAATAATATTTTCCTTCTTCACTTTTGAACTGGAGTACAGCATAGCTGAGCTAACGATGATAAATACAGCGACTATGACATACAAGATACTCATCCACGGAAGTGCGAATCCATAGGAGAAACTACTCATCATGGATCTAAAGATCAAGTACATCACGACTATGCTAATCGGAAGCCCGTAAAGTAGTGATTTTATCCCATAGAAGATACTTTCATAATTAATCATTTTATTAAAACCGTTTGGCGTCATCCCTACAGACTTCAACATCGCAAACTCTCTTTTACGAAGTGATATGCTAGTTGATATCGTATTGAAAATATTCGCAATCGATATTAATGTAATCAAAGCAATAAAACCATAGGTAAAAATAGACATTAACATGATCATCTGCTCACTATTTTGTCTATTTTGAAACACATTTTGAACATAGACATTCCGCTCTTTCATCTCTTCAATGGCTTGTTGTGTCGCTAATGGATCAGAGCTGTTCAGGTTTAGTCGGCTTTGTATATCGTTACTCATCGTATCATTTGTTAATTGATCGAAGACTTGGTCAGAGACAATGATGTTTAATCCACCAACTTGTGCTGAATGAACACCCATAGGGCGTTTATCAGTTAATGCGACGATTTCTACTGGTGGTAATTTCGTCTCTTTCTCTGTGTTCCAATCCGTATAAATTAAATCAAGTTTCTGGCCGATTTCCGAATGAAGAGCTTTGGTCTCAATAATCTTTTTGGCGCTCTCATCCTCAAAGGTGACGGTATCATTCACAATAGCTGACATCTGATTGAGATCCGTTAATTGTTCATAACTTACACCGACCGATTCTGCATAGGTTCTCAAACTCTGTTCATTTAGGGCATGGATCTGAATGTAGTAAGGATATTTCCCATTCTTTAAAATACTGCTATCCTTCTCCACGATCTCTTGCAATTCTTTTGCCATATCTTTTTCATCAATCCATGAACTCAAGCTTAGTTCCCTGACCACATTATATTCCTTTATATTAGGTAAGGCAGATATCGATTTCGTCAGCCGATCTACTTTTTGAGCGTCCTCAGTCCCCATATAAACTTGGATATCATAGTTCAAACCATCCTGTGAGAGTTCTACCGACTTTCTCATATTAGTAGTAAACGAAGATACGGATAAAAACAGAACAATACTAATGACAAGTGAGAACACGGTTGCTTGGTACCTGCGTTTATTTCTCTTTAAATTCTTCAAACCAATTTCTGCTTCAATTCCAAACAAATTGCGAACGAACTTGGAAGTTTTCACCGCTTTACCAGAGAGCTTAACATCGGTTGTTTGTCTGATTGCATCAATCGCCGAAATCTTGGAAGCTTTTCTGGCTGGAAGATAGGTGGATATACAAATCGTCAGTATCGAAACTACACAAGCGGTGAATAGGGACAGAGGTGTAACAACCAATGTTAATTTTTCAGTTATCCCTAGTACATCTTGAATCATCGAATTGATAAACATAAAAGTGATCCCGATTCCTGTAATTCCGCAAAGGATCCCAATAGGTATACTAATTAAACCGATGATCATCCCTTCAAAAAACACTGAATTCTGCTTCTGCCTCTTTGTAGCACCTACGCTGGAGAGCATTCCTAAATGGCGTGCACGTTCCGAGACAGAAATTGCGAAAGCATTATAGATTAAAGAAACGGAACCAATGATAATCACAGTCATAACGATGACTGACAATGAAAGAAGTGTATTACGTAAGCCATCGTTATTCGTCACACCATAATAGCGGAGCAAACTATTATTATAAGAGATCGACTCGATATTGTATTCTTGTGCCAATTCCTCTGCATGCTTGTATATGGAGCTATCCACCTTATTTAATACAACCGTCGCTGTGGTTTTTTCAGCTGCTCCAATCAAGCTTTCATCCACATAACTTAGAGCAGTATAACCCGGGGACCATGTTGGTTCCCAAGTAGGGCGCTTTATCACTCCCACAATCGTGTAGTTCATTGGTTTTTTATGAATGATCTCTTCATTCAGGGTATCCTCTTCAGTCCGTAATCGTTCGTTCTGAGATAAGGGCTGCCCACTATTTTTATCATCCCTAGTGACTCGCTCTCCGACATCGAGAGTTAAAGTTTCACCAATCTTGTATGTTACTTTAGCGTTTTTTGCAATTTCCTCAGAAATGACTACTTCATAGTTAGTCTTCGGGAGTCTTCCTTCCAGAAGTTCAATCGGAAATTGTTTAAAACCAGCTAAATTATATTCCTTAATATACCAATAGGGCTTGTTCTCATTCTGTCCCCCCTCTAAAGGGGCATAGCCACGATCATTTGAGATGACAAGTGTTTTCGTTGCATCATCCGCTTCTATCGCTTTAAGCTGAGCTTTAGTAACATTTCTATATTGGACATGCCATTCTCCATTTGTTGAGATACTCTGCTGCCTCATTAATTCCATAAATGAAAAACCAAGCGTTGCCACAGCCGTCACCATAGCCACAGAAATGATGACTCCAATGATAGTAACCAATGTTCTTCGTTTATTTTGCTTCAAATGTCTAAGCGTTAATTTATTTACGATATTCACGGACGAATCACCTCATCTTTGGCGATCCTTCCATCTTCAATGGTAATCACTCTATCCGCTTGTAATGCAATCCGTTCATCATGAGTAATGACAATCAGTGTTTGATTATAGGTTTTATTAAACATTTTTAATAAATCTATAATTTCACCACTGTTCTTACTATCCAGATTACCGGTTGGCTCATCTGCCAGCATGATTGCAGGATTACTAATTAACGCTCTACCAATAGAGACCCGCTGTTGTTGCCCGCCTGAGAGCTGATTTGGGAGATGGTTTAAGCGATTCTCCAAATTTAACGCCTTTACAGTATCCGCAAATTGTTTCTTATCTACCTTGTGCTGATCAAGGAGTAAAGGAAGTGTGATGTTCTCTTCGACTGTTAAGACCGGTATAAGATTATAGAATTGATAAATCAGCCCAATTTGTCTGCGTCTAAAGATCGCCAGTTGTGTTTCATTCAATTCATAAATATCCGTGTTATCTACGAATACTTTGCCCCTTGTCGGTCTATCCACTCCGCCTAATAAGTGCAGAATGGTCGATTTCCCGGAGCCAGATGGCCCGATAATCGCTACGAATTCCCCTTTTTTAATCGAAAAAGATACATCATCCAGTGCATTTACCGCTGTTTCGCCTTTTCCATATGTTTTAGACAGATGTTCAATCTTTAAAATGTCCATTGTTAGACCTCCATTTGTTGATGAGATCAGTATATCTGTCTACAATGACTATCAAGTGACTCTAAAGTGACATTCTAGTCACTAAGCTACAAGTGCTAAATGACTTGCTTATAAAATTTAATCTGAAATTGTGTACCCTTTCCCACTTCACTCTTCACATCGATCGTTCCGTTTTGTCCTGTGATAATGCTTTGTGCCAAGGCAAGTCCAATCCCTACACTATCTTCGCTTGCATTCTTACCTTTATAGAATCGTTTGAAGATATAGGGGAGCTCTGCCTTTGGGATTCCTTTGCCGTTATCTGTAATGATAATTTCCGTAAACAGTGCATTTTCTGCAAAAGAAATCGAAATTTCTCCCCCAGTAGGTGTGTGTTCTACACAATTTTTCAGAATATTAATGATCGCCTCAGTTGTCCAATTGAGATCGCCCATAAATGTGGTGCTATCAACTCCATCAATCAAGACCCGTTGTTCTTTAATATCCATTGGAATTAACATGGGCTCCAAAGATTTTTGAACTAGCTTGTTCACCAGAACAAGATCTTTTTTAAAATGAATGGTTCCAGCATCGATCTTGGAGAATTTTAATAAAGAGGAGACTAGCCAGCCAATTCGTTCGAGTTGAACAGTAATCTTCCGTGTGAATTCCGTTCTCTTCTCCACATGCAGCTCAGGATCACTTAATAAATCTGCCATCACAGTCATGGAAGTAAGCGGGGTTTTGAGCTGATGAGAGATATCCGAAATCGCATTGGTAAGCTTCATTTTATCTTCTTGTAATTGCGCACTCTGCTCGGATAACATCAGCGTCACTTTATAAATGTCATTCTTCAGGATACTAAGCTCACCTTCCTGATTATCACGAACATCGAGCGAATAATTCCCACTACTGATTTGACGTAGATACCCTGAGAGCTTTTCAATTTCACCATATCTCCAGCGGGTAAACAATACACTGCAAGCTATAAGCAAAGCTGAAGTCCCAGCTATGAGCCCTACCGCCTCTAACGATATAAAAGTCGCCACCGCTGTTGCCACAAGACTGATCACGCACATCGTAAACAATAACCATCTAAATTCTCTATTACGAAGCATCCTAATCACCAACCTTGTAACCCAACCCTCGAACTGTTTTGATCAGTGTGGGTTCTTGGGGGTTATCTTCTAACTTTTCCCTAAGTCTTTTTATGTAAACCGATAATGTATTGTCGTTCACGAATTCACCTGCCACATCCCAAATCCGTTCTAACAATTGATTTCTTGAGAGAACCTGACCAACATGGTTAGCAAAGATCAGTAATAATCGATATTCTAATGCGGTCAATAGCACTTCATTGCCGTTCTTATAAACCTTTCCTTCAAGTGTGTTAATCCGTATATTCTCTAATTCGATATTGGATTGGGTCTGAGCCTGCTTGTTATATCTCCTTAAGACGGATTTAATCCGCGATAGCAGCTCCCGAATCCGAAAAGGCTTAGTTATGTAATCATCTGCCCCCATATCGAGTCCCATCACCACGTTGACCTCATCATCAATCGCCGTTAAAAAAATTACCGGTATATCACTTTGCGCTTTCACGATCTTGCACAATTCATAACCGCTGCCATCCGGCAGTGAGAGATCAAAGATGCATAAGGTGAGCTCTGATAACTGCTCAGATAACACCGCTTTGGCTGAGGTGGCGTCATAACATAGAAGGGTTTCAAAATGATCCTGCTGTAATGAATATTCAAGTCCTGATGCTATCGTTCTATCGTCCTCGACAAGAAAAATTTTCATGAATGATCATCCTAACCTTTTAATATATTCAATCGTTCCATTCGTTCCGATGATCATTCTCTCATAATTACAGAGTTATACCAAATTACAATTCATATTAAAGTATTTACAACTCCACGGTAAATATAATAAAAACGTCTACTCCATGGAATAGACGTCTCTAAAAGGATTATATTGCAAAAGCACCACACTTATATTGATGTATCTGTTGAAACCCTAGCCGTAGTGCCGATTTTTTCGAAGCTTCATTATCTAGTGAACAATCCCAGTAAGGAATAAAGCCATCGGCGAGCACATCTTCAACAACTAGCGTTGCTAAATGTGTCCCCACTCCTTGTTTCTGATATTTAGGAAGGGTTTCAATTCCGATTGCGTGTGTATCCTGTGTAACAAAACTAGAATAACACACCCCCATAATTTCAGATCCCTCAACTGCAGCATATCCGTAGCCTTTTTCGGCAAAGTCTGCTTTCGATGACCAGAATAAATCAATATTTTCATGTACAAATTCTATATTCTTTAGATCTGAGTTCTCCCAATCCAGCATTTTAAGATTTATAGTTCTAGTCCCATTAGTCTGCGTCGTAGGCGGCTTGTGAAGTAACTTGAACACCATCTGTTCAAACGGATATAGCTTCCTAGAAGGAAACATCAATTCCAGATTCCATTCATCATGTTGACCAGAAACTTCGAAATGTTCCATCCCGAGTTCCTTCATTCTAGGTACAATATGATCTGTTACATAACTGTCCAGTGCATGGATAAAGGCTTGATTAGTGTGATCACCGATAAGATAAAACCCTTCAATCCCCTGACTCCATACTAACGCACTCTTTGGTGCTGTAAGGTGATCGACAAAGATCCAACCAGGATTATTGCCTTCAATCACAGAGAGAGTTTCGGGATGGATATGCTCGCCTTGAAGTAGTGGCTTCACTTTATAATAATCCTCATGAGGTATTTCATGCATACAAACACTCCCCTTATTTTCCTTACAGATGCTGTATACATAAGTATAAAGTAATCGTCCTTCATCGGCTGGTAAAGTTCATTCATAACTGAAAATTACTGTCCACGTATAACTGTTTTTCTAGCCTTAATTATTAAAAATGAAGGTTTCCTTCTTTCATTTATTAATTTGGGCATCTTCTCAAGACCCTCAAGGCTGGATTCAGGTTCAACAATTCCTTCAATAGTCAGTCCATTTTGGATCAAAGTATTAAGTAATGTTGAAAGTTTTCTATGATATTTTATGACACCATCGATTCCCCAAAACTGTGATCTGAGACCTTCTTCTCCATAATTATCAATGGGCCAATGTAGGATATTTTGATCGGAATCTTTAACCCACCCACTTTGAATCTTATTTGATAAAACAACAGGATGCTCTGTTGAGAATACCAAGTAACCATTGGGTTTAATCCATTCTGAAATCCTACTAATGAGTGTTTTATAATCCTCGACATAATGAAAAGCTAACGAACTTACAACCAAATCAAATTCATTTCGATTAAATTCGATTTCTTCCATTGAGCCCTGTATATAACGGATCTCAGGTCGTTTCCTTGCCATAGCTAACATCTTCTCTGATATATCTACACCTGTTACCTGTGAAGCATTGTTATCAATCATATAGTTTGCCATTTCACCAAAACCACAACCCAGATCGAGAACATTTAAATCCTGTAGGTCTGGAAGTAACCCTCTTATTGCAGGTTGTTCAATAAAGTCATTGTATGTAATTCTTGACTCCCTTAAGTTCTTATACATTTGGAAAAACTCAGGGTTGTCATAAATGTTCTGTTGCATCATACACCTCCACGATATTATTGATGATGTTTACGAAGTCGGTTGTAATATAGCCAAGTCCGACTAACATATGATCCAAACATTAGAATTAAGATGGCGTACAAGATCATATTTATGATCTGCAATCGATCCAGGTTAGAATAAGTCGATAATCTTACATTTAAACCAATGATATACATATATAAAATAGTGAGGGGTAAGAACATAGCAGAATACGTTAAAGCTATACGTCTAGCTAGTTTCAACTGATTTAACTTATCGCTGTATATTTGCGGTTTGGCTTTACCTGGTACATATTCTTGGCCCCATAAAACCCATTTCTGACTCCATGAACTCGAATGATACAGGCATATCCAGCCAGAATCCGTATGAATGTTGAAGTAATTGGTATCAGCAGTATTTTGTAAGTCCGCACAATAACACATCTTACGAGGCTTCCCTTTTTTAAAATAAAAGGCAGTTCCTGTTTTGCCAACGCTGTACAGATTATATCCCTTTTCTTCCATTCCCTCTAGCCACTCTTCAAGCCGATCCGGCGAATACATCCATCCAATCTTCCACTTCAAAACAAGTTGACCTGAACTTTTCAAACGCTTCTCTTCATTCTTACTTAGCCTGTCTTTCAGAGGGGATGTCCCCTGACCATTTTGCTTGTTTGGTTGTATGAATTCCCCTGTTAATCTTTGGTTCGTCTTGTTTAATGTGATCAGCGAATATACGGTGAAAATGCATAAGATAATGCTAAGCCCTAATGCAGTAGCGGGAATAAAACCATAAGGTCCGTTGAAGACATTAAAATGACCAGACTTGGAAACACTCAATGCTATCGTACTTATTAAAATTACATTGAGTAATGCAACCATTAAATAAATCAATATCCCCATAAAAATATACATGATCTTCTTGTTATGCTTTACGATTCCCTCTCGATCAGGGAGAGCTCTAATCTGTTCTAAAGGCAGCCGATTCATCGTCACAACCCATTTGCCGCTCTGTAACACCTTCGTCCATCCGAAATTTAATAGCCCCTTAGAGAGGGATTGGTTGGGAACTTTATCGAATACGATTCGATAGTTTGCTGCTTTCGGTTCGCCCTGCTGAAAGTAAAAATATCTATTTAAACGGTTGATTCGGATAAGTTCGTAGCCTTTTTGGGCCATAGAAGCTAACCATTCTTCAGTTTTCTGAACATCATAACTCCAAAGGGGTCTAAATATTTTGATAATCATCTATGTCACCTCCATATTTTGTAGCATTCTCATGTAGCTCTTTAAGTCTATTAATCTCCGTAGCAAGAATTAGCATCCCTATGTCTGTTCTTTCATAAACTGTTTTTCTCTCCTCATCAGCAAAAACAGTAATCATCCCATCTTTTTGCATCTTCGTTAACGTGCCATAAACTGTACCTGAACCTAACAAAAGACGTGCTTTCGTGATTTTCTCCACATGCTTCACTATTCCATATCCATGACGTGGTTCATCTAAGGATAAAAGAATATAGAATGCTGTTTCAGTCATGGGTACGTATTTCTTCAATACTTTCTCAGGGTTCAACATGCCCAGCTCCCTTTATTTATACGTCGCATTTAAATATGTCTTAACGTGACTATATCACGTCGTGACATAGTCTACAATATTAATGCTCGAAAAAAATAAAAAAAGTGTGTAGAATCGCTTCATCAGCCATTCTACACACTCTACATTTAACTGCTCCAACCTGCCTAACGAATATCTTTTACACGAATATTACTTCCTAACAGACTCGAATCACTACTTAATCGGAATGACGGGTAATTCTCATCTGCTTCAAGTCGCATTTGTTCATCAAATAAAGACTCCTGTTGCCGGTCAACAAAAAAAGTAAAAGGCTCTTTCTGAACTTCAATATCTGTAGCATGAGGTTCACTAATGACCTGAATTACGATCACGCCATTACAACCACAGCCCTCTGTATCGAAGAATAATTTAAAATATCCTGGTCGTTCACCAAGGCTTTTTTCTAACTTTTCAATAGTGTGGGAGTTCAATTGTATGAACATAGGATGATCTACTCCGTATTTATAATTGAGCTATTACTTTCCCAAAGTATAATTTGCTTTTCTTCCATCCTCGTGTGACTGCCATCACTTCTATTTTGACAGACATGCGACTGAGGGGAAGGCTAAACCGCCTTCTGCGTCTCCCGTTCACCACCTAGCTTAAACACGAGAATACCTCCAACAATAACAATCACTCCGACCAACTGCTTCCAAGTAAAAGGAACCTTCTCTAAACCTAACCAGCCTAGTGAATCCCAGAGCAGTGCGAACCCAAGCTGAGAGATTAATACGATCGAAATCGCATACGTAGGGCCCAATCGCTTAGTTCCTTGCACAAGGCATATTACTACCCCAACCCCGATCAAACCACTGATCCAATACCAAGGCTCCATATTTCTCAAAGTAAATATACGGTTTCCTTCAACGATAAGACTCATGATAAATGAAGCTAGGAATCCCATCCCTAACACTAAAGTTGTCGTGGCCCAAGATCCAACCTTTTCATTAACTTTTGTATTAAATATATTTTGCAGACTCACTAGTGATCCCGCGATAAGCGCTAATATCAAACCAATAATCATAACTTAACTCCTCCATTTATCGACTTTACGCAAGGCCATTAGAATTTCAGTATCACTACGCCAACGATCATCAACCCGATGCCGATGAACTGCGGCAGTCTCATTTTTCTCTTTTCCATTCCAAACCAGCCTTTAATATCAATTAAGAACGTCAGACATAGCTGAGCAATCAACAATGAGGATATCGTAAACGTAACACCAATTTGCTGAATGGCCGTTACTTCACTGAAAATAATAACAGCCGCAAAAGCGCCACCGATCAAATATAAGGGTTTTACTTGCTTAAAGCCTCCCCTTTTCCCATCTCTAACGAACAAAAGAATGAGAAAGGACATGATGAACCCTGTTAATTGTGTAATTGTAGCCGCCTGCCAAGTCCCGATATCTTGACTAATTCGAGCATTTGACACGCCCTGTAGCGTAATACAAGCCCCCGCTAAAAATGCAAATATAATTCCTCTCATTTCTCTCTCTCCTCAACTTCGATCTCTTCCATATTAAATAGCATATCGGGGGTTTAAAAAAGGACATCTGTCCTTAATGAGAAGAAACGTTGCTAACGCCCAACAATGACCTTTGGCTCATAGAAATAAAAAGACCGTCTCAAGCCAACTTGCTGGCTTAAAACGGACTTCAAATGCTGTATATGGTTGATTATGAGAGCAAATTCTTCTCATACAATTGATCAAAAATAATTTGGGTAACAACCGACACGCGATCCCGATCCTTATAGCTTAACCAAGATAATTCCTCGATTTCGGACGCTGGCGTTAATGTCCCTTCATAATCCGCAATATAACAGGTCATTTTGACTGTAACACCCTCTGCTTTCCCATGAGCTTCTGCCTCAAACGTTCCAAAATAAGAGACAGTCTCTTTCTTGATCTGAACAGAAATCTCTTCCTCGATTTCGCGCACGAGTGTCTCTTCGTCTGTTTCTCCGGGTTCTCTTTTTCCTCCAGGTAAATAATACATATCTTTCCCTTTGGAACGCGCACATAAGACTTGTCCATTCTCGATATGAATCCAGGCGATTTTATCAATAATTGTAGTCATATTGTTCTCCCCATGCCTTTTTTTCAACAATTATATCATACAGCTGAACGTATACATTTATGCAACGTCAGCTTTAGATTTTTGAACGCGAAGCTTAGATTGAGGAAGGTGATGAAGCAAATAGTATACAGCAACTGAGATAAGCGTCACCAACCCTGCAACTTCGTACATCATACGGTAATCTGTATAAGAAGCAACTACACCCATAATATAAGAACCCGCTCCATACCCCAAATCAAATAACAAGAAAAAGGTTCCATTGGCGCTTCCTCTACGTTCTTTATCGGCTAATTTAAGTGCAAGCGTCTGAAAGCATGGCATAAGTGCGCCATACCCAACCCCCATGATGATGCCTGAGAACATCAGCATGAATCCGGATTTAGCTTGACTTAAGCTAAGCAGACCTACAGCGAAGATCAGAATTCCGGGATAAATGAGAATATGTTCATTATATTTATCGAATACTTTACCGATTAGCGGTCGAAACAGCACAATCATAATCGCAAAGGCCACAAAAAAATAACCTGTAAGCTGTGATTGGTTAATTTCTTTTGTAAAAGAAGCGATAAAACCAGATAAAGAACTATAGGAGAACGCAAGCGTAAATCCAACAAGCGAGATGGGCAGTGCTTTGGGTTCAATGACGTCACTCCAGCGAAGACCCTTTCGGATCTTCACAGGTTCCTTAACGGCTTCTTTAACCGTATCCTTCTCTTCTTTGGGCATACGAACGCCTAATGTGAATAACAGCGAAAGCGCAGCAATCACACATACACCTAACAGCAATACATGAATGTTCTCATCTTTCCATAGAAAAAGACCCAAAGCTGGTCCAATGACCATCGCAATGCTCATAAACATACTGAAATAACCGATACCTTCTCCTTGGCGTGAGAAAGGGATTAACGTGGAAGCTATTGTACTTGTCGCTGTCGAGGCAACCGCATAACTCATACCGTGAATGAAACGAATCACCAGAAACAATACAATTCCATTAGCTCCGAAGTATCCTATACAGGCGAGTAGAAATAAGACTAGCCCAATAACCGCCATTTTCTTTTTACCGAATTTATCAACCCATTGTCCTGAAAAAGGACGGATCAATACACCTCCGAGGACATAGATGGTAATGGCTAACCCCATTTGCTGCTGATTCCCGTGCAAGCTTTCCTTCACGTATAACGGGAATGCAGTCGCCAGAATGTAAAAGGTCAGAAACATAAAAAAACTACTCAAACAAACAACAATAAAATTCCGGGTCCATATCTTCTCTCTAATCACAGCAGACTCTCTCCATCCTACCTAAATCTTTTTATATGTTACAATAGTATAGGACCGAAAATTAATTAAGTAAAATACATATTATATGATGGATATATCACATTAGAGTTATGAATAAAGAGAGGTCAATGTTATGGAATTCCTTCAGCTTCAATATTTCCGTGTAGTTGCTCGTCTTGAGCACATGACTAATGCCGCCAAAGAATTAAATGTATCTCAACCCTCACTTAGCAATTCCATCCAACGTTTAGAGAAAACCTTAGGTGTTCCCTTATTCGAACGCCAAGGCAGAAATTTAAAATTGAACGAATTCGGAAAAACATATCTTCGTCGTGTGGAGCAAGCATTTCTGGAACTGGATGAAGGTCAGCATGAGCTCACGGATATGGCTGGACTTGAACATGGAGTAATATCTATAGCAGTAACACTACCGTATGTATTGCCAACTTTACTAAAAGAGTTTCTTACCCTTCACCCGCACGTTCGGATCATTCAGCGTCAGCTTGGCTCAGCATTAGAAATGAGAAACGATCTGGAGAGTGCGGTGATTGATTTTTGCATATCTTCGACACCTGTCACCGGACCAGACATCGAATGGTTTACCTTAGCAGAAGAGGAATTATGTTTAAGTGTGCCTAAGAATCATCGTTTTGCCAATCGCGAAAGTATTTCTTTGATTGAAGCTGCTGGTGAGAATTTCATTTCTTTGTCTTCTAGATCTAATTTCCGTGAAATTACAGATGCATTTTGCCGTCAAGCTGGATTTGAACCGCTAATTGCTTTCGAACTCGAAGAAGTAAGTGCCGTTCAAACCTTAGTTGAGATGGGGCTGGGTATCACCTTTACTCTCCCTTTAGCCTTAAGCAGGAGAAGTAAAAACACAGAAATCGTTCAATTGAAAATAACCGATCCGTTTTGTCAGCGCACTTTTGGCATCGCTTGGAGCAGAAAACACTTTTTATCACAAGCGGCTATACAATTTCAAAAATTTGTTGTGGATTTTTTTAGTAAACCTCATGAGTATAGTTAAGGAGAATATGCCATCTTATATCAACCGCAATCACATCTAATAAGCTACTTATACCAAGAGGATTGTAAAACGTACATGTTTGCATAAATCCCATTGTGATGTACTAAATCTTGATGGTCTCCTACTTCAGCAATTTCTCCATGATACATAACATAGATCGTATCAACATTCTTCGCCCAACCCAAGCGATGTGAAATAAAAATAGCTGCTTTATCTTGGCAGATTTCTAATAATTTCGAATAGATCTCCATCTCGGCATTCGGGTCAATTGCAGAAGTAGGTTCATCGAATACTATAAGTTCCGCATCATTGTATAACGCGCGCGCAATCGCCAGCTTTTGCCATTGTCCCCCTGATAGCTGCCTGCTTCCTTCTACTATTTGCCCCAAATTCACATCTAATCCGCCTAATTCATGGAGCAAATCTATCAGCTCACATTGTTCTAGAACCCTTAGTATTTTAGCATCATCTGAAGGTGTATTCGCATCGCCCAATAGGATGTTTTCTCTTAGTGTCAGTTCAAACTTCACAGCATTCTGAAATACAACGGACACCTTACCGTGAGGTTCTAAATGATCCTTCCAGCAAATCGTTCCGGAGCTTGGTCTATATTGACCTAATAACATTTTAATCAACGTAGATTTCCCTGCTCCATTTTCCCCGACGATCGCTATTTTCTCACCCGGCTTTATGGTCATATTGATGTTAGATAAGACATTCTTGTTCGATTTGGCGTATTTAAAATAGACATTTGAAACGGTAATTGGGAGCATAGAATCAGTCGAATTATTTATGTTATTTTTGCGAAAATCCCTGTTCTTATATGTAAGTACTTCATTTAAGTCATATAATTTGCTACTGCTGATGTAAAGCTTGCTTAACGGCCAGGTCAAACTCATAATTTTACCACCACTCGATAACAGCGCCAGAAACAACACCGAAATTGTTCCAATTGTAACTGTATTAGACTCCCCCATTTTGTTTAACAGGTACACTAGAACTACAAAGATAGCACTCGTCTGGACCATAGCCACGACCATCCCTGTTTTGATCTCGAATTTTCTGGCGCTAAATCTTTTAATATGCTGCTTCTTCATAATCATTGCCCAGAGATTTGTAAAATAAGAGATGGAGTTATAAATTCGCATTTCTCGAATCGCATTAGGGTCTTCCAAAGTGTTAGCAACATAGTCTCCCATTCTTCCATCGAAGGTGAGTTCTCTTCCTGTTCTTCTCACTTTAATTTCCGTAAATAATCGAATGGTTAAGGTAGTCACGATCATTAGTGTTACTACGAATGTGACCAAAAAATAACCACTTGTCGCAGACAACCAGATGATGCTTATTAGTCCTGAAATAATTCCTACACTCGATACCAAAAAACCTGTAATCCCCTCTAAATCTTCTCCAACTACCTTTTTAGCTCTTTGCAGTTTATTTCCAAACTCTTCATCATCAAAATCCTCAAAATCAACCCGGTTTGCAATATCTATCAATTCGGATTGAAAAGCGAGGGTTAGTTCCGCATTCATTCGATTCTTCATTATGTTGGTTATGCTTAATGAACAAGCTTGTACGCCATGAATCACAACAAACCATAGAATAGGGAGCAGCGTCATAACACCGCGAGCCACACCGTTAATGATATTCACTTGGACAGCGTAAGAATAAAAAGTTAATAAACCACTGATTATAGGGACTATGTTAGTAATTGTTGATATCATCGGACTTTTTCTAAACATTCTCACGAGTATCATTACAAGATTAGTGATGTCAGACTTCAGCATGGATTTCTCCTTTCTTATACATATAAAGAGGACTGGCGATTAAACATCTTTTTGTATTTACCATCCACCCTCATTAATTCTTCATGCGTTCCACTTTCCACGATTTCTCCATGCTCAAACAGAAAAATTCTATCGACGAATTTGGACATATACAGCCGGTGAGTCACAATAATGGAGGTCCGCTGCTCTCCTAATTTCATAAAGGTATCGAACGCCTGTTGTTCCGCATAAGGATCCAGGGCAGCAGTCGGCTCATCAAAAATCATAAGAGCGCCGTCATTGAGATAGGCTCGAGCAATCGCCAGTCTTTGCCATTGTCCCCCAGACAAATCTATCCCTCCAAACTGTGGACCTACTAAAGTATCCAATTGAACACCATAATTATCGGCTTCTGCTTTTTTCATCGCGGCTAATAATCTTGAATCGTCATGAATAGTAGCCATATTACCTAATGCAATGTTTTCTCTAATTGGTCTTTGTAACTTAATGAAATCCTGAAAAACAACTCTGGTATCCTGTGTCACGTTATGCGCTAAGACTTCATTCTCACCTTTAAACCACTGGATGTTTCCAGCTGTTGCAGGATACAGCCCTAAGATCAACTTAACAAGCGTAGATTTACCCGAGCCATTCTCACCTACAAAAGCAATTCGTTCACCTGGATGAATAGTCATGTTTACATTACTCAGGGTATTCTTAGCGTTGATAGGATATCTAAAAAACAGCTGATGAACTTGGACCTTCATCGGATCGGTGTTCCTATTGGAATTCACCTCCTGATCTCTAAGCACCTGCTCTTCCAAATCTAAATAAGACGTATAATCCTCGTACCGTAAACGACTCTTCACTAAGTCAGCGTAAACTCTTGTTAATGCAGGAATAACGATAAATAATTGACTGGATATCTGAAGTAATAACACAAAAAGCCCAGCACTCTGTCTGCTACTTCCGATCGTAATCGCTAGAATGGCAATCGTAGTCCCATTTAATAAGATCATGATTAAGCTTTGGGAGAAGTTGAGGGTTTCAGAATAAATAACCTTACGGTGCATTTGTTTGAAGTTATTCGTAAAGCTCTCTTTCATTGAGGAAAACAAAAAGGAGGACATTCTGTACATTCTTACTTCCGGAATGGAATTTCTGTTTATCAACAAATCGACTAAATAGTTGATCATTCGCACAGAGGAGGTTTGATTCGCTGAAATGGACTCTACTTTCTGTGACATTCGCTTCATAAGATAAAGCTGTAGAATCTGCACCCCTAAAATAATCAAAGCCAGAATATAGAAGCCATAAACAGATAAGACAACCATTAACACAACTAATGTTATTAGGTGAACTGTCACACCTGTCCATTGGTCTAACAGATCAATCAAGGAAAGTCGTTTTGCTTTTTCTCTTTTAGTTTTTGTAGCGGGGGCCTCAATAAGTGCCGTAGATAATTTGGAAGTCTTTTCCAAAATTCTATGTTCCAGTTCATATATACTGGTGGATGTTAAATTGGTGATAGCAATGGCTCGAAGAGAACTATTAAGGCCCGCGAGATATAACATTACCATAAGCAAACTTACTAATAACAAGATATGTTGGTAGGTGTTAGGATTGAAGTTCTGAATGAGGTCAACCACATATTTCGTTGTGAATAATTCTGCAAAAAGGATTGGGGCACTCAGTAAGTTAGTGATAAAATATAAAAGTGAGTTTCTTCTGTCTTTCACATATAATAGTTTTACAACATAGAGAAAGTCAGGCAGGCAGCATCTCTCCTTATAAGTGTATTCCATTCTGTAAACACTTTCATTGTTTAGACGTGGAAACCGATTATAACGTTTAATGTTTATAATTGGAAGAGGTAATTTTCGAAATGACCAAATGAACAGGAGTGTACATTCATGAAACTTCAATTTAACTTATTCCCGGGCGGATTGCCCAAGGCGCTCACCATGAGCTATGATGACGGACAGAAACACGATATTCGCTTGGCGGAGATTTTTGATCAATATGGGATTAAAGGTACTTTCCATTTAAATAGCGCAATGATAAACACACCCGGATTCTTATCATCTGCTGATGTTAAACATTCGCTCAGAAACCATGAGGTATCTGCCCATTCCGTTACCCATCCACATCTAGAGCGTCTACCTTTACCTATGGTAATCGAAGAGCTGTTTGAAGACCGTAAGCGACTAGAGAAACTAGTGGATTATCCGGTACGAGGCATGTCCTATCCATACGGTACATACTCTCAGGAAATCATTGCTCCTCTACAGTCTGTTGGGATTGAATACAGCCGAACTGTCCATTCTACCAAACAGTTTGATATGCCTTTGAATTTCATGGAGTGGCATCCAACATGTCATCATATAGAAGATCTGCATCACGTATGGGAGCGATTTACAACGGAAGGGCCATCCCAAAAACTGAGACTCTGTTATGTTTGGGGTCATAGTTATGAATTTGCACAGCAGAACAATTGGGAGCTTATCGAATCCTTTTGCCAACAAGCAGGTGGACATTCGGATATTTGGTACGCTACCAATATAGAGATTTATGATTATGTTGATGCGCTATATTCACTGAAGATGAGTGCTGACAAAACGGTCATCCGTAACAACTCAGCTATTGATGTTTGGGTATCCGTAAATGATCAACCTGTTCATATTAAAGGTGGAAGTACGATGATGATGAAATAATCCAAAATGCAAAAAAGAGCGATTTTAAGCATCGCTCTCTTTTTGCTTATTACATAAAAGTGATTGAAATTATTTGGATTGAAGTGTAAATGTCACTGTTTTTGCTTTTTCCTCAAGGATTGGAGTATAGGTGAATGTCATTACATTCCCTTTGCGACTCTTCAACACTAACATTCTGGTCAATACATATGGATCTCTGCCATCATTTACTCTATCCCATTCCTTACGATCCTCACTAGTAATTAGTTTTTCATAGAGATTGATGATTTTACCGGTGTTGCTATAAACTAAATATAAGTGTGTCGTATCTAATAAACGAACGAGCACAACGTCTTCCGCAGCATACTCCACTATGAAATCTCCGGTTGCTCCTGTTAACTTTTCCATCTCAAATAACTTGCCCAAACCGCCATCCTTAGTAATATATTGAACGTTCTTCCCATCGGTCATATACACCTGAGTGGAAGGCACTTGTGGTGCATGGATATAAGCCGAGTTATTGTAATGATAGTCCATTTGCTTGAGAATAGTGCCCGCTTTGACCAATACTTGATAACTGCTATTAAAATCGGTGAACATGGCATAATGATTGTCCGTTAACTGGAGTAAGTCCGTACCATTGCCCATTTTTTCAATCTCAAAAGCGTAGTTGTACGCAGATTCCTTAAAAGGTAGTCGACCAATAATTACTGGTTTCCCAGTTTCCGTTGCACGGTAATACAAATCGCCGTTTTTTTGAGATATCCAATAGGATCTTCCATCTACAGAAGCAGAAACCAATCTAGCTTCATCTATAATTTGGATAACCCCATCCGTTTTATTAAGCCCCGCTTTACCTCCAAGTACACTGACCGCTGAGACCAATGGAACGTACACCGAGCCTTTTATAATACGTGGGGATTTTGTTAAAGTCACCACGGCCTCATTCACTTTTGACTTTACAGTACCAGCCGTGAAGTTAACCTCACGCTCAGGACGAACCAGTTTGGCCGTTTTGGATGGTTGATCCCAAGATAATGTATACCCCATAGCATCTGCGAGTGATTTCAGGGGTACAAAAGTTATATTCTCCGTGATCACCTGTTTACTGCTGATTCCGATTTCTTTATAGTTGAATTGAATTTGGTTTTCTGCTTGGGCTGATACCGATCCATACCCCGTACTTAAAATCAAAACAGTCAAGATTCCTAGCGTTACCTTCCATTTGTTCATTTCTTTTCGTCTCCCTTGACTCTATAGTCATATGTAATTAGACGACAGAATTTGGAAAAAGTTTCTTGTTTCCGTTTTACGTATAAAAAAGACCTGATCCACGGTAGACTACCGCAGTCAGGTCTTCTGTCTTTTATAAAGTAATCTTAACTTCTAGCAAACTCATAAAACGCCAAAGCGTCTCCCCATGTCGGAAATCCTGCTTGCGCTAGTTTATCACTGCCTCCGCCTTTTCCATTGTAGGTACTAAGATGCTCTTTGAAAAAAGCTCCACAGGAGATCTCCGCGCTGCCATTCTGTGCAAATACAACCTTATTCTCAGCAGAACTAGCCAATAAAACCGGAACATCGCATTTCGCGGTAAGCTTGTTAGCTAAACTTTGTAAATCTTTCAGCGATTTATCCTCGAACACTTTTGCGATCAGCTTTCCTTCTTGCTGTGCTAAAAGCTCCTGTACGACATAATCATCATTCTTCTCTTTAAGTAGGGTAATTTCAGCTTGCAGCTGCTTTTGTTCATTCTCCCATTTTTCAATGCGATCGATAATTTCATCTTTTCCCGTATTGAATTTGGAAGATAGTGCTCCAACAATTTGCAGACTGCTATTAAACTCCTCCAAAGCACGGTATCCACATTTAAAATAGATTCGCGTATTGCCTTTTTGTTTCTCCGCTTTCAGAAGCTTAATTATACCAATCTCACCTGTTGAAGATACATGCGTACCACCGCAAGCGTTATATTCAACATCTTTAATTTCTACAATCCGGATGTTTTCCGTCACTTTAGGTTGTTTGACCAATTTAAGCTGTGAAGCCTCTTCCCCTGTTACAAAATAGCTCAGGATACTATGGTTCTGGTAAATCTGCCGATTAACCTCCCACTCTATGGAATGAAGTTGTTTAGGCGACAGTTCTGACGCTTCTATATCAATGGTGCAATAATCCTCACCCAAGTGAAAGCTTAGAGTCATAAACTGGTACAAATTGAGACAGATGGCTGAGAGCAAGTGTTGTCCACTATGCTGCTGCATATGATCAAATCTTCTCTTCCAATCGATTTGACAAGTGACGGATAAATCATCAGGCAGACGTTCCAGCTTATGCAAGACAAGATCTTCCTCACTAATTACATCAAGTACCGGAATATCCCCAATAGTCCCTAAATCACAAGGTTGTCCACCGCCATGCGGATAAAAAGCGGTCTCCTCCAAAACAACATAGAGTCCATCTTCTCGTTCTATGGTTTCAGTAATACAGGTCTCCCAGTCAGTAAGGTATGTAGAATTGTAGTACAGTTTGTTGGTCATATATGTATCCCTCTCTTTTATACGTTTTCGGCACATTAAGCTTATAGTATCATATCGGATTTCTAAGACAAACTGCACAATGAAAAACGCCTTGCGGCGCTTTTGGAAGGAATTCACTCTGTTGTTCTACTTTCAGTTGTCTTCTACCTTGTACATCAGTAATCCTGTACTCTCATCCAAGAATTCCGCTGTCATACTCTAGAACCATTACCCCTGTTCAAGGAAAATAATGCCCTAGCCGAGCAAGCGCTTCACAGTGTCATTTGGACTTTATGGCACCACCGTAGACATGGTTTGAATTTCCACAACGTGGTTCGCGAGCCAAGGACCCACCTGTGGGGGTATGGTTGGTTTAGTGCGAATGATATTGAACTGCTCTTATTAATCAGGACGAGTGGGATCAATTATGGAATAGTGATGATTATCTATGTAAGCATCAAAAGCATCTATGCCTTCATATAAAATTATACGCGATTCTTTTGGGGTAATTGGTACTACCCACAAGACATTAATTATTTCTTCACCTATTTTTATTTGTTCTAAATCCTCACTTTCTCCTCTTAGTTCATCAATCAAAAGGGCTTTTGTAGTCCAATTTTCTGGTATGAGTGCGCTCTCAGTCATTACTCGTGGTACTTCCGAAGATTGGATATGTTCAATATTATGGGCAATTATGTCACAGAAATATGAGAATATGCGATCAATGTTTTCTTGTCCCAAATCGGGTTTTAAAGCTATCATCCATTCATTCTCAATAGGTTTTCCAGTTTTCCGAATGGAATTAGATAGGCCGACTGTTGCGAATCTTGCAGGATTATTAACGTCAATTGATGGAAAATAATATAACTCAATATATACGCCAATCTCCGGTTTTGTCATTATGACTCTATATTCTGGCATAGACCATTCTTTAATATATAAATTGAGAATAATTGTTCTCCTAATGTCGAATTCCAGAATGATCCCTCGGCATGACTCTTTATTGATTTGCACATCCATCACCTTTTTTCAATATTGGTTTTTTGGTTTAGAATTTGGGCTGGTATCATTGTCCTCCTTCATCGTTCGCGGCCTGCCATTTCAGTAATTGAAAGGGCAAATCTCTCCAATTAAGAAGTTATTAATCTCTTTTCGATGAATGGTGCTTCATGACTGCTTCTTGAGCTTTAAGGACAATATCATCTACTTCGGAAAGCTGACGCTCAATAGAGGCTAGAGCCTTTAGTAAAAATAAGCCAAGACTTTCATCCCCTAAGGATAATTCCAATTCGGCGAAACATTCGATGTCTTGGAGTTTTTCTATATTTTTTTTGCTATTGATTTTTTTAGGGTATTCGATGTATTTATAGAGGGTTAAGACTGCTTCTTCCCCCTTGGTTTTAAAGTTGTGAACAGTTCCTTTGAATAGGGTGTCTTTGAATCCTTCCTTAAGCCTACTTTGTTCATTCAAGGCATCCAGATGAAAGGTTGCTAAATATTTTTCGTTTCTTACGGCATGATCATTAATGCTGTAGGATACATTCTCTTCGTCAAGAATCTTTATTATTTCATCAATTGACTTGAACTTCAGTCTTGCAAATCTCGCCGGAGAAAATTGCTTGCGCAAAGAATCTTCATTATTTGAAAGGTATGCCTTAAAAGAAATTTCAGCATTTCCTTCCAGGAGTTCTTTGAAATAAACAAGATGCCTTTCATCTACCATATCTGCCTCCTGCAACTCTTGAGCTTTTGGGTATATTATAATTACGCGTTATTTTTTTGACTCAGGATCAGGATTGGAGATCATATTGAAAAATGTGGCCCAGAGATAGTGTATGATGCCAGAGAACTGATATTTTGAAGCGATTAATCCAGATCTCTAGCCCAGCTAACTAACTCTTCATCGTCGAAGTTATATGGATATTCGTAAATATTAGAGTAATAGTACTCCGATTCTAATAAATCTCTAATTATATTGAAAACCTTATTGGTGGCATGAAATCCATTCCTGATGGGCGCGGTGAAGGCAAGCGAGCCATTATGAAATCCATCTAAAGAACCGGAAAGCTCTCGTTTGACTATAGATTCAGCTGTCTCTATCTTTTCTTTAATAAGCTCCTCTTTGTAAATTTGAATGCAGAAATTTCCACCATGTTTTATTAATTCAAATTCTCCATTGGGATGGAGTTTTATTGTATCTCCTTTCGCAAGCCCTAGAGCCAGCCCAGGAGATGCACATAATTTGAATATTTTATCGCTTATGCATTCTGCAGGAAGCTCTTCAAAGACTGCTTCCTCTGAATTTATGCCGGCAAAAACATTAATTAAGGTTAATTTATGTTCCATACGAATACTCCTCAAAACTGTCTTTTTAATGTATGAGATTTGAGATTACATCCTTCATGTATCCGCTATCGCTTGTAATTCAACGGGTCGATAATAAAGGAGGGTCCTCTTTTTTTTGAAAAGGGTTACTTCAAGATGCTTTCAAGGCGGCAATGTCATGTACCTTGTTAATAATTGGGGCGTTGCTGGCCCTGCTTTCTCAAATCTAGGAAAGATATTCAAGAAATCATAGCAGGTACTAAAACGCCTCGTCAAGTGCTGGAAGCGGTAGACAAGTCTTCGACGCCGGATATACTCGGATAACGAGATTCCGGTAATGAACGGAAACCCAACAAATCCGATGTATAGTAACATTGAGCTTTACTGCCAGTATGTAGATTGAGAATCACCAAGGATTGTGCAAGTAATTCAACAAAAGAAAAGTTCAAGTGGTATCTCTGCTTGAACTTTAAATGGTTATATTGAGGTGAATCTGGCGTTAAATCAATTCTTTCTCACTATTTCGTAACTCTACTTTCCGCTGTACCAAACCAAATACGCTATACGCATTTTACCAATAAAGCGAACGAATAAAATACTTATTTTCGGAGCGAGGCATTATATAGGTGAGTGTATACAAACCATGTAATGCTTGCTGTTAATAATGCCGACGAAATCAAAGCTGTAAGAATACTATATGTTTGCCAAATAAGTATCGTTGGCCAATCTAATGCACAGCACATTATACATAGGGCAATCGTAGCAATCAGCAAAATAGCTGTTACGATTATTCGCTTTTTTGTAATTGGCTGCCGCTCATTCGTTTTCCTTCTGCGTAATCCTAAGATAAAGAACAGAACAGCCAATAGGCAAAGAATAATTGTGATAGACGATAAAATGATGTCCAAAAGCTGTGTGCCGCTTATTTCATATGACTGCGTTAGATTGCCGTCTAATATATCTTTAACTTTTAGTACCATGCTTCTATTGATATTTGCGCCGTTGGTCAGCAAGCAGACGGCTGTTCGTTCATTTGGCAGTATGATCACTTCGGTTCCAAAATTGGGATTTCCCCCGGGGTGCTCTATAATCGTTTGGTTGGCGTTTACCGTCCAGCCCGCCGCATAGTACATTTCGTTGACAGCCGGAACAGACATATCGCCCTGATGTGACTTTTCGATAACCGTATGGAATATTTCGGGTATGTCCTGCACAATACCCATCTGTATGCCCATCCAACGCGCCATATCTTTTGTACAAGAAATGATGTAGCCTGCGGGTTTATTCCCGGAATAATCCGGTGCGTTATATGGAGTTGTCATAAAAAAGGAAGAACGGTAGCCCTGCGCCAACTGTCCGGTGGCTTGAGCATCTTCTTTATAAACATACGTCTGGTGAAGACCTAACGGCTGAAATACCTGTTCGCTCATAAAGTCTTCATAGCTTTGTCCCGACACAATCTCAATAACCAAACCCAATACGTCATAATTAACGGTTCCATAGCTATACTGTTCACCGGGAGGGAACGCCAACTCAGCATCTACCAGCATTTCCACAGTCTTTTGCAGCAAATCTGGTGTATTACCTTGTGGAATATTTTGAGAATGCCTACTATTTGTTAGGCCGCTAGTATGGTGAAGAAAGTTATTGAGTGTAAGGCTTTGCATATCAACAGGTTCGCCTTGATATTTTAACGTAAACCAAGGTAAATATTTTTGGACAGTGTCAGTCATTGACAGCAGCCCTTGCTCCTCCAACAGCAGAATACCCATGCCGGTAAAAGCTTTACTGACCGAGGCCAACTCATATAGTGTATTTTCACTTGCAGACAATCCACTTTCACGGTCTGCATACCCGGAAGAATAGTAGAACACTTCATCATCAGCAAGTATTGAGATTGACATTCCCGGCACACCTGATATGCGATGGGCATCATCCAACAACGCCTGTATTGCCACAGATTGCGTATCTGACAACGACGCATAACTTTGTGTTGCGAATCCTGAGAATAATATAAGTATTGATAATACAAAAACAATAGTCTTTTTCATAAACTCTCCATTTCGAAAAAATATAAACAACGGAGACTAACCAATATGGCTAGTCTCCTTTCTTTTTTAAAAATTTCGCCCTATTATGAGAAAGCTCAATGTAGGCAAGTTTCATTAATCATTCCATGTTACCTGCCATCTATATGACTGAAGTTTAAAGTATTTATTAAACTCCGCGACTACGGACTTTGCGTTCTCTTTCGATATTGCATGAAATATAGTTATATCGACTATATTACAGTCTGAAATTTCCTCCAACCCTTTAAGTCTTGATGCATCTACTCCAATCTGCTTTAGACTCATACAATTTTTGAGTATTGTTAAATCTCCGACCGGATAAGTGAATTGCTTTAATTTCTTCAATTCTCCTATAACCTCTATATGTGATTCATCTATTGCACAGCTATCCGTCTCAAAAAACGTTAGATTCTTTAAACCTTTTAAGAATGATAAATGTGGTATAGTCACTTGTTTGAGCTCTAGTTTTATTAACTTACTAAGGTTTGAAATATAAAGCAGGTCGCCAACCTCCATTTCTTCTAAACTTAGTTCCTTCAAATTTTTTATAGTTCCTATTAATTCCATATCAATTGAGTTCATTCTATATAGTCTCAAACTCTTTAATTTCTTTATATCTTTCAGTTTATGTATATCTTTTAATGGAAGTCCTATTAATGTTAGCTGCCTTAGCCCATCTAAAGAAACTAAGTACTCCAAATCAGACTCTTTAAAGGCTTCTGATCCTATCACAAGTTCTGCTAAAGAAGGCAACCGTTTAAGTACATCGAAATTAGTAATTTCATCCGCATGTATGATAAGTTCTTTAAGATTAACCATATGGGTTAAAATATCCAAAGATATTGCTCCGTATTTTTGAGCTTGATCAGCTCTAATAAATACCATTCTCTTTTTTTTCAATGTTTTTGAAGATACAAAACCACTCTCAACATCGTCTTTAAAATACTCTTCCCAAAATCCACTTACAGGGATAAGGCTGTTCTCTTCGATATCCATTTTAGTCAAAGCCAAAATATCATCCAACAAACTTCCACTTTCACGGGATAATATGATTACATCATCTTCTTCACGAATACCAATACTACTATTTCTGAGGCTCGAATCGATAAATTCAAAGAAATGTCCCAAACTTTCCGCAATAACATATGAAAAACTAGAATTGTGATCTATCGTTATAATTTGCCCATAAACGCCCTTTTCTCCGGGGTCTAAATCAATTGCCAAATATGAGCCTCCACCATCTTCGGCAAAAGGAATCCAACCTTCTCTGTAGTTCCCATCTTTTATTATATCTGGTTTGCTGGATATAATATCGTATGCTGATTCCAAAAGGGACTTCCAGTTGCTTACTATCGATTCAATGTTCATCCAACCAAGACCAGCCATAACGCCAAAAATCTGCTCTCCTTCTCCATTAGAATTCATGTATAACTTTCTAAAATCTTCTGGAAATTTGCAGTTCATCATGCTCTCAAAAAGGTTTAATTCTGATTCCTCAACTGCTGGATTCAGTAATTCCTCTACATTTGGTATATGCGATTTTAATGTCTCGATAAGTAAACACTCTTCTTTTTCATTAACTAATGACATATAGTGGCCCCCATTTCTACAGAATCATAATAGTTTCAGTAAACATCCTTGGTTGATCATCAATCATTTTGTTATGAATCATCTTCAACAGTTCCATCAATAATTAATTCTATCTTACATATGGAGCATCTATTTCCTGATTTAGCAATACCGTATCATGAATTTGTAAATATTGTTGTATTAAGTCATATAAAAAAACTAAGAGTCATCTTAGGGGTTAAACCCTATTTATTATACGTTTTCCCGCGTTTGAACTTCAACTATCCTGCCCGTTTGCTGAATAAAGGCAGCCGATCACATTGACTGACCGGCTGCCTTATCGTGTTTATTGAGCTATCGTTACCCATCAGATCAATAAGAAAGAAAAACAGTATCCTCCTAATGTGACAGGAAAAAGCTTTACTTTGATCGTTGATACAAGGATCAGAAGGTTCAGAAGTTCAACGAATTAACAAGCACAAGTAACGTCTTTTAAATTTCGTATAGCAATAGCATTGAGTCGGAGCGCTTCTACGATTGAATCTCTTACTGCTAACAATTCAAATCTTTCGCGACTGCCAATAGGCAATCTGCAAAGCAATGCTTCAATTCTTTTAAGGCTTTCCTTCAGAACCACTCTTTGCTTACGCAAAGCATTCAAAGCTCTTTGAATTCTTCTCTTCTCTGCAGCAGTCATAAACTACCACCTCTTTTCGATTGTGATAGTATATGAGATGCGACAGAGCTCCTATCTGCTTGTACATTCCGGAAGGTAAATGAATGATTTTACTGCTTTTTGCTAGCTTCCATGATAGGAACGGACCAATCTACATTGGTGTACAATCGGTTGACTATCGTGCGTATTAATTGAAGCTGATCAGGGATCGTAGTAAGGCCAATTGCACGGAACTCAAAAAAATTCTTTTTGTTATTTGACTGCGATTCAACGATTACGATATAACCATCTTTCCATCCGGACCCATCAGTAGAATAAGCTCCTCGTCCTGAGAGAGGATACTCTTTACCCTCAAGATCCTTAAATATCCACTCACTGTTCATAAATTCATTTCTCAATCTTCCGCTAAAATGTAATGAACCTTCCTTCGTTGATCCATTGGTATCAGGCGGTGATTCCACAGTAAAATCATTTAACATCAGCTCATCTCCATCAAATGCAAAGGGGATCGGATGCTCCTTCAACTCGGATGGCTCAAACTGTACCATCGAACCATCCTTTTCTAGAATGAAATACCCATCGAACACAAAAGTATACGGCGTATCCTGAGGCAAATATTTAAACGTATAGCTCCAATGCATAAGTCCAGGTTTATCACCGGGGGTCGAAGATCGTGACATTACACTATCCTTACTCGGCAATTTCCTCGCATTAACACTGTGAATCTCTTCACCCGCGCTATCCTCAAAATGGAACTTCACCCCTTGCTGCTTCCATAATTCACCTGGAGAACGGTTTAGCGCCTCATCACTCAACTCCGTATCAAATTCAAAACGAACACCTTGTACCATATGAGTTAATTTTTTCAAGGTGACTGTTATACCATCCGGAGAAGTGTAGCTACCCGTTAGGGGAGTTGAGGTTGTTTGTTCATTCGCTTTTGTCATATCCATCGAAAAACTAAAGTTCCAATCGCCTTGAAGTGCAGGAATATTTCTGTCCTTGCTTCCCAACTCAGTAATATGACCTTCGACTGTAATTTGATCGGTTTGCAGTGGCTCCGAGAAATTAGCGATCATATAGTAAAAATCGTTGGTAAATCCAATATCGTATAATTCTCCTACGATCTTTCCTTGATCATCTTTAACTTCAATCTTATTTCCTTCACCAAAACCCAAGCGATGTCTGTCATGCTTTCCATCCGGTCCGAACAACTGTAGAGCGACAATCACACGAGTAGGATCCGCTACAGCTTCATCTATTTTTATCGTATAGCCTTTATCCTTCACCTTAATATTAGGATGTTCTACTAACCCAAATTCTTGTGCACGTAGAAGGCCAATGTCCACATTATCTTTTACAAAAAGAGAACGTAAAGTCTCTGCCAATGTGGGCACAGAATATAAAATCACGGCACTCAGAACAACAAGTAACAAAGCCGCTCCCATGGCTATTCTTAGTGACTTAAGTATCTTCGGATTCTTTCGCTTCCTGTCAGGTACCGTTACTTTCTCTAGTTCTACGAATTCTATTGAAGCCATAACTTGAGCAGTAAAAGAATCTGGCAGCTTCTCTTCAAACAACGCTTGCGACCACTCCTCTTGTTCTTCTAATAGTGTATGATAGATTAAATTGCAATGGGCACAAGCAGCGATATGATCAACATTTTCAAATGGTCGGGAGGTGGGTGTACTTAGGATGTATTGCTCGATCTCAAATGGACTTAAGCACTTCATCGCTCTTCACCTCCTGGTGTGTCATGATATGTTTCAATCGTTGTTTTGCACGATAAAGGTCATTTTGGATTTTACTTAAAGGGACCTCTAAGAGCGTACACATTTCTTCATAGCTTAAATCATTGGTATAACGAAGCAGCAAAGTCGTACGATAATTAGGTGGTAGCTTCTGCATTAACTGATGCAGCTCTGTGCGATGCTCCGATCGAATGAATTCTTCTTCTGGATTATCTGAAAGAGATAGTTCAGCAAGATCGTCTGGTAAGCTCGCAATAGGACGAGTTTTTTTCCACAAATCCTTCAGTAAATTAGTCGCGATGGTATACAGCCAAGCCGCAAAGTTTTTATCCAAATCATGTGAGGCTAGCTTACGATAAGCTTTTATAAAAGTCTCCTGAGTGATGTCTTGCGCGTCTTGGTGATCGGCCCCCATTCCTCTCAATAGGCCATAGATTTTATTCTTATATCGATTCACAAGATACGAATAGTCTTCCTTATGCCCATCCAGAACGTTTAGGATCCATTGCCTTTCTTCCTCTTTTTCAACTTTCGGTACATGTCCCTTCACCCTTAAGCCTCCTTGAAGCACGATACTCTATAGACGATCCCTAACAAAAAAACTCTCACTTTATACAAAAAAAGTAGATCTTCAATTGTATTGAAGACCCACTCTGTTATCTAACCTCGAACATGCCCCATCTGCAGCCAAATAGGCTCACCCCAGTGCTAGTGATACAAGTCTACTCCAATATATAAGCTCTTCATCCTGACCGTAAGCCCCAATACATTGAAATCCTAAAGGCATGTTATGAATAGTGGCTGAAGGAATGCTCACAGTTGGCGCTCCTGCGTATGACCAAATGGCCGTCATTCCAGCCCATCCTGTCCGTGTTCCCCACAATGGAGCAGTTCCTGCTTGAGCGGGCGAGACCCAAATATCAATCCCCTCTGTCTTTTGAACATCCAGTAGATCATATCTCAATTTGATTTGTCCTCTACGATATCGCTCCAGTTCTTCCTCTTTGATGGTTTGACCTGATTCAATACCAGTACGCATCGCCGAACCATAGTAATCTTTATATTTTTCAAATCGTACGGCATGCACTTGAGCCATTTCCCCTTGTACTAATCTCAACATTGCATCCCCATAGATGAAACTATCTTCCCATGGCATCTTAACCGTTTTTATGATGAAGCCCGCCTCTTCCAACTTCTTAATCTGGCTCCAAAAAGTATGTTTAGCGTCCTCTTCCAATAAAGTCATGAATACCCCTTCTGGAATACCAAGCACTGGTTTACGGTTAGATTCGAAAGGCCTCCATTCCGAGATGAGTTCTGAAGAGATCCGCTCCATGCTAACCATATCCTGTGTGAAAAATCCCATCGTATCAAATGAAGGGGACATCAACTGAACACCATCCAAAGGGATACGTCCATAGCTTGGCTTAAATCCAACAACACCACAGAAAGAAGCAGGTGCCATAACAGAACGCAAACTTTGTGTGCCTATCGCAAATGGACACATACCCGTGGCAACTGCCGCTGCAGACCCTGCACTAGAGCCGCCTGGTGTATGATCCAAATGATGAGGATTACGAGTTGGGAGATGCCCGGCATATGCGAACTCTTCGGTCACCGTTTTGCCTGTGAACCATACTCCTTTTTGCCGCAGCTTTTTAATAAAACTACCTTCTGAACGCGTTAATTCCTGTGGAGGAAGATTTGAACCGGCACGAGTGGGCAAGCCGTCTATATGAATTAGATCCTTAACTCCTACTGGAACTCCGTATAATGATGGTTTTGGGAGCTCATGATAGGTTTGTCTTAGCAGCGCTACTTCACTCATGATTCTATCTGTTCTTTTCTCTTCCGATACAAAAGCATGGATGTAAGGCTCCAACTTATCATAACGATCTAAATGCTGATTAAGGAATAGCTCGAGTGATGAGTCAATTGGCTCTAATCCTTGGAACTGTGTTAAAGAAGATGTATGGATATACATACCTAACCCCTCCACAATTTACCGAACTAAGATCCCTTGGACTATGATTGTATTTTTTTGGAATAACTTCATGTTAATCGTAGTCCTTTGCTAAGGCAAGAAGTTTAATCATTGCATACAAGGCGCACATAATCACTGTAATACCAGCGAGTAAAAGAATTGTCTCCACTTGGATACTATCAGCTAGCGGACCAAACAGCACCATCCCGAGTGGCAAAGCACATGAATTCGTTACTTGAACAAGACTAAATATCCTACCTTGCATATCCGGATCCACATTCTGCTGCAACAACACTGTCAAAGGAGCGTTAAAGCAAGGCATCGTTATACCAATCAACAAGTTAAACAATAGGTACATTGCAAACATAGGAGCGACGCCAAGTCCAACCATCAGCAAACCGTAGAGAACACATGCTAGAATGTTGGTATGCATACGAGACTTAAAGCCGCCCCAAGATGCGATCAGAGTCCCCCCAACTAACGCCCCAGCACTAAAAGTCATCTCACTTGCGGTCAATCTCCATACTTCTGGACCAAAGGATCGACTCACCATTAGAGGGGTTAAGAAGGCGGCTGGACTAATCAGTATCATTACGACAAATAAATAGATTAGTAATTGCTTAATAAAAGCATGATCCTTTAGATACTTAAATCCTTCCTTAATGTCTTGTACATTCGATTTCTGACCATCCTCCACTTTAGCGTGAGCTGGAATAACGATTATACACATCATACCGATCCCTATGATTGCAGTGATCACATCGATAAAAAAGGCAGTTTCAATGGTACTAATCGACAGGATCACACCACCTGCAGCTGGAGCCAGAAACATCATCAAGGATGAAATACTGCTGTTTACTCCGTTTACCTTCATAAGCTGATCTTTTGGAACAATTTGAGGTATAAGTGCGTTCACAGCAGGAACCTGTATGCCCGTACCTGCTGCTCGGATCAGCAAAATTAAATATAGCAACCAAATATTGTGATAACCCAACAAAAACATCAAAGCGAGAATAAGTGTAGCGATCGCAATCATACCGTCTGCTAGCATGATCATTTTTTTACGACTATAACGGTCGATCCATACCCCAGCAAACAGCGAGATGGCCATCTGCGGGAGAAATCCACAGACGGTTGATATCGTCATCATCACCCCTGAGGTAGTTGTTAGAGTGATATACCAAATAATCGCATATTGAACAAGCGAAGATCCAAATAAAGATATGGTTTGAGCCGTTAGAAATAGGGTTATTTTTCTTTTCCAATGGTCATTCATGGTTTGCATTAGTACTTAACTCCTTTATTGCTGGTTTCATCTCCTATGTTGAGCACACGATCAACCCATCCCTTATAAAATTGTTCTTCATGAGAAACAAGTATCACAGTTCCACTAAATTGGATTAGAGCTTTCTGTAAAGCATCTTTCGTTTCAGCATCTAAGTGATTGGTCGGCTCATCCATAATTAGAAAGTTATATTCTGAAAGCAGTAATAGGCACAGCTTAACTTTAGATTGCTCCCCGCCGCTGAGTGTACGTATTGACTGTGTTACAAGGTTATCTTTAACAACACACTGCGCTAGATAGCGACGTATTTCCTTTACTGTCAGTTTGGGATTATAAGCTGAAATCACCTGAATAGGTGTCATTGTATCGTCTTCCCAAGTTAAATCTTGCTCGAAATAACCCACTTTAACTTGTTCTGCGAACTGAAACCTGCCGGTAATCCCTTGGATCTCTCCAACCAATGTCTTTAGCAATGTTGATTTCCCGATTCCGTTGAACCCCGTAATCACGAGCTTTTGTCCACCGCGAATGGAGAACTTCAATTTAGGCAACAAAGGCTTATCGTAACCTACGACTAAGTGATCCACTTTAAGGACTACTTGTGACATGCACGGAAGCTCCTTAAAGCGAATAGACGCTTTGGAGACAAATGTCGGAGCAGCGATTCGTTCCATTCTATCCAGCTGTTTTTGGCGACCACGGGCAATTTTGGAATTAACACCTGCACCGTTTTTTCGAATGAATTGCTCAGTGGTTTCGATTTTTTTCTGCTGTGCATGATATTGCCGGATATGACTCTCTCGTAAATGTTCCTTCTGCTTCACAAAATCCGAGTATTTCCCGTGGTATTTTTTAATCGTTTCGCCCTCAATATCGCAAATACTAGTGGATATTTTATCGAGAAAGGCATAGTTGTGAGACACTACAATGAACGCTTGATTGAATGCAATCAGATACTCAGCGAGCCAGTTAACATGTTCCTTATCCAGATAATTGGTTGGTTCATCGAGTAATAACACATCAGGTTGTTCAAGTAAAAGCTTGGCCAGAATGACTTTCGTCCGTTGCCCCCCGCTTAACTGCTCGATGGGACGGTCGATTCCAATCGCGTTGATTCCTAGGCCGGTAACCATCTTACTGATGTTGCTCTCCATTGAATAATAGTCTAGCGCTTCTAATCGTTCCTGGTAGTCTGCTGCCTTTTGTAATAACGTTTCGTTGCCAGTTACAGCGCACTCTTCATAGAGCTCATTTATTTTTCGTTCTAGTTCATATAATTCTGAGAAAGCCTGTCTTAAATAATTATGAACCGTACGGTTTCCATCCATGACAGCATATTGATCGAGATGACCGATTGTAATATTGGGCTGCCACTTTATCATTCCAACATCCGGGATCACTTCGCCTGTCAAAATGCTAATAAACGTACTTTTCCCCGTTCCATTCTGGCCAACCACACCGACATGCTCACCCTTGTATAATTCCATAGAAACATTCTTGTATAGAACCTTATCGCCAAAAGCATGTGATAAATTAGAAACCTCAAGTAAACTCATTTCCTATTCCTCTTTTCTAAAATTAATTAAGAACGCAAAAAAAGCAGAAGACACTGCACCCTTAGGTGCAAGCCTTCTGCTTGTCAGTACACGAATGAACGGCACAAACATATAAATGTCAGTGTAGAAACTGAGCAATATAACACAAAAGGCTGTAGACGAAAATTGTCTACAGCCTCTTAATCATTAACATCGGAAGATGGCGCAATCAAATAAGCATGAATAATCACACTAAAATGACCTAGCTATCTTTCGATGATATAAAAAGCGATTCGCTTTTCGATTAAGCTCCGGACAACGTTTCATCGTTTGTATCCGATTGTTCGGAGCAGCCTCTGGTATATAACTTTACAGTTTCTACATGAATCATGTTAAACCATCCCCTCGTTTGGTAACAGTTTAAAACGCATGCCGTTACTTGTCAACTTAGAACGGGAAATGTTGTTATTTTTTGCGAGGTCGTTTAACATTACTTATTCTAGTCCCTTGAGGAATTGAAATGAACTGGCTCTTCGATACACCAATAAGCTGTGAAGTATAAATACTACTATGTCCGGAGAATAAATAACTCACTACACAAGCGATGAACATGTATACAGCCCCCTCTGACCCGAACAGCTCAATCCCCATTAAAAAGCAAGCGATAGGCGTACTGGTAGCTCCACAGAAGACAGCAATGAATCCGAGAGCTGCCAGAAACGGTCCATATACATGTAAAATTCCAGCCAAAGCATTACCTAATGTGGCTCCAATCGCAAATAGCGGAGTAACCTCACCACCCTGAAATCCTGTTCCTAAGGTAAAGGCGGTAAAGATCAGCTTCCATAAAAAAGCGAAAGGAGAGACATCTCCCTCAAAAGAATCCTTGATTAATGGAATTCCGAGGCCTAAGTAATCACGGGACCCTACAAGGAATACTAACGCTATGATAATCAAACCACCCACTGCACCTTTTATCATAGGATTGCTTATCATGGCGGTGAAGATTCTTTTTAGTAAATGAGTCAGTTCACTGAAAAGCATACTCACGAGACCAAAAATTACAGAGGCCAATACCACTTTTAGAATAATCATTAAACTTAAGGTTGGAAATTCATTCACGACATAGTGAGTATGATGAACGCCCCACAATCGAGTGGTGACCAGATCACCAACAAAGCTAGCCACAAAACATGGAAGTAATGCCTGTTGGCTAATAAGTCCAATGGTTACTACCTCTAGACCAAATAAGGTTCCAGCCAGCGGTGTTCCGAAAATAGAACCGAAGCCACCGCTAATCCCGCACATTAACAGTATTTTGCGATCTAACGGGCTGATTTTGATTAATTTCCCAAACCACTCCGCGAGGCTTCCTCCCATTTGTACAGCTGTTCCCTCCCGTCCGGCAGATCCACCAAACAAGTGAGTGACCAGTGTTCCTAACAATACTAAGGGTGCCATGCGTAATGGAATGGTCTCTGTACCATCCTGAATTTGTTCTATAATAAGGTTATTTCCTTTAGCGCTGTTTTTTCCGTAACGCATATATAAGAAACTAACAAATACTCCCCCAAGAGGCAGCAAATAAAGTAGCCATGGATGCTCTAAACGTACATCTGTTACATAGTCTAAGCTTTTCAGAAAGAAAGCCGAGGCAGTTCCCGATAAGAGTCCAACCACACTTCCGAGTACAATCCATTTGATAAATGTACTCCAAAGTGCAAAATGACTTCTTTTCTTCACGAATTCATGCCATCGTGCAGACCATTGATTCATAACAGCAACTCCCAAAGTCAGTATAAATTAGTCTCTAGCAACAAAACAGACTCCTACCAGTGAAGCTCACTCTGGTAGGAGTCATTAGTCTGAAGAGACGGTTGTGGCGAACTCCATCGCCTTGTTATATGTTATTCTTAGTCCTCAGAATCTACGTTATGATACACTTGTTGAACATCTTCTAAATCTTCTAAGGCATCAATCAATTTTTCGAATTGAGCTTGTGCATCTTCAGGAAGTGTTACATAGTTCTGTGGAAGCATGTTCAGCTCAGCAACCGTAAACTCAGTGATTCCTGCATTCCTGAACACTTCTTGTACAGCATGGAACTGATCAGGTTCAGCGTACACGATAACCGCTTCATCCTCTTCTAGAACATCACGTACATCAAGTTCTGCATCGAACATCATCTCAATCACTTCATCGGCAGTTTTACCTTCTACACCGATAACAGCCGTTGAGTCAAACATGTAGGCTACAGATCCGCTGACACCCATATTCCCGCCATTCTTACTGAATGTAGAACGGATCAAAGGCGCTGTACGGTTAACGTTATTCGTAAGTGCATCGACGATGATCATCGAACCGTTAGGTCCAAATCCTTCGTAACGAAGCTCTTCATAATTCTCATCACCGCTGCCTTTGGCTTTATCCATTGCGCGGTCAATAATGGCTTTTGGTACATTGTAAGTTTTTGCACGTTCTAATACAACCTTCAAGGCCCGGTTTGCTTCTGGATCGGGTTCACCTTTCTTGGCTGCTACATAAATCTCAACACCAAACTTTGCATAGACGCGACTTGTGTTGGCGTCTTTGGAGGCTTTCTTTTCCTTAATATTATTCCACTTACGACCCATATTGTTCCCGCTCTCTTTCAACATGAATTAAAAACAATTGTTACTTATTATACCCTTGATTAATAGCTCTAGTAAAGTGCGCTGGTAGGTTAATCCTCTAAGCTGTTACAATACACGCATAAAAAAGGCCCCTAAATCAAACAGGAGCCTTCTAAAAACTTATTTTATTTATACCCAAACCTCTTGGGCTGTTTCAATTACGAGGCGCATTTTATCCCACTGCTCTTCTTCGGTTAGGATATTTCCTTCCTCGGTGGAAGCAAACCCACATTGAGGACTTAAGCAAAGCTTCTCAATATCTACATATTGTGCCGCTTCTTCAATACGCGCTTTGAGCTGCTCTTTGCTCTCAAGACCACCATGTTTCGTAGTAACTAGTCCCAATACCACAAATTGATCTTTAATAAATCGTAAGGGCTCAAAATCGCCCGCCCGCTCATTATCATACTCCAAGAAAAAAGCATCCACTTTAGTATTCGAAAAAAGTTCTTCGGCCACAGGCTCATAACCACCAGCTGCGAACCATGTGGAACGGAAATTACCTCGGCATACGTGAAGCGCGATCGTCATATCACCTGGACGATTGGCAATGCTCTCGTTAATCAGCCTAACATAATCCTTAGCCAACTGATCTGGATCTGTACCTCTGCTTCGTAAATGCGCCCGATGTCTACCACTACACAGCGTTCCCCAAGTTGTATCGTCTAACTGGAGGTAACGGCAGCCTGCATCATAGAATGCTTGGATTGCAGTTCGGTAAACAGCAATAATATCTTGGAATAGGGTTTCTTGATCCGGGTAAACTTCATTCCCGTTAAAGTCCTCCACAAAGTGAAATAAAGCAGGTGAAGGGATCGTCATTTTCGGAATTCGGTCTCCGGCCATTTGTTTCAAAGCGATAAATTGGTCGATCATTGGATGATCTATAAAGGCAATCCGGTCCACGATTCGAAAAGATTCCGCGCGCTGAACCGCTTCCGCTCTTCCTTGATTTAAGTTAATCTTCTCAGTTCCTTTAATCCCTACAAAGAAATCGAGATGCCACCAGGAACGGCGAAATTCCCCGTCTGTGACCGCCAATAAACCCACTTCTTTTTGCAGTTCCAGTAGTTTGGCGATTTCAATATTCTCAATTTCATGAAGCTGACTGCCCGTGATTTCACCATTGTCATATTGGAGGCGGGCTGTTTTTATCTCATCCGTTCGTAAGAAGCTGCCAACGATATCGTAGCGAAAGGGTGGAGCATTTCTCTGGGTGCCAATTACGGGTCTAATCATACCGATCCTCCTACTGCTATAGTAAAAAATGATTTAGATCAAAATAACTTCCTGAAACCAGGTCATTCAAAATCTCGATATACTTAGATGCCATTACACTCGGTCTGCGATCTTTATGCGCTATCCAGCCAACCGTAAATACTTCATTGCTCTCAAAAGGAATCGTCTTCAGTCCATCACCATTTAGATCAGACGCCAGAATTCCTGTGCCTACCGTATAGCAATCCGTACCCATTAATAAATTGGTCAGTGTCGCTCGGTCATTCACCTTAATATTCTTCTCAATTTGTGAAAAGCTTAACATTTCCTCTGAGAAGTGCAGTGAATTGTTCTCACCCTGTTCAAAAGTGATATAAGGGAACGGCACAATATCATCCTGTGTAATGACGTCCTTATGAGCCAGCGGGTGTCCGGTTCGAACATAAAGATGCGGATCGGTATTAAAAAGTGGTGTGAATTTCAGATTGCCTTCACTAAACAGTTTATTCATATGCTTATAGTTACTCTCGTTAATATAAAGAATTCCTAAATCACTACGCAAGGTACGTACATCTTCGATAATCTCGTAGGTTTGCGTCTCTCTCAAGCTAAAGTTGTATTCTGAGACGTCATTGTGCTTCATGAGATTTACAAAGGCGTCAACCACAAAGGCGTAGTGCTGCGTAGAGATGGAAAAATAGATCGGACTACGCTTTTTCCCCGTATAACGATTCTCCATAAGCTCTGTCTGTTCAATAATTTGGCGGGCATAACCCAGGAATTCCATTCCCTCAACGGAAATACTGATTCCACGGTTGGTCCGCTCAAAAATCGTAATCCCCAGTTCACTTTCTAACTCTTTAATGGCATTGGACAGGCTCGGTTGAGAAACAAAGAGCTTCTTTGCCGCCTCATTCATGGAGCCACTATTTGCAATTTCGATAGCGTAGCGGAGTTGTTGCAACGTCACTCCTATTCCCCCTGTTCCAGACCTGTTAGTTCTGTATTCTGTTTCATGCTAGGTGATATCGTAGCATATTTTCATATGGCTATCCAAGATAATCCTTATCTTATTTACGTATTAAGAGTGCTTTAGCGTGTACGCTTCTTAGCAGCATCAATTTTGGAGGGGTCAAGTCCCTTCCAAATATTCGGCATATCGACTTGCTCAGGGTGCTCAAACACAAGAAAAGCCGTAGGTAAATATCGTTCCCCATATTGAGAAGATGGCTTGTTCATAATCTCGTTGTCTTTTACCAGTACGGTAGAAGAACCCCCATCCAAATTGGCAGCAATCACTGCTCCATGCTTAAGAAGGATTTGCTGCACATCGTATAGATTTGCACCAATACTATAAGTAGGTTGTCTTCCATCAATAACAACAAATATAATCGCTCCGTCAGCTCGCTGGCCCATCGCTGTTCTTGGTGCAATTCCCCAACCTTCAGCCGCGTTCTTAATCAATCCTTTTCCATTGACGATTAAACGAGGGCTAAAAGTCACTGCCTCCTGAACACCCATTTTACTAATCTCGTCTAAAGAATAATTTCCAGCAACCATCTTCCCTTGTTTATCAAGACCTACGATTTGCGTGGATTTCTTGCCACCGAGACCGTTGTAATATAACTTACCTTGTGATATCACAATACCGATAGGTTTAAATCCGTTACCTTTCCAGTTGGGGTCAGCGAATCCACCACCGTTAACTCCAGCGATAGCACCTGTGCGCTTCACCATACTAGTTACTTTCTCACCTGACCCTACTTTATCCGGAATTCCCAAACGAACTTTAGTAGGATCATTAACGATCATGACATATCCGGAATATCCAGTACCTGATACATTTTCTATCTCGACCAGTGGTTTCTCTTTTACTTCAGGTTCAGGAGTGATGGTATGTGTGTCCTTTTCGACCCCCATCTCTTCAAATTGGGCGCTATATTCAGTCACTCTGTTCTTTAATCCGTCCTCACCAATAATATATTTAGCCATGTAGCGGTGCTGTGTTGTAATCAGTGTATCAGCGATTGAATAGCGCAGATTTTTAGCCGAAGGTGCAAAGTAAAACCAACCGCCTCCAGCAATCAACAAAATTAAGCAGAATAAAAACACTTTGGATAGTGTTCGGAAAAAACTCCGTTTCTTACGTTTTTTTGTTGGCTTCTTTTTACGTACGGTGGAACGTTGAGGTAATGATGAAGTGCTCACTTCTTTTTCCTCCCTGACTATTACGGAATTTGAAAATAAATGTCTAACTTTATCATAGACGATAAATTTTATGAAAAGTTACTATTAAGTAACAACCTAAAACAAATAAGTAACCTCCTAAAACAAAAGAAGCAGGTTTCGGATAACCCGGAAACCTGCTCATCTTCAACCTTTTTAGTGTCTACCCGCTCCGCCACCACTGCTGGCGCTACCCCCACCACCTGATGAGCCACCACCGCCGGAATAACCTCCTCCACCGGAAGAGCCACTATCATTGTTAGAGTAGCTGCTGCTGGAAGAGCTGGAGGAGCTGGAAGAATGTCTACCTGCACCTCCGCCACTACTCGAGCCTCCGCCCCCACGATTCTCGTTGCTTGAGGAATATCGTCCTGCTCCGCCACCTCTAGTAGATCCGCCTCCACCACTGTTTCCCCAGAAGCTTGACTGTGAGTTATTGGATGGTGTGTTTCTATGATGATGGTGGTGATTATGATGGTGATTATTATAACGTCTGTGCCAACGTCTACCATAACCGTAATCCGCTTGACCGTACCAATTCCCATACCGACGAATATTTCTTGGGCTATACGGATTAAATGGCAAACCGTACATTTCAATATATTTATTGCGTCGTGAAAGACCATATCCGAACAGTATGAGCGGAGCAAATATCAATAAGTAAATTAGAAGGCCTTTTCCTACACTAACACTGGTCTCCTTTGCTGAAGTGGTTGTTGAGAAAGAATTGGCGGCTGTAGTGCCTCCACTGTTTCCCGTCGCTCCAACGGATTGATCCGCTCTAGCCAATAAGAAGCTGTACAAAGCATTAGAAGTTGCCGTAGCTCCCGTTCCGTAATCTTTTTTCACAAATTGGGGCTCAAGTACAGTATCCAAAATATTGCTGATTGCATCATTAGTTAGAACCTTGTCGATGTCCTTCCCTTGAAGAACATGATAGTTGTCTCCACCTATGTCTAGCACGAGCATAACATCCTTAGGGCCAGCAGCAACGGAGGCAAACTTCATGTAGGTATAATCCTGAAGTGTTTTATCTCCTGCGTTCTTTACAGTAACCACATAAATTCCGCTGCCAGTTGTAGTTTTATATCTGTTGCTAGATTCGTTCAAATAATCCTTTGTTACTTTTTTGAGTACACCGGCATTATCGGATACATAGTTTTTGGTGCTGACATTTTCCACCCAGGTCCCACCCATGGCTTGAATAAAAGCGCCATAAGTTTTACGTGCACCGTTACTATAAGTTTTAGCTGCAAAATCCGGCTCAAGATATTGAGAGAGAATATCTTTAATCTTACTGTTAGGCAACGTGTCCTCAATACCCTTACCTTGTACCGCCCAGTAGTCATCATCTTTTATAGAAAGCAGTAGCAAAAGCCCGTTATTCTTATCCGCAGAGCCTACACCCCAGCTATTGAATAGCGAAGTTGCATACTCTTCCATCGAAACTCCATTTGTAGAATCGACTGTCACCACTACGACTTGAGCACCCGTATCCTGATGTAATCGAATTCCATAGTTCACCATGTAATTCTCAGCTTTCTCGTCGATCACATTCGCAAAATCATTCACATAAAATGACCCAGTATGCTTAGGTACAGCTGTCTTGGCTGAAGTTAAAACCGGAAGAAGCAAAACACTTAACATCAGGGTGGCAAGTGTGGTAAGAAGCATCTTTCTAAAAATTCTGTAGTTCATATGTACCTCCTGCTCTATCATAATCTCTTTTATTTATCGGTTACGCATGGCTTAAGCAATAGTTCCATTTTATTCTATTCTGTGTATTACACAGCGAAGAATGAACTGAGAAACTTTAGTCCCAATTAATCTATTCATATTCTTTCTCCTCTATCTTCCTAATCCAAAAAAGACAATCCACTTCTTAATTCTACCAATCCATATGTACTTATTTCACTATCGTAAAATCTTTCTCACTCTCATTAAGAGGCAGATCACTCATAGTTACTTTCTTTACAGATGCCCGTTTCAATGATTTCATGCAATGGACTAGAAAAGAGATTCGCTGCTCTTCTCCTTGTACTTCTACCTCTACACTTCCGTCGTTTAAATTTTGTACCCTACCCGTTAATTTCATTCTTTCAGCAATCGTATATATTTCCAAACGGAATCCTACGTTTTGAACTCTACCTGAGAAAACCACTTTCTTTCTAACGACAGGACTTGAAGGAAAATCCAGTAACTGAATACGATTTGCATGCCAAATCACATAATTATTTCTAACTTTTTTGAACACATTCACACGTTTCATACTCCTTTTTTAGAGCTACTACGATTTATGCTATATTGTACCATAGCCATTGGTAAAATAAGGGGCTGAATTGATCACTCTTTAATTACTAAATACACAAAAAGACTCAGCATTCCGCTGAGCCTCCTTGTTTGTATTAACCTCAGTGCTAGAAATTAAAATACTCCTGATTTGCACCCATCCGATGGGTTTGATTCAATTCGTTAATTCTAGCCACTTCTTCTGTATTATCTTAGGTCAAACCAATCTATTCGTTAAAATCAAACAGAGTAGTTGTTAAATAACGTTCACCAGTATCCGGCAAAATCACCACAATCGTCTTCCCTTTATTTTCTGAACGTTTAGCAATTTCTGTAGCTGTGTATACCGCCGCACCAGACGAGATCCCTACAAGTAACCCCTCGGTCTTGGCAATTTCACGCGCTACATTAAATGCGTCTTTATTCTTCACCTGAAAAATCTCATCGACAACCTCTTTATTGTAAATCTCCGGAATGAAGTTAGCCCCAATCCCCTGAATTCCATGCGCACTAGGCCGGCCACCAGATAATACCGGTGAATCAAACGGTTCGATAGCTACGATCTGTACCGAAGGGTTCTTAGCCTTCAAAGCTTCCCCAACCCCTGATATGGTGCCTCCAGAACCAACACCCGCAATAAAAATATCTACATTTCCATCAGTATCCCGCCAAATTTCCTCTGCAGTTGTCGTTCTGTGAATTTCAGGGTTAGCTGGGTTGCTGAACTGTTGTGGAATGAATGCATGTGGAATTTCCGCTGCCAATTCCTCTGCCTTTTTCAGAGCACCGCTCATTCCTTCAGCTCCAGGTGTTAATACAAGCTTAGCACCAAGTGCAGCCATCACCTTACGGCGTTCAATACTGAATGTATCCGGAAGTACGATAATCAACGGATAGCCAAGGCTAGTAGCAGCCATTGCAAGGCCAATGCCGGTATTGCCACTTGTTGGCTCAATAATTACAGAATCTTTGTGAATTAAGCCATTATCCTCAGCATCTTTGATCATCGCATACCCTATACGATCCTTGACGCTACCTCCAGGATTAAAAGACTCTAACTTGGCAAGGATTTTTGCTTCAACGTTCTGAGATTTACTATATTTCGAAATTTCCAATAACGGTGTATTACCAATCAAATCTGTTACGCTTTTATATATATTAGCCATAATAATCTCCTCATTTCATATTCCCCCATCAACTTACTTAGTATTAAGTCTAACAGGATTTAGAGGATTTTCAACCTGTCGTACTACGCTTAACCGAAACACTAGACTCTCGCACAATTAAACGCGGATCAAGCTGTACTCTTTGGTAGTCGCCCGTAATATTATCCTGAATGCGTTGCAACAGAAGCTGAGTAGCCAATCGGGCGACTTCATTGCCCATGATCGAGACCGAACTAATCTGCGGACTTGTAATGGTTGTCCATGCGTTATTATCCACCCCTACCACTGCCACATCCTCAGGAACACGAACGCCTAACTCTTTAAATCGGTTTACAATCCCTATAGCAACCATGTCATTTACAGCATATATTGCATCTGGCATATGGGTCAGGCTATAGAAATAATCTGCAGCTTGTACCCCCGTTTGCAAGGAGAAATCCTCTCCAAAATAAACCAAAGAAATATCCACTTGATTTAACGCCTGCTGATAGGCAAGATAACGATCTTCAATGAGATCCTTCTGAGCTCCTGCGTAAGCAATTCTAGTTCGGCCAATATTGCTTAGATGTTCCATGATTAGCTGGCCCTCAAAACGTGACAGGCTTACGATATCCGCTTTCACATTCTCTGTAATGCGTTTCCCGTAGTTAATGATCGAGACAGGAACACTCGATTTATTAATTAGCTCTACCATAGTCTTGGGATAAGCAAGAGGCATGATAATGAGTCCATCAACATGTAATTTCTTGATCTCACGAATCGTTTCGAGCTCTGTCCGCGGATTTCCGGAAGTATTAATCTGAATGACTCGATAGCCGTCCTGTTTAGCTGCTTGCTCCACGGACCAGGCGATATCTGGAATAATGGCATTTCGAATGTCGGGAACGGCCAGAGCGATTTGCTTCGTTTGGCGAATCTTCAGACTTTGTGCAGAGGTATTAGGTGTAAAACCCATCTCCTCAATCACTTGCAGTACTAATGCCTTAGTCTTGGAACTAATTCCCTCCGAATTATTAATCGCTCTTGAAACAGTAGCAATACCTACTCCCGCTCGTTTCGCTACATCCTCTATGGTTACTTTGTTTTTATTAGCCAAGTTGATAGTCCCCTCATTTTCGGAATCGTTTCCGTAATCATAGCTATTATTAAATCTATCCGTCTCATTCAAGCCGTTTTTCCAATGTATTTATTATAACATATATGTACTTATAAAAGCACTTATAGCAAGTACGACACAGTCTATATACCCCTGCTATTGCTAAGTTCAGGTGAATTTTTTCACTAATTTTCGATATTAATATTTTAGTATTTAAATTTGACAATATGAAAATTATGTGACATATTTGTTGTCGGAAACGTTTCCTCTTTTCCAGGAGAAAAACACTATTTATTATCAATTAATTAATCTAGGAGATGAATGATATGCAAGCATTAAGATGGCATAACGTCAAAGATCTACGGTTAGAAACGATTGAAGAACCAGCAGCACTTGAAGGAAAAGTGAAAATCAAAATAGAATGGTGCGGGATTTGTGGCAGTGATCTTCACGAATATGTAGCCGGTCCTATTTTTATTCCCCAAGGTACAGATCATCCCCTTACTGGTGAAAAAGCGCCAGTCGTAATGGGACATGAATTCTCTGGACAAATCGTTGAAGTAGGTCAAGGCGTTAGCAAGTTTAATGTTGGTGATCGAGTTGTCGTTGAACCAGTTTTTGCATGTGGTGAATGTGTAGCTTGTCGACAAGGCAAATACAATCTTTGTGAAAAAATGGGCTTCCTAGGTTTGGCTGGAGGCGGCGGTGGATTCTCAGAATACGTTGCAGCAGACCAACATATGGTGCACAAAATTCCTGAAAGCTTGTCCTATGAGCAAGGCGCTCTAGTAGAACCTTCTGCAGTTGCTCTGCATGCTGTTCGTTCCAGTCAATTGAAGGTCGGAGATAAAGCTGTAGTATTTGGCGCTGGCCCTATCGGTTTGCTTGTGATTGAAGCTTTGAAAGCTTCCGGTGCAGCTGAAATTTATGTTGTTGAGCTCTCAGAAGAACGTAAGAGCAAAGCTGAGGAACTTGGTGGTATTGTAATCGATCCTAAACAATATGATGTGGTTGAAGAAATTCAAAAACGTACCGATGGCGGCGTGGATGTTGCTTTTGAAGTCACAGGTGTCCCTCCCGTTCTAACACAAGCTATCAATTCCACTAAATTAAGTGGTCAAATCATGATCGTTAGTATTTTTGAAAAAGATGCTACCATTACTCCAAACAACATCGTACTTAAAGAACGTAATTTAACTGGTATCATCGGATACCGTGATGTATTCCCAGCAGTAATTAGTCTCATGGAACAAGGTTACTTCCCTGCGGACAAATTGGTGACTAAAAGAATCAAATTGAACGAAGTAATTGAACATGGGTTCGAGGCGCTTTTGAAGGAAAAAAATCAAGTGAAAATTCTTGTAAGTCCTAAACAATAACCATAAACAGCCAAGTGGCTGATCTATAGAGCAAGAGTCCTTCTCCATAAGAGAGGGACTCTTGGCTTCTTTTATATAATTATGAGTACTTCTCATTTAATAAATAGTGCAGATTCTCTTTTACCGATGGCCATTCGTTATCCAAAATACTAAAGACAACATTATCATGAATCGAACCATCAGATCTAATTCTATGCTGGCGTAGAACCCCTTCTTTTACAGCCCCTAATCGTTCTACCGCTCTTTGCGACCTCAAGTTAGTCTTCACCACTGTAAATTCTACACGAATCAGCTTTAGCTCTTCAAAACAATAATGAAGCAGTAATGACTTAGCCTCGGTGTTCACACTCGTTCTCCAATATTCAGGTGAGATCCACGTACATCCGATTTCAGCATTGCGATGAACCAAATCCGGATGCATGATTCGAGTGGTACCGACGATTTGTCCAGTAGCTTTTTCAATGATGACGAAGGGAATTTGCGATTCATTGTTTTGATTTGCGAATGCGGTTGTGATTAAATCCTGTACCTGCTCGTCCGACGTTATTTTTCGCCAAGTAAATTCCCAGATGTTTGGATTTCTTAATACTCTCGCTAGCCCTTCTACATGGCTGTCATCCATTGGAACCAGCTTGACTGTATTGCCCTCCAAGATTGAATTACGAGGTTGGATCATTTCGCACACCGCTCTCTTAATGATATATGTTGGATGATATCCGCAATTTCTTCTACTCGATAAGCGATATGATCTGCCCCAGCATTCTCCAGTTCTTCTTTAGGTCCGTAACCAAACGTCACACCAATAGATTCTACTCCACAACCTATAGCACCAATAATATCATGCTCTCGGTCCCCAATCATCACAGCTTCCTCCGGAAGAATAGCATTCTGATCGAGTACGTACTGTATCACATCTTTCTTTTTAGAACGGGTGCCATCCAGATTACTACCACCGATATGCTCAAAATAATGATCTAGTTTATAATGCTTAAGAATTTGTTCAGCAAAAACAGTAGGCTTGGAGGTAGCTACATACAATGAAAATCCTTTATTCTTGAGGTCTTCCAGTAGTTGCGATATACCTTCAATCACCATGTTCTCAAGCATTCCAACGGTGCTGTAACGCTCACGGTAGAATACAACTGCTTGTTGCGCTTGTTCCTCTGAGAACTGATGCAGCTCGATAAATGAATCATAAAGAGGTGGGCCTATGTAAGGAAGAAGTTTATCCAAATGCTCGATCTGTATATCAAATTTGTTCAATGCGTATTCTACGCTTTTTGTTATGCCTTCTTTAGGGTCCGTTAATGTACCATCCAAATCAAATAAAATACTTTGTAGTCCTCTTCCCACTGCTGTCTTGCTCCCCTCAATTGATATTAATGGATGTATTTATAATACCTTCGTTTCAAGATACTTTCCACATACTTCTCACATATAAAAACATGAAAAAAGCAGATCAAGGCTAAGTCCTTGGTCTGCTTTTCTAATGTGATGCGAAGGTTATCCCGCACTTTGAACAGAAATTACACTACGCTTCTTGCGCAATAAAAACATAAGTGGTAATCCAAACAACACGATGATAGAGCCGACTACGAATACATCATTCACACCCATAGTGAACGATAATAATCTTATCGAATCTGCATTACCTGCACCTGAACTGATCAATTCTTTAGAGTGCAGTATGGATCTTGTGGACAAAATAGAAGTGAACACCGCAATCCCAAGTGAGCTTAACACATTCCGAACCCAGTTGTTGATCGATGTGGCATGACCTGACCATTCGACTGGAATTTCCTCCATAGACGCTGTGCTACTCGGAACGTTAGCTAATCCAATACCTAAATTCCGAACAACCATGGCCCACATAATGAAGCTGTAAGAAACATTTGTATGCAGCCGACTCATCATGAATAAACCGATGAAAATAAATAAAATACCAGCAGAAATTAACTTCACAGGCCCAAACTTTGGATACATCTTACCTACGATTGGACTAAGTAAAGCCAGAAGAATCGAAGATGGCAATAAGATAAGCCCCGTTTTAAGTGTTGTTGCTCCTTCTACCGTTTGTAAGAACAATGGAGTTAAGTAAGTTCCAGCATACATTGCTATCGTCACCAAACTATAGATACTAAGCATGGCAGTAAAGCGCCGATTTCGAAAGACACGCAGATTCAGCAGTGGTACTTCCGCCTTCAGCTCGTGCAAGACGAAGAAAACTAAAAGTACGATCCCCACAAGTATTAAGGATAGGGTCTTCCATGAGCTCCATCCCCAGCTATTGCCTTGGCTAAATGCGGTTAATAAAGATAAGCTGCCCAGTACAACAGTTAGGAAGCCAGGAATATCAAATGATTTCGGAACATTCATTCGATAGTATGGAATTAACGTTACGGTTAGAATAATAGCAATGATCCCAATGGGAATGTTAATTAAAAATAACCAGTGCCAGCTAGCATACTGAAGTAACCATCCGCTAAATGTCGGACCTATGGCTGGGGCTACCATCGCGGATAGCGACCATAGGCTCACGGCGAAAGGTCTGCGTTCAGCTGGAATCACTTGGAATATAATCGTCATCGTACAAGCCATAATCAGCCCGCTGCAAGAGCCCTGAAGCATTCGAAATACAATCAGAGAGGTTGGATTCCAAGCTACTGCACAGAGTAAGGAGAACATGGTGAATCCCATCAAAGCGAATAGATACAGTCGCTTATAGCTAAATCTGCCTCCCAGATATCCGGCAAGTGGTGCAGTTACTCCCGTTGCTAGCATAAAACCTGTAACCATCCATTGCATAGTGTTCAGGTTCGAATGGAAATGATTCATTAAAAGAGGAACAGCTATGTTGATGGTCGTTGTACTTAAGACAGAGACGAAGTTTCCGAAGAATATGGCAATCATAATAGGCCAAAAATGAATTTTACTTTCTTGTTTAACGTCCACGCTACCCCTCCTTATCTTTTTATATGTCTACTTTTACATATATAATTCAACTTAAATAATGTTATAATCGTATGGATAATATGTCAATGATGACATATCGCCAAAAATCACAATGAAAACGGATTTATAATAACTGGAGGGCTTCATAGTAATGAATACACTGTCTTATGGACTTCTTGCTTTACTAAGTGCTAACTCGTTGTCTGGATATGAATTAACACAGAATATAAAACCCTTATGGCGAGCAGGACATAGTCAAATCTACCCTCTTCTTATGAGCATGGAGCAGCAAGGTTACATTTCATATCAGCTCATTGAGCAATCGGATAAGCCGGATAAAAAGGAATACTCCATTACGGAAGCAGGACTTGAGCAATTGCGGAATTGGGTGGAAACTCCAGCTGAGCCTCCAGTCCTACGGGACGAGCTACATTTTAAGCTGTATAGTCTATGGCTCTCCAAACCCGAGGAGGCAAAAGAACTTCTACAAAAACGAGCGGAGTTTTGTAAAAGTGAGCTAGAACGATACAAGGTCTTGCTGAAAGCTAACGAAGTCTTACGTGATGAACGAAGTGAGAGTCGTGAATTAAAAGCAACGACTTTTGGACGCTATTTACTCATTCGGAAACGTGTGCTCGATATGGAGAGCTCTATACAATTTTGCGAGTGGGCACTTGAAGAGCTTGAGCCAGCAAAATAGCGTTAGCTGACAACAATTAAAAAGAGACTTCGCGTACATACGCAAAGTCTCTTTTGGCTCTTACTTTTCGGATTTTGTTAATCTAGGCAGCCGTACCTCGCATCGGGTTCCAACTCCAGGCTGACTTGTAATTCGAATCTTACCGCCGTGTAATTCTACAAGCTTTTTAACAATGGATAGTCCAAGACCTGTACCACCATATTGCCTGGATCGTGATTTCTCAACTCTGTAGAAGCGTTCAAAGACATAGGGCAGTTCTTCCTCAGGAATACCTATTCCGGTATCCTCTACAATAAATAAAACGGTATCTCCGTCGACATCCTCATCTACATGGACGGTAATCTCACCTTCATCCGTATAACGGATCGCATTCTCCAGAAGATTCATCATAATCTGTTCCATACGCTTTTCATCTCCACGAACCCTATACGAAACTCCATGATACATAATCTTCAGCTGAAGTCCCTTTTCTTTGGCTTTCAATTCCACTCTGCGTACCGCTTGTTCTGCCATGTGCTTAAGATCTATCCAGTCCAGCGTAAGTGAGATTTTACCTTCTTCCATCTTTGCCAGTTCAAATAAATCTTCTACCAGATGCTCAAGCCGATGCGCTTCCTCGTGAATAATATCCAAATACAGATCTCGTTCCCCTTCGGTCTCATAAAGCCCATCCTTTACGACCTTAGTATACCCCTTCAAATAAGTGATGGGTGTTCGTAGTTCATGAGAAATGTTGGCTAAAAATTCCTGACGCGTGTCCCTATATCTTTGCAGATCTATAGCAAGGTCGTTAATAGCTCCTGCCAAAAATCCGATTTCATCGTTACTCCGTATGGAAAGTCTCGTTTCCAATTCACCGGCAGCAATTTTTCTAGTCGCCTTCTGCATCTTGATCAGCGGCCTGGATAACAACAAACTAATTATTCCCGTGATCCCTAGTGCCAATATAAAGGCCCCAATTCCTGCGAGCAACAATAGATTACGGATAGAAGCCAAGGATTGCTTCATATTCTCTGTAGAGGACATTACATATAGTGCAGACTGGATGGTTTGACCATTTGAAATTGGTTTCCCAGTGATGAAATATCTGTGTCCAGTAGGATCTGTATACTCAAAATTCACACTTTTTCCGGCAAATATCCGACTAATATCCGAAGCATTTATGAATGAACGATCTGCGCGGTCATGAATACCCGAATGCAGAATGACACTACCGTCTTTTGAAATATTAAATATACTCACGTCCGAAAACTCTGCAAAAGTACTCATCATCTGCTCATTTGAACTATCCGGTGATTCAGCCATTACGATAAAATGCGAGGTTAGCTCCTCAGTTTCTTTTTGCATCTCGTTGTAATAAAAACTGGTAAACATTCGGTCTATCGTTATCCCAAGAATAAACAAAACAACTAAAAAAACAGACATAATAACTGACCCGAGCTTCAGTCCGATCATATTATTCTTCATAGATGATTACCTGGGATCTCAAATTTATAGCCTAACCCCCATACCGTTTGAACAGGATTATAAGACAGACCCGCCTTATGTAATTTCTCGCGAATATTCTTAATATGTGTGTCGATGACACGGTTCTCACCCTCATAATCATTACCCCATAAACGCTCCACTAGTTCTTCTCTCGTAAAGACACGGTGCGCATTTTGCGCCAAGGCCGTTAGCAGATCAAATTCCTTGAGTGTAAACTCAACTGCTGTATCCAGAATATGTACCTCACGAGCATCCGGGTAAATCGCTAGCTCAGGGTAGCTCAGAACTTTTTTCAGAGGTTGTTGGGTCGATGTAAGCATTGAACGCCGTACCAAAGAATAAATTCTTGCCACTAATTCCTCTGGCTCGAACGGTTTGGTGAGATAGTCATCCGCTCCTATTCCGAGGCCACGAACCTTGTCCTTAGTTTCTGAGCGAGCTGTTAGCATTAGAACGGGGACAGAGCTTACCTCTCTAACGGCTTTACAGACCTGCCAGCCATCCATATCTGGCATCATCACATCCAGCAGGATTAGATCAAAGTTCTGTTACGTTGATGTCCCCAGTTAACCAAGCATGATTATAGGGGCCTTCTGCTGGTGAATCTTGAAATTTAGGTTGAAGGGTCATCATATATTCCATCACGGAATCTGGCAACCCGTCTTTTTCCGTAAAGATAAGCGGTGCATGTTTCCCTAAATGCGAAAAAGGTGCAGCGGCGATCGCCAGCATCGTTGAATCGGTAGTCAACAAAGACAAGTTATGTCCAGGTGTCGTTATGCCCCAGCCGAAACCGTTGCTGGCGTCCTTAAAAGTAGCAAAAGCAATGGCATTCTCATAAATGTCTTTTCCAGCTATACGGGTTACTGTGCCGAATTCCTGTAATTGCTTTTCTACTGCTGTAGATACAACTTTTTCAGGTCCTAAGATATAAATCGTAGCCGAACCTCCACGCTCTTTCAAAGCATCAACCGTAGGGTCTGGAATTTCATCTTTTGTTACATAGAGAAGCGGCTCTGGCATATGGGCGATCCAATTCACCGCAGGCAGTGTGTACTCAGGACTATCCATAGAACCTACAATGACTGCCTTTGGAAGATCACCGGAAGCTTTTGCATAATAAGTATCAATAGCTTGTGCTACAGCTGCCGGCTCGTCCCCTTCAATTCGGTCTACTTTCAGATCCAGTGTCTTTAATTGTTCTTCGACATTGGAAGCCATGGGTCCGACGAGCACTACTTGTACACCATTATTACCTTCTGCGCCTAAAGGATTCAACCGCTTAAGCTCTGCTAACGTTGCCTCAGGGACACCCTCTTTAGTTGTAAAAAGAATAGGGCCATTATTCGGATGATGGATCAAATCCGCACTAACCGCGGCAATCTGCCAATTGCTTACATCCGTCAATACTACACTTGAAGGTCTGTTGTTCTTCGTCTGTGCAGTCCAAAGGGTTTGTGAAACGATAACTGCTGCCTCAGTAGGGTCAGAAGTGTTTATACGAGTTGTGTTTTTTGTTGCGATCCATGGTTGATCCACTGAAGATATAGAAGCTTGCTTATCTGATCCAGATGGGGCATTATTGCTCGATTGACAGCCAGCTAACACTGAACTTAGAAGCAATGTTACAGCAACTATGGGTATGATTTTTTTCATCCTAAACCCTCCATTTTAAATTTCTCGCTTAATTTAGAGTAGTTTAGTCTTTAAATGTGTAGAAAGTATGTAGAATTTAAAATATATAAAATTTGTATATGATGTAAAAAGAGCACCTGTAAGCCATAAACGACTTAGGATGCTCTTTTACTTTAGGAATTCCGTTTCTGCAATTACCAGTGTTTAGCGATAAAGGAATCCCGTCCGGATTGCTCACGATCCTCTTTATAATGCTTGGGATTCTTGTGATGATAGTCCTGATGATATTCTTCCGCTCGATAAAAGGTTGGCGCTGGAAGGATTTCCGTCACAACGGGTCCTGAGAATCTGCCACTCACAGCAACCTGCTCCTTCGAGGCAAGGGCTGCTAAACGTTGTTCTTCGTTATAGTAAAAGATGGCTGTCCGGTATTGTGTTCCTCTATCCTGAAATTGTCCACCATCATCCGTGGGATCAATCTGAGGCCAATATAATTCAAGCAGCTTCTCGTATGAAAAAAGCGATGGATCAAACGTAATTTGTACCACCTCGTAATGTCCTGTTGTTCCTGTTTTGACTTCTTCGTAAGTTGGGTTCTCAGTTAATCCTCCAGCATATCCCGATACAATCCCTTGGATACCTGGTAACTCCTCGAACGGTGTAACCATGCACCAAAAGCAACCACCTGCAAACATTGCTTGTTCCATATGTTCAAGTCTCTCCCTATCCATCATCATCTAGTAAATAACATATGCTATGACGATAATGCTTCTAGGTTATAATGTCAAAGGAAATCATTCATTTACATTCGAATTCGATGCTTTAAGGCGTTATAATATAACAAGCAACGGAATTAGAAAGGAACAACCTATGAATAAAAATCGTTTGGGTCAGTCCGATTTATATGTAAGTGAAGTAGGACTCGGATGCATGTCCTTAGGTACGGATGAGGCACAAGCCATTTCCATCGTCCATGAAGCGCTCGATCAAGGCATTAACTTTTTAGATACAGCCGATCTGTATGATGAGGGTCGTAATGAAGAGATCATTGGTAAGGCGATTCGCCACCGCCGCGGTGAGGTGATATTGAGTACAAAAGTGGGTAACCGCAGAATTCCAGGTCAAGAAGGCTGGAGCTGGGATCCATCAAAATCCTATATTAAATCCGCAGTCAAAGACAGCCTAAGACGCCTCCAAACGGATTATATCGATCTGTATCAGCTGCATGGCGGAACGATTGATGATCCGATAGATGAAACTATTGAAGCCTTTGAAGAACTTAAGCAAGAGGGGCTAATCCGATATTATGGGATCTCTTCTATTCGACCTAATGTCATTAGAGAATATGTAAAAAAATCAAATATTGTCAGTGTAATGAGCCAATACAGCATTTTAGATCGACGTCCTGAGGAGGAAATCCTCCCTCTGCTGGCCGAGCATGGGATCAGTCTTATTGCCCGGGGTCCTTTGGCGGGTGGCATCCTTTCGGAGAACGGCCGCAGCAAAGCAGAGAAGAAGTACTTAGATTACAGCAGTGAGGAGCTTCTGAAGATGCATGATCAGCTTGTGCAGGAAATGGGTCACTCTCGCCCCCTAACACAAACGGCGCTTCATTATCCGCTAGGTCATCCGTCTGTGGCAGTTATTATCCCTGGAGCGAGTAGTATGGAGCAGCTGAAGAATAATGTAACGGCTGCTAAGTCAGCTCCACTGTCTTCGGAGGAAATCGAAATGATCCGCGGGTTGAGTAAAACGAACCGCTACACACTACATCTGTAAAGTAGTCTGTCATTTATAAAATTAAGAGCGCCAGTTAAGAAACTGACGCTCTTAATTTTATTTTCTTTTACCGATGTATAACAAATGGGATGAGATGCCCAAGATTGAGGGATCATTTGCTTTGGATATGAGAAAGTTAATCAAGCTCTCTTCCCCCTCTTGGTGAGTCCAATACTGTTGCTGCTCTGCAGATAACATGGCTGCAATACTTGATGAACCAATTAAATCTATCGACTTAAATCCATTCCTTTCCATAAAAGGCTGAATCTCATCAATGTTAAAATAATATGCACCTGTAAATCGGCCCTTGTCACTATGATTAAAGATTCCTCTCTCATAGAATTCATTGATGGTGTTCATATTATCGTTCGGTTTCCACTGCTGCGGGGATTGTAACGAATTAATGGTCATTCTCATTCGACTTTGAAAAGCCACGAATACTAAGCCATCTTGCTTGGTCACGCGGTGCAACTCTTTTACTGCTAAAATTCGTTCCTCTTCCTTCTGCAAATGATACAAAGGACCGAGCATCAATGAAACATCATAATTCTCATTAGGTATGCCTTCTAAATCAATAGCATTTAAGTTATGAAACCCGTCAAATCGCTCAGTTAATTCTAGTTCAGCTGCCTTTTCCGTTGCTACTTCAACTAATTTAGGTGTGATATCTGAAAGGGTTACTGTATATCCGAGCTTAGCCAGTTCGATCGCGTATTTACCGGGTCCCGCGCCATTATCCAGCACCTTCCCAGCTGATGGCATATATTTCTTGATATAATGGAGATTAATAATGAACTCTAAGGGTTCTCTATCCAGCCTGCCCCACTCATCAAAGCTAGAGTAATAATCAATAATATTGCTCATCAACATAACACCTGCCTTCTTTTGAAATATATTATCTTCGATATGTCGAAATTTTTCTATAGTTCTTTCTTACATTTTACCATTAAAAAGTTTATCGACGGTTTATTGATCATGTCCTTGTGCGGCTCATCAATTTCAGAGAACTCAACTAGTCCATAGGTTTCAAACTCTTGTGTAATGGATTCAGCATCATAAAAAAATATTTTTACGCCATAATCTGTCTCGTAGTAATTTTTATCCAATAGAATACCTTTTCCAAACATAGGAGCTTTTTTCGAAACTGTTGTAAAAATCATATAACCACCTGGCTTTAACTGGTTGTAGCAATCCTTAATGAACTTTTCTCTTTCACTTTTATTCAACAGATGAATAAGACCATGGCAAAATATTCCTTCATAGAGGTTATTATCATACGGCATGTCATTCACTGAACCATGAAAAATGCTAATATCAATTCCATTTTGCCTCGCCAAATCAATTGCTGTTTGAGAAATCTCAATACCCGTTACATTTATCCCACTCTCTATAAAAACCTTTGCATTCCTGCCATATCCAATCCCTGGTACCAATATGTCTTTAACATTCCTCTCAAGGAAAAAGTCCTTAGTGGCGATCGCAGAGTCTGTAGGTTCAAATCCCCACATCGTTTGTTTTTCTATAAAGCTTGATTCCCAGAATTCCGTCATATTTCATTCTCCTTTATATTAAAGTCATTACGGACTTATATTATCTTTAATTATATTCAAAAAAGAACGGATCTTTACTCCGTCTTCATTGTTTTCGCCAAATCTGCAATTTTCTTGTTTTCCAAGTACTGCTCCATCTGTCTTTCAGCGTCAATCACAACCTGTTGAATCAGGCACTCGCTACCGTGATCCAGGCTACATTCGAACAAAGATGCAGTCCCTTCGATCGCATGGATAATATCCAGAAAAGAGATCTCTTCGGACTTCCGTCTGAGACGATACCCACCGTTTGCTCCGGGTGCAGATTGAATCAATCCAGCCTTGACTAGCTTGGTCATCATTTTGGACAGATAGGTTTGCGAAACACCCAGCTTCTCAGCAAGTAATTGAACACCTACAGGCTTATCGGACGCCGCCGTCACCAGATAAAGCATTGCATGAAGCGCATAGTCTGTCGCTTGGGAATATTTCATTCAGCACCTCCATTAACGACTTTGAAAATCCATAATAACTCTAATCGTTAAAAAAGACAAGCATGTGCAATCAGCTGCTTTCTTCTATCCTCTGGAAAGAAATTCAGATCTATATAATTTCCCTTACAACTGGTTCCGATGTTGAAATAATATCAACGACATGGTCAATACAACAGATCCCATAGTGTTTATATGGTTTTGGAAAATCCTTTGATGCAAATATTCCATTAGAAATAAAATCAAGATACCTTGATTTTTTATAAATCCTAAATGTTCTTCCGTCAAATTCCTCGTAATCATCCCAAGAAGTAAAGAATTCATTTCTAATCGAATATGCAATATAGGAGTGAAAATCAACTTGTATTATGGGAGAGCTTTTCTCACCATCCATAAGAGGCTCAGCTATATCACTAGCTTTGCTTTTACAAAAAGATAACCTTAGTTGATTTACCTCTGGCTCTATTAGACCAAAGAAAAACACATCCTGCAATTCTTTTAAATCTGTATATTCCATCTCATCTCCCCCTCATCACTAATTTGTTCTTACTCCATGTACTACTATTTCCTTTGAAGACAATACTCTACTCTTTCACGTTACGGTTAGCTTTAACATGTTTAAGCTGAGCAACTATAATGACACTAATAATGACCAGAAGGAACCATGAACTGATCTTACTGACACTAACCACATGCCATACCTGATTCTGATCAGGATATTTCCAAGCATTAAAGAATGTAGCGATATTCTCAGCTAACCAGATAAAAAAACCTACTAAGAAAAAAGCCAGTGTCAAGGGCATCCGATAAGTAGTGTTTCGTACCCGATAAATGATCCAAGTTTTCCAAAAAACAATGAGTACAAGCCCCTTTAGCCACCAGCGAAAATCAGGAATGAAGTGATGCGTGAAAAAGTTCAGATAGATAGCTGCTCCGAGCGATCCAGCAGCAGCAAGTCCCGGCCAGCCCGTCATATCCATTTTCAGTCTACGCCAAATTTGACACATATAGCTCGCGACGCTCGCGTACATAAACCCGCTATACAGTGGCACTCCAAACACCTTGGTTAGCCCGGGTTCAGGGTATGACCATGACCCCATTCTTATCTTATAAATTTCCAGCAGCAAACCAATAATGTGAAATACACAAATGACTTTAATTTCATCTAGCGTCTCTAATCCAGTACGGTACATAAGGTATTGAACGGTAAGCAATATAATAAGAATGGCATCATATCGGTAAATGTAAGGCAGATCTATTACGTTAGAGAGAGCTAAAGTCCCAAAGATCGCAATAGGAAATATGCAACTCATCGCCTGATGATAGCCAAAATGCAGAAGCTGCGTTGTTGATTTCAATGATGATCTCTCCTTTCCAGGCAATGCTGTTCTTTTCAATCTGCGGAGTCGATTACTCATTACGATTTAAGCATCTTCGTCCATTAGGTATTCTAAAATATCTCCAGGCTGACATTCTAAAGCTTTACAAATCGCATCAAACGTTGATAATCGAATCGCTTTTGCTTTTCCATTTTTCAATATAGAAAGATTGGCCATTGTTATTCCAACCCTATCTGTAAGCTCAGTAACGCTCATTTTTCTTTTAGCTAACATCACGTCAATATTCACTATAATCGCCATTATCTTCACCTCAGACTGTTAAGTCATTTTCTGATTTTATTTCTATGGCATTTTTCAAGAGCTTTTGAAGAACAGCAGCAAAGACCGCAATAACGATTGGAGCACAAGTCATGACAAGTCCGAGTACGACTAGACCTGGTGCATCGGCTTCCTGTGCCATTTCGTAAATAAGTGGCATACCTGCCGCATATAAGATACTGATGATAATTGCACAGTAAATTATATTTTTTAAAGCCTTAATGGATCGTTGTGAGAACGCTTTGTTCTTGTCAATGTAGCTTAGAAGTCTTAACGCCTGATATAAAGCTACGAAATAGGCTATCACCGTTACATACACCCCTATAAGAACGGGATAAACCAAATACACCGGATAATCTCCAGCTGCCTTGTTAGGTATCGTAGGTAACCAAAAAATACACAAAGCAAGAACCGGAAGTCCAATAAGAATTACAACTATCTTTAAAAAGAGTGTTTCTCGTTTCATAAACTACACCTCACAAAGTTAATAATCTGGATTCAATTTATCACATAATTTATCGTTATTCAATATATATTGATTGTATTACAATTATTTTTTATCATTAATATATCCCCTATTATTTTTTACCTCCAATTATTACACATCAAAAAGGCCCCCTCCTCATCAAGATTGAGAAAAGAGCCCTGCCTCTACTATTCATTTATTTCTTAAGTCTCCTCGTCACTTTTGTATTCTAAAATATCTCCAGGCTGACAATCTAAAGCTTTGCAGATCGCCTCTAATGTTGATAATCGAACCGCTTTCGCCTTTCCATTTTTCAATATAGACAGGTTAGCCATTGTTATTCCAACCCGCTCCGAAAGCTCGGTTACGCTCATTTTTCTTTTAGCCAGCATCACGTCAATATTAATAATAATCGCCATTGTTTTCTCCTCAGACCGTTAAGTCATTTTCTGATTTTATATCAATAGCTTCCTTCAAAAGCTTTTGGAGCACCGCAGCAAACACTGCAATCACCATGGAAGCAAAAATCACAACCACCCCAATGACAATGAACCCTGGGGCATCATCTCTCTCCGCGACGAGATAGAAAAGTGGCAATCCCACTACATAAATTCCACTGATTGCAATTGCACAGTTCCTGATATTTTTTAATACCTTTACAGATAATTCTGAGAAAGCGTTGTTGTTGTCAATATACCCTAACAATTTGATCGCTTGATACAATGCAAAGTAAAAAGGTATCGCCGATGCATACAAATCAATGTACAAGAGATATTTAATATAGGTTTGATCAGGGTATAATTCTGCTGCATAATTCGAAATCGCAGGCACAAAAATTATACACAAGGCAAGAACTGGAAGTCCAATAAGAACAACAGCTATCCTTAAAAAAAGCGTTGATCCAAGTTTCATAAAACACACCTCACAAAGTTATTTTCAAAATTGAATCTAACATATAGTTTATCGTTTTACAATATATTTTAATCGAAAAATAGTGTTTAATGACTGTTTTATATTTCACGACTAAAAAGGCCGAGCTAATCGACTATTAAAAGTCATTAGCCCGGCCTTTGTCACCTTTTTATATCTCTTTATGTCTCTTTATATCTAATTTTCTATTCTAAAAATAATTCTAGAACTGACCGAGATCGATAAAATTCAAATCCATGTTAGCTTCATCTTCAGCCTGCTTGGCGGCCTCTGTTGATATTACTTTTCCTTCGTACTCAAGGTTACCGCTTGTCAAATTGAATACATATAGACGATTACCTTTGAAATTCTTATACCCCATAATATAGAGATGGTCTTGTTTAAAAGCATAGGTAATGTTTTCACTTAAATCTATATTTGTATTCTTCAGAGTAGTCTCATATTCTTTACTCACGAGATCGTAAGAAATAACAGTGAATCCTATATTTTCCTTACTCGATACAGCTTTTTGCAGGAAATAAATTTTCTGTCCATAGACATTCATAATATTATTCAATAACATTTCATGCCCTTGGAATGTGAGTGGAGAGATTTGTCCTGTCTTAACATCCACTTGATATGCCTTTCTATGATTATCTCTACTAATCCTTAAAATCCATTGCTCCGTGTGCTCCAGATTTTGATTGGCTAGCCATGCATATTGAGTATCCCCGTCTGCCGCTACAGATTTACCGCCTGGTAACGCGAGCGGCTCATTCTTAATCTCTTTTGTGGTTAGATTGACACGGAGGATCTGCGGTTCAGATACATAACCTTTGGCACTGTGATTCATAAACACCATAGCAACAAGCTGCTGATCAATAAGCTGTACATTTTGTACATACATATCTGAAATATCATGATCTACATTGATATCGGATGTGATTTCCAGCGTATTGTTCTTTTCCTTGTTAAGCACAGAAATACTGAGCTTAGCATTCTTCTTCACTGATGAATCATTTGTCCGCTTCGTATCTACTGTCGCATTAACATAAGCAAGCATTTCCTCATTCTCATAGAAACCAGATGTGTTTGTCTTACCGCGCATGAACTGACGATGCTCTTCAATCCACTGATCCAATTGCGTTTTCATTGGTCTTCGATTTAAGCTTTGGCTAATCGCAGACTTTTCATCTGGATAATCTGTACCATTTGTCGTGATATAAGCTCGTTTGATGCCAAAAGTACTATCCTTAATCATGTAGTTTCCGTATACAGCTATACCTTCAACGAGGGAAGCATCCCCTTGAACCGTCGTCAGCTTATAATTAGGTGGTGTCTCTTGTGAAGCTTGTACATAATACGTCCCGATTGTAACAACAGCGAACACTACAAGAACGGCGGTAACCATATATTTTCTCATTCCTTAACTTCCATCCCCTTCAATTATACCGATATTTTCTTACGCAATAGATACAAGCTGTACCAAAGCGAACCTCCAACAATGATCACTATTAATCCGAGACAAACGCCTATGATTTCACCTGGATAGAAGTAGCTATCGTAACTGTTATAACCCATAAGAAATGGTATTAAGGCTAGTCCAGCCAGAACCGCTAAATATAGTACGATAAAGCCAATCCCTTTCAGTCTGTAGCTCCGCTCGATTAGAATCACTGTGAACAAGACGATCAAGCCAATAATGCCCAGTCCATAGTATAGTACAAACTCAGAAAAGTAGGGCGGAACCAGAACTTTAAGCACAGTAGGATACTTCAAAAAATCAAATACCGAGATGTTCCGATATATTTCAGCAGGAAGAATCGACTGTGCTATCAAACGCTCCAGTGGAACAAGGATAATTTGCAGGGCAACAAGTCCAAATGCGAATAACAAGATCGTAACCAGCTTGGCAAAATACAAATTCGCCCGATTGGATGGCAACGTGAGCAGGCGATATACTACCGTATTTTTACCTCTCCAGTCACGGTACCAGATGAAGCAGCTATATATTAGCAACACTGTGATGCTCAAAAATATGGGTCCGAAATATAGAAGTCCATTATAGCGAGCATACATCATACTGTTTAGCTGAATATATCCAGTCACATTGTGATATTGCTCCAGGGTCCATTGATTCACTCTCATTGCCTCATTCGCAGAATCCAGCCAATGATTAGCACCGAGGGTGACTGCTACAAGTTGCAAGGCGACTGTCAGCACCAGGAGTCCAAAATATATTTTGGCAAATCGGTTCAATTCAAAATTCAATAGCTTCACAAAGGCTCTCATTTCTTGTACACCTCTCTCATTACGTCCGTAATGGACTTACCTTCCTGCTCACGTACTTCTTCACAGTAGAATTCACGTTCTACCTTCCCATGCTGTAACAAGACCGCTTTATCAATTAAATGCTCAATATCGTTAATTTCATGAGTTGTAATAATTACACCACGATCCTCGATCAATTCACTCGTGAACACATCAGTAATTTGCTCGCGGCTGAACATATCAATCCCCGAGAACGGTTCGTCCATTAGGATGTAATCACAATCCAAGGCAAGTCCGAGCAACAAATTTAACTTTGCAGCCATCCCCTTCGACAATGAAGACACGCGATCTTTAGAGCTCAACTGGAAGAACTTAAGCAATTCCTCTGCACGTTCAGCGTTCCAATTCCGATAAAAGTCAGCCATAAAGCTGAAGCAATCAGCAATTCGCATATTGGAGGGCATCGTTAACGAATCTGGAATAAAAGTCATTTTCTCATACATCGCAGGTGTTAGTGATGCATTATCGATTAAGACTTCACCTTTGTATGGTGTCAGTCCCATGATGGACTTCAGCACCGTTGACTTTCCGGCACCATTGATTCCGATCAGGCAGGTGATCTCTCCCTTGGCAGCAGTGAAGCTAACGCCATTTAGTACCTTCTTGAATCCGTAATTCTTCACCATCTGATTCACTTGGATCATCTTGTGTCACCACCCTCTGGAGATCGCTCCGATGTATATTTTGTCTTTATGATGTCTACCAGTTCTTCAACTGGAATTTGAATATTCCGAATGGAACCGATGAATATATCCACTGCACTTTCGATTAATTCAGCACGAATCGAGCTTAGTATTTGCTGATCCTGTGTAATTCGACTTGGGGAATTTCCTTCTGTTACGATCAAACCCTGTTCCTCCATTTCCTTATATGCCTTCTGTGCCGTGTTCGCATTAATCTTCATTACTGATGCCAGCTCACGCCGTGAAGGAATCTTGTCTCCTGCTCCGATTTGCCCTGTAGCAATCTGTTCTTTAAAGTAACGGACAACTTGAATATATACCGGTTCTCGAATATTAAAGCTGACACCTGATTTTTGTTCTTCTGTCATACAACCAACTCCATATACTAAGTGTGTGTACTAAGTGGTTCATACATCTTATTTATGTACTATACGTGTAATACACTTTTGTGTCAATAGTTCGGATTTGAGCTTAGACTTGGCATACACATACAAGGGTTATGGGTTTATTTGCAGTAAATCTCATAAATATATTGACGTTATTAAGTAAAAAGCACGAGGATATACATAAAATAAAGGCGAATTCTTACTCGAAATGGAGTGAGAATTCGCCTTTATCTAATTGTTATTCAGCAACCTTTTTATCGAGCTCATGCTTCTAATTTTAAAAAACGATAGTTATTTCTTATGTAGTTAAATCCTGAATAGATAGTTATGACTAGTGAAATATAGATTAGGATTTGATCGATAGGTATATTCGTAAAAAGGGTGAATGGATGGTTTGTAAACATAACTGCAGTAATAGCTACAACTTGCGATACCATTTTAATTTTTCCGTATCGATCAGCTTGCAACACTATTTTTTGAGTGACAGCAACAAGTCTAATCCTTGTAATGATCACTTCCCTCGCTACAATAACTAAAGCAACCCATGCGTATAACATCTGCTGACTTACCAGTAGAATCAACGCAGCAGAAATGAGCAACTTATCCGCTAATGGATCAAGTAACTTTCCAAGGTTCGTAACCTGATTATACTTCCTAGCAATATAACCATCTAGTTTGTCAGTGGCTGAAGCGAGTAAAAAAACAATAGCTGCATAATAAATCCCCTCTGGCCAATCAGGATATTTTGAGAAAAGTACTATAAAGATGGGGATTAATAATATTCTGGCGATTGTTACTTTATTTGCAAGATTCATAATTTCCTCCTGAATTCATTTTCAAGAATATAACCTTCATTGGAATTTTTTATAATAATATCAAAGTTTCGATGAAAAGGATGCATAAATAACTCATATTGAATTCTACGGTCTTCATGAGATTTCCTTAAATATTTGATGTCCGTTCCTCTTTCAGAGACATCACGTATACTCCTTCTCATCAATTCAGTGTCTCCATCCGTATATAAGTACACCTTCAGATCAAACAAATTCGGGTCTGCAAAAGCAACGCTCATGCCCTCTACAATATTCACTCTGTTTTGTGAAGCTATCAATGTACTCTTTAAATAATTGGTGTCTATTGTATAAAATTCTAAACCATCTCGCATCATTCGGATGTCTCTCTCTAGAGCAGATATATTATGAGCAGAAGGATGACAAGCTGTCATTTTATTACGATGACGTTCATTGTTATAATCATAATCGATTACAGTGTACTTTCTAAGATGAGAGCCGATAATATAGGGATCAGTATTCATATAATTCACTTTCTCATGACCCAGAAGCTTTAAAAGATTATGGGCAAATGTTGTCTTTCCAGATGCACCATGACCCGAAATCCCAATAGTAACTCTTTTTTCCTTACTGCTTATCAAATTGGCTATTTCATTTAATATTTTATCCATAGTTTCGTCCATCTTGTCGTTATATGTATGCCCCTCCATTCTAGAGACTTGTTATACCAAAAATAATCTTAAACGCGTTATAACTTTTCTTACTTTTTTTAAAACCTTGCTTTAAGTCTAGGATTACTACAGTTTTACTAATCCAAATCCTGATATATAGAGAATGGAACCTTACCGGTTTCACAATTCCTTTTTCTTCAAATTCACTTCCATCCTCTAACTCCGTTTCGGTTCTAATAAACCATGTATTGCCTAGACCAAATTCAATATATTTCATATATCTAGCACACTTTCCTCCCAAGAGATTAGATAAGCCCATTCATATTATCATACTAATTAGGATTAATCTGGTAAACAACAAATATGTTAAACTACCTTAACTGATAAAAGAACAGGCTACCGAATATTTGCGGCAGCCTGTTGTGATTATGTTATGATTTTATTTCCCTTAGATAAAACTCATATAATTGATCAATCGATGAACTTGAAAAGATAGGCGTAGCTTGTTCAATTTTCTCACGTTTCCAATCAAACCAACGCATTTCCTTTAACTTTTCGATTTCACGATCTGTAAATCGTTTTCTAATCTCTTTAGCAGGATTGCCACCTACTATTGTATATGGTGGAACGTCTTTTACAACAACCGAGCCTGCCGCAACAATAGCACCTTCACCTATTTTCACACCTGGCATAATCATTGCATTCATCCCAATCCAAGCATCACTTTCTATGATCGTATCACCTTTAGGTTCGTAAGAGGTTTCAATCTGGTCCACAAAAGGATACACGGTAATCCATTCAGGATGATGATTGTGATTTCCACCCATTAAAATAATTACACCACTTGCAATACAAACATAATTTCCTATAATCAATTTATCTAAATGCCACCCAAAATCTTCGATCGGGTTAAATAACTTTCTTGACGGTTCGTCTCCCCAAAGATATCTGACGCACCCGTCTTCAAAATGATGACTATCGTAATAACCAGAGTAGTACGAGTAATCCCCTACCTCAATCATTGGGTTGGTGACAATATCCTTTAAATACTTCGTTTCTGACCAGTGGTTAAACAACTGTTGTTTCATTCTTTTCCCTCGCTTCTAAGTAATTTATAGCATTTATACTTAGAAGCTTGATACAGTAGCGACATTCTTAAACCGTTTCAAACGACGAACCATCGTCCTCATCCTTTTCCTAATTGATGGGGTCATTGTAACAAATGAATGATTTGTTCGTCAAATCAACCTTACGGTTTCCTTCTACCATACTGATAATCTTGTTCTGAAGTCATTCTCATTCGTAATGTACTGAACATCATCATATCCATTTGAAATTGCGTTATGACACAGTGCTTCAAGCATCCCCTGGTCTTTACAATAAACCGTAGCATATTCACAATCGACGACTAAAAGTACAAGCTGGCAATCACTATTTAAGAACTCCTCATAGGTCTGAACATCTATTACGTCCTTCTCTTGTGGAAAAGCCTTGAAGTTCGCAAAGATGATATAGTATTCGTTATTCTCCAACAGTTCTTTCAGGACTCAACAAAAAACCTATGAATGAAATCCATAGGCTTTCTTGAAGAAAATCTCTGTCAATTATCATACTTTCGAGCGATTGATCATTGCTTAACTATGCACTCGCTCTTTTCCACCTAGACCCAATGTAGTTGCCGTTAATGTGTGCACTTCATGCAAAAGCTCTGGATTTTCCAGTAGTGACAGGCCATAAGAAGGAATCATTTCTTTAATTTTCGGTTCCCACTCTTTTATATGCTGAGGGAAACATTTATTAAGTACTTCAAGCATCACGTGAACAGCTGTAGAAGCACCTGGGGAAGCCCCAAGCAATGCTGCAATCGAACCATCTGCGGCGCTAATTACCTCTGTACCGAATTGAAGGATACCTTTGCCATCCTCTGTATCTTTGATTACCTGTACGCGTTGGCCTGCTACAACTAGATCCCAATCCTCTATTTTGGCATTCGGGATAAACTCTCGTAATTCCTCCATGCGTTTTTCTTTCGATAACAACACTTGCTCGATCAGGTATTTGGTCAAAGACATGTTCTTTGCACCTGCCGACAGCATCGTTAGGAGATTATCCGGTTTTACGGAAGTGATCAAATCAAACATTGATCCAGTTTTTAAAAATTTTGGTGAGAAGCCAGCAAACGGTCCAAATAACAACGATTTTTTGTTGTCAATAAATCTAGTATCCAGATGCGGAACAGACATTGGAGGCGCTCCAACCTTAGCTTTACCGTATACTTTTGCATGATGCTGGGCTATAACTTCTGGTTTATTACACACCATAAATATTCCACTTACCGGGAATCCGCCAATATGTTTCCCTTCAGGAATACCGGATTTTTGCAGGATATGCAAGCTTCCTCCCCCGCCACCAACAAAGACAAATTTTGCAGTATGGTGTTCAATAATACCGCTGTCGTTCTTCACTCTCAAGTCCCACGACCCATCGCTAGTACGTTTGATTCCATCTACACTATGTTTATAATGGAGATCTACATTCTTACTCTTTAAGTGATCAAATAACATACGCGTTAAAGCGCCAAAGTTAACATCTGTGCCTGAATCGATTTTTGTTGCTGCTATAGGTTCATTCGATGGACGATTTTGTATAATAAGCGGTATCCATTCCATTAATTTGCTAGAGTCATCGGAAAATTCCATTCCTCGGAACAAAGGATTTTTTGACAGCGCTTCAAATCTTCTCTTCAAAAAAGCTACATTCTTCTCCCCTAGTACCAAACTCATATGGGGCAAGGGCATGATAAAATCCTGAGGATTATGTATCAACTTACGATTTACCAAATAAGACCAAAATTGCATTGAAAGTTGAAACTGTTCATTAATTTGGATGGCTTTACTTATATCTACAGTTCCGTCGGATTTTTCGACAGTGTAGTTAAGCTCACAGAGCGCCGCATGTCCAGTTCCTGCATTATTCCATTCATTAGAGCTTTCCTCACCTGCATTTTCGAGCTTTTCAAACACTTTAATCTTCCAATCCGGCACTAATTCTTTTAAAAGTGTTCCTAAAGTCGCACTCATGATTCCAGCACCAATTAAAATGACGTCTGTTTCAGTTGCACTTTTGCCCATTATTACCATCCTTATCCCCTGAATTTTGCAGAAAGGATGTGGGCGCTCCTTCTTAGGCGTCACACCTTTTCTGTCTCAATTATACCCTTATCCGAGTGTATTACAATTATTTATAAATTTAATATCTACTATTATATGAAAAAAATAAATTATTTAAAAGCTTGCAAAAAAGAGAGAAATAAGTCCTCCAGGTTAAGGAACTTATGCTACAGCCATAAACCCGCTTCTTGCAAGGATTAATAACAGTTAAGCATTATAAATAAAATAAATGAACATACTGCCCGCAGCAGCAAGATCAACAATTGCCCATAAGAAGCTTTTTCGAATTAGCATGAGTAAAGCAGCAATTACACTAACAAAACAAGCAATGAGCATAATAAAAAAGGTGGTGAATAATCCACCAGAAAGAAACATCAGTACGTATAATATGACAAAGATAAAAACAATGGTCTGCACAATGGAAATTAGCTTGGTGTTCGTTCTAATGTTCAGTAGTATTTTCTCCATATTGTATGCACCCTCCAGATATCTTGCTGTTAATAACCTATACTTACTTTAGATTATTCCACTAAGGAGAATTAATCAAATCCATCTTCCTCTGCAAGTCGTAGTCTTCTTAGTGTTTAACCAAATGCGGGAAGTCCCTAAACACGAAAAAGCTGCCTCATTCGTAGATAAATCTACATATGGAACAGCCTTCGCTATATTTATGACTTATTTGTTCCTCTGCGATGAGCTATAAATACGCTTCACCAGTTCCAGCGCCTTTATCCCCTCAGGACCATCCAGCCAAAACTTTGATCCACTGAAAATATGGTCATAGAAGTCCTCAATTAGTCTCTTATGCCCAGTCCCCCAATACGATTTGCCTTCCGCAGGACTGAAAATAGGCTCACAAACTAAGGTTTCCTTCCCATCTTTCCAAAGATATAAGTGCTCTCGACGGAGGTTAAGCGTCCCCTCTTCAAAAACTAGCTCCAACTCCACCGGAGAGTTCTCAAGATAGGTATTCGTGCCATAAAACAGCCCGCGAACATTATTGGCAAAGTCGATACAAGCATGGGCAGTATCTTCTACTTCAATGACGCCATCAAGCACATCCGTGGTAATACTGCCTTTCACGGATTTAATCTCACCCCCATACCACTGTAGTAAATCCAAGGTATGAATGGTCTGATTAATTAGAACACCTCCGCCTTCCGTGGACCACCTTCCTCTCCAATTGCTATCTTTGTAGTAACTTTCGTTTCGATGCCAGGTTACGACACCTTTCATACAAAGCAGTTTCCCTAAATCACCAGAATCTATAGTCTTCTTAATATAAACGGAAGCATCATTATAACGATTCTGGAACACCACACCAAGCTGGCCGGAGCTCTCTTGCGCTGCTTCCAGCATGCGCATGGCTGAAGGAAGGTCAACGGCGATTGGCTTTTCAGTTAACACATGCTTCCCCGCACGTAATAGCTCTTCAGCCATTTCTGCATGAAGATGATGAGGTGTACAGAGATGAACAACATCAATACGATTATCATTTAATATTTCTCTATAATCATCAGTGGCATCGCAGGCATATTCTATTCCCTCTCGTGTAGCTTTATCAGCATCAATATCTGCAACTAGAAGTAGATTCACATCTTTTATTGCTGATATTGCTTTAGCATGGAGAGGAAATATCGCCCCGCAGCCAATAATCGCTACTCCAAGTTTGTTCATCTTTACCACCTCCATTCATTATTCCATTCGCTATTTTAGTTGATTAGGAGTTAGATTCATCGCTTGGGCTTGAGCCTTCAAACATAGTTCAGCAGCTTTGAAGACATGTGCTTGAGTCATGGACAGCTCCGTCCGGTTCAGACAATCGAGGATAAGTTCACCAAAGAACGGAAATCCAACCTTTCCAGCTACATGTTCGTAATGCTCCCCTTCCCCGTTCACCCAGTACACATGATCCGGTGTATTTGAACGCCCGATATCGCTGTATTTGCGCAGTTCAATGTACCCTTCAGTTCCCATGATCATTGTACGTCCATCTCCCCAGGTTCCGAGTCCGTCTGGCGTAAACCAATCTACACGAAAGTATTGGGTTGCCCCATTGTCCCCAACAAGCGTCGCATCACCGAAGTCCTCTAATTCAGGGTAAGACGAATGATTATAATTAGCTACCTTACTGTGAACAACTGAAGCATCCTGACAATCTGTATAATACAAAAATTGTTCAATTTGGTGGCTGCCAATATCGCATAGAATTCCGCCATATTTCTCCCGCTCAAAAAACCATTCTGGACGGCTAGATGCATTTAAACGATGCGGCCCTAATCCAATGACTTGAAGAACACGACCAATAGCCCCCTGACGGATCAACTGTCCCGCATAGATTGCGCTTTCAACATGAAGACGCTCACTATAGTAAACCATATACTTCTGATTGGTTGCTGCGACCATAGCTCTAGCATCATCCAGTTGTTCAAGTGTTGTAAAAGGGGTTTTATCTGTAAAATAATCCTTCCCGTGAGCCATAACCTTATTTCCTAAGGGGCCTCGTTCTGAAGGAATAGCTGCCGCTGCAACTAAGCGAACTTCTGGATCTTCCAATATTTCATCCATAGACTCAGCAGCCCTAACTCCAGGATATTTGGCTATGAATGCTCTAACTTTCTCTTCATCCGGATCATATACCCATTTCAGTTCTGCACCAGCCTCAACCAGCCCATTACACATCCCGTAAATATGACCGTGATCGAGTGCAATAGCTGCGATGATGAATTCACCTGGCTTCACTACAGGTTTAGCTTCATATGTGGGTGCATAGGTCATCCCATCTATTCTATTCATCAGAATCCTCCTAATGGTTTCTTATCGATTCTATAATAAGCTAATGAGATAGCGCAGGCTCATCTCTAAGCTCTCAAAAGGATCACGTCTACAAACATCCTGCTCCACTACGTACCATTCAACACCCGTCTCACGACAAGTAGCAATGATCTCCGCATAGTTCATGTTTCCTTCGCCTATTTCAGCAAAAACCTGTTTTCTATCAACTATCGCCATATCCTTTAAATGCACAACCTGCATTCTGCCTTCAACTTTACATATCCATTCTTCCGGACTCGCGCCACCTGCCTGCACCCAATATAAATCAAGTATGAAACCAACTGATGGATCAGTCTCATTGAGCAGTACTTCCATTCCAGTAGTACCTTCAAAGCGTTCAAATTCAAAATCATGATTATGATAAACAAATTGCAGACCGTGTTGTTCTTTTAATATTATTGCAATTTCAGATATCAATTTCGCAAAGTTCCGGTAGCTTTCAAGTCCCGTACGAAATTCTTCTGGTAAACTTCCAAGTCCAATATATTTGCAATTCCACAGCTTATGCTCTGCGGCAAGCGCATCCAGATCATTCACTAACCGATCCCAGGACACATGGGTCGCACATATAGCCAGCCCCGCTTCATCCGCATATTCTTTAACGAGAATCGGATTAATCGGTCCAATGGATGAAATCTGAATGCTCTCATAACCCATTGCCGATACCTTTTGAAAAGTTGATCTTAAATCCTCCGCAGTTTGAGTATAATCACGTAACGTGTACATTTGAGCCGCAATCATCGAACATTTCATAGGATTCAACCTCTCTCTTTCGATTTAATGAGTTCCTTTAACATTCAATGTTTTAGATTCTGAGGTTTCCTTTTGGAAAGTCGAGTTTTTTACTTTTTCCATCAGCTTATCGTAGAATAAATCCGAATCTATCGGAAGCTCCACCCAATTGTCCGTCCAAGCCGATAAATACATGGCATTTGAAAGGGTTAGCCCCTTAATCCCTTCCTCCCCGGGAGCAAGTAATGCCTCATCATGCAAAATGGCATTCGTAAAGTTCCGTAGAATTCCTTTATGCTGCTCCCCTCCGCCATCTTGTACAGGTATCTCACATTTCCAACATTCCGGACTACCGAAACCTCCCGTAAACTCTGCGTTGAACTGCGGCTCTGGTGTACGTAAACGCCAAAAGGTTAGCTTCCCGTCTTCCACTACGATTTTTCCATTATCGCCATTGATTTCAAAACGATTAGTTCCCGGTGCCTCTCCAGTTGTAGTAATAAACAGACCTGTAGCGCCATTCTCGTATTCCACATAAGCGGTTACATCATCTTCAACCTCAATGTTACGATATTTTCCAAAGTGGCAAAATGCTCTTATCCGCTTCGGCATCATGCCTGTCGTCCATTGCCATAAATCTAGCTGATGAGGATCTTGATTAAGCAATACCCCGCCACCTTCACCCGCCCATGTCGCCCGCCAGCCACCAGAATTATAGTAGTTCTGCGATCTATACCAGTCGGTAATAATCCAATTCGTCCGGCGGATCTCACCTAACTCACCAGACTGAATAAGATCTCTCAGCTTCTGATACAAAGGATTTGTACGCTGATTGTACATGATTCCAAATTTGCGGTCAGACTGTGCTGCAGCATCGTTCATCTGTTGAACAGCTTTCGTATAAACACCTGCCGGCTTCTCCACTAGTACATGATAACCATGCTGAAAAGCTTCGATTGCAAGTGTAGGGTGATCATAATGCGGAGTACAGATTAATACCGCATCCATGATACGTGACTCGAATAATTCCTTCGGCGTAGAATATTTCCTAACATTCTCAGGTAACTGCTCTTCAGCCCATTTCAAACGCTCTTCTCTTATATCACATACGGCTGTAAGCTCAGCCCCCTTAATCTCACTCAGCAGACTTTGCGCATGTGCGGTTCCCATATTTCCAATACCAATAATCCCATAACGAACTGTACCCATCTCTGATCACTTCCTTATTAATGGTTATGGTTAGAGGATATACTTTATTTAAGGACATGAACATGATCGAAATTAAGAACTATTTGTATTTGAGTAAGATGTTTTAGTTAAATGAAACCGTTATAATGAGGATACAAAAGCTTTAAAGGAGTTAAATGATGAACAATTCAGGGAACTTATCAGGACGTCTCCTGCAGAATCTCAAGGTTACTGTGACCCATGCCCAACTTAGTAATAGATATCCCGGATGGAACCGCACGCTGGAAACCCCCGCTTTTAATCGGCTTTATTTTATTGATGGGGGTGAGGGGAAAGTAATTATAAACGGGATTACCTACTACCCGAAGCCAGGTCAGCTAATGATCATGCCTGCGGGGAGCACACAAACTACCGTAACTTCTATCGATGATCCCTATATCCGTTATTACTGCCACTTTGATGCTGACATTGGAGAATGGCCCTTATTCCATGCGGAGAAAAAATTATACATCTGTGATTCGCCTAATCCAGATTCAATAAGGGCAATTTTCGTGGAGATGATCGAACAATTTCAAAAAGACGATGTCTTATCTATCCTTCGCACACAGGCTTGTTTGCTTAATCTCATTGCCACTTGTCTTGAATCGAGCGACAGTAGTCATACAGATTTTATGACGCAATTCATACACACCGGAGACCATGGTAAGCTGGCTCATGTGCTCCATTACATCGATAATTGTCTAAATAAGCCCATAGAGATTGATGAACTAGCAGAGCTTGTCCACCTGCACCCGAACTATTTTATACCTTATTTCAAAAGATTCATGGGGGTGACTCCAATGGCCTATGTTCAATTGAAACGTATGGAGCACGCTAAAAGACAGCTTTCTTACACAGATTACAGCATTTCAGATATTGCGGAACAAGTCGGCATGGAATTGGCTCATTTCTCTAAATATTTCAAAAAGACGATGGGTCTATCCCCATCCACTTATCGAAATAGTACGAAGTAATTCACATAGAGATGTTCCTCTGAATGAAATGAAATATAAAAAACAGCATGAAACAACATTTTTTTAAGGTGGCGGATGATCATACATATTAGGATAGCTACATTTAGCGACACACAAGATATTGCAAAACTATCCAGTGAGCTCGGATATCCTTTAAATATCGAACAGCTAGCAGATAGACTTCAAGATATCAGAAATCGTAAAGATCATGCTATTTATGTAGCAGAGTCGGATAGCCAATTCATCGGATGGATTCACGCCAATGTGCGAATGTTAATTGAATCTCCGCCCTTTGTTGAAATTTGTGGTCTGGTGGTCGATGGGCAGTATCGCGGAGAAGGGATCGGCAGACAACTTGTTGAAACCTGTGAACGCTGGGCAGCACAAATTGGAGTGAACAAATTAAGAGTGCGCACCAACCAAACTAGAGAAGATGCGGTACGTTTCTATACACGTATTGGATTTTCGCAGAAGAAAGCTCAGTTCGTGCTTGATAAGGAACTTTAAATACATTCGAGACTTTTAGTGAGGGAATTCTATGATTGTGGATACATTACGGGTTTTCGTTACAGTTGCTGAGCAAAGTCATTTCTCTAAAGCAGGAGAATTACTGAATCTATCTCAACCCGGTGTCAGTCTACATATCCGGAATCTTGAGAATGAACTAGGCGCAAAGCTTCTACACCGATCTCCGAAACAAGTAAAATTAACCGAAGCAGGTACAATACTTTATAATCACGCCAAACAAATATTGGCCCACTTCGAAGAAGCTCATCAGGAAATACAAATGCTACAGGATGAGGTTACTGGCAGTATACATATTGGTGCGAGCTTTACGATTGGAGAGTATATATTACCTTCAAGACTTGCGGAATTTGCAAATCAATACCCACAAGTCAAGCTTCAGGTGACGATCGGTAATACTGAAGAAATTATTGCTGGGGTAAGAGCCAATGAAATGGATATTGGGTTTATCGAAGGAGAAGCCCATGAGAATGATCTGATCGTTACACCTTACATGAAGGACGAGATGATTATGGTCTCCCCGGCCAACCACCCTTTGTCAACAATAGTCTCTGTGGAGCAAGGGATGCTACAAAATCAGGTTTGGGTTCTGCGAGAGCTTGGCTCTGGAACGCGTGCTTTCAGTGATCATTTCATTCAAGAAGAAGAGATTTCTGTCAAAAGATCCTATGTCTTCAACAGTAGTCAAGGAGTTAAGGAAGCCGTTGCCTCCGGTTTGGGAATCGCGATGCTCTCCAGATGGATTGTGCGCAAAGAATTAGCAAGTGGTGAAATCTGTGAGCTTCCCATCCGACATCATCATCTTGAAAGACAATTCTCCATCATTCGCCATAAAGAAAGCTCCTCCTCCATGGCTACCCATGTCTTTATTCAAAAACTACTTGTCTCTAGAAAAGATAAGTAGTCAGGTAAATCCAATAACTATGCCGGTCAATCTCCTAAAGATTGTCCGGCATTTTGTTATTTATTCATCTCTATTATCATGTAATAAAATATAACATTAATATTATATTTCACTTTAATAATAATATAATAAAATTCATAGTATACACTAGAAATCAATAGATATCCTTTATTAATAGTGTATTTAAGCGTTTTATTAATATGTTAGCAAACTTGTCATTATAATATATTCATAGATATAATCCAATCACGAATCACGTTTATGTAACATAAAATAACATAAACGTGAGAATACATAATCAAATGGGAGGTTACATCTATGAATGGATTACAATCAATGCTCGCCAAAACTACTGTTGCCGCAGGACTCTCTTTCACTCTACTCTTCTCTGCTACAACAATGCTTCCCGTTTCTACCACTTACGCCGCTGAGGTTACCCAAACGATTGAAGGAACGGTTAAGCTTCCAAAGGTCCAAGTCATAGCAACCGGTGGTACTATTGCCGGTAAATCTGTGGATGAGACCAGCTTCCAGAACTATAAAGCCGGGACTTTGTTAATGGAAGATATGGTTAAAGCACTGCCTAACCTTAAAAAGTTCGCCGATGTAACTAGCTATCAATTTGGGAATGCAGGCTCTGGCTCGTACACCATGCAACAACTATATGATCTCTCCTTAAAAGTAGATAAAGCACTAGAAACCCAAGATGGCATCGTTGTTACTACAGGTACCGATACGATGGAGGAAATTGCATATTTCCTTGATCTTACAGTGCGTAGCTCCAAACCTGTCGTAGTAACTGGCTCTATGCGTCCATGGACAGTTATCGGAAGTGACGCTCAGGCCAATCTATTTAACGCTATTAAACTAGCAGCTAGCGGAAAGACGAAGTATTACGGTACTGTGCTCATGCTAAATGACGAGATTCATACGGCTAGAGAGGTTACCAAGACGAATGCCTATCGTACAGACACTTTTGAATCTCCACAACTAGGAATCCTCGGATATATCGATGAGAATAATATCAGAATTTATCGGGCGAATTCCAGAGCACTATTGACCGCTGACAAATGGGCAACTCCGTTCGACCTAACGAAGATTAAGAGCAGTGATATGCCTAAGGTAGAAATTGCTTATGCTTATCAAGATGCCGGTTCTGGGGCAATTACAGGTTTTGTTCAAGATGGAGCAAAAGGTATTGTAACTTCAGGAACAGGGGCTGGCGGCGTATCTAAAGCTATGGGAGAAGCCCGTACGAAAGCTATTAAGGAAAACGGAGTTATCTTCGTGTCTACCACGCGTACGGGTTCCGGTTCCAACTATGCTTCAAGTGACGGCATAATTGCCGGAGATAATCTGAACGCAGCCCATGCCCGAATTCTATTAGAGCTGGCACTGTCATTCAGCAGTGATTTCAACACGATTAAAGGCTGGTTTGACACATATGGCTCAGGCCAAGTCACCATAGCTGACAAATAAGAACAAACTATTGTTCACACACAAAAAAACGATTCATGCCATAAATAGCATGAATCGTTTTTTTACTAAATTTTGCTTAACTCATGTTCAACCAAATGACCATCTTCCAGATGCAGCACTCGATCACACCATTCGAGCATCCGTTCATCATGAGTGACCATTACGGCAGCTTTACCCTCATTCTTTACTTCGTCAGCAATCATTTGCACAACTTCTCTACCTCGTTTGAAATCTAAGCTTGCTGTTGGTTCATCTGCAAACAAGATTGCAGGTTTATTCATCCAAGCTCTTGCGATAGCTACACGTTGCTTCTCCCCACCTGATAGTTGCTCAGGGTAATGGTTTCGACGTTTCCAGATATCCAGACGCTTCATCAAATCAGCTGCCCGTTCCTTAGCTTCTTTAGAACTCATCTTCCCCTGTTTAGCTACAAAGAGAAGCTGCTCTTCTACCTTCAAGTAGGGCAATAGCTGTGCGCTTTGGAACATAAAGCCTATCTTCTCTAATCGTAGCTCAGTCAGCTCACTTTTACTTTTATCTGTAAGAGATTCTCCGTCTATAAAAATTTCACCACTGGTTGGCGTAAGAAGCGCCCCCGCTGCTGATAGGAATGTACTCTTCCCTGTTCCAGATGGTCCAAGGACAGCAACGAATTCCCCTTCATTGACTATAAGATTCAAATTGTTCAGAACAGATACCGTTGTATCGCCGTCTCCGTAAGTCTTGGTTACTTGCTTCATCAATAATTTAGCACTCATGCTCCAGCCCTCCCAATTGCTTCTAATGCATCTACTTTTGCCACTTTAGCGACAGAAATAAGTGATCCTAAAAGAGACATCCCCACGAACAAGCCGCTGGTTAATAGAATCGTAGAAGGTTCCAGTTGGAACGGCATAGTGTCTGGTAGTACCTGATTCATTCCAAAGGTTAGCAGCAAGCTAATGCTTAGACTTGCAATAGCCAATATCATGACCTGCCCTACAACGCTCCAAGCCAAGTAAGACATTTTTGTACCCATGGCTTTCAGAATGCCAAACTGGCTTGTTTTCTGAATTGTAATGACATAGAAGAATACAGCCAGAACAAAACCAGCGATTACGAACAGGAAGGCAATCATCATAAGCAGTGAACCTTGTTCTGATGAATAACCCGGAATATTAGAGATCGCTTCTTTTTGCGTAATAACTTCCACATTTTTCGTACTAGCAGAGATCTTATCCACTTGCCCTGCGTTTGCATTAAGCGCAATTACATTAAAAGGCGCTCCAGATGTAGCCTCACTACCTTGATTAACACCTTGTCTCATTTCCTGCCAATCTTTATTGTTAATATAGACTACTGGGGTATGGCTGTATGAGCTATTCTCAACATATCCTGTAACTTTAAATTCCTTTCCAGTTGCCTGATCTTGGATCGTGCTACCAATCTTAATGCCCGACTGTTCCAAGTCACGATCAACGATGACACTTCCCTGCGTATCATTCGTAATCTTATCACCTTCAATCACTTTTGGAGCCAGTAAACCGTTCATATCCACTGCGAAAAAAGTTACGTCTGCTTTAGTATCCGTATCGTTCGTAGTCACTGTACTCATCTGTAGAGCGAGTGAAGAGGCATTATTATCTCCTACTACTGCTCGAACACTATTAAGCTCCGTATCCGTTAACTGAGAACGTCTAAACGTCTGATCCGCATCCTTCTGCACCACGTAATAGTTTGCCGGCATATTCTCTATTGCTGAGATATTAGCATACGCTAATCCTCTGGCCAGCCCCGTTACGAAAAGTACAAGAAAGGAAACCAATAACATGATTACCATTATTAACAGGTATCTGGCTTTAGAATGTCGCATTTCTCTTAAGGCTAGAAACATATTACCACTCCTTCTAATCTGTATAGTCACAGTTTAGAAGATGAAAATGAACGGAGTATGAATAACGAGTTACAAAAGCGGAAGAGTTACAGTAAAGGTCGTGCCTTTGCCAACTGTACTGGATACTTCTATGGTTCCGTTATGTGTCTCTACAATTTTTTGCGTAATCGCCAGCCCAAGACCGCTACTATGCGTTTCTCGTGTACGTGCCCGGTCGACTTTATAAAAACGGTCAAAGATGAGTGGTAATTCCTCAGCAGGAATACCATCCCCAGTATCCGAAAAGGTTACTACACAGTTCCCTTCGTCAAGCTTTGCGGAAATCATAATAGATCCCTCAGCGGGTGTATATTTGATAGCATTAGTAATGAGGTTCATCCACACCTGATACAATAGATTGGAATCGCCATGTACGCTAATGTCCGCAAGACTTAAACGAACCGCTAATTGCTTCTCTGTTAATCTCCACTCCATGATTTGTACAACCTGCCGAAGCTGTGCACGCAAATCTATAGGTTTCTTCTGCAAGGAATTCGGATCATAATCGAGGGAAGATAACGTTAGCAGCTGTTTACTAAGCATCGATAGACGATGGCTTTCTTGATCAATAATATTGAGGTACTCTATACGTTCATCCTCTGGTAATGTAGGATCTTTAAGGGTTTGGGCAAATCCTTGAATAGAAGTTAATGGCGATTCGATTTCATGAGACACATTCGCAACAAACTCTTGACGCGCACGATTGGTCCGTTCCAGCTCACGACTCATAATCATAAAGTGTGAGGCTAACTGGCCAATCTCATCCCGGCGCCAAGTATTTAATTTAATATCATATCTACCTTTTGAAATCCGTTTAGTTGCCGTTGTCAAACGTGTAATGGGTCTGACCACATGCAGTACGCTGATCATGACGAATCCTAGACTGAATAACACGGTAAAACCGATGATGACAGCAAAAAACACGCGCAGTTCACCGAACTGAACCTCTGCATCCGGCCGCATGAATAACGCAAAAGTCTCATTATTGACTTCAATAGGTACGCCTATCGTATTGCGTAATTGATTGTCAAAAAAACCTGTAATAAATGCGCTGTCAGGAAACTCAGCAACACCGTGATACACTTGTCCATTCAGGACCTTCTCTAATTGTTGCGGATCTAAGTCCTCTTTCCGAAATGGCTTGCCGTAAAATCGGGATTGACCCTCTACATTGGTTAAATAGATCTTATATCCCAGTACAGCTACACTTCGCAGGTAATCCTCCATAGATTCCGGGTGAGATTCTGCAAACTGCTGGATATCAATGGCCATCCCCGTAAGCTTCGCATCGTTCTGCGATTTAATCTGAGCTTGATAATAAATATTAGATACCAAGAAGCCGAGAAGGCTGCTCACCACAATGGCCGAGCAAAAGAGAATGCACATTCTCACATACAAAGACTTCACGAGCTCACCATCTCCAATTTATATCCAATTCCCCGTACCGTCCGAATCACAAAGTCATTCTGATAATCCAAAAATCGTTGACGCAATCGCTTGATATGTACATCCACCGTACGTTCATCACCTTCATAATCCATTCCCCATACTAGTTCAATCAGCTCACTGCGTGAATACAGTCTTCCTGGATATTGTGCCAGTTGCGCGAGCAGTTCAAATTCCTTTACCGGTAACAGTAGTACTTCATCACCATCAGTGATCTCATAATTTTTACGATCAATAACTAGTGAATTTAAACGAATCCGATCATCCGAAGCGATGGAATAACGCCGAAATAAAGCTTTGATCCGAAACAACAATTCTTCCGGCTCAAAAGGTTTCGTTACATAATCATCTGTCCCCCGCAGATAGCCTTGTTCTTTATCACTTAGCTGTTGCCGGGCTGTTAACAAAATGATCGGTATATCATACGTTTCTCTTATATGCTGGCATAGCTCCAACCCATCCACATGCGGCATCATCACATCCACAACGGCTAAGTCCGCAATGCTTTCTTTCAGTTTATGTATCGCGTCCCGGCCATCGCTTGCCTCCATTACTTGGTAACCTTCTCTGGTCAATACATGCTTTAATAATGTACGAATATTACTATCGTCATCTGCTACTAAAATCTTTTTCATCGTTTACACTCCCTGAATAACGGATGAACCCATAGTATCAACTTTAAAGGGTTAGAACAACTAAAGAACCGAAAGAGACCATTTTGGGCATTCGTACATATACTACTCTAATAATAACGAACGAATCAGGAGGTAATAAGAACTATGAATTGGACTCCTTTATCTCAGAATAGATCTGATTTCAAACCTATCTGGGCAACCTCTCTTCCTCAAGCATTAAATTTAATCAAAGAAGCTGTGCAAGGTGAACGAAATGATGAGCTTTTCTATGATGAACTTATCAAACTGGCCCCAAATTCCGAGCAAGCCTCCATCATCACCTCAATACGAGATGACGAACGGGGTCACAACTCCATGTTCCGCGGGATGTTCAAAGAAATTACGGGTCAAGATATCACTGGAAGTAGTAGTGAACAATATCAACGGATCAGTTCCTATGAAGAAGGTTTAGAAAAAGCACTCCAAGGTGAACTGGCTGCAGTCGAAAAGTATCGCAAAATATGGTTTGGTCTGCCTGTTGGAGTATACCGCGATACTGTTTATGGGATTATATTAGATGAATTAAAACATGCCAGTAAATATAATTATTTACTTACTTTAGATCGAACCACTATATAGTTGAATTAGTCAGAGTCATTATTTAAACCTGAAGGAAAGTGATTATACTTTCCTTCAAAGAGGTAACAGGCCGTCCCATTAGTCTCTCCATATCTTTTGAAGTAGAAGCTGTATCTATCTTCCCGAGGAATGAATAAATCCAGTGCTGAATGCTTGAATCCTGCCGATGAACGATTCTTTTTCCTGTCAGCTCGGATAATACCTCCGTTAGTTCGCTGAAGTCCCAAGAGCGCGGTGCGGTTAATTCATAAATCTGATTAATATGACCAGTAGTTGTAAGCACGACCGCCGTAGCTAAAGCGAGATCCTTTCGTGTCACCGAATTAAATAGCCAGTTCCCAGGATAGGTGATTAACTCACCGCTTTGGATCGCCTCTTTCAGCCCTAGTACATCTACAAAATCCATATACAAAGCGTTGCGTAGAAATGTATAGTCAATACCTGATTTAAGAATCATCTGCTCTGTAAGTAAGTGAACATGATTAGCTGGAATTTGTCCTTTAGGTGGAAATGCGAAGCTTGTATACAGCAAATGCTTCACCCCTGCCTTTGATGCTGCATGAATAACCTCAGAATGTTGAGTTAATCTGACGGTATCATCGGGATGTGAACTAGAGATGAATAATAGCTCTGCTACACCTGTAAAAGCTTGAATTAGAGTATCAGGCTGATCATAATCGCCACAGCGAATCTCAACCCCTTTTTCCAAAAGATCATTTGCTTTCTCCGGATCACGAACACATGTGATAATCTCACCTGCCGGCACAAACTGAAGAAGATTGTCTATAATTAAACTTCCTAATTGACCAGTAGCCCCAGTAACCATAATTGACATAACACCCCAGCCTTTCTGTTCCATGTTTTCAAGACCACAACATTATTTTATATTTAGCCATAGCTAAGCTTTTCTAATAAAACGATGAGTTGCCGAAGCTCTTGTTCATCCAGACCCTGCATACGTTCAGCGACCGCTTGACGATTTCCGGGAAGATGCTCCAAAAGTAATCGTTGTCCTTCACCCGTAATTGTAATAACGCTTTTTCTACCATCCTGAGTATGGTTCGAGCGGGTAATCCAACCATCTTTCTCTAGGGGTATCAGCAACAGACTAATATTAGCTTTGGTAACCCCAATATTGTGAGCCAATGTAGAAGGTAAAATCGTTCCGCCCTGTTTAGATATTTCTACTAGGATACGAATTCTTGCGCCATTTAATCCTTTCGACTGCCAATATTTATCAGAGACAGAAACTAAGCTTGCAGTAGTATCAACTAAAGTGAAAAATGCCTGAGTATGTAGCGGCTGATTCAATACCAACGGTTGTAAATGATCCATCTTAGATTTTTCAACTCCAATTTAGTTAAGTGCTTAACTATTTTAAACCATACTACAAGCTCTACTAATTGTCAAAAAAAAGAAGCTGCCTCAGCTCGCAGAAAAATTCTACGGATTCGGGCAGCCTCATATCATTAAAGATTTCTTTTAGATTAACACCGTCTTTGTAGACACGGCTTCTTCACTGTATTGTTTAGTCCCTTCTAACACCACTTCAAGCTTAATGATCTCCGAACGGCTGGCTAAACGGATTGGAGGTCCCCAGGTCCCATATCCAGAGGAAACAACGACATGCAATTTATCCTTGCGGAGGTAGCCCCAGTCTAGTTCGAACAACCGCTTGGTGATCCAGTGATTAGGAGCAATCTGTCCACGGTGCGTATGACCTGAGAGTAGAATATCTACGCCTTCTTGGGCAGCGACATCAAATCCGGTAGGCTGATGATCCATCATGATCACAGGACGCGTCAGATCGAGGCCATTCAATAAGGAGTTTACGCTTAATCTACCTCCGGCTTCCATCGTCTCGGCAGTCTTATCTTTTCGACCTACAATATAAGTTCCCGCCACTTCTTCAACCTCATCCTGTAGGACTTTAATGCCTATGCTACTCATTAAATCGGTATATTCCTTAATCGAACCACCGTAATATTCGTGATTGCCCAGTACCGCGTAGACCCCATGGCGTGCTTTTAGCTGCTTTAGCTGTTCACTCATACTATTGCGAATAAAAGGCTCAATACTATCGTCAAGTACATCCCCAGCCAGCAAAATCACATCAGGCTTCATAGCATTCATTTGAGCAACCATTTTTTTGAGATGCCGATTGCCGACGATATTTCCTAAATGCAGATCGGATGCAACCGCGATGGTAAGTGGCGTACTAGTTCCGATAGATTTATCAATGGGAATAGGATGGGTACGAACTACTGTACTCCAAGCGTTGATCGAACCCCAGACTAGAAAAACAACCAGTAATATTAGCAATGTACCACCCGCTTCTGAGACGTAGTGCGTTCGATCGACACCCATCCAGCCCAGTAGCACATATAACAGATCAGCTAATGGCAACATGATAATAGCGAATTCCATGCAAGCTAGATAATACGACCCAATCACCTTAAAGAATCTGGCTAACGGCTTCACTATTGTAGGCCACGGTATCATTCCAACGACATACGCAAAGGCAACAAGCAGGAATAATGTCCAGAACAGAACAGAGGAAGCACCTGAGAACCATTCATGGACAAGCAGCCAACCGTGATACCCAATGTAAAAATTAACAAGGCCCAGAATAAGCAGCATTGCAAACCCTGAAGCTAACATTCGTAATGTTTTCATCGTTCCACTCCCCTTTACCATACTAACTCTATACGTCTTATCTCAAATCATAACACAAACCGTTAACCCAGTATAAATTACGATGCTGTCTTCGGAAAATGGATCAAATAACGTACTATAATTCTTTATCACATTCCCCGTCAAAAAAAAGAAAATGCCCGTCGGCATCTTCGTTGGAGGTCTTCAATTATACTGCTCTATCCCGCGTGGCCATACATTCGCCAATTAGCTTATCGCATTTATTAATGTGATTCAGAAGCCAATCGGTTAACGTACGGTTAAGCTTAATCGTCGAGAGAACGGAGACTCCCTTGGTTTTAATCGTTTCTTCTAATTCAAGAACGGCTTTCACAAAATTAGCGTGCGTCTTGCGATGTTCCGCCAATTCAGGAAAATCGATCTCTTCCATCAATTGCTCTTCATTGCTAAAATGCTCGATGGTATATTCCTTCAAGAATTTGAGCGTTTCTTCGATCTTCTCTTTCCCCTGCTGCTTACTGCAAGCATCAAAAAATTCATTCAATTTCGCCAGCAACTGTCTGTGCTGACAGTCTATTTTCTCAACACCGATATCATAAGAATCCTTCCATTCAATCACGAAATCACCATTCCATTTCCTGAAATTAACATATCGATAAATACAACTAATTCTCCACCTTTCCGCACAAAAGATCTATTAACAACATCACAGGAAAAATCCCATATCCATCCAAGGGAAAGTCACAATTCATTGTCCGTTTCTACTTCATTACAGGTTCTATGTGGACAAGCACATTTGAAACTTGGTGCCGATCTTTCAATTGTTCTTCGATTTCTTCCGTAATATCATGGCTCTGCACCACACTAAGCTCGGAATCTACTAATACAGTTGTATCTACTAGTACGTTATTTCCGTGGATGCGAGCTTTAATATCTTTAATGGATTGCACACCGTCAATTTCAGCAACGGTTTCTTTCATGAGTTCAAGCTCTTCCGCATCAAAACCATCCGTTAAATCATGTGTAGCTTTACTAAAGATATCCCATGCCGTCTTGCAGATAATCAGGCCGACAATAATCGCTGTAAGCGGATCAAGCCATGGAATTCCAAATCCAGAAGCCACAATTCCGACAAAAGCACCTATGCTAACTAAAGCATCTGATCGATTATCTAGTGCTACTGCTCGCATAGCGTTACTATTAATAGAGCGGGCCAGTCTAATGTTATACATATATACGCCCATCATTATCACAGCACAAAAAACTGCCGTCCAGGCTGCTATAAGATCTGGACTTTCCAGTTCGGGTTGAATAAATTTGTTCACGCCCTGGTACAGCACTTGAAGCCCTACAACGATCATAATAAATGAAGCAATTAAGGATGCCACGGTCTCTGCTCTGAAATGCCCGTAGCTATGATTGGAATCCGGCGGTCTCCTGGAGATCTTAAGACCGATTAGTATGGCGATAGAAGCGATAATATCAGTACTGTTGTTCAGGCCATCTGCAAGCAGCGCTTGAGATCCCGCGACCGTACCAATAAACAGTTTGATGGCGGACAGGAATATGTAGGCAACTATGCTTAGCCATGCTCCTTTTTCACCTTGTTTGATGTCGTTGTAATTTTCCAAAAAAAAGAACCCCCAAAGAATAGTATTGTTCTATACTACACTCCGAGATTCGGGTGGGTCTAGAGAAACAGTGTTGCTAAGAGGCGTAATAGTTCCCTCCGTCAAATAGAGTTGCTAGGTCATAACTGTTTTGCGGAGCGTAACATAGTTTGCCTTAGTTCAACTTTAAGTATTATATTTCTCGCTTAAACGCTTACCGTCCTTAAAAAAAGCCGTAGGCGTTTATGCTTGTTCTACAGAAGTAGTAACTTTTTGCCATTTATAATGTCTAATTATAGTAATAACTATTTTTGAGGAGCGTGAAACGATGATTCAGTCTTTGTACAAGACAATGATTAAAGTTTTAGCTGTTACATGCATTGCATCCCCAATAGCTTACAACGGATCGTTATCCGACATTTCCGCGGAACAAGCAGTTATAAGTACAAGCAATCCCTATTACAATGAAGTCAAAGCACCTATTCTTGTACCTGTATGGTCATCACCGCTTGCCATCTTAAAAGAAGATAGAATCACTGGGCAGAACGTTACAGCCCTTGCCGAGAATGGGAAAGTCTTTGCCTTGCAGCGGAATGAAAAACTAGTCGCATTGAATGCTACAACAGGTAAAAAAATGTGGGAATTCGGAAGTGCATTAGCCCCGTTGTTCACGTACAGTAATGGATTTATCTATGGTTTGACTAAGAGTGGCTCTCTGTATGCCGTTAATGAAGCAGGTAAAAAAGCGTGGTCAGCTTCATTATCACTACCTAAAGCCACCAGTATACAACGGTTAGGCTCCACCATCTATGTAACACAAGATAGTCAACTGGCCGCTGTCGATGCGGTCAGCGGGAACATCAAATGGAAGGCTGCGGAGGAGAGCAATAACTTTACAGGCTTATCGGAACTTATGGAAACGGATGGGGTTGTTATTCGAAGTTATCTCTCACAGGGAGCATTAACAACTGGCGCACTTGCTGCTTATGACAGCCTGACAGGAAAAAAACTATGGGACCATACCCGTCAATGGTGGCCACTAGCAGTAAAGGACGGCCTCCTCTACTCCATTACCAATACGTTAATGATGGATGATGACGCTGTGAATCGTAATGTTAAAATTTCTGTATTCAACGTTAAAACGGGTGAACTTAAAGGAGAACGTTTATATAAATGGACAGATACCGAGAATAAAGATGGAGCATTCACATTTGGTGGTGTAAATGGGACCGCATTCTTGGATGGAAATGACTTCTATATTTTTCAGGGCAAAAAGCTTGTGAAATATGATTTTTGGAATTACTCAGCGGAAGGTAAGCCAGTTCAAACCTGGACTTCTATGGCAAAAGAGAAAGATTATCCTCTAAACCAAGTCCATCAGCAAAGAATGTTATATTCCAATTATGATACAGGTACGTTATCCGCACTCAAACTTGGAAATGGTCAGGCGGTAGTCCTCAATAATGGTGAGAATCCTGTAGTTCAGACGGATCTTTTTGGAAATGTGGTTTATAGCGGACAATCAGATGGCCTATTTCACGCTTATGACATGTTGACGTTGAAGCCTATTTTTACCGTGAAGACAGGATCTCGTAACTTTGCCCCTTCTCTTAAAACTGGAGGCATGCTGATCATCCGAACGGATAATAAGCTGCTGGCTATTAAACTGCCTTCATCAATTAAATAAAAAAAGCCTGATTTCTCAGGCTTCTGATCTTAAGTAACTTTACTTACTCAGCAGGAGCTGTAAAAGTACGTGTAGCAAATTCAGCATCCAGCATGTAGAAGGCGTTGCTATCTTTATCAATTCGTTTCAGTTTACTAATGATGTTGCTAAAGAGCGCTTCCTCTTCTACTTGCTCGTCAATAAACCATTTCAAGAAATAGATCGTTGCATGTTCACGCTCATCCAGCGCCAAGTCAGCTAAATGATAGAAGCGTTTCGTGTTTTGTTGCTCATGCGCGAATGCATGTTCAAAAGCATCCAGCATCGAAGAGTATTCGTTCTTTGGCTCTGGTAGAGCTTCAAGTGTCGCCCGATTATCGCGATCATTAAGGAACTTATAGATTTTCATGGCATGGAATCGTTCTTCTTCTGCTTGAATTAAGAAAAAGTTTGCGAATCCATCGAGACTTTCACCGGAACAATAGGCTGCCATAGCTAGATAAACATGAGCGGAATAAAACTCGAAATTCATCTGTTCATTAAGTGCGTTTACTAATCCATCTTTCATTTGACCGTCACCTCATAATTCAATTTTAATATGTAAAGATTTAAGTTCATCTTATCACCGTGTATCTAAGTCAGCAAGGATTCATCCTTCTGACATCTAAATAAGCAACGAAGGGACGACTATTCTAATGACCAGATTTACACGCAACATCCTTAAACCTACATCCTCTGCTAGCTTTTTAATGGCTTCTGCTATGGTATCTATGCTTCTGTTAACTAGCTGTTCCAATAGCAGTAACAGTTCCCAAGCTGCCGCTACAAATCCGCCGACTGCAGAATCCACATCTTCACCTGTTACGAGTTCCACAGCAGCTCCCTCCTCAGAGAGTGATCCAATTGCTGTTCAGGTTTCAAGTATGAGCCTTGAAGAGAAAATTGGACAAATGCTCCTTGTTGGCATCGACGGAACCGTTCTGGATGATCAAGCAAAAAGGATGATTGCCGAAGACAAAGTCGGTGGAATCATCCTTTATAAGAACAATATTCAAGATCTGAAGAGTATGGTCAGCCTTGTTAATTCCATGAAAGAGAGCAACAGCGGCAACCCTGCCCCTTTATTTATGAGTATCGATCAGGAGGGCGGAAAAGTCAGCCGGATGCCTAAGGAGTATGCTTCCTTCCCTTCTAATGGAAAGGTCGGTACCCGTAAGGATGCCAACGCTACCGAAATGATGGGCAAGCTGCTCGCTAGAGAAGTATTGTCAGCAGGATTTAATATGAACTTCGCTCCCGTCCTTGATATCAATAGCAATCCAGATAATCCTGTAATTGGAGATCGTTCCTTCGGTAGCTCCGCTGAACTAGTCAGTACGCTAGGGATTGCCGAAATGAAAGGTATAGAGAGCGAAGGTGTTGTTCCTGTTGTCAAACATTTCCCTGGTCACGGAGATACTTCCGTCGACTCTCACCTTGAGCTGCCGATTGTGAATAAGAGCACTGAAGAACTGGCTAAATTAGAATGGCTCCCTTTTCAAGCTGCAATAAAAGAAGGAACCGATGCCGTAATGGTCGCTCATATTTTGTTCCCGAAACTTGATCCTGATAAACCCGCATCTTTATCAAGTAAAATCATTGGTGAGCTACTTCGCGGTGACATGAAATATCAAGGACTCGTAATCACAGACGACCTAACTATGGGTGCTATCATGAAGAATTACGACCTTACCAATGCAGCGGTAGATACTATAAATGCAGGCAGTGATATCTTACTTATCGCTCACGGTTATGATAATGAGAAACGGGTATTAGAATCGCTTCTGGACCATGTAAAAAAAGGTAAGATACAGGAATCACGGATTGATGAGAGCGTCTATCGGATTTTAGCATTGAAAGCTAAATATAATCTATCCGACGAGCCAATTCCGGTTCCTGACCTTACCGAGCTAAATAAAGATATTAAATCTTGGCGACTCACGATTGAGAAATAAGCTTAGGTCTATTTCAATCTATTGAAGCACAACAACATCTCCAACCTTTAACCCTGAGACGGCCTCTGTTTTGTCTGCCGTCTCCATGCCCACTTTGATATCTCTTCGTTCATATTCCCCATTGCCTTTATCCACCATCACGTAGGAGAGATCTCCTTCATGCATTACTGCGATGCTGGATACAACGATGGCATTTTCCTTGCGAACCGTCTCGATTTCTCCGCTCAAGCTTAGTCCACCAATTAAGCGCTCGTTAGGTTGCAGTGAGATTACCACTTCAAATTGTGGAACCGAAGTAGCAGTAGTATTTTGACCCGAAGCAGTCTTAGCAAATTTAGATACCTTAGTCACTTCTCCAGACAGCTTTAAATCTTTTAAAGCTGTCATTTTAACATCGACCTTCATTCCCGTCTTAATACGGAAGACATCTTGTTCACCTACAAGAGCTATGAATTCAAGCTTATTCATATCTACAATTTTGCCGATGTATTGATTATCTGTTACCGTTTGCGGAATTTCACTCGCACTGTCAAATAGAAAAACACCTGTTGCAGGAGCATGGTAGAGGGCTGTATTTAGCTTAGCCTTCTTTTCTTTTAATTCACGAGCCTGTATTTCAGCATTTACTTGGTTAAGCTCATCCCCTATTCTTGCTGATTCTTGGGCTGTAAGTGCTTTTATACGTTCGGCTTCTGTTGCACCAAGGGCTGCGTTCTCCTGGTCCTGCTGACTAACAAATTCATTTAATTCCGCTTCTAGCTGTGCCTTTCGAATGGTTGCCTCTTGTGTAGCAATTTCATTCTTTAAGGCTTCCTGATCGAGGGTAAACAGCAAATCCCCCTTCTTAACTTGCCCACCATTCTCAACCTTCCACTTGGTTACCTTTGAAGCATATGGTGCATATACAAGCGTTTCCTGCTCATAATGTGAATTCCCTTTGACCTGAACAGAGTTGGTGATGGTTTCCTGTGTCACTTCAAAAGTTATCGCCTGTGGTGGTTCAACAGGTTCTAGCTGTGCCTCAGGTTTATACATCTTGTTGTATACAAAATAACCCGCTGTAATAATAATCAATACCAATACAATCCACTTGATTCTCCTCTTCATCACTTCTGCTTCCTTTCAACTTAAAAATAGCTAATCCCGTTTTATCGCCGTGAGCGCATTCGTTCTGGACGCGCTTATCGCAGGATAAATTCCCGATAGTACGCCTGTCATTACCGCAAATGCGATCCCTATTGGAAGGGTCATCAGAGGAATAGTGATTACTAAGGGCTCACCCATCCCCATTCCTCCTGTGGAACCAATCAGCTTATTTATGCCAAACACAATCAAGTATGAAAAGCCTATACCGAGCAACCCACCAAGCATCCCGAGCAATGCCGCCTCTGTAATGAACATATTTCGGATTTGCCCCATATTGGCGCCTAGCACCTTCATAATACCGATCTGGCGACGACGCTGATGGGTGGACATGGTCATCGCAACGATGATCGAAATCGAAGCAATAATTAGAATAAATATACCAATACCAAGCGCTGCTTTCTTGAACATACTGAATGTAGAAGCCATCGCCTCTTTTTGATACAAATTCGTACTAGTATTTAGTGTAAGTTTCTGGATAAGCTTCTCCACTTGTACGATGTTGTCCGTACTGTCAACTTTTACAATGGCTGAGTTGTAGACATCCTTTTGCCCAGCAGTTCCATTCATTAGTTTCAGTTGTTCAACCAGACGCTCCCCAGTCTCTAGCGAAACATAAATCTTCTTGTCGTACATCGCCATATCAGGGTTCCCAGTACTATCCAATATCCCAACAATTTGAATGGGTGAGCTGATTAGAGACTGTCCAGTTTGAGAAGCAGGGTCATATGATTGTAATTGAACCTGTTGTTTGAACATATCCGACGGAAGCATGCTTAAACTGTTGTACTGTTCCATTATTTTATTATTATAAGGATCAGTACTCAGTTGTTCAAAAAGACGTTGCCGAGTCTCGACATCAATCAATCCTATAGTTGCTCCATAGTTTAGTACTGCCATACCAACCGAATCAGAAGGACCACCCTGCTTAAATTTATTGTCATATTTCGTTAGTAGTCGAAGATCCGTTCCGATTAACTGTACGTCCGTAATTTTATTATCGATAGTAGTCATTTGTATGTAGCCAAGCTCTTGAAAAGGTGCTGCTGCGGTAACATGCCGCAGGCCTTGAACAATTTTCAGCTTCTGGCCCGTTAGCCTGCCGGGGTCGAGCTTTGCATCAGAGGCAGAGGCTTCTTTTCCTTCTCCGCCCCCTTGTGAAGGGATGCCGCTGTTCGGTGTCACCGTAATTTCATCCATTTTGAAATTCCGGTTAATTTCCCGCTCCGTATAGCTTTGCGCGGAATCTCCTATACTTAAAGCAACAATAATAGCAGCACAGCCAATCGATATACCTGCCATACAAAGACCTGTGACAACTTTCCGTCGTTTGACTTGCTCCCAAGCCAAACGTGAAATATCACTAATCCTCAATGAGTTTACCCCCTTCGAGTTCTGTATCCGAAGAAGTTTGTTTCTCAGTAATCATATATCCGTCCTGAAGCGTGAAAATCCGTTGCATTTGTTCTGCTACTTTGAGCTCGTGTGTTACAACGATGAAGGTGGTCTTCATCTTCTTGTTCAGGTTAAGCAGGATATTGATAATTTCCTCTTCTGTCTTCGAGTCCAGATTTCCGGTCGGTTCATCTGCGAAAATAACGGACGGTTCTGTGATCAAGGAACGTGCAATACTGACCCGCTGCTGCTGTCCGCCAGACAACTGTGAAGGGAACAGGTCGGCTTTATCCGGAATGCCGACCCCTTCCAGCAAGGCCAGAGCTTTTTGCTTACGTATTGATGGTGAAACGGATTGGAACACAAGCGGCAACTCAACATTTTCACGGACAGTCAAGCTAGTAATCAGTTCATAAGCTTGAAAGATAAACCCGATATGCTTCCTACGAAATTCAGATAGCTTGTTTTCGCTCATCTTCACAATATCTTGGTCAGCAATGTAAATGTGGCCTTCCGTAGGCTTCATCAGACCTGCCATCAGGTTGAGCATGGTTGACTTACCGGAACCCGAGCTCCCCAGTAATGCAACCATCTCCCCCTTTTTCACAGAAAAATCTATTTGATGAAGGACTGCCGTCGTTTCATTACCATTCTTAAAAGAATGCGTTACATTTTCCACTCGCAACATTGGAGCTGCTCCTTCTCGTACATTAATAGATATGAATTCCTACTTCTCAGTTACTGTTCTATCAATCTTTATGCTATATGCCTGGCTGGCCAGCTCGATCCGTTCTCCTTGGAACTCATCATACAGTGTGATTCTGTAGGCGCCACCTGACAAGTTTTTATACATATTATTGGTAAATGTTGCAGTATAGGAGTTGTAATTCCCTTCAAGAAGTTCAGTACCGATGTTCAAGCTTCGTTCCTGTGATAGACCATATGGATCTGTCATTTTGAGCACCAGCTTATGAGTGAAGGTTCCCATGTCATAGGTACTGTCACGAAGTAAGTTGTAATTCATTACGATATCTATAGTGGTACTACCTTGCATCGATCGCCCTTCCGAACTCAGAACAGACATCGTGTACGGATATAGCGCAACCTTCGTCAAGTTATTCTCCGGTGGAGTAGAAACTGGATTTAGACTCAATGAAGCAATGTTAATGAATCCTGTTGGTTCCTGACCAGGCTCAGACAGCTTATTCCCAGTAATTCCTGGACCTAGATACATACTTACGTCTGATGGAATAACGGATTTAGGCAATTTTGCCCAGTACGTTATTAATTGCTTACCACCAGGTGTAGCTGAAGTATCTGGCTGATTCACTGTAGCTTCGAATAGCTGGCCATCTCCTGTTTTAAAGTAACCCTGAAGGCGAGCCATTTTGCTTTGTCTTTTTTCCTCACTGCTAAGCAGTAGCTCTGTGTATACGATATTAGAATTGAGACCTTCATAAATAATTGTTTTGTTCTCTTGGACACTAGCGTTCTTGCCTTTACCGGTGATTGCATAACTTCCCCCACGTTCAATAGTCGCTACAGCATTCATCGTACTGTTCGTGCTAAGCGACAGGAACGAGCTCTTCTCTTCTTTTACCGTTGTAAAGAGGTTCACTTTTAATTTATCGAACTCTTGTGTGTAAGGGATTTTGGAAAATACATAGATTTCCGCATTTTTTCCTGGTGCAATCGTCGAGGTTTCCTTGTCCATAAACAGTTCTGTAGAGGAAGACACATCATCATTGTCTACTTGCACAGATCCTTTTAATTCTGGAAGTGTTAATGCCACCGATTGCGAATTCTTAATATTTATTCTAGCAACAACGATGTCATCATCTTTCCAAGGAAAGCGCTGTAAAGACAGCAAGTTATAAGTGAAAGAACCATATTCATTGGATGCACTATACTCCACACCTTTTTGAATCTCAGGACGTAATGTATAGGAAATTGTGTAGTAAGCAACAGGTACTGTCAGCTTGGCTGTATTGCCCGTACTTACATTATTCCCTTCAGATCCTGTTCCCTCGCCTGTACTGCTCGTATCTGGATTAGCTGGAGCTGAAACAGCCTCTATCATTTGCAATTGCAGCGAACTCTGCTCAACCTCAAGCGGAATTTGTGCGGTAAGTGGAATGATTTTTTCTTCCAAAGGTTTTATGGTTAAGCCGCTCAATCCCTTCGCATTGATCGGAAAGGTTGTCCCTGTTGAAGATTTGACGGCAAGCTCATACGTTGGCAACGTAACGGCCGTCTTCCCAACATTTTTCACTCGAAGCTGGAAGGTCCAAATCCCTTTATTATTCTCAGCGTATACGTTTGCGTTGTTTAACTGAGTTTCTATCGGATTATTATTAATGGTGATTTTCTTGGTCACACCTTTACCTACCACCAAATTAGGTGTTGTAGCTGCCGGTAGCTTGTACGAGGATTTAGCGATCTCAAGCTTCAGTGCTTCATCTTTTTGCGTAAATTGCAGCTTCATATTATCCGTCTTCATATAAGGAGGAATCTCGGTAAGATAATAGATAGTCTTCTTCTCCTGCGGCTGAATCTTGTAACTGATCTGAGAACGATCAAGTGCTAATTCATACGAACTGCCACCTGCAGAAAGTAAATAAGCCGCATAACCAGGATCACTGAGTACCTTACTGCCCTTATTGGTCAGGCTTATACCCACCTTGGCATAAACTTTCCCATTATATTTATAGAGCTCTAAGGACTCACTTTGGGCGATGATAGGAATGTCATTCATTGTGGTGCTAACATTTTTTCCATTTACAGCAGTTGGGGAATAATTAGCTGGCACAGTAAAACTTCCTGCATGCTTTAAATAACCTTTGGTTTTGGAATCCCATACATACATGGGAATCTTAATCCCTTTTAACGAATTGGTCTTGCCTATGTTGACGTAATATGTAACCCGCAAGCTTTCTTTAGCACCAATCTTCTTCTTAGTCGCGTCAGCGCTCAGTGGGTTACCCGGAATAACAGAACCCCCTGGCGTCGTCACTCTCGAAAAATAATACATTAGGTTTGCGTTTTTACTGCTCCCATTTGAATAATTCAGGGTATAGGTTAAAATATTCCCACCAGGTTGTGACCAAATATTGACATCTTCTAATGTAGCTTTGATATTTGCTCCTAAAGAAACGGAACCCAGATTGCTGGGGGGTGTTACTGTCGCCGCAGCTACAGCTGGATTGGTACGAACAGCATTAGCGGATGCCGCTGAAGCGGTATGGCCAGTCAGTTGACTGATGACAAAGGTACTTAATAGTAAAACAACATATGTACTGCTATGCTTTCTCATTTACTTCCCTCCACGAGTATTTTGCTAGAATTATTATAGTGGTAAGTACAAAACCAATTGTATCCATGTTGTAACACTTTTGAAGTGTTTGTAACCTATTTGTTCCTATTTGCATGAATTTGAAGAATATTCTATTCTATAATTTCAATTCATCTTTCAATGCAGCCACATCATTAGCAGAAGGATTTTCTTCTCCATATCTAACTTTTTCATATAATTCAATCAATGAATTCGACGTATTAACCGTATGTTCTTCGCCCTTATGTTTAACCTTGTTAAGAGCAGTCCATTTAATAATATCGTCTTCTGTTTCCTTCGGCGTAAGATAACTCTTAACTTCATAACCATGATCGTGCTTCAAATGAAGCCAACGCCGATATAACCAGCGAACACGCTCCGTTTCACTATTCATCTGCTCCCAGCGGTCTTTTCGATGTCTTGGCGTTAGGCGAGTACTCCAGAAATCCTTTAGACCTTGAAGCGTTTGCTCCCATGTAAATACACTTTTTTCCTCATCAAGATAAGTTCTATTGTCCTTTGGCGTATGTTCCCTGCGCAGCATGGATAGCAAGGCATCCATGGCTCTCTTTAATTTCCCACCGGCATTTCTATACAACCACCGAAGTCCATAATAAGCTGCAACGCCCAATAACACAGCTCCAGCAACATATAAAGCAACATCTAATATAGCAGCTAGTAGACCAGGCTCTTCATCTCCAACAAAAGGTAGTTCAGGACTCGCTTGAGGCTGTTCTACTGGCGGGGGTAGCGGCTCACTTGACCCAGAGAATAAATTACTAATCCATCCAAAGAACGAGCGTACCATATTCCATAGCAGTGTCCCTATAGCTTTTCCGACTCCTGCCGCTAATACGGCCGCAACAATTCCTATTCCAATGACATAAATACGGTTATTCCTTTGTAATCCTTTTGGCAAAGCTTTGCCCTCTTGAGAAAGCGAACTATACTGTAAATAGCTACTATTAGAAATAAATAGTGTGAGCAATAGACACAAACTACCGCACCAGGTCAGTAGTGTAACACTTCCCTCCAAATCGGGAATTCTACCAAATGCAATGGTCGCAACAAAATAGATTACAATACCTATCCAATACTTCTTACTGGACTGATCTCGAGAGTCAGCAGTCATTCCGAGAAAAGCGCATATAAAACCTGCGACACCTAAAGGCAGACTCTCGATAGACAGACTTCCTGCTGACAAAGCCCCAACCACCATCCCAAGGATTAGAGCAGCCAGCAGTTGCTTCCATCTAACACTACACTGTTTTCGTAACAGAATACCTACTAATGATATTAGTGGTATGGCAGTCAGCCACATAGGTTCAACTTGCTTGGGCAGTACATAAACCTGAAACAGAATCCATACAGGTAAAACTAATAATAGTTCTAAGATAGAGTATATCCAGAGTTTGACCGTATTCCATACGTAACCAGATAACGGAAGTTTCATGCGCTCTCTCCTCCCTGTTCCGGAATATCCAGCCATTCTATACCATTGCCCAACACCAATAGGAGGTCAGCAGCCTCTTGTAATTCTGCTCCTCTATGACAGCTAATGATCAGAAAGTCTGTATCACTTATTCCGCTCTCGGCCTGCAGGGCTAGCAATCGACTCATAGGAAGCGTTCTGTCTAGCTCCAGCTTTGCTAACAGCTCTAGCAAGTCTTCCAGCTCAGCCATAGGTTTTGCTTCAACAGGATCTCTTTCGCCCCCGTTATCCAATCTGCCGTTACAGATAAATCCCGTCTCAATTCCATGGCGCATGGCGTATTCGGCGATAGTGGCTGCATACCTTATCCCTTGCTCGATACGTTCCACATCCGTTACCGCTCTCCACATGGAATCACTGTCCTCTATATTCAAGCAAATGACGAGTCTAGAATCCGCAGTGTAGTCTTTCTTATGTACCTGCATAGTCCCTGTGCGCGCTGTAGCCTTCCAGTTTATAAGTCCCATAGAATCTCCTGAGCTATACTCGCGAATACCTGCAGTCAGGAAAGGATCTTCTACGATCCATCTTTTCACTGGAAGTTCACCCAGCCAGCTATGTATCGGTAGCGGAAGATCGTCTAGATTCAGCAAATTAGGATAGACTAATAACTCTAATTGGAGAGGATACGTTTTATTTTTCCGGATCAATCCAAAGGGATCTCCAGTGGTCACGGTGACTGACTCCAAACGGTATATCCCACGCCGTTCGCAAGTTACTTGATGACGCCGTTTAATATGACGGTAAGATTTAAGAAAGAACAAGCTGATATGATTCTGGTAGATTTCACCCGTGCTAATACCGAGATTATCTTGACTTCCAAATTCCAAGCCTCTTGCAATACTAGATTCCAGTCGAAGCCATGGTAATGGCAGAAGTTTCGTGTTAACGATCTCCTCGATCATCTCAAGGTTATCCCCTTCATAAGCGACCTTCGTTGAAAAATACCGAGTATAACTAAGCGCTTTCAGACCATTCCGTTCATAGATAACGGCAAGAAGGAACAGGAGAGCTATTGTAATGAAAATGAACCAAGGCAAAGCCATAGCTCATTCCACCTTTCCGCCTCTTAAGGATGCAACGAGTTCTGTCGGCACCTCTACCTCACGAAGCACTTGTAACACAATTTCCGCGGCCTGTCCCTCTTTTGAACCCAATCCACGATGAAGAAGTAGACGATGGGCAAGCACCGGAATAGCTACGGCTTTAATATCATCTGGTGTAACGAAAGATCTGCCTTGGATTAGAGCATATCCTTGAGATGATCTGAGCAATGCTCCACTCGCACGTGGACTCGCCCCTAGTTTTACTGCCGCAGATTTGCGAGTAGCTTCCGTAATCCGAACGATATAGGCTAGCAAATCATCACTTATACTCACGGAAGCAGCCAAACGCTGCGCAGCTTGTATATCTTGAGCGGCAGCCACAGCAAAAGTCTCTTCAAGTGGATTATTCTCACGGAAACGCTGCAAAATATGAATCCCCTCGTCAAATGAAGGATACCCCGTAGTAATCCGCATTAGAAATCTATCTAATTGAGCTTCAGGCAACGGAAAAGTGCCTTGGTTATCAATCGGATTCTGAGTAGCAATAACGAGAAAAGGTGCTTCTAGGCCATGAGTCACACCATCGATCGTGATTTGCCGCTCCTCCATACATTCCAGCAGACTGGATTGAGTTCTTGGTGTTGCACGGTTAATTTCATCAGCCAACAAAATATTCGCAAATACTGGACCTGGTCTAAACTGAAATTCACCTGACTTTTGATTATAAAAATTAATGCCGCTTAAATCAGAAGGCAGCAAGTCTGGTGTAAATTGAATACGTTTAAATGTACAATCTAAAGACTTTGCAAGGACTTTGGCTAACAAGGTTTTACCTGTACCCGGAACATCCTCCAGTAGAACATGACCATTGGCAAGTAATGCGGTTAATAGCAGGTCTACTCCATCTTCTTTACCTACAATGACTTTAGCTAGATTGGTTCTAATAGATTTGATGAGTTCAGTAACTTCTTGAAGATTCATGTAAATACACCATCCAATCTGAGGAAATTATTGTAATAAGTCCTTTAATCATAACAGAAAGTGTACCCAATATATAATTCACAAGAAAAGGCCCTGCCTATTAAAAAGGCAGAACCTAAATTTCCCCTCCTGTTTTCATTTACTTCGCAGTTTTATACCGATATCGAAAGAAAGCCGTGATGGCATAATAGATCGGTATGCTTTCAACGATTAGCCAAATGACAACAATAGCATAACTATTATAGTGTTTATAATAACTGCCTATGTGTCGTGAATATAAAAAAGCTATCGTTATTGAAGCTATTGTTAAAAAGGGAATGTACATTTTTCTAGCTTTTGTATTAAACAAGCCGGATACACATCTAGAGGCTACATAGATAAGAAAAGAGCTGTGAATGAACATAGAAGACGACCATATTCCAATTAAGAGCGGATCCGAATTACCTAGCAGATTATCTTGTTTGGCGCTGCGCACCAATTCAAGGAAAGGATATTGCAGTTCCTGACCCAAATGTGGACCAAAACTCATCATCGTCAGTGACCAACCAATTAAGACAGTTACTAAGACAAATATCCCCGTAAGAACTAATCTTTTCAGCATCTTCGCTTCAAGCTTCAGATCGGGCACAACAAACAAGAGGACAATCCATTCCCCAAACCATGACATGACTACAATAGAGTCCTTCAGGGCAATCCCGGGATCATGATAATGAATGAAGGCTGGCAGCATATTGAAGTCCGCATTTGGGAGAAATAAATTAAATAAAATGATCATCGTGATGAAAAAAATAAGAAAAAGTCCATCCGCCATATACGCAATCGTTGTAAAGCCTAAACTTGCAGTATACATAATCACTAGCCCAATCACACATTGAATAAACAGAGGTGGAGTTCCCCTCAAATAATTAGAACCAAAGAATAGCACAAAGTTCTCAATATCAAAGGATGCATAATAAACACACCAGCATAAAAGCATAAGAAGCATGAACTTGTGTGGCCATTTACCTATGATATCTTTTCCAAAGCTAACCCACGCTTGATTTGGCCGCAGCATACCGACGTGAAAAGTAAACCACAATAATATTAACCCTAATAAAGATCCCACTATTAAACCAATCCAGCCTTGATAGGATGAAGTAGCAATTAGAGTCGGAATCAAAAAAATAGTGGTTTGGGAGCTGAAGAAAATAATAAAAAAACGGAACAGCTGCCATTTCGATGTTTGCATAACTTCTCCCTCTAAACGTCTTATTTTGCTGTTCCAAAATCCACAATGCTAAAATCTGTCTTCACTTTAATATCAGCCTCTTGAGCATAATAATTATCCCACCGCTCTCTAAGCTGCTTCCATTGCTTTGGATCGTTCCATTCCAGTAACAATCCGAGTTGCAGAACATCGGCACCTGCTTTTTGGGTATTACGAATAGCTTCGTTAAGATTATCAGAGACTTTCTCTTTAAGCTTCGCAATGATAATTTGGCCGAGTTCCTCTGCATCCCTATTCTTAGGATCCCTTAAATAAATTACACTAGCTTTCCCCTTTAAATTCACTGTGAACACAGGACCCTTATCCGTTTTATTTAACTTCTTTGATGATTTTGTGCTTACAAATACAACACTTGCGGCGCTTTTTCCCTCATCCCAATCGACGGAGTAAACTGCCAGCTTAAGACTGCCTGCCGCCCAAGCTAATGCCCTTCCCTCTTTAAGCTTAAGAACTCCTTTCATCTTATCTTTTTGAAACAGCATTGCCCCTTGGATTCCTGCCCAGAATTCCGGTTTTCCATCTTTAGATGTTTCTTCTTTTTTACCAAATGAAAGATTGTTTATAGCAAATCCAACACCGGATGCCTCTGCATACAGGCAATCCTTAATCGTAGTAGAAAACAAATATCTCTCTGATCCAAAGTTCCTTAGTACATCCGAGGGTATTTGCTCGTAAATAGGTGTTAAAGTATTCATCTCTTTTGCACTTCCCGGACTAGCCATAACAAAAGCACCCAGAGGAAGACTGGGTTCTCTTTCAATCCATAATAGTAGTTCGCTGATTCCTTGTTCAGCAAAGGTCTTCCCTAAGACAATTACTTTTAATTGAGCAAGACTAAGCTGACGTGTTAAGTCTTTTTGAATTAACAGCATGGCATCTGCAATCGTTTCTGCGGTCTTAGAGACGGTAGAATAAGTATTACCGTCTCCTCCACCGCCATTTGAAGGTTGTCCAGCTGCGTTAAGACGATTGGGCAAGGGTGAGTTAATCGTAATTTCAACAGTATTTGGTTCTTTGCCTTCATCGATAAACATTCCATATACAAATGTTAGTTCATCCAACTCAACCTTCGACGACCAACAACCTGTTATAATTAGGAGCAGGATTACAATAACTCCTATCTTCAGGATTCTCATTTCTCTTTCTGTCTCCTTTTATTCCTATCAGTATAGAGATTGCTGCGTTTCGTCATAAAGTTCGAGGGAAAACGAGTTAATGTATCCTTCCAGTCCCGTAACACAAGTGGGGCAACGGGTTGCAAATATGGAGCACCTAACGGTCTTAAATTAGCTAAATGACCGTAAATCAAAAAAGCTGTAATATATACCCCGAGCAGCCCCATTGTTCCACCCATAACGAGTAACGGGAAACGAAGTAGTCGGAAAGTCAGACCTAGCTCATAATGAGGAATGATGTAGGTGGCAATTCCAGTAATAGAAACAACAATAACCATTGGAGCAGATACAATTCCTGCTTGGACCGCAGCCTGACCAATAACGATACCCCCAATAATTGAAACCGTCTGTCCTACAGGTTTCGGAATTCTAGTCCCGGCTTCTCTAAGCGCTTCAAAGGTAAGCTCCATAATTAAAGCCTCGGTAAGCGCTGAGAAAGGAATGTTCTCTCTCGCAGAAGCAATTGTAATTAACAGGTTTGGTGGAATGATTTGAGGATGAAAGGTTGTAATCGCTACATAAAGTGATGGAAGAATCATGGATATGATTGAGAACAGAAATCTAACAACACGAATCCAGCTTGCTGCATAAAAGCTTTGGTAATAATCCTCAGAGGATTGCAGCATGGTGAAAAAAGATGTTGGAGCGAGCATTGCAGTAGGTGTGCCATCTTGTAAGATTCCGATTCGGCCTTCCATTAAAGAAGCAGCCACCGAATCAGGACGTTCTGTATATTGAAATAACGGAAATGGCGTGAGGTTACCATCCCTTAAATATTCTGATATATAACTAATCCCTAGTATCCCGTCGATATCTATTTCATTTAGTTTCTGTTTTATCTCTTCAAGAACTTCTTTTTTGTAAAGTCCTTCAATGTAGACCACATACACATCAGTTTTTGTATATTTACCAATCGAATAATGAATGGTTTTTAGATCCGGATGTTTAATTTTATGTCGAATCAAAGAGAGATTCGTTTCAATATCTTCAATGAAAGCCTCTTGGGGACCAATCACAACAAGTTCGTTTTGTGATTCGGTCACTGATCTTTTTTGATATTGGGTAATTTCAAAATAATAAACATAAGGAAGATCCTCTATATAAAGCACTACTTTTCCAGCAACGATCATATCTACGATCTTCTGTAAGTCAAATGCCTTGAGATATTGGATAGGAAAAACAATTCCTTGATCTAACCGTTCTAAAAAATTCGCCCATTCGAGCTTTGCTTCTGCTTCTGTTTTTAGCGGTAAAGCAATACTTTCATGAAGTGTCTTAGAATCGATGATGGAAGGGATATAGATCAAAAGACATGTGTGCCCATGAACAGAAATGGACTGATACACCGCATCACTGCATCCCTCTAGTTGATCTTTAATGGTTTCTAGAATTCCTGACATAGGCTGTATACCTCCTTGGTTGTGACTTGCGAATCTGGCTTAGTTTGCCAATTGTTTACGAGGTTTATACTTCGTACTCCATTCAGCTGTATACGAAAAAAAGAACCGATGGAAAAATCGGTTCTTTCTTGCTTTTGGGTATGAGCTTTGTAGAACATCAACTTTGGATTAAAGGCTTTAGTACTTTCAAAGATGCTTGCAATTGCTCTGAGCATTGTTCGTACATTTTTTTAGCTTTTTCATTTTCTGTCGACAGACTGAACATTTCCAGATCCGCTTCACATTTTTTTAGCAAAGCATATAATTGTGGTTTATCTTGTGGCTGTGGAACTTTAAAGTTGTCGGCATACAAATCGACTGTCAGCTCTCCATAAGAATCAACTTGAGCGAGAAATACATTCTCGACGGTTAGCCCCATTTTCTCTAGCGCTCCATCAAGCCAGCTGCGAGTCAGATTTAAGGTATCTAACGGTTTATCTAATACTTTCCCATCCATAATGACGGCTTGTGACTCTTTCTGTGGGGCAACCTTCACACCCAGGTCTTTTGCCGATAGAGGGAGATACTCCTTCTTAAGCAGAACATTAATCGCTCCATCAGACTCCATAATCGCAAATTCCACTTCAGATATATTGAATACATCCTTTTTACGTAGCTCTTCCAATAATTCATCTGTTGTTAAACGTTCCTTTTTCATATGATCTTCAAGTATTTTCCCGTCTTTTATAAGAACGGTGGACTTAAAGTCAATGAAGTCTCTTGCTTTTTTACTCTTCATCTGAAGCCATTCAATTCCTAAAGAACAAGCGACCCATACAATCAGTGCAATGAGTCCTAAATGCCAATACTTATCCGTATCCAAAGAAATATAGGCGGCTAAGCTGCCGACGGTTATCCCCGTAATATACTCGAAGAACGAAAGCTGCGATACTTGTCTCTTCCCCAGTAATTTAGTTAAAAAGAAAAGCACAACCACAGCAAAGAGTGTTCGTACTACAACCTCCAACCACTCCGGCATCACAATTTTCCTCCTTTTTAAATCAACACTTGTTTATTAACACTCATTATTTGTCAAAAAAGGTCCATTCAATCCTGAATTAGACTACTTATTTATGGAAATCGGTTAACGTGTAAAACTTCTATTTTTTTCCTGCATAACTAAAGTAACGGTTGAGGACAATAGGAAACGTCATGCTAGAAACTTAAAACAGAGGAGAGAAACCTAATGACAGTAGCCTCACAAGTTAAAACATGTTTATCTTCTTTAAAAGGTGCTCAAGCGAGCTTGGAGCAATTTGCACTTGAAACACAAAACGAAAGTGCAAAAACTTTATTTACAAATGCAGCTGAGCAAACGCAACAAATCGTTACACAGGTTGAAAATCGGGTAACCGAATTAGAGTCAGAAGAACCTCAATACAAAGGTTTCTAACGATCACTTGAACAATCAAAGGGGTCATTAAGCTAGCGATAACTAGCTTAATGACCCCTTCTCTACATCATCACTGCAATACCGCTTACTTTCTTTTTTTGGCAGGAATCAGGATCTGAACTGATGTTCCAATTCCCACACGACTAAAAATACTTACGCCATACTCAGGTCCATATTGCAGCTTAATCCGTTGATCCACATTACGGACGCCATAACCTGTATTTGTGTGTCCCTTCGAATCGAAAATTTGATCAATACGCTCTTGTCTGATGCCAATACCATCGTCAATAATACGGAAGAGAATATTATCGCCTTCCTTACGTCCTACAATCCGTAAATGAATGTGATCGCCGCACCAAGCATGCTTCAGGACGTTCTCGATAAAGGGTTGTAGAATCAGTTTAATGGTCTCATAAGGCCAGATCTCAGTATCAAAATCAAACAGAACCTCTAAGCGGTCACCGTATTTAATTTTCTGGATTTCTAAATAGGCGTTTGCTTGCTCAATTTCAGTTGGAACCGGGATCATCGTACGGCCCTCATTAAGCGTTAAGCGGTAAAACTTCGCTAATTCCATCACCATCTTCTGCAGCTTCTCATTTTGACCAAATTTGGCTAATTGAATAATAGACGACAAAGTATTGTACAGAAAATGTGGGTTGATTTGCGATTGTAGGATTTCAAGCTCCGCTTCCTTCTTCTGGAGCTGCGTCAGATATACCTCTTTAATCAACATATCAATATTCTCACCCATATCATTCAGTGCGGTTGCTATCTGAGAGAATTCATCCTTCCCTCGATATTTAATACGCTTGTGAAGATCACCTTCCCGATAGGCATTAAGCACATATACGAACTTATTAATACGAATCGAAAAATAACGGGATATAAATATACCTACAAAGCTAAAAACCACACAGCATATGAGACACATTAAAATAATAAACAAACGTACCTTCATTGCATCCTTTTCAAGGATTGTAATCGGAACAAGCGCGATTAATTGCCATGCTTGGTTAGCAACCATAATCGTTTCTTTAATCGTCAGGTAATCCTTATTTAGCTCGGCTTCATTAGTATAGTTCTCCGGTAGTTCACCCGATTGATACATCGTTCTTCCAAACTCATTCTTTATAATTAAATTACTTCCTTTTCCTATCTTCGTATAATTGACACTGTCAAATAGATCTGGAATCCTTACATTAATCCGCAGGAATCCTATCTCTTTAGGCTTAAGAGGCTCGTATGTATCAATTAGTCTACGGAGCAACGAGATGCGATTATTCTCTACATCACTCTCGATCTGCCACCATTTCATAGTTTCAGCGTATTTTTCAGTTGGAAAATCATAATACCAGGACTTACCTTCAATCCGTTTCATGTGGTAGAGATGATAAAAGCTACTATTATCCAAATAGCCCTCAAGTGAATTCGAATAGATCTCAGGGATCGATTCATTCTTTAAGAATAGCGACATCCCTATCTTCACACCAGTAGATTGAATAGCTACGTCAAGTTTTGGCAGCACCTTCTTAGACATCCGATCGTAATTTTCCCAGCCTTCCTCATAGCTCCGAAGATTCCGATAAAAATCAAAATCACTGTATAATTGCGTTGATATTCGAGTAACTTCGTCCATTTTATAATCAATATTGTCACGTATCTGCAATAACGTTCCTTTAATATTCGTATTGATATGTTCGCGTAATGAATCATTATACATGGAATGAGAGACGAACCCTATCAAGGATATAGGAATAATTATAAAAAACATATACGTCAGCATTAACTTATACCCAATCGGCACATACTTATGTCTTCTTCGTAATTTCATAGAACATCATCCCCCATCACTTGTCGCGCTTACGATACTCCATAGGTGTCATACCATAAGCCTCTTTGAACTGTCTGCTGAAATAAGGGAGATACCGATAGCCTACCTTGCTAGCGATTTCATAGATTTTGCAGGTCGGATCTTTTAAAAGCTTGCCTGCTTGATCCATTCGAAGCTGTGTAAGTACTTCACTGAACGTTTTCCCAGTTTCCTCTTTGAATAGATAGCCCAAATAGTTAGGGGAGAAAGAGAACTGCTGCGCAATATCTTTAAGCGTAAAGTTATCGCTCATTCTGTCCTGCATCGTTTGGATGATTTCTCTAATCAATTTATGGTTCACTGAATCTGATTTACTACGCAGGTACTCAGAGATCTCAAACGTTTTGAGTACGAGCCACGAGCGAATATCACTGATCGTATCGAATTGGTGTAAAACATCTAAACTATGTATCTCCATACCTAAAATTTCAAATAAATCCTCACTAACATCCTTTAACTGCTGATCCAGCTTCCAAATGATATACATTGCCAGATTATGAATAGTGAATTTGGATCTCAAACTACTTACAGAGCGGAATAACTTGTCGATCTCATCATAAATAAGAACTAGCTCATACTCTTTCACCGCTTTAAACAGCGTATCCATACGGGTATCTAACATACGAGCATCGATCATCCCTGGTTCACTGCTAACGGTCTCATACATTATAAGATTGCCTTTGCCAATAAACATTTTTCCGTCCACAGCTTCCATAGCTTGTCGATAGGAGATATGAATCTGTTCCATAGAAAATGTTGGTTTGCCTACACCTACAGTCATTGTGACTGGAAACTTCGCACGAATCGAGGCGTAAATATCCTCAGTGAACTTTTCCATTTCCTGCTCGTTAATCAATAATGCAATCCGATAGGACGATACCTTGTAGCAATGTGGCATTCCGTGCTTCTGACCTATTCTATTCACTTCATAAAGGAAGTCCTTAGCCATTTGATGTTTAGATAGATTATCCTGTCCTTGAAGCCAGTTGAAGTAGTCAAGCTCCAAGACAGCTACACGAACAGGCCAATTCAGCTTATCCAGACCGTATGACTTCACAAGCGACAACATTCCGGCCTGGCTACCCTCTTCCCCTTCCCATTCCCCTTCGAATAAGCGTATCAACAAATCATTTTTGGCCATTGGAATCATATGCTGATAGGCTTCTTCAACATCACGTCGTTTACGTTCATCGTCTAAATCCTGCCTTACTTTCTGAAGTGCAGCAATGAGTTCGCTATCATCCATTGGCTTAAGGACGTAGCTATACGCCTTTAGTGACAGTGCTTGCTTAACATAGCTAAAATCTTGGTAACCGCTTACAAATATCACGCGTATATCCTTTTTTTTCTCTATAGCAATTCGAGCCAGCTCAAGGCCCGACATATTCGGCATATTCACATCGCTTACGATAATATCAATAACATGCTGATCTAAAATATCGCACGCGGTAAACGCGTTATTTGCTGCCTCTACAACTTCCATACCAAGCTCATTCCAAGGAATAAATTGTCTCATACCTTCTAGATCCAGCATCTCATCGTCTACTAATAATACGTTGTACATCAACAAGTCCCCCTTTGAAATGCATAAATCTGTCCCTGTAAATTCTACCATTACTCTTTCCCAGTATACCATTCATAAATTTGTCTACCAGCCTATAAACAATGAGTCATCGGAATACAACGTAAAAACGAAGGCTTGCCTAGTAGCAAACCTTCGTATTACTAATTATTATTTTCCTAAAGCTTTCTTGTTTTCTGTCCATACTTTTGTAACATAATCAAGGAATTTCTCATAACCAACCTTCATGGAATCATCATGTGCTTTGTCAAGAATGGCTAATGCTTCTGCATCGGTCTTCGCATACATTGATTTCGCTCTAGCAGTTAGCCAGATATCTCTAACGCTTTGTCTGATAATACCTTCTTCACTGTCTGGAGCCGGATCCCAGTTTAGGAACTCCGTAAAGTCGCCTTGTGAAGCCCACGTTACTTCCATCTGCCAACGGTTACTAAAGTCGATCTTATCAGCTGGAAGGGTTTGCAACATCATTTTCTTCGTATTATCCAAGAAAACCGTGTTTCCTACCCAAACCAAGTCACCAGCCTTACCGCTGATTTCAGACAATGCTTCTGGCTCATTTAGATATTTATCTTTATTAAATTTAGGAGTAAGTCCATCTGCTTCAAAGCCATCCCAGTAAGCGTCTGGTCCTGGAGGGCCCCAGTTCAGAACCATAGAACCTTCTGCACCTGTCATCCAATCAAGCATTGCGAATACAGCTTCTGGATTTTTAGCGTTTTTAGTGATTGTAGCCACGTTCCAGCCTAACTGATTGTACGTTCCCGGAGTGATTTTACTTTGATCTAAGCCCGGTTTGTAGATTGGTTTAATAAACATATAACCATCTTCCGGATTTTTCTTCTTCATCTCTTCATCAGCAGTAGCGAGCAACTTCATCGGATCGAATGTCGCAATCACAGCGAACTTGCCGTTCATCGCTTTCTCTCTGATTTGGTCTTCTGTTTGGGTATTCGCATCCTGTGTCATAAGCTTCTCACGCATTAATTTAGCACCAAAGACAACGGACTCACGGAACCCTTCATCTTTGTAAATGGAAGCCATTTTGTCGCCATCAGGTACAGCATATATTCTAGTATACGAAAGGTTATTCTCTTTAAAAGAGGAGAACAACTGGTCAATACCGTTACCATCTTTCGCTAAGCCAGTCTCAAACGGAATAACATCTGGGAACTTCGCTTTAACAGCATTTAAGTAAGCATACAAATCATCCGTAGTCTCTAGCTTAGGAGAACCGAGTTCTTTGTAAATTTTCTTATTGATCGCATATCCGGCATTACCGTTTGGCTGTGTTGTATAATAATTCGGCAGCTGATAGATTTTACCATCAGGAGAACGAAGCAATTCCAAATGTCCAGCTGTTAAGTACTTTTTAAAGTTTGGATATTTATCAATGTATTCATCCAAAGGAACTAGCATATCTGCTTGACGAAGACGCTCTACGTCAGCACCTTTCTCAGTCCATACAATATCCGGTAGCTCATTACCAACGATCATCGTTTGCAGCTTCTGAGCATTATTACCACCAGAGCTAATTCCAGTGACATTGATTTTCAAATTATCTAAAATCCATTTAGAAGCAGCATCTTTGCCCCATTTCGGCATTTGATACCAGCCGTAGTTTCCGTAGAATGATACTTCAAGCGGTTCTTTCCCTAACTCATACAAATCAGCCGCTGGAGCTTCAGTTGCTGTGTTAACCGCTGTTCCTCCTTCTTTCACTGGTTCAGCAGTTGCAGCTGGAGCGCTTGAATTGTTGCCACCACAACCCGCCACCACAGTCGACAATAGCAAGGTAGACAACGTTCCGAGAAGCATCTTTCTCTTAGTCTTCAATGTATTTTCCCCTTTCAATTTGTAATCTATGTTCAAAGCAATATGCTCTAAACCCCATCTCATTCTATCATCCTACTCTTTCAATGATCCGACCAAGACACCTTTAACGAAAAATCTTTGTAGGAATGGGTATACACATACAATCGGAATGGTTGCAACCATGATCGTAGCCATCGTTAATGACTTCGACGTTATTTTCTTGGCTGAGTTAATATGAGCAATGGAACTTGCATCTACATTAGACAGCTGTTCTGAAGCAATATTAGAGAACAATATCTGTCTCAAGATGGTCTGAATCGGCATTAACTCCTCTTTCGTAATGTAAATACTCGCTACGAACCACTCATTCCAGTGATTGACTGCTGTGAACAATGATAATGTTGCGATGACAGGCCCTGACAAGGGAAGTACGATTCGGAGAAAAGTTCCCCAGTATCCGCAGCCATCAATTTTTGCTGACTCCTCTAAACCTTGCGGAAGACCTTGGAAGAAGGTCCGGAATATGATCATATTCCATACGCTGACAAGTGCAGGAATAATAAACACCCAAAATGAGTTGAAGAGGCCTAAACTTCTGATAAGCATGTATGACGGAATGAGTCCCCCACCGAAATACATTGTAATGATACACATAATCATGTAGTATTTGCGACCCATTAGTTCGCGCTTCGACATCCCATAAGCAAATATCGAAGTGGCCAATATCGCTGTTACTGTACCAATTACCGTCCGCAATGTTGCAATGACGAATCCACCCATTAAACGAGAATCTTCAAATACGATCTTATAATTCTCAAGCGTGAACTCACGGACCCAGAAAGTAATTCCGCCTTTGGAAGTATCCATCCCCTCATTAAAAGAAATCACAAGTGAATTCCAAAATGGATAAAACGCGGAGAATGCCAGTAAGGTCAAGAATACATATATGAATCCAATAAACAATCGGTCTCCTATGTTAGTACGTTTCATAATTCAGTCCCCCTATATTGAGTAATTCATTACCACAAGCTGTTTCCCGCTCTTCTGGCAATGAAATTTGCAAAGGTAAGTAATGTCACACTGATAACGGCCTTGAACAATCCGATAGCAGTCGCATAGGAGTACCTGAAGTTATCTATACCGACACGTACAACATATACATCAACTGAATCTGATACCTCTCGTAGAGCCGGATTGGAAGCAAGGATCAAAATATCTTCAAATCCTGCATTCACCAGATTACCGATCGCCAAAATCATAAAGATGATCACAACTGGCATAATGGAAGGCAACGTAATCAAATATATCTGTTTAAAGCGACTCGCACCATCCATCGAAGCAGCTTCGTATAAGTGCGGATCAATACCAGCAATGGCAGCTAAGTAAACGATTGAGGCAAATCCAATTTCCTTCCACACATTGGTTGTAACTAAAATGCCCCAGAAATATTCGGTCATAGACAGGAAGTTAATCGGTTCATCGATAAATCTCAATTTCTCAAGCAGCATATTTATACTGCCATTATCTACGGATAGCATCGAGGTAACCATCGAGCCGATAACCACCCAAGATAAGAAGTGAGGCAAGTATGTAACGGTCTGAATAACCCGTTTAAAGAACATCTTACGAACTTCGTTCAGCATTAACGCCAAAATAATCGGTGCAGGAAATCCAAAACAGAACTTCAGTAAGCTGATTATGATTGTATTTTTCATAACCACTTCAAATTCAGGAGCATTAAAGAAGTAAATAAAGTGCTTTAATCCAACCCAATCACTGCTAATAAAACTATTACCTAACTTGTAATCTTGAAAAGCGATTAGAATACCGTACATGGGGATATAGGCAAAAATAAAAACTAAAACAAGTGCTGGCAATACCATAAGCTGCAGATCTATTTGCTTAAAAAAGCGTCTTATCCCGCTGGTCCGATGCTTGCCGAGATTCGGTCTTGATGTCTTGTCTGGTGCGACGCTTGCGTTCGCCATATGTAAGTCCTCCTAAACCTAGATTCTTATAAATAAAGCATCTTTCATGGCTTTCTCTCTTTTTGCAGCCTTGGTTCTCCTCTACTCTCCCTCCGTTGATTTGCTATCTTATGAATTAATCTTAATATCTAAGCGCTTTCAAAGGTATATGACAAAACAACTATTATTGATACTTTGACACTTTCTTGAAATAGCTCGTCCAATTAATAAAAGCATAATTAAAAAAAGCCCTATTCAGAGATATCTGCATAGGGCTTTTCCATCAATTCGTTAGAGCATTCAATATGTTATCACTTATCTTATCTGTAATTACCCTTTGGATCTTTCCATCATTTAGATAAACTATGGAAGGTACTGAATCTATTCCCAGCTTGGCAGCAAGTCCGGGTGACTTATATACATCTACCTTTGTGACCCTGATCTCAGTATGGGATTGTTCAAACGCCTCAATGAGTGGTAATAGCTCCCGACAAGAAGGATCAGTTGCATTCCATAAATAAACAACGGATGGTTTTCCTTGATTTAGAATTTGATGCTCATAGGTCTCACATTCAGAGATATACTTCTCTGCACCATACCCTGCAATGGCACCATCGCCAACAGCTGTAGCCACTTGCTTAAGGAACTTATCACATACATCGCCTGCTGCGAACACACCAGGTATATTTGTTTCCATTTTTTCATTGACTAGGACATATCCATTTCGATTCAACTCAACTACACCTGATAAAATTTCTGTGTTCGGGGTATATCCAATAAATAAGAAACATGAATCAACCTTTATGTTTTGCAGTTCATTAGATTTTAAATTTTTCAGGACGACAGAATTTAAGCGTTCTTCACCTTCGAAAGAACTTACCACCGTATTCCACATGAATTCCATCTTAGGGTTTTCCAGTGCTTGCGTTTTAGCAATTTCATTACAATCCATTTTCCCATGATCATGCATAACAGAAACGATTACTTTATCTGCAAACTTGGTCAGAAACATTCCTTCTTCAATAGCTGCATCACCACTGCCAACAACCATAACCGTCTTTCCCGTATTTGCTGCAGCGTCACAGGTTGCACAGAAGGAAATTCCTTTATCATATAAGAACATATCTTCATTTGCTGCCCCGGTAATTCTTGGTTTTCCCCCACTGGCTATAATAATGACCTTGCACTTATAACGAACCCGAAAGGTCTCCACTACCTTAATATCTTCCGCTACCGAAACAGATTTTACATCTGTCATTTTAAAATCCACACCAAATTTCTTAGCTTGTTTATGAAATAGTCCCATAAGGTCTGTACCGGTCGATCCTTCAGGAAAACCAGGATAATTTTCTATTTCATTAGTATAAGTGGCAAGACCACCTACCAGTGATTTTTCCAAGAGGAGAGTCTTTAATTTTGCACGTCCACAATAGATTCCCGCTGTTAAACCAGCAGCCCCGCCACCGATAATGACGACATCATACTGTTCTGTCTTCTTTTCCATTCCTTTTGTCCCTCCTGTGAGTCTGTGCCTTAATAAAATAGGCTGACTCTCGTCAGCGCTACAAGCTCAGACTATTTCACTTTTACATAAAGAATTTGGCTAATAATTTACTGCCTATAAATGCGCCAACCAGCAGGAACAATCCAAATATCCATCCTGAAAGCGATAAGGAAGCTATAGCCGTAAACAATGCACCAATATTACATCCATTAGCCAGTCTAGCTCCGTACCCCATGAGCAATCCGCCAAGTACCGCTGCTACAACCTGCTTTTTGGACTTAATTTTCTTCAGCTTGAATTCGGAAGCAAACAAAGTCGCTGCTAAAGCACCTAATATAATCCCTAGATTTCGAATCGAACCACCATCATTCAAAAATCCGGAAGATAATGTTTTTTGTGCTTTTTCCGAACTAAAATATGCCCATTGATCTACATTTCCGCCTGCTAATCGATACAACCAAGCTCCCCAATCTGCAAAAGCGCTGGTTACTCCCCATCCTTTAGAGAAAACAGCCAGATGTGCTGTAGCGAATACAGCGAGAAGTACAGCTCCAGTTACATAAGTAAACGGTTCTTTGAGCAAGCGCTTGTAAAAGCGGTTAGACGATATCTTCAACCAGAATTCGTTCACCGTTTCCTTCACCGTCCTTTCCTAGTAACCGATCTTATTTTACCTTCTCAATAACAACTTCCCATTCGCCATCATCAACCTCTTCGATTTCCACATTATGTCCCTGTTTTCTCGCCCATTCTGGAACGTTCTTCATTGCGCAGCTATGATCAATAGCTACTACTAGTACATCACCTACATTGAGTTCAGTCATTTTCTTTTCTGTTCTCATTAACGGAACCGGACAAGCTTCTCCCATGCAATCAAGTGTAAATTCAGCCATTTTAAAAACCACCTTTATATTTTTTTGGAATAACAATAGTGAAAATATTCACGTAATAATCTAAACTAATCTGCGCTTCCCATCTTTTTCTCTTGCCATTTAACAGCTGCAATGTATAACAGAAGAATAATCAGGAACTGAACAACCAGTGCTCCAAGCCAACCGAATACATCTGGTAAAAATACAGTTGGTGCATCCTTTATAACGTTAGCTCTCCACCAACCCATATCATGTGATCCCCAAAGTGAACCAATGACAAAAAACACAAGTGAAAGCATCTGCATCGTGAATCCTTCACCTACACGCATCAATGTACCCGAAGCGCATCCACCCGCGATAACCATGCCAATTCCGAATAATACAGCACCAATGATCAAAGCTAAGCTGATCTGACCCACATTGTCCATCCCAGGAATCGGTTTACCTTCCAGGAACGCTGGATACTTAATCGCTGTAAATCCGATAGTTGCAAGGGAAAAAGCAATCAGAACCGCTCTTGTAACTGATGTGCTGCCTGTAATACAGGGATCTCTAAGTGATGCAGTAAAGCAGAAACGTGATCTTTGTAAAATAACGCCAAACGAAATACCGAAAAGCAGGTAGACAACCATTTTATCGTGGGAATGGTCTAGGAAAAAACCAAACCCAATAATGAGAGCTGTGACCAGCAACGCGATGGGCAACTGACTCTTTTTAGGTTTTCTAGGAGCTCTGGTTCGGGTTGATCTCGTTTCGGGACTTACGGTTTGCCCCATAGTCTAACACCTCCATCGTTTTTATGTAATTGACTATGTGAAAATAGTAACATACTTATTTGAGCTGTGGTTATCTGCTTTCTTTATGCTGTATAAGTGTTACTAATGGCACAGATGGAGCGTAATCATATATGCTATAGTGTGCACTAACAGCGGGCAACAGGAGGAATAAGTATGAATATGGAAACGCTTAAATTGTTTTTAGATATAGCTTCGTTAAAAAGTATATCTAAAGCCGCTCAGAAATCTCATATCACCCAATCCGCACTTAGTCAGCAGTTGAAATCATGGGAGAATACCCTAGGTTCTGAACTTTTTGTAAGAAGTAATAAAGGCGCTAGCCTAACCGAAGCAGGGATTATTGCGGAGAAGTACGTGGAGCAAATCTGTAAATTGTATGATGATATGATCACAGAAATCAATCATTTACAGCCAACACAACAAGAGCTGTCTATTTATGCGATTCCGGAGGTCTGTAATTATGCTCTCCCTTGTACCTTGTATGAGGTAAAAAAACATTTTCCCAAATGCCATATCACTTTAAATGAAGGGGCATCGTCCTTAGTAGAAGAACGTTTACTTCTTGAAGAAGGTGATATCGGGTTTATTTCCGGTCCCTCTCCAAAATCCGAATTAAGCTCACATATGGTATTTTCAGATCAAGTTATGTTGGTGGCAAGCAATACGACCGTTTGCCCTGATAAAATCACATTGACTGAGCTCCCCAATTATCCTTTAATCTGGTCCTCACAGCTTCATTGTGTGCAAAGAGCTTTGAATGCCGTGTCAGTGGGCGAGCTTAAATTAAATATACTCTTTAATCTAGACTCTCTTGAGGCGGTAAAGCTTGCTGCCATTAGAGGACATGGTCTCGCCTTTCTCCCTTATATGTCCATAAAAAAAGAGTTGTATAGTAAACAACTCAAGATCATTCCTATTGATCAGTTCCAGGTCAATAACGATGTCTACATGATAAAGAAACAAAATCAGCGCTGTGACAACGATACGAAACAATTAGTTCGATATATTGAAAAGACTTTAATAGATACTTTGTGTTGAGCCTAAACCTCAATCGTAATTTCCCATACTCCATTAATCACTTCTTGAATGGAACATTTTAGATTTGAACCACGACAGTAATCCGTGATAGAAACTTTTGCGCAGCTATGATCAGTAACTAGCATTACCTTTTCACCCTTCTGAATGGCTTTTTGATGTTTTTTTAACATCATTACTGGTACTGGGCAGATTTCACCCAAACAATCAATTTCAATCATGAAGCTGCCTCCATTCCTTAGATCATTAAAGTTCTAATAATGACCCAGCATTATTTTCTTCACAAAAGGGGTTAAAGCAAGGTTGTTTAGTTGTTTGATTTCTATCCACTGTGCCCCGTCAGAGTCTTGTCCGTCTCCATCGGTCTTAAGCTCAAAGTTCACATCTAACAATGAAACATTATATATGATCCCTATATGGTGTAATTCTTCTAACTGGGTATCACTGTATGGATAAATTAACGTATAGGAAATGGAATCATGAAGCAATCCTTTTAAACTTGTAATTCCGGTCTCTTCCCAAAACTCCCTCTTAAGGGCCTCATACGGCTCCTCTCCAAACTCAACAGAACCCCCTGGAAAGTCCCACTTCCCCGTATGAGGGCCTCTTGCTTTCTTAATTAGTAATACTTTATCGTTCTTCACTAAGACTCCATACACTCCAAGCTGAGTATATTTTATCATCTCCATAAATCTACCTCCCCCACAAACACCGCAGTTCCAGAAATAAACACATCCATATCACCGGATTCATTTCGATATACTTCTACGTTCACCTTGCCGTCCCTACCCATTTCCAATCCCTGTTCCACATCAAATTTTATCGAGTCCAAATGCGGATTAATATATTTTAAATAATAAGCCCCCATGACTCCCGATGCTGTACCTGTTACTGGATCTTCAACGGTTCCCGAAAAAGGCGATGAGAAATGTCTGGCATGCATTAAAGCGTGCGGATCAAGCGTTTGGAGTGAAAATGGGTGTACAGATGCTTTTGGAACCTGCGTTAAAATCTCCGGAAACAACGAGTTTGTCGGTTTCATTTTATTAAAGCTATCTATTCTCTTAATCGGGACTAATAGAGTCCATGCGCCAGTACAGCCATAAACAATAGGCAGATCCTCTTCTATCTCGTCAAGGGTTAAACCTATGGCGTGTGCAAGCTTCGCTCTATCGCCGTTAAATTCAATAAACTTCGGTTGATCTTGCTTCATTTTTATTAGTAAGTGATTATTGTTGTCCATACTGAATTGGATGGGTAGCACACCCACGTTTGTTTCGATCTTTACCGAGCTAAACTCTCCAAGGATACCCTTTGTTTTTAAAGCAAATAAAGATGCCATTGTAGCATGTCCACAAAGATTGATCTCATGGCCTGGCGTAAAATACTTAAGCCTTAAATCAGCTACATCTGATGAGATTATAAAAACTGTTTCGTTAAAACCGACTTTATGAGCTATTGATTGCATTTCACTTTCGCTTAAATGATCAGCTTCTAACACTACTCCCGCAGGATTCCCTTTGTTCGGATAAGAAGAAAAAGCATCATAATGAAGCACTTTGATGTTGTTCACTGATAAGTCTCCTTTAAATTTATTTCAGTAACGCCTGATAACTTCACGAAGTGAGAAACTCAGCTGTAAAGATTTCTATTTCTCTTAAAACTTCTTGGCGCTTTGATATCGAATTACATATATAAAAACGTTCTTTATTGTGCTCATGAAACTGTTTAATTACATTAGGCTGCTGATTGAAGAATTCTTTATAAAGAGCTTCACAATCAATTTCAGGATGAGTATCATGAAGTTCCTTGAGTTCAAATACAAGGACATCTTTTTTGCGCTGGATTATTTCACAGACCACATCTTTTGCGTATATACCGTGAGTTAATAAGATTCTTAATGCCGAAAGATCATTGGCTTTTTCCTGTGAAATCTTAATTAATTCTGCTTGTATCTGTAGGATTTGTACCGTATTCCAATGATCAATTAAATCATTAAAAATCCTGTACACCCATTCTTCATCATCACTGTGTTGATTTAGTACATCTTTTACATATGGAATCATCGGATCCCCTATTTCAAGTAAAAAAACAGCTATTTCCCCCGCACCTGGCCAATTTATATCTTGTATCCATTCAAGTAAACCCGACAATATGCTTTTCACACGTGGATATCCTAAACGTATGACTGTTTCAGCCGCTCCATCCCAATAGTCTTTTGATATAGGTTGTACTAATAAATGCAAATCTTCATCCTTTATGTATTGTAGCTTATTAATTGCATCTTTCTTTTCTTCTTCGGATAGATTCCATGATAACTTTTCGATTAAACTCGATATGTTTTCTATTACATCCACCTTCTCATCATCATTTCGTCATCATTGCAAGCTTCATGGATAACCTAATCGGTAGCGTAGCATTTCCCATCTGCTTCAAATCCTCCACCATAAATAAATCTTTAACCGGGTAATAAAAGGCAAGGGACCCTGTCACCCAAAGGCATAACGGATAACTCTATCGCACAGATTTCTTTCGTTTCATTATCCATATTATTAATAACACAATAATTAAAGGCCCTAGTATAGAAATCCAGATCGTTTTACTTTCCAATTGACCATTGGCATATTGACCTTTATTAATAGCTTTGACAAATTCAGCTTCGTGGGTCTTAATGGCAATGATTTCTTTTGGATCGATATTCTTTATTGAATAATATGGCGTGCCCTTAGGGTAAATATTTGAAAAGTTCCCGCTATACGTTCCTTCGTGGTCTGAATATCGTGTTACTTGCCCTATCTTCTTGTCAATGTCATTCGATGGGATGAGCTCGTCGTCGGATATTTCATAAATATCACCTGAGTAAACAACAAAAGAATAAGCCCAGTCCGCATTCATTGAGCGCATTGGCATTAAAGCAACAATGGCTAGAATTACAATAATGAACTTCTTCATTACAACCTCCTCTATCTACGAGATTCTATTGCTTTATACAGTTCATTAAATGCTCCACCTTTATTTAATCCTTCAATAAGTTCTGCTAAGCCAGATTTTCCTACGATCCCAAACCATCTAGTAACTTCTGAATGGGCGATCTCATAATTTTCTTTTACTTGTGAGGGTTCATAAAAAGCATCTCTACTACTTAAGTCATTAATATGATCTAAGCTTAAATTTTCATTTCTTATATATCTATGATCAACTAAGGTTGCTAACCCTTCATCAAACCATACAGGTACCTTGTCCTTATTCTTTAATCTCGTTCTTAATTCACTATGCAGCAGTTCATGAGCTATTACATCTTCATTAAATCCATCAGGACCAATAACGATGTAATGCCCCCAATATGTATAATAAGTCTGTCCCGTTCGATTCTTTTGAGCATACTTCTTCAGGGCTTGAGGAGATTGAACAAATAGCATGGTTGGAGTAGAATGTAATCCGTCAAAGATCTCTGAAATTCTTTCTTTCGATTGTTCGAGATCGTTTATAATCAAATACTCAATATTCTCAGAGATGTCAGGTTCTAGATAAACTTGTTCATCCTGTTCCTCCATACTAGAAAAGTCTACCATCATCGCATGAACGGGTTGAGGATTTAACATATAGCTAGCTATTAGTAACATTATAAAGATGGATAGGAATGCGGCGATGATGAATGTCTTTTTCCTTTTTTTGATCATACCAGTAGCTCCTTTTAGATTATCAAAAATACTCTATAAGAATATTTAACGAACTCTCAATAACCTCAAGATCAGATGAGCCTATAATTTGATCAAGCACTTCCCCTTCAGAATCTATCAAGTACAATGTAGGAAAACCTGGTTCCCCATAATGTTTATAGAAAGCTCCTGTTTCATCTAGAAGTACGGGATAATCAATTTTGTATTTCTTAACATACTGTTCAACTTCTGAAACATCATCACGATAAATTGGATTAATGCCTTAGATGTTCACTTTATCCTTATATTTTTTATACAAAGAAACAATCTTTGGAGCATCTTCATTACAATACGGACACCAAGAGGTGAAAAATACTAATACCGTTGGTTTTTCCGAAAATTTGATTTGTGTTACATCCGAATTTATTAGCTCCTTTAATTCAATGTTCTCTGGACTAACTGTGGGTTTAGTATTATTGTTTACCACGATATAAATGATAGTGCTTAATGCAATACATAATATAAGTGAACTGATTATTGTGATGCTTTTTCTCAAAAGATCCACCCTTTTCATCTTTTTTCGGGACTAGTATACATTCTCTTCCACTAATCCCATCTCCTCCACATAATGCTAATCTAAATTCCTTCTATGTATATGAAAAAAGCCTCTGTTTCAGAGATTTCTTCTCTTAGACAATGGCTTGGTCTGCGGTTATTAATTTGAGCTAATACAATTGAGCTTTTTCCACTTACGAATCTTAGAACGAAAAGTCTTAAACGGTGCTACTGAATTAATATGAATCCATTTGATCATAGGCCATCTCGGATTGTTTCCTGTCCATTTCCGCACGCCTAGCGTAAAAAGTTCTTCATCACTTAAAGAATCAATCCAGCTCTGCCACTGATGTTCTGTCTCTTGAAATAAAGATCTTAACTCGTCTAATGAGTAGGCAGCATATGTATGATAAAACGATTGATATAATCCGCCAAGCTGATTCCATTTATAATCCGGTGAAGGTGTAATAACGGTTATCCCTGCTTTTTCATCCTTATCCCATTTCATCACAAGGTTCAACCAGCCCAATTGATAGGCAAGGATTTCTGCTGGAGTACGATCGACGCCTTCCATACGAGTGTCTTTTTGAGCATTCTCAATGCCCTCAAATTCAAGATCGAGAGATAGATAGGCAGTATGTATAGCATTTTTCAATACCTCTTTAGATGGGTAGTCGTGTGTGGACATCATAACTCTCTCTGACTCCTCTCTTATCAACATAAATCACCTTGAAAACCAATCATCCACCTTTAGCTCTTATAAAGTAATATTCTCACCCACAACAATACACTTACTGTCACTACCATGCCCGATCTCGTCCGTCTTCACGATAGGAATCCCGCTGATTTCCTTCAAGTACGCTTCTACGATTGAAAATTCATTATAGCTCTCAAGCTCAGTAAACGACCCAAGAATCACTCCAGCACATTTATCAAAAGTTCTAGCTTGCTGAAGCTGAGCAAATAAGGAGACGATTTTGTTAGCTCTGCCACTTAAACTCTCTAAGAATAAAATCTTGTTCGAAGGGTCTGGAAAATAACTTGTTCCTGCCAGCTTCATAAAACATCGAATATTGCCGCCAATTACAATCCCACTCATCTGGTTCCCACGGACCCAATGAAAGTCGAAATCGTAAAGATCGTTATGTCCTTCGAAAAATGTTCGATAGAAAGCAGCTTGCTGCTCCGCCCCATCAGAAGATACGAGATTCATCAACTGATAGTGATAGGATTTCGAATTACTTTGTGTATGTAAAGCGTTCAAAATAACGGACAAGTCACTCATTCCGAAAAAAGGCTTCGGATGCAATCGAATATTATCGTAGTCGAGATATTCCAAGATCTGGTTCGCGGAATCCCCACCTGAAATATCAAAAATCGCAAGAATTTCATCATTATTAAATAGACGATTCAACTCCGTTGCTCTTTCCTTAGGATTGCCACTGAAATAACCATCTCTTCTAAACAAGGTGTTAGACATCGCTACCTCTAGACCAACCGAGTTCAGAATTCTAATTAATTCTTCTACTTTAGGCAGGTTCTCCACTCTCACACCATCAGAACAAGCGATAAGTCCTACTTTATTCCCTGGAGTGAGTTTTAAAGCTTTGCTCATCTTAGTTAATCCTTTCATTTCTAATATAACCGATTCTCATAGCTATCCTTTAATCCCTTTGATACATCCTCTTGAGAAATCCCAAGCTCTTTTGCATGTTCTGCAATGATTACTGAGGGTTTAGGCAGCTCTGCTTTCAATGGCCAATACGTATCATCCCATAGATGTGATCTTTTAAAAGCTTTAGCGCAATGCATATAACACTCTTCCACTTCAACGGCAATGCCCAATTTCGGCAGTTTACCTTGAGCCTCCATATGAACCATTATTTCTTGATCTTTGATAATCCTTGCATGTCCATTTATTCTTAAGGTTTCTTCAAGTCCGGGAATAATAAATATCAAACCCACTTTTGAATTTAAAAGGATGTTGCGCAAAGAATCAAACCGTCGATTACCAGGTCGCTCAGGAATCACTAAATGTTTGTCGTCTAACACATATACAAAACCTGCAGCATCCCCACGCGGAGATACATCACAATTGCCAGCTGAATCACTTGTTGCTATAAAGAGTAACGGTGATTTGGATATATAATCTCGGCAATGATGATCGATGAAGGTTATACTCTTGTTGTTTACCAATTCACTGGGATACCCATACATTGACCTTAACTCTTCTTCAGAGTCTATAACTTCTTTGAAAATGTTATGGTTCATCTTTCTCCCTCCTACTTTCGCAGTTTAAAAACCAAAAAATCGCTGCAACGAAAATCCTCTTCAAAAGACGGATACTTCGCAAGCATTTCAGCAGAGGGCTTCGGTTCAATCATTTCTTCGATTTGAAAGCCAGCCCGTACAATCGTATTTACATAACTGGATAACGTCCTATGAAAAATCAGAAACTTTTCCTCTTGATCTATTGGGAAGTTCTGATTATAAGTGCCCTCGTAAAAATAATTATCTACTTTCCAATAAAGCTTCTCTCCAGTATCCGACTTCACCCACCCGCTACCAGGGGTTACAAAGCAAGGATGTGGAATTGAGAATATAAACGTCCCTCCATCGACTAACAACCGATACATTTCATGAATCGCCATCTCATAATCGGATAAATCATGAATCACCATGTTAGAAACAATGAGATCATAACACTCATTCTGGAGAAAGCTGAGATCTTCACAATTGCCATGATGGAAGTTTATCTTTAATTCCTCTGGTGATTTACTCTTGGCTATCGTTATCATGTTCTGCGAGTAATCAACGCCAGTGACTGAGGCACCTGCCTTAGCTAACACTCTGCTTAAATATCCTTCACCACAGCCTGCATCTAGCACCTTCTTATTTTCAACAGAACCCATGAGACTGAATAAAGCTGGATTCAAAAAAATTTCTCGATGGATATCCCCGTTTTCGCCGTACGAAGTTGAGATTAGTTCTGCGTATTTATCCCATCTTTTTATGGCTTCTTTACTGCCCAATTCATCATTCATTTGATCACCTCTAAATTTCTAAAATAATCCATTTTACTGTCGATAAATCCATTGTCAAAGTCAGCTGCACCAATAAGCTCACCTTCACTGAAACATAAAGCAAATAACCAAAGCTGTCTAAGCGCAACGAACATAGGAACAGCACTAATATCATTGTCACTGAGATTTCTTAAACTTTTATATCCATTTAAAAATGCTGCCCATAACCGTTCTACTTCATCTTTATCATGGCCACTATGAATCTCTCTTGCCAATCTAAACTCTGCGATATCATAGGCTCTCCATCCGTAACCACAAATATCGAAATCATAATGAGTTAATTTCCCTTCGTCCGTGAAAGTCACATTCGTATTCCCATGCAAATCGCCATGGCAGATGCCCCAGTCGAGCCCCGCTTCCAGATGTACTTCAATCTGTGCTTTTAATTGTATGGCCAGTTCATACAGGAATTGATAATCCTCTTGTCGATGGTTCATATGCTGTTTGATCGTATGAAGCGGTTTCTCAATTAAATGTTCAAAATCAAGCTTACCTCTTACATGTGCACTCTTAAAGTTGTCCGTAGCTGTGTGAATTTGTGCAACTGACTGACCAAATAAATAGCTGTCTTCTACCGCATGAATAGGCTTTTCATTTCCTACAGCAAAACTAAACATAACGCCATACTTCACACCCTCAGGCACCAAAAATTCATTAAATATGATCCCATCTTTTCGAGGAATAGGAATGGAGACGTTTACACCTTTTTCGTGCAAATCGTTCAACATTTCTAATTCAAAATCAATCTCCGATCTACTCCGTCTATCCGCACGATAAACACGAAAGATGTATTTTTCCAATGCCGTTTCTAAGATGTATGTATCGTTCATGCCTCTAAGAAAATACTGCAGCTGTACTGGTTCTGGAATCTCATAATGCTCTTTAATATGTAATAATAATGCGTCTGTTGCCAACAGTGAGTATGTAATAGGAAAAAAAATCAAGTGTATCCCATCCCTTTAGGTTATTGATAGTAATATTTACACCATACCATATTTAGGGAGTTGAATCATTTTCTTCTTGAAGCTGTGAACCCAATGTATGGTAATATAAGTATAATAATACAGAATCAATTACATGGAGGTGTTCGAATGCGTAAATCACCATTGATCTTGAGTATGATTTTATTATCCCTAACGTTAATTATGGGCTGTAGTTCAGAAGTGGATGATGCCACTAAAGCCGCTGAGAAGTACAAAAATGTTGAATATACCATTAAGGTTTCTGATGATTTATTTTCTGAGGAATCCATTCTAGCCCGAAATGAAGAAATGAAACCGTACTTTACTGAATACTATACCGAAAAAGCTATAGGAAGCCGAATCACAACTATCCCTTTTCAAATCGCTAATAAACAAAAGCTTTCTTTAAAACCAGATAATCTAAAGTTCACCCTTTCCGAACAAAAGAAAAATATTGTTGAGTTAAAATATACTTGTGATCTTGTTTTGTTGGATAAGGATGACAAAGAAAGTAAACGTGTCCCTTTGGAGGGAATACTGACTATGTTTGATGTGGATGGTCAATGGTTAGTGCAAGGAGATCGTTTTGACTCGGAGGCTTTAATGAAATTGATTTATAACTAAACACCCTTCATATACCATATTATTACTGGAACATATTGTCTAACAATAGTAATATTAATTTCCAGTACATAGTAATATGATAAGGAGCTAATGAGTCATGAAACGAACTGCATGGATCATAGTAACATTACTTTTATTATTGGGGAGCATTCCAATTACTGCGTCAGCAAAAGAAGCAACTGCAAAATCATGGAAGACACTTTACTCTGAGTATATCAAGAAAACGTTAATGGATGCTACTAGAGATAGGTCTTATGACGGTGACTTCAATTATTTCACTTTAGTAGATTTGAACTTTGATGGTACTCCTGAACTTATACAGGGGTATTCTTTACGATTCATTCAGCCCATCAACATTGCTCTAACCGTCCAAAATGGAAAAGTCATTCCATTCAATTATCAAGGAAAACTGAAGGATATTTCAGAGGGTATATTTAATGTAGGTATGGGTGGATTTCTACCGCGCGATGAAAATCGTGGCCTGCATCTCTATAAGAACAAAAAAGATGGAACATTACGTTATATCGCTTTTGTAGATGGCAGTGGTTCGTACAATTCTAATTTGCAGGTTTATGAGATTAGTATCCAAGGAACCAAATTTAATGACAAAGAGATATTCTTGGCCGACATTCCAGATCAAGAAAAAACGGATGATTTGCCAAGCTATTATGTAAATCAAAAAGAAGTGAATAAATCCGCCTATGATAAGGCGTATAAGCAATATTTTTCAAACTTGACGTTAGTACCAAGTAAAGTTATCACTGCAAACTATACAGACCTGTTTAATAATGAAGTTAACAAATTCGTTCCAAATGGAATCGCTAATTTTATAAATCGTTATTCTTCATCCAAATAAAGCTTGTTGATTGATCCTCCTTCATTAGATAAAAAAAGCAGACTGCTCACCATAGCAATCTGCTTTTTTGATTAAATTAGCTTTTTACTCATCCGATAATTAACTAACAGTACTCCTTTTCGTTCTACACTTTGTTTCATCATAAGCTGGTATCCCTGTTGTTCAAAAAAGGGTCTAGCTGTAATACTTGCTTCGGTATCCATTTCATGAAGACCAAGCTCTCTCGCCTTCATTTCAAGCTTGTTCACGAGAGCAGAGGCTACGCCTTGGCCTTGGAAATCTTTGTGGACATAAAGACGATCCAAATGTCCTTCCAACGTCATATCCGAAAAGCCAACTATGTACCCGTTAATTTCGGCTACATAAGTAATATTTTGATGTAAAGAAGTGCTCCAAGCATCAAGTTTGAGGGTCTTTTCCTCTTTAGGTGCCCAAGCATTAAGCTGTTCTTGTGAATAGTCTTGTTTGTTTACGAAATGAACTGTCTCATAGAACAATGAGATAAGCTGACTAATATCCGATTCTTGATAAGCTCTAATTTCCATTGTGTGTTCTCCTTGATCGCATTGCTACAACCCCACTACATCTTTAAGCTCCAGAAGAGAAGTAATCATATAGTTAGGCTTGAGGTCTTTAGGAACCTCTATATTCTGGCGATTGTAATAGCAGAAGTCAATGTCAGAATTCACAGCACCATGGTAATCATCTTGTAAAGAATCCCCAACGAACAGCACTTCATGATTGCTTAGCTGTAGATCTATTAAAGACATTTCAAAAATCCTTTTATCAGGTTTTCGGATGCCTACCTCATCAGAGATCATTATGGATTTGAATATTTCATAGATCTTACCGGCTTGCAGTCTTTTTCTTTGTGCCTCACTGATCCCATTGGTGATAATCCCCAGAGCATACTTATCTTTAAATGAAGTTAAGATCTGTTCCGCTCCTTCTTCAAAATAACAGGAATTGCAAAAATAATCCCAATAAGTATCTGACAGTTTGCTATGAAAAAGTTCCTCCTGTTTAAGAGTGTCTCTAAAAGAATACCTCAATACCTCTCCTATAGTCTTCATCTCACCACCACCCACAAAGTTCATCCAATGGCGAAAATTATGACCGGAAAACTCTCCATAAAATAAAGACCACGCCTCAATATCTTCTACGAAGAGATTATGATCGTTACAGGTTCTTTTCATCGCTTCGATTTCACAAGTACTATAATTTATTAATGTATTATCTAGATCAAATATAATGGCTTTGTACATAATATCCTCCCCGAATAATGTTCTTATCTATCATAACATGAACATTAAAGTTTGGATAAAATTAACAAAAGGTTTTGATCACTCTGAGGTACACATGAACTCTACTAGATCAATTTTCTGACCTGTTTTAGCACTTTCCAGCGCTCCAAATACCATTGCCATACTATACCGATTATCTCTACAATTCGTCTCTGCTGAACGCTCTTCTGCTAGGGACAGGAACATTTCCTCCAAACATCCTTGATGGAAGGTTTTGTCCATATCAACAGCTTCTCCATTTACACGCTCAACATCACGAATAAATCTATCACTCTGATCTCCTGCTACGACTACCTCTGCATATGGCATGTCATGACCATCCCAAATCGCAGTTCCTTTTTCCCCATTCAGACGCCAAGCTGCTTCCCAAGAGGTAGAGGCACCTTCTGCACACCAAGACCCCTGATAAGTAAATACAGATCCGTCCGACATCTCAAAGATACACACTGCCGACGCATTCCCCTTATACCATGATCCAGGAGGATTAAACTCCTGACAGTAAACGGAAATCGGATTGGCTCCACTAATAAATCGGGCCTGATCAAAGGTATGAATCGCCATATCCAGCAGCAGAGGACTTTCCATGACATCACGGAACCCTCCGAAATGAGCGCCGAGGAAAAAGCTAGAACTGATGTATCCTACTCTACCAATGGTGTCAGACTCGATTAAGTTGCGTAAAGAACGAATACGCGGATCATATCGGCGATTTTGCATCACAGCATGGGCATTTCCGGTTCTTTCTGAGATCTCAACAATCTTAGTGCACTCTTCCATAGTCTCGGCCAGTGGTTTCTCACTAAACACATTACATCCGAGTGCTAATGCAGTGCTAGAAATGCTGTAATGGCTTCCCGGAACTGTAACGTCAAACACAAGATTAGCTCCAGTCGCCTGAATCGCTTCTTTAATGTCAGTAAACGTTAGACAGGAAATCTCATGCTTTGCCGCCATCGCTTGTGCTGACTCCAATCGTATATCTACAAGAGCAACAATCTGAGTATCTGAACGTGATAAAGCGTATTCAATCCAGGCGTTAGCCATTCCTCCGCAACCTGCAACCGCTACACGGTACTGTGCTGTCATCATTCTCCCCCTCTACGGTTACAGCGGATTAGGTACAAAGCTACCGCCCCGGCATTGTTTTAAATAATTTAAAGCATGTACTTGTCCCATCATTTCCAGCTCATCCCGATAAACAGGATCATGCCAGCCTTCAATATCAATCGTACCTTTATAACCTGCCTGACGCAAAATAGAAATAACATCAGTCCAGTTCGTATCTCCAAAGCCGGGAGTACGGTGCCATACATAAGGATTGGGGCCATGAATTCCATATTCTTTTACGATATCCCAAGCGATGGTGGCATCCTTACCATGTACATGGAAGATCTTATCTGTCCATTTACGAAGCTGCGGAATCGGATCAATCAATTGGACCATCTGATGACATGGCTCCCATTCGAGTCCTATATTATCAGCAGGCACAGCATTGAACATCTTCTCCCAAGCTAATGGATTGTGAGCAATATTCCAGTCACCTGATCCCCAGTCTCCACCCATGGAACAGTTCTCGAAAGCAATTCGCAAACCGCGATCCGCTGCTCTTTTGGACAACTCTCCAAACACCTCGGTGAACTTCGGAATAGATTCATCAATGGATACCCCTGATAACCTTCCTGTAAAACCTGATACCATATCCGTTCCGAACAAATGAGCATGATCAATCAGTCGCTCCCAGCTCGCGATTGCATCGGAATTATCACCAGTATTCGTCAAAGGATTGCCGAAGATCCCAACAGATGAGATCACGAAGTCATGTTCTGCTGCAAGCTCTTGCACACGCTTTCCAGTTTCCACGAGATCTGTTTCCCCTGTTGTTTGCCAGAAGGTTAAGCTAAAAGATTCAAATCCATGTCCTACAATTTGTGGAATCACTCTTACAGCGTCGCCGCCGCCTACTAATGTTCCAATTCGCATTGTATCCTTCATCTTGTGACCACTCCAATATTGGTTTATAGTAAGTGCTACAACCCGAGTATATACTGCTTCTGAGCTTAAAACTCTTATTATCTTGTGTTTATATAGTCGTATCTTGTGGGAGTTGAGTGATTTATGAGTTACCCTAATGATCTTAAAGAATATCCTCAATTAGAAGAAAAAACGTATCCATTCCGATTATTTTTTAATGAATGCAAGAACGCAAAGATCGGTCAGAATATCCTGTATTTACACTGGCACGAGCATTTCGAAATCATCATTATGCAAGAAGGCAGCGCCATTTTTCACATAGACAGCAAGCCCTATGAACTGCATGCCGGAGAGGTATTGTTTGTTCCCTCTGGAGGATTGCATGTTGGGTACAGTCTGCGGGATGATCATGTTCGTTTTATCTCTGTCGTATTCCATAGTTCTTTGTTTAAGGATTGGAAGCAGGATCCTCAGCATGAGCAGTTTGTAATCCCTTATTTAGAGAATCGTTATCAGCTGCCGGTCAAACCTGCAGAGCTTGTTCCGACCTGCTCCACATATTTTTCTCTTCTGGATACCATCGTTGATGAAGTACTGCAGAAGGGACCTGCTTTTCAACTGGTCATCAAGAATCAACTGCATTTACTCTTTGTGCTGCTCTCTCGCACCTTTCTACCTGAACAAGTATCCGGTAGAACGAATGAGCGGCACTCCTTTAATCGCGAACGTTTTAAGCCACTTCTAGAGTACATGGAGAATCATTTCGATGACAAAATGACCGTAGAAAGCGCCGCAAGATCCGTAAATCTAAATCCATATCATTTCTGCAAAACCTTTAAGAAGCTAACAGGTCGAACCTTCATCGATTATGTTAATCTTTGCCGAGTAAATGAAGCAGAGCGATTGCTGCTCGAGACCAATTTTACAGTGACTGAGATTGCAGGTAGAGTCGGCTGCGACAATCCCAATTATTTTACCAAGCTGTACAAGCAGTACAAAGGGATCACCCCTTCAGGGGTTCGAAAATAGGCGATTCTCTCTATTCACGAAAAATAGCACCGTTTGCCTCTCCCAAACGGTGCTGGCTATTGGATTATTCCGTAGCATTAAGCTGTAACCTCCGCACACTTGCAAGCGCGGGAAAAGATTCATCCACCATACCGGTACTCCATAGCTCAACCTGCTGGCCAACCTTCAAATCCTTAAAGCTAATCGATTCTCCAGCTTCATTAAACAATGTTGACTTCTGATTGAATGAGAACCAGTAAGAGGGATCTTCCATGCCAGGTTCAAGGATGAGAATCCGCTTCGCCTGTTTGGTATCGATATCTACGATTTGACCTATTACATGTGGTTCGCCTAGCTCTGAAATGTCGTAGGTCAACATATCCGGAGCGATCCATTTTTCTATCTCAAGTATGGCCGTGTCAGCATAATCAGATGGAATTGTGATCGTTACTTTATTACCAATCGTGTCCACACCGGAACCGTATAGATTAAGCTTCTGATAGAGTTCTTGTTTATGCAAAAGCTCTTGTGCAGCTAATAACTCTTGCATCGAATATTTAACATCATGGAGCTCATAAGTACCTGCCGCGAAAGTCTGAGCAAACCGCTGCTCAATCTGCGAGTTCAAACCCACTATATTGATATGAATCTTATTATCCTGTAGATAGATATCTCCGTTAGGAATCTTCTGAGCGGATAGGAAAGCTTTAATCGCTTCAGGATCACTGGAGTAAAGTACTTTTTCAGCTTTAGGATCTTCTATTCCAGCGCTCGCAGTAGGCAAGATATCTGGAGTTGCAGTAATTGCAGCAGCTGGAGCCGGCTCCTTATTCGATTGTTGATCTTCTGAACAACCAATTATGAAAAGAATAACAACTGAAATCCATATCCAGCCACCAAGCCTCTTACGCATCCTTGTCACTCCCTCACTCTTTATCTTCTCAAACGGAGATTGGAAGTGATAGGTTGCAGATTCAGAATGAATTCTCTAATCTAATGTGTAAGGAGCGAGTCCAATCGGAAGAGCTTCAGGACGGGTGCAGGTACTCTTCATTTCGTAGAATGAATGAGCATCTGAAGAATCATGGAATGCCCACATCGCTTCTAGTACATGATAAGCCAATTCTCCACTGGCACGGTGCTTTCTTCCCGTCCGAATGGCATAAGCCATATCCGCTGGACCAATCCCCCGTGTGTTCTGATCATATCCAGGTAGTAGCGGCTGTTCCGTCCAGTCATTCTCACCCATTAGGCGGTACTTCACTGGACCTCCAAAGTTATTTGGATCTGGAACCTGTATCGTTCCAAGTGTTCCATAGATTTCTATATGCGGCAGATTACTTCCGCCAAAGATATCAAAGCTTGTAATCAACGTTGCAATGGCACCCTTCTCAAATCTTAATGTTCCGGCAACGTGAGTTGGAATTTGAACAGGAATTTTATTACCCGATTTCTTCTCACTTGTAATCGTACGTTCTTCTAGTGCTTTTCCAGTCATCCCGCTAACCGTACGAATTGGACCCAATAACTGCACCAATGCAGTCAAATAGTATGGTCCCATATCGAACATTGGACCTCCTCCAGCAGCATAGTAGAATTCAGGATCTGGATGCCAATGTTCATGTCCACGACCCATCATAAACGAGGTGGCTGCAACGGGCTGACCAATTACACCTTCATCGATCAGGTTCAATACGGTTTGGATGCCCGATCCAAAGAATGTTTCCGGTGCGCTGCCTACTAGTACGCCCTTTTCTCGAGCCGCTGACAGAACTTGGCGTCCTTCTTCTCTCGTCACAGCAAGTGGCTTCTCAACATACACATGTTTACCCGCTTCGATAGCTTTCAGGCATACATCCGCATGAACAGCTGGAATCGTCAGGTTGATAACGATCTCTATCTCTGGATCATTCAGTAATTGCTCTGTGGTGTAAACGCTTGGAATATTGTATTTATCGGCTTGTTCCTTCGCTCTCTCCAAGTCCAAGTCCGCACATGCAACTAGATCAAGAATCTCGAACTTCTGACAGTTCTCCATATATATGCTACTGATTTTACCGCATCCGATAATTCCTACTTTGACTTTATCCATTCGTTGATCGCTCCCAGAGATTATTGACTGTCTGCCATTCCGCTATAGGTAATACTAACCGCTGAAATTTGGGATTGTGCGCGAACTTTACCTTCGGCAGCCCATAGCAGTCCTCTGCGCATCATTTCCTTTACCTGTGGCATAGCTACAATATCGGCATGATGTCCGAGTGAATTATAATACACTCTGCCATGACCCCACCGCTTGGTCCAGGCTACTGGCATATCCACGGCTTTGTTGAAAGAATGTGGGCCTTCAACAACTGGAAAACGAGTCGTTGCAAGTACTTCTACAGCTGGATCTACATGCAGATAATATTGCTCTGAACAAACGGTGAAGTCTTCTAATCCTTCTACGAGAGGACTTGAGCTTTGGCAAATCTCTACGGTGTAGTTCACACCATCATTGCCGGGATGAGCTACCCATTGCCCCCCGGTCATAAACTGCCAATCCACATTATTTCGGAAAGAATCACACATCCCGCCATGGCAACCCGCAAGTCCCGTTCCGTTCTGAACAGCTGCCGAGACATTATTCACAAGATTCTGTTCGATTGTACCCATCGTCCATACCGGAACGATCAAATCTAGTTCAAGAAGCTTCTCCGCATCGGCAAAAGCCTCAAGTGTATTCGATACCTCAACTTCAAATTGTTCCTCTTGCAGTACCTTAGCGAATATATCAGCTACCTGTTCAGGCTCATGACCATCCCAACCGCCCCATACTATCAATGCTTTTCTCATCTTTCGCACTCCTTCTAATAGAGATTGTTCAAACACGCATTTTTGTTGATTACATCTCAGAGATATCGACCCACCGGCGCTGTTCAATAGAGCGTTCTACCGCTTCTAACACAGCTTGGCATTTCACTCCATCATGGAAATTAGGTACAGGCTGACGTCCTTCTTCAATCGCGTTAGAAAGCTCCAACATTTCGTGAATAAACGTATGTTCAAAACCAATTGTATGACCCGGCGGCCACCAAGCCTCCGCATATTCATGAGCTGGGTCCGTTGCTAGCACACGCCGAAAGCCCTGAACATCCTCTGTATCTGAGGTTAAATAAACCTCGAGTTCATTCATTCGCTCGAAATCAAATTTCACACTGCCAAGGCTTCCGTTGATCTCAAAAGAATTGGTAGAGCGATGACCTGCTGCGAATCTTGTAGCTTCAAAACTACCTAAGGCACCGTTATCAAAACGGGCTAAAAACAATGTGGCATCATCTACAGTTACCTTGCCCTTAGGAGCATCCTTATCCCCTTTGGCACTTAATCCGGTCATTTCAGCAGCAAGTGGACGTTCTTTAATGAAGGTCTCACTCATACCGATTACTTCCTTCACATCACCTACTAAGAAATGTGCCAGATCAATGAGATGCGCACCCAAGTCACCATGTGAGCCTGAACCCGCAATCTCCTTCTGCAATCTCCACACTAACGGGAACTCCGGATCAATAATCCAGTCTTGTAGAAACCAAGCCCGAAAATGATAGATCTTCCCAAGCCGCCCGCTCTCTACTAGCTTCTTAGCAAGTCTAACCGCCGGTGAAAAGCGATAATTAAAACCAACCATATGTGTAACCCCTGCATCTTCAGCGGCTTGCAGCATTTCACGAGAATCCGCTAAGGTCAGTGCGAGTGGTTTTTCACAAAAAATATGTTTACCAGCTTTGGCTGCTGCCAGAGCAATCTCCTTATGTGCATTACTAGGGGCATTTATATCAATAAGATCGACATCCTCACGAGCGATTAGATCTTTCCAATCCGTAACACAATCCGACCATCCTAACTGAGTGCCAGCCTCTGCAAGCGCTTCGGCATTCCGTCCACAAATCACAGACATCTCAGGTTTAAGCGCTTTCGGGAAAAACATTGGCAAACTGCGGTAAGCATTACTGTGCGCCTTACCCATAAATTTATAACCGATCATTCCAATGCGAAGCTGTTTCATCTTATTCCTCCTCAGATTTCTTAGATTTAGATGAAGCTCGTATTACTAGTTCAGTCGGTAAGTTAATCTGGATAACTTGGGAGGGGGTTGATATTTCTGAGCGACTATTCCCGTGCAATTCTAATACCTTAGATACAGCAATTTCTCCTAGCTCATAAAAGGGAACACGCACACTGCTTAAGGCTGGTGTAGTAAGCTCAGCAGCATCTGAATCATTATAACCCACCATGGCTGGGATGCGATCTCTTGGGATGCCTAGTTCCTGTAGACCTTGCTGCAATCCAATGGCCATTCGATCATTGGCCGCTACAATCGCATCAATCTCATTCAGCAGAGGCAACATCTTCTTGGCAGCAATAGCACCGCTTTTACGACTGAAGTTACCTTCGAATAGAAGTGATTCATCTAAAGGAAGGTTAGACTCCTCCAAAGCGCGCAAATAACCAGTTAAACGATCTCGGCTGTTCGAATAAGATGCTGGCCCGTTTAGAAAGGCAATCCTCGTAAAGCCCTGATCCAGTAAGTGCCTGACCGCTTGCCAGCTTCCTTCGACATGATCAGCATCCACCTCGTGAAAAGCCTCTCCTTCAAAATGCTGATTAATCAGGCAAAACGGATGACCTTCCTCCTTCAAACGTCGAAGTGAGGCTAGCTCACCTGGATCCTCTTTGGCACCGAGTACAATACAAGCATCAATCTTCCGCATCTTAAACAATTCGTTATAGTCCACTCTCTCTTCGGCATTTCGAAACAGCATTAACAGATCATAACCCTCTTCTCGCGCCTTACTCCCAATTCCACTTAATATTTCTGAAAAATAATAAGTGGAGAACAAGCGTGCATTTGGCAAATAAGGCATTACTACACCAAGGTGCCCACTTCTTCTACGAGCAAAGCTCTGCGCGAGTGAACTAGGGGTATATCCCAGCTTGAGCGCAGCTGCCAACACACGTTCCTTCGTTTCTTCCTTGAGCGGGCCTACGTTGTTTAACACGCGGGAGACTGTGGCTTCTGAGACTCCGGCAAGCTCGGCAACCTCTTTACGGCTGGCGATAAAAACCCCTCCTACGAAAGCGCATTCAATAAATGTACGCGCGTACATTCTCTCATGAACAAAGTCCCTCGTCAACCCTTATTTTGGATATTCATTCATAATAAAACCCCTGAATTAATCAGGGGTTTTGCTCATTCTAAACGGTGTATTCTTAGGGTTCAGGGATGCCCCATCAACCACGCTTGTACATGCTTTAGGAACTTTTTAGTGGCGGGAGATGCGTATTTCATAGAATGTACAGCGATTCCAAGTGATCTGAAACTACGTTCTTCCAATTCAAGCATCGTTACATTATAATTCTGACGGGTTAATACAAGCTCTGGCAAAATACTAATTCCGAGTCCCTTCTCCACCATGGCCATAATGGCATAATCATCACCTGCTGAGAACTTAATATTCGGTTTGATGCCCGCCTTATCCAGTACACGCCTAACATCATAATCTGAACCTGCCTTCGGGATGATGAAATCCTCTTTAGCAATTTGGGATAAGGAGAGAAAAGGTTCTGCACTAAGCGGATTTTCTTTGGATACGATTCCTAACATCCGGTCCTTTTTTAAGGGAATCACTTCGAACTTCTCACGCGTAGGCAGAGAAATAAAACCACAGTCAACGACTCCAGCCTCGATCCATTGTTCAACCTCTAAATAACCACCTTCCATCAACCTGATTTCGATATAGGGGTATTCACTGCGAAATTGCTTAATCATTCCTGGCAGCCAATGCACGGATACACTGGTGAATGTACCGATGGTAATGGTCCCGACCTCTAGCCCATGTATATCTGCTACTTCCTGCTTCAATTTTTCATTCCACTTCAGAATTTCACGGATAGGCTGTAGTACTTGCTCCCCGTTTACCGTCAATTTAACGCCAGATCTATTTCTAATTAATAACGTGAAACCAAACTCCATCTCCAAGCTACTAATCGTGTGGCTAATTCCAGATTGCGTAAAGCCCAGTACATCTGCTGCTTTTGTTAAACTACCTAGCTCTACAACTTTTAGAAAAATCTCATACTTATTGATGCTCAACCTCTATCCCTCACCTTTTTAATTTACATAAGTTTTACTCATGTATCCTATGATAAACATTCAGTTACCTTATGTATAGAGCCGTATTATACTAAATTGAGTTGAAAATGAAGAAGGATGGATGACGAGATGAAACCGCTCAAAGCTGAGCTGATGCTGTTAGTTGTAACATTATTTTGGGGTTCCTCCTACATATTTATGAAAATGGGGTTAGGCACGTTAGGCGAATTCAATCTGATTGCACTCCGCTTCGGACTTGCTTTTATATTAGCCACAGTGATCTTCCACAAACGTTTACGAAAAGTTGACATCAAAACATTGAAATATGGTGCTCTACTCGGATTCTTACTCCTCGGCGTGTTCACATGTATAACGTTCGGACTGAAGACTACGACAACCTCCAACGCTGGATTTTTAGTAGCCTTGACGGTCATATTTGTACCGATAATAGATCGTATACTTTTCAAAAAAAGAGTTGCACCTCCGCAAGTCTTTGGCTCCGTACTCGCTATAGCTGGCATTGGACTTCTTACATTAAATGCTACCTTAAAAATTGGACCAGGTGACTTCCTCTGTATTCTTTCGGCGGTGTTTTATGCGGTACAGATCTTATTTACAGGCAAGGCTGTAAAAGAGTGTGATTCACTGAATATTGGAATCTTACAGTTGGGTTTTGCCGGAGGGTTTGCTCTAGTGTTATCTGCGCTATTCGAGACACCTTCGCTTCCTTCGACCTTACCAGCATGGATTGCGATCCTCGCACTTGGGATTCTCTGTAGTGCCTGTGGCTTCATCCTACAACCCATTGCTCAAAAATATACTTCACCTACACGCACCGGACTGATCTTCTCCCTTGAGCCGGTATTCGCCGCGTTGTTTGGCTATTGGTTCGCCGCTGAAAAGCTATCGATACAAGGATATGCTGGTGCAGCTCTTGTTCTACTAGGCATTGTAGCATCGGAGCTACTCGGTAAAGTTACATTCAGCCCTAGGTGGGCTCAGAAGAAACCAGAACATCTATAGGATGATTTTCTCATACAAAAAAGGCGTCGTTAGCTATACAAGCTGAACGACGCCTTTTTTTATTATCTAAGATTATCGTATAAATTAATGTCCCATCATCATTGCTGCATCTGCTTTCTGACTCTCTTCGGAGGAGGAATCATTCGAGGAAAGCTTTGGTTTGCGCAGGATAATACTCATAAGTACACCGACTACAGCTATACAACCAGATAGAAAAAATACATCATCAAAACCTAGAACTGCTGCTGATAAAGGATTACTTCCTGCTTTCAATGCTCCCATATGCACAGTAATTTGACTTGTCAGATAACCCGTCAAGCCTGCTACGGCAAAGGCCACAACCACCTGCTGTGCCGCTGCTGTAAGCGATGTGACCCGGCTCACCAATTCACGCGGTGCGGCATTTAGAACATGTGTATTGAGTGGCATCATCGCTATACCCATCCCAAATCCTAATAAAGCAAGATACATCATAATGGTGTTTAGACTTGTAGTCATCGAAATCCCAGACAGTAGGAATAGGGTAACTGTAATGATGCTCAGACCCACAAAAGCCAGCGGTCGTGCCCCTATCTTATCAAACAATTTACCACCAAGCGGCATGCCGATTACACAAGCTAAAGCTTGCGGAAGCAGAATCAGCCCCGTCTCTAGTGGTGTATAAGCCCGAATCTGCTGTAAGTATAGCGGCACGAACAGCATGGAACCAAACAATGCGGCTTGCATGACCCATGTTAAAATAATGCCGCGGGTGAAATCTGAGGAGCGAAAGACGCGCAGATCCAGCAAAGGCTGTTTATGCCGCAGCTCAACGATTATAAATAGAATCAGTGCAACGCCCCCAACAGATAATCCAAGGATTGCTGGAGTCGATGACCAACTATTCGACCCACCTTCATTTACTCCATAAGCTAGCATGGAAAACGCAATCGGTGCCAGTATAATGCCAAGTATGTCGAGGTTGCCTTTACCGATCTTCTCCGTCTTGGGCAAATACTTAACACCAAGAATAATACCAACAATCCCAATCGGCACGTTAATCAGGAAGATCCAATGCCAGCTAACATATTCAACAAGCCATCCGGACAATATCGGGCCAAGTGCAGGTGCAAGCAGCATGGGAATCCCAAGCATGCCCATAATCGATCCTCTTCGTTCTGCTGGAGCTAACTTAAACACCATAGCCATCCCAATAGGAGCTACCATCCCCCCACCAAGTCCTTGGATCACACGAAAAATAACAAGCTGCGAAGAAGTTTGAGCCACAGAACATAACATGGAGCCGAGAATGAACAACGTGAGCGTCACCAGAAACACTTGTTTAGAACCGAAGCGATCTGTCATCCAGCCTGCGAGCGGTATTACAGCAGCTAAAGCTAACGTGTAGCCTGTAATCGCCCACTGAATCGTTTTTAAATCTGAAGAAAAATAGTCCACCAGTTTGGGTATAGCCACATTCACGACGGTTCCATCCAGAATAACCATAATCATTCCGACGATAATAGCAAGAAGCGGGGGAAGGATCGCTCTTAGCGAGAAGGGCCGTTCTTCTGTCGGGCTACTCTGAGTAATTGATTTTGTCATCCAGTACTCCACTCTTTTCTCTAATTTAGTTAAATGCTTTAACAATTATTTCAAATTTTAATTTACCTTCGATGAATGTGAAAGTCAACAAATAAAACCCTTTTTTACAATAAAAATACATTGCAATCTCAGTATGTTTATTGAAACACAAAAAAGGCTATGCATGGCTCCAAGAAGAAATCTCTTCTTAAGGGACGCACACATAGCCTGTTGTTCTAAACCTAAATCTTTATTATTCTCAAGATTAAATGGAAGGAAGGTTTCCTTTTAATTCAACAATCTTACCAGACTTATTGAGAACAAACTCAAGGGACGCATCGGTTACAGCAAAGCCAAGTACACATTGTATTGAGATTTGATCTTCTTTTTGAATACTTTCAGTAGACTTTATCCCATGGTAAGTACCAGCTCGTGCAGTAAAATCAGCCCAATATTTCTGTAAACCCGTAGTGGAAAGCGAACGCTTCATTTCATCACTAAAGAATCGATTCTCTAACTCTTGAAATTGTCCAGTGCTCAGCAGTCCCGCTATCACACTTGCTGTAACCTCGGGCGCATAAACTTCCACTAGATTAGCTTCAGCATTATAAGAGGTTACCAGTCCAGCACTAGTGAAAAAAGAGAGCGGAACATATAAGTGTTCCTTCCTAAACACAACATTATCCTTAAAGTCTCTTTTCTCTTTATCATTAATGGTAATATAGTCGTTTCCTACTTTATATTCAATCTTTTGTTTGACTCCGCTTACTGTAATGGTGTCCGTACTTTTTTGATAAGTGGTTTGATATTTCAAGACGCTTGATGCCTCTCTAAGGGGTAGCATGACCGTAGAACCGTTAGGATACGCTGAATATTGATCTGATTTCAGAACCTGACCATTCAAAACCACCTTTACTTCACTAGCATCTGCCCAAGCCGTAGAAGAGGTATTTCCTCCAAATCCATTTACCAATAACAGTACACTTAACACTACAACAACCGCGATTTTGTTCATCCGTTCGAAACCTCCCTTTTTTTGACTATTAGTATTATGTGCGTTTCCAGCATCTGCTAATCCTAATGGTAGTAAAGCTCAACAAAAAAAGTGAATCGCTTCTTACATGGACATTCAAGTTCTAGGTTATTCCACCTTGAAGTCAAAATATTGTTTAGGATAAGGTTCCTTGATCAACGTAAAATGCCACCATTCTTTGCTGTAAGGTTTAAATCCCTGTTTTACCATCGCCTCTTTGAGGATCGCCCGATTTGCTTTCTGAGTCTTGTTGATTAAGGGCGTATCGTAATAGGAAATGTCTCCGAAAAAATCAAACGGGCTGCCCATATCTACTTCAGCTCCCGTTTCTTTATTTACAATCGTTAAATCGACGGTGCTACCTCTGGAATGGCCTGATTTTTTAGCTATAAAACCAAGTTTAAATAGATTACGTTTATCCAGTCGCGGATAATATTGCTGTTTCATTTTAGTATCTACGGCATTCTGTGACCATCTTACAAAATGATTCACCGCCGTCTGCGGACGATAAGCATCATAAATTTTAAGAATATACCCTTTGTCCGCTAAATCCTCACTTACAGCCTTCAAAGCTGTTGCCGCTGTCCGCGAGAATATCGCTAAAGGCGCCTTGTAGCCATCAATCCGCTTCCCCACAAAATTATTATCTCCGTAATATCGAATCTCATATTGTGCCGTTGGAATCACTTCATCCAGATAGACAAAACCTTGCGGTAAATGGTTCTTCTTCACCATTTGCATTTGCTGCAGGACAGAGTCTGTTGAAGAGCCGACATAAGCAGCTTCAGCGCTACCTATAAACATACTGTTTGTCCACAACAACAGCACAACTGCGAAAACTGCGATTCTTATTCCTTTTGATCCTATTCTCAATTAATCCAGCCTCTTCTCAGATGTTGTCTTTACATACTCTAATAATTACGAGTTTACGGTTTCAACTAGAAATTTTTCTATTACAGGAGTGAATTTATTATTCGTAGAATTAAGTAATTGTAGTAGCTTTTCTAAAATCGAAAGAATTCTAGTATCAACTTTGCTATTTTTTAGTGCATTCTCATACGCCTTTTTTACTTCTGGTTTGATAACTTGCTCATCATAGTCATATGCAGGTGTATTACTTGTTCCATACAATAAGCGGGACGTTGCAATGAGAAGTTCTTTTTGAAGAGCGGTTGAACGGTTAGAAGCAGGATATTTCGTCACAAAATCCTCTATTGCAAGCGCTCTATTCGTTAACTCGGTCCAACTGATTACAATCGCTGCATCAGATACACTCGGTTGATTAGATTCGGTGGCCATGATGTCAATATAAGCTGCGATGTCCTTCGTAATATACGGCTTAAAGATCTTAAATCCCTCATAATGCATCACCGGATAGTACATGCCCTCACTGGTCTCCAGCTTATATCCCTTATCCCGGCCTTCAATTAACACATTGCGTACATTGGCATCTTTGATCGTATTAAGGAGTGAGGTATAGGTTAGATTTTTGCTTTTGGAAAAAGCACTGTTTATCTCTTTCTGCATCTTGTCCGGAAAAACCTTTTCTGAGTATACAGATAAATGTGCCTTCTGTGCATTCTCGAGCTGAAGTGTCATCTGAGTCGCTGTCCAGGTATCCACTTCTTTGATATGGTTAATTAAATAATTACGTGCGTTAGCAAGAGATGTCGGCTTCTGTACATACTGCTGGAATTGATTATAAACGCCTGCAGATTCCGTTGCCGTTGCGGCAGATACTGGCTCTATACCCAAAGTACTGAATCCTGTCACTGAACCAAGGGCTATAGCAATACTTAACAAGCCGGATTTTTTCCAGTTCAATAGATGACCTCCCTTTTGCCATATATGTAATTGTACTTAATATTTAGACATACGGGAATAACCTGAAACTAATTGGTTCATAGTACCCATTCCAAACAATCCTCAAGGAACAAGTGATTTATGATTTCGATAAAGTTACCTGTATCAAAATAATATATATTGACACAATATATATCTAACCGATATATTATAAGCGTGATATACAAATATTTCTAAACAACAAGGAGGTTCTATTTTGAACAGTCAGGATGTTATTTTAGGCATGCTTATGAAAGAATCGAAGACTGGTTACGAAATAAAACAGTTATTGGAGGATGTATTCTCTAATTTCTATAGTTCTAGTTATGGAACGATTTATCCCACACTTGCTCGCATGGAAAAGGAGGGTTTGATAACTAAGGAAAATGTGCAGCAGGAAGGTAAGCCTAATAAGAATCTTTTAAACATCACGGATAAAGGAAGAGATAGTTTTAACGCCTATTTACTAGCCCCACTAGAGGCTGACAGTATTAAGAAATCTGATTTTATGATGAGACTATATTTTGGTGAATTTGTTGGGTATGACAAGGTGATTCTTTGGTTGAAGCAGGTACAGGAGGAATCACAACATAAGTTAGATCAGTTACTTGCGCAGTATTCATTTTATAAAGATGAAATGCATCCAGCACAGATCATCTGTATCCAGATTGGCATTGAAGAATATAAAGCAAAACTCAAAATCATTGCCGAAGGGTTGTCAAACATGGAGCAGTTAGTGCTTACGAAGTAAGTTTTGTACGTACCAAGTGAAGATGTAATGCTAAGAAAACTTTTAGGAGGAATTGTTAATGAAAACAATTTTTATAACGGGTGCTTCGTCTGGCATTGGGAGAACTACAGCAAAACATTTTGCTGAAAGAGGATGGAACGTCGTAGCCACGATGCGTTCACCTGAACAAGAAAGTGAACTTATTACACTTGATAATGTATTGGTTTTACAGCTTGATGTTGAGAAATCAGACACAATTCAACCTGCGTTAGCGGAAGCGATTAAGCGGTTCGGTAAAATTGACGTTCTTCTCAATAATGCTGGTTATGGAACAATGGGTCTTATTGAAGTAGCTACGGATGAGCAGATCAGAAGACAGTTTGAAGTGAACGTGTTTGGTCTTATCAGTATGACTAAAGCCATATTGCCACATTTTAGATCTAATCAAGATGGTTTGCTAATCAATATCTCTTCTATGGGAGGGAAAGTAACCTTTCCTACGATGTCTCTGTATCATTCAACGAAATTTGCGGTAGAAGGTTTTTCTGAATCCGTATCTTATGAATTAGCATCACAAAACATCAAAGTAAAGTTAATTGAACCTGGTGCCATTCAGACGGACTTTGGTGGAAGATCGATGGAGTTCTTTTTTAATGAAGAATTAACGGACTATAAACCCTTTACAACTGCATTTTTGGGTAAATTGGGTGAGATGGAAAAACAACCTACCTATGCTTCGCCTTCAGAAATTGTTGCGGAAACAATATATCAAGCCGCCACTGATGGGACAAGTCAGTTCCGGTACATTGTTGGAGAAGATGCAAAAATGCTCATTCATATGAAAGAAAATACAGATGAAGCAGAGTATCTGACTAATATAGCCCAGCATTTTTCTTAAAAAGAAGTTAGGTGGCGGACGCTTCTCGGTATTCTACCGGGGAGAGGTCCCTCTTTCTTGTTATGATTAAAAAAATCCCCTCCGATTAACAGTGGTATGTTCATACGTACATGAACCTTCTCCACTATCTACCGTAAGGGGATTTTACAAATTTAATGATTAATGCATTGGTGTATTCATTTTATGATTAACAACTACTCTTTTCACGAAGAACGCAAGGATTAGACCTACAATCGCCATACTCATTCCAAAAATAAATGCATTTTGTACACCTTGCGTGAATGCAGGCAACATATTAGCTGGATCGGCAGGATCGGCCACAGTCTTCAAATAACTCTTAGAACCTGCGGACATAATGCTGACAGCTAATGCAGTACCGATCGCACCAGCAACCTGCTGCAAAGTATTCATGATCGCTGTACCATCTGGATATAATTCTAACGGCAGCTGGTTAATTCCGTTGGTTTGTGCAGGCATAAATACCATCGACACACCAATCATAAGCGTACTGTGAAGTACGATTACGAATACAACCGTAGAAGCAACAGTAATACTGGAGAAGAACCACAAAGCAGTAGCTGCAATAATTAGACCCGGAATAACGAGCCATTTGGGACCGTATTTGTCGAACAGACGACCCATGATTGGGGACATCAATCCGTTAATAATCCCCCCTGGAAGTAGCAGCAAGCCTGCCTTGAACGCTGTATACCCTTGACCCTGTTGAAGATACATTGGAAGAATCAACATGGATGACAGGATAACCATCATACAAATAAATACCATAGCCACACCAATAGAGAACATTGGATATTTAAAAGCTCGCAGATTAATCATAGGCTGCTTCATCTTCATTTGGCGCAAACCAAACAATAAGAGTGATACCACACCTACTACGATAGCAATGATTACTTTTGGACTTCCCCAACCAGCTTCTTCACCGGCGCTACTGAAACCAAACACGATTCCACCAAACCCGATTGATGATAACACTATGGAGAGGATGTCGATCTTCGGCTTCGTAACCTTCGTTACATTCTGCATGAAGAGGATCCCGAATATCAATGCGATCACCAGGAATGGCAGTGACAGCCAGAAGATCCAGTGCCAGCTAAGGCTTTCAATTAGAAGACCGGCAATAGTAGGACCGATCGCGGGTGCTACCATGATAACCAATCCTATCATCCCCATCGCGGCACCACGTTTTTCAGGAGCAATGATAATAAGGATCGTATTGAACATAAGTGGTAAAAGAAGCGCTGTACCCATTGCTTGTACCACACGCGCTGTTAATAGGAACTCAAAACTAGGTGATACTGCAGCTAAAAACGTTCCAAGTATTGAAAAACATAAAGCAGCAACAAACAACTGTCTAGTCGAGAACCACTGAAGCAGCATACCCGAAATCGGTACTAGAATTCCCAGTGTAAGCAGATACGCCGTCGTCAACCATTGTGCTGTTGCTGGAGTAATTTGAAGGACATTCATAAGATCACTTAAAGCTACATTCAGTGCGGTTTCACTGAACATTCCGATAAATCCTGCAAGTAGTAAAGAGACTAGAATCGGAATGGTTTTAAACTTCTTTACTTCCTTTTGTTGCTTTCCTTGCATAGTTGCTTCCACTCTTAATCCCCCTGATGTTCTTATCTATTGTCTATCTCTAACCAAGTATCGCTGGGATAATCTTCGCCGCCGCGAGAAGCGGCTGTTCATCCCGTAAAGTCAGCGTCTGAAGAAGCGCTCCTTCAAATAATGAGACTATTACTGAAGCCTTATCGGCTGCAGTGTTGCTCTCCACACCTTCTTCCAGAAGGCGTTTCTTGATCACATCCTGCAAGTCCATAAACACAGATTTACATGCAGTCCGCAGCTCCTCACTAATACAAGAGGTCTCCGCCGCTAACCAAAAACTAAATGGAACAATCCCCTCAAATGAAGATTCCACTGCATCCATAGCCATGCCTAGAATAAAATCCTCCATTGCTTCAGCTGCACTATTGCAGCTCTCCATATGACAGTTCAGTTTCTGAGCGACTGTTAGACTAGTCCGGTTAATGCATGTTAAAGCCAGCTCTTCTTTACCGTGAGGGAAGTAATAATAAAGAGATCCCTTCGGTGAATCGCTGTCTTTAATAATCTGATTTAGTCCTGTTGCATGATATCCCTGAGAAAAAAATAATTTCGAAGCGGTGTCCAGAATCGCCTCACGCGTATTCGGCTTGTTCGACAAGCTGACACTTCCTTTGCATTATAACAATTGGTCTACATAATAAAACCATATTTTTAAGAGATATGTCAACATATAAATTACTTAAATTCAAAGTAATCTACTTCCCATTCCCTCAACCTCAGCGTATACTATAATTATTCCAATGAGAAAGGTGTGAATAAAATGCAAGACGTGCCCAAAGGAATTCCACGACCATTAGTAAAGACTAATCAGGCGTTTATCGTCATTTCTGTAATATTGACATGGCTAACAGGACAGCACTGGATTCTTGCGCTGCCCTTGTTTGCCGGATTGCTCGGACTCTTGTTCGGCTATAATCCCATTATTAAACTGGCTGCTAAGTTTCTGACAAAAGAACGTTCGCACTATGTACTCGAAGACTGGTCACAGCAACAGTTTAACCAAACGATTGCTGTCTTCTGCCTCACAGGTGGTCTGATCAGCTTCATCGCGGGGTGGACGATTGCTGCCTATATTTTCACAGCGCTAGTTGCAGTGGCAGCCACTGTTGCGATACTTGGATTTTGCATCGGATGTTTTATCCATTATCAGTGGAGAATGTACAATTACAGACGTAAACAGAGCAGCACACATTAAATCTTAATCTTTCTCTTCTCCAACAACATCCCAGCGATGGCGAAATTTTAGTAGCCTTGGATGAAGTGATGAAGGTGCAGATGGCAGCAATAAGCGGATCTTTACAATCCATTCTTCAAAAGAGGAGTAAGACGCAAACTGATTCGCCACCTCAGGTGTTAAATACAAAAAAATCGGCGAAGGATAGATTTCTGCAAGATGTCTAAGCGCAGAATCAAGCGGAGTATATTTCTTTCGCTTTCCCTCCAAACTCTCTACCGTGATGAAGCTAAGTCCTTGCTCCCTCTTCCATTCATGCAGCCGGTCCTCACGCTTATAATAAGCGCTCACCGGCTCTTTGGTCATCCGTCTCACCGTTTCTTCATGAAGCGGATATAGCACTAGCTTAGTGAAACGCCGATCGGTGGCCGTTTTTGCCGCGATTACAAGTTCCTGATCTGTTATATGTTCAAAAGAATCGTAAAACACTAACGTCCCTTTACGTTGTTCAACCGGTGGCTCATAGCCGTAGGGAACATGCTGAATGTCTCTTTTCATTGAAATCCCTCCTGCTTGTTCTATTTATAAATCATATCATGTGACAATAGCAGGGCTATCATTCTTATCTTACAGCTTAAGCAGTTCTCATTTCCCACCTACCTCAAACAATTCCTGCTCTATCCCAAGCTAATTTAAATTCCGCCACACTCTGATACCGCTGCTCACGCTCCAGGCTAACCGCCCGTAAAGCAACCTCGTAGTGAGCTTCGCTCGCTTCCCATTTTGCAAACGACCGGTCGGAGGCTCCTCCTAAAAGAACAAATGAAGTTGCGCCCATATTGAATACATTGGTAACTTCATCAATCGGTGCACCCAAGATAAACTCTTCCGGTGACTTGAATCTGGATGAGCCCCAGAAGTTCTCTCCCAGATCATTTACAGTTGGCTTAGGTCTATAAAAATCAATATCACAAATCCTTGTTTCATCGTTCACGAAATTATAAAGAATACTTCCATCATAAAAATCGACAGCGACATAACCCTGCAATTCAACATGTTCATGAAACGCAAAGATTACATCTAAGGACGCTAAACGTTTTTCAATAGATAGTTGCTTATAGCGGTAAAAAGGCGATTCCGGATGGTTCAACTTAGCTTCTCCCGCAAACAGCCAATGCGAATGCAAACATTCACCTTCAAACCATTCAAACACTGCTGCATATCCCACTCCAACTTCAAAATGTGACACCAGATAGATCAGCACTTCAGATTCAAGCTCTTTATATACCGGAATAGCTTTAATCAAATTATCAACAGCATCCGAGGGGTTTCCATCGTAAGTCAAAGGCTTTGCACCAGCAAATTTCACAAAATACCTCTGACCTTCCTTCTCCACACCAAAAGAAAGATTGCCCGAATCCTGCTGATCGAACACTTTGAACACCCTGCCAAGTTTAGATAACCAAGCAAAATCACAAGGCTCTTGCAATTGAAAAGTTACTGCATCGATTTCGTATGTAAAATATTTTTCGCTCAAATGTACCTCCGCATTTACTAACCTAAGTTAGCTCTATTCTCATAAAGATTCCGGCGATGATTGTTTCATGAGGACCTGTTCTTTTAACAATTTCATACGGCTTAAACCCTAATCTGGAGTATAATAACATCCCTTTAGTATTCACATTATGACAAACTAGATGTAACTCTTGAAGCTGTAAGTCCTCTTTAGCAGCAGCAAGCATGGTACGAATCAAATACTCCTCGGCTCCCTTACCTCTATAATCGGGTGAAACAATAACATTTCATAGCCAGTACAAATCTTGTTCTTGTCATATTGCGGCATAATCCGTAGATGCGGCTTTTCGATAACTGTACGTCATTCCGTTTCCTACCTTCTTAACTTCAATCATGATCTTGCTCGATATTTAAGCACTAGAATAATAACCAGCAACACAACACATAAGGACATCGTATTCGTAATCAAAAAAGCTAAACCTACTCCCGTAACCGCCAAACTTATCGCGTATGCTTCCATTAGACTAATCCCGAGCAGCATAAGTAAATACGACTTCAAATTTAAATCGGCTACGGATTTTGATTTGAGAATTTGAATAATTTGAGGAATCCATCCCAAAGACAGGATCACCCCACCTATTAATTGCATGATTGCAAACATATGAGCACCTCCACGGATTTTACTACTGTTGTATTCCGGGCGGCTCCATCTGGTTCCAGTTCATACTAATTTAACAATTATTTTTAGCTATTCTGCTTCTTTAAGCTTACTATATGCATAAGAGGCCGCACCAATAGTTCCAGCCCGACTCCCTAGCGAAGCTTGAACAATTTCACACTTACTGCCAGATAGCTTCAACGCATGCTGACTTACAGTTTCTCTTACAGGTTGGAGCAACTTATCACCCGCTGCTGCCATCCCCCCACCTACAATAATAAGATCAGGGTTGAGCATATTCACTACATTCGCTAATCCAAAGCCAAGTATAGTCCCCGTCTCCTGCATGACCTCCATAGAGATAGCGTCTCCGAGTTCGTAGGCTTCAGAAATCATTAGCGCGGTAATTTGCTCTTCTTGATCATTAGTCCAGGTCTGAATCATGCTGGTTCGGCCTTCCTTCAGCTTCTCTTTAAAAGTGTTCACCATGCCAAGCGCGGAGACATATCGTCCTAAGCAGCCCGAGCTCCCACATTTACAAGGTCGTCCGTTCCTGTACATATTCATGTGCCCAATTTCACCAGCGCTATAAGACGTGCCGTAGATTACTTTCCCGTTGTTCACAATACCCGATCCTAAACCCGTTCCCAAAGTAATCAGAACTAGATTGTTATAACCTCTGCCTGCACCTTGCTGCCATTCTCCATACAGATTAACCCTTACATCGTTATCAATGAAAATAGGGAAATCATAAAACTTCTTCATCACGTCAACAACATGTACTTGCTCCCACCCCGGAAAATTAGGCGAGAAAAAAGAAATGCCCGCTACCGGATCAAGTAATCCGGGCACTCCGATTCCCATACCTTCTACTAAATCTAACGAAATATCCGCTTCAACCGTAATCAAACGTACAGCTTCTCTAATCCGTTCCAGCACATGTAACGGGCCTTTGGCTGCCTCTGTAGGTGTAGATATTTCTTTTACAGCTATAAAATCGAAATCGTAAATTCCTGCTTTGATATTCGTTCCACCGAGATCAATTCCTATAATGTAGCGTTTCATAAGAACCTCCAGAATTAGAAATAACTTCACCTTTTATTATGAATGTCTGAAGGCTGAAACTATAGAGGGAACATACAAGTTATATGATAAAGTTCCAACATTTCTATTACAAATGACTACTACTAACTGTCGCTTCTGCTTCGGCTAACATCAGTCTGTTCACACCCATCTTAATCTGATTCTCAGTAAGATTAGAATAGCCTAGTAGAAACACAGGTCCCTTAGGTTTACTCTCCAGAAAATAAGAAGATGCAGGATATACACGAACTCCGTAATGGAGCGCCACTTCAGCTATACGATTCTCTTCGGCATCCGACTCCAGCTCAATCAGTAAGTGCAGCCCCGCTTCCTCGCCATAATATCGCACACGACTCCCAAATTCAGTATTCAAGCTATTTACGAGACAGGCTCTACGTGAAGCATACAGCTTACCCATCTGTGTAATATGCCTTGCATAGTGACCATTCTGTATAAATTCAGCTAACGCTTCCTGATCCAAAGCAGAAGACATGCGATCTGTAATCCATTTAACGGCCAAAAAAGGTTGAAGCAAAGCCGGAGGCAATACAACATAACCTATCCGCAGAGAAGGAAATAATACTTTACTAAAGCTGCCTACATAAATGACTCGACCCTCAACATCTAGACCAGCAAGCGCGGATAATTTCGGACCCTCGTACCTATATTCACTGTCATAATCGTCTTCAATAATAAAAGCATGATTAGCTTTCGCCCAATCCAACAGCTGAACTCTTCGTTTCAAGGACAGTGTCGTCCCAAAAGGGAACTGGTGAGAAGGCGTAACATAGACTAGCTTTGGCGATTTTTTAAGATTACCTTCTTTATCGTTATCACTGTTTGTCTGGATCTCTTCCACACAGATGCCATCTTGATCTACTTTAACAGGTATGACCTCTACCCCAGCAAAAGAAAATATTTCACGCACAACGCTATGTGATGGATCTTCAACAATGACTTGATCACCTTTAAATAAGAAAATCCTCGATAAAATATCAAGAGCTTGCGTAGCTCCAGAAGTAATCACGATTTGTTCTGGAACAACGGGCATAGACCGCGTGGAACGTAATAAACGAGCAATTTCTCTGCGTAGTCCCAGTGAACCCTCCGCAGGGCCATAGCCTAAAGTATCCGGTGAAGCGCGGCGGCAAGCATTCATTAGAGCTTTTTGCCATTGATCCATAGGAAACGCATCCCAAGCAGGTACACCATGTCGAAAATCGCAAAATACCGGGTTCAAATGATCAACTTCTCTAGTAGCAGGAGGATTAAGCGTAAGGATATCAGGTCCCTTCGTTATAAAATTGTAAGGGCTCTCATAATCTTTTGTAATTTTCTCCTCTAACGTCAACTCCGCAATAAACGTTCCCGCCCCTTTTCTCATCTCCAGATACCCTTCTGCCTGTAGTAGCTCATAGGATTGAAGGACCACGCTTCTGGATACTCCAAGCTGATTGGCCAAAGTTCTAGACGGAGGCAGGGGGTCCCCCCCGCTTAAAGCTCCTGAATGGATAGCATTTCGAACTTGCTCGTAAATTTGACGGCTAAATGGTATCTGTCGTTCTTTATCGAGTGTGATCAGCAAATCATGCTTCATAAGAGGTCCTCCCCTTCTGTTCCGACTTTTGATTTAAAAATATAGGGTTAGCATTTTTACGAGTATTGCTGCGGAAACAGAGCCTAGAATCACGAAGAGCAGCGGAATTTTTCTAATTAATACCAGTATAACAGCGACAGTCCCTGATGCGATACCCACAAGATTAACATCTGGGTCTACCTGAATGATTCCAGGTACCGTTAACGCACTAAGTACCGCTATGGGCAAATACTCCAGTAGCGCTTGGACTTTGGAAGAACCATTCGTATGGTTCGTAAGCAGTAAAGGCACAAAACGAAATAAAAATGTAATAACAGCCATACCTATGATGATTAATATAGTCATATGGATACCCCCTTCTCCGCTTTGACTTGCCCTTTAATTAAGGAACCCACTGCCATGCCGATCAACATAGCTATAAGAATCGATGAGTTTCCCAGCAAAGGGTTCAGTAGCCAAGATGATCCTGCAGCTGATATACATATAGCCATATTCCGTAAGCTGCCTTTCAATTGAGGTACAACAAGTGCAATTAGTAAGGCATATAATGACGTGTTTAGCGCCGGTAAATATAAAGCTGGGATATAGGAGGCAAGGGTGATCCCCGAAGCTGTTGCTATCAGGTTAGCGACATAGGGAGTAATTTGTAGGCCTAGCAGATAAGGAAGTCCTAAGGGCTGGTTCATTTTTTCATTCTCCGTTTTACGATTTACTCCTTCTCGAGGGATCATACTAACGGCATATACCTCTTCTGTTAAACTGAAGCCAATCCAAGTTCTCGCTAGTACACTGATGTTACGATTTAACTGCCCTCCAAAGGATAAGCTGATAAACAAATATCTTAAGTTAATGATCAGAGTAAGCAGTAAAATCACTGGAGCGGCTGCTCCTGCGGCAAGCATTTTTACACCGATAAATTGACTAGCCCCCGCAAATACGAGCGCTGACAATAAGAATACTTCCAGACTTTCTAGACCTAACCCCTTACCGACCAATCCAAACGTAAAGCAAGCTGGGATAAATCCTGCAACAATTGCGATAGAATCTTTTAGCCCTGTTCTAAACATTACTTTTTGATCATTCATAAGCTTCTCTCCCTTATCGTTGTTACTAGAGAGAGCATACTTGGATACAGTTCCAGTGGAAATAACCACATTGGTGCGTATGTACCATACCAATTTCTTTTCTCACAAAAAAAGACCGCCCTCTAGAGAGCGATCTTAAATGTAGGTTTAAACCTCCAGTGGACTTTCAACAATCTCGTTGATTTCCTCTAAAATCTGCGATTTAATCTGGTCTACACGATCAAAATTCAGGGTAGAAGTATAGATTTGCTTTAATGCAACTAGGAATACTTTTGCGTCTGTAAGATGTTGTGTGGATTGCTTCATGGTACTCGAATATCGCTCTTTAATGCCGGCAATAGCTTCGGAATATTCTTCATCTGTACCAGGCAGTATACAGCGGGAATACATATCGACGATCTCGTCGGTTGCCCGATCTGGGTAGTACTCGTGTGGAGCCGTACTATCAAAAATAGCAAAGCCAAGCTCACGCACAATAATCATATCAAGGCTATTTGGATCGAAGCCACAGTGGTAAAATTCAACATCGAAACCACGTTTGATGCCTTCAGCCGCTATTTTCTTCAACAATGTAGATTTTCCGGAGCCCGCACGTCCTTTAACCAGATATCTTTTTAGTCCTGAGGTTAGATTAGGAACAAAATCCACAGCCCCCTTAGGCGTCGCCGCACCTAAAAAACGATGATCTACCCGGCTGGATTTATCAGATTTCTGATCACCATACAAAAGCTTAATATACTCCTGTGTCAGCTCATCAGCTGCTTGAAAATCCATTTTCGCGATATAAATTGCTTCCCATTCGTCATGAATGCGAAGAGCTTCAGCAAAGCCAGCATAAGCCAATTCATGTTCTTGTTTAATGGCTCCGACTAAATTATCGATTTCCAACTTCTGCTGACACAACTGGAACTGATCAGCGGCCTGCTCCAAATCTACGAATACGATGGACTCTTCAGGCAGTTCAGGGTTTATTACTCGCGGAGCTGTTCCATCCACAATTCCTATATTTAATTTGGGAATAATCACACCGTCGAATGAATCGTTATCTGATGCAGTGTGGATGAACCAGATCTCATAACCTTGTTGATTCAACTGCTCTCCAATTTCTCTAATCAGTTTGGTCTGCCCCGTACCTGGGCCTCCTTTTAAAACATATAGACGCGTTAAACTTTGCAATGACGACTCATAGAGGCTGTAAAAGCCGTGAGCCGTATTCCCGCCAGCAAAGAAATTGAGGATTGTTCCGTTCATAATCGCACACCTTTCCGGGCTAATGTCATGGTTCATATTTCATCGTATTATGGTTCCCTGGGAAAGGTGACACTTTAAGTGAGATGTGGTCTTACTTCATAAAATGATCCATAAATCTCTTAATGACTGGAACATCAGGAGGTGATAACTCGCTAGGCAATTCTCCATAATTAAAAAAACGGACTTCTTGCACTTCAATTCCATCTTCTTTATGCGCACCGTCAAATTCTGTACATAGATAAGCGGCTACAACATTATATACTTCATCACCGTTTGGATATTTGTAATAAAGCTCTTGTCCAGAAAACATGTCGAACAATTCAAGTCCTCTGGCTTGTAAACCTGTCTCCTCAAAAAGTTCCCTTTTAGCAACCTCTTCCAAAGTCTCCCCAAGCTCCATCGAGCCACCTGGCAACCCCCAGCAACCGTTGTCCGTTCTACGTTGTAATAGTAATTGCTGCTCGCTACACAACAAAACACAGGCTCCTGCCATAATAAGCGGCATGGTACCTACTTGTTTTCTTAGCTCCATAATATAATTGCTCATTACACAGCATCCTTTTCCTTAATGACTTGTATTTTTTTGTTCATCCCCAAATATAATCATAGGAATCATACCACAATATTACATTTATAACATTCGAAAGCAAATAAAAAAGCTACCTCATGGTAGCTCTATAAATCCTGATTACTAGATAATCATTTCGTTTTTGGAACATGAAAACCATTGTTTTGCGCGTAATTTTCAATACTCCAGATGCCGATTCCCTGCTCTCTTGCTTTATCCTGAATAGCTCTAAATTGATCTACGTATTTCGTATTAGGTGCAAATACATATGCCACACGTGCATAACCCTGCTCTAGCAGAAGCTCATTAAACATTTTGCCATCAATATAGAGATAACAGAGTAGACGACCATATTTATCTCGTTCTGATACATCTAGTTCAATTTGCACATCTTTATTGGTAAGCATCTTTTTGGCATAATCAGAGGCTTCTATCGAAAATGGCTGTGGCTCAGGAACGTTCGGATTAACGGATTCAGGGGTATCGACTAGTAGCAAGCGTACTGTTTCTTTTTTACCGTCGATAGTCAGCTTCATGGTGTCACCATCAACTACCCGTGTTACCTTAGCATCTAATAAACGTCTGTTATCCTCTTGTGTATTCTTTGCCGTAGCATCAGATTTAGGGCTAGGACTTGTTGTTATAGATGGAGCTTGATCTGGAGTAGACTGCTCGGCGAAAGTGCAAGCGGTAGCTGTTCCGAGTATGAGGGTGATGGCTAAGCAGATTTTTAATAGATACGTTTTACTCATGGTTAAACCTCTTTCTTATACATATGTAATAGCTTCATGGGGTCTAATTAAAATAAATCAAAATAGTAAAAAACACAAGTTTGTAATATTTAATATAGAAAACAACGACAGCTATGTACCAGAAAAATAAGATACATGGCTGTCGCCGTTTTAATAAATTCATAATCTCCGTTAATCACCCAGCTTAGCTTCTGCTACGTTTAAGTTGGAAATTTTTATTTTGATTATGATCGATAAGAAAGCAAACAGGGAAAACATAATTCCGATCCAGATGAGTTGATGTATTCCTGCATGAGAAATAAACCAACCACCGATAGCAGTCCCTATAGTAATTCCAAGATTGGAAAATGAAATAAACAAGCTGTTACCGAATTCGGGAGCTTCTTTCGCCTCGGTCGTTAACCATGCTTGACTGACAATGAGTCCGCCGGAATGCCCTGCCCCCCAAATGATTATGATAATAACCATCGGAATGAAATAAGATCCTAGATAATAAACGAAGAGGTAAGTTACCGCATATAGCAGAGGAAACATGATGACGGTCTTTGAAATGCTTTTATGCAAAAGGCCCCCAAATAAAAAATTCCCAAAAATCATGACTATACCAAAGGCCATCAACATGATACTAATCCATGATCCATTCATATGTGTTACTTGTCCAAGATACTCAGCGAAGTAACTATATACAGAAAACATAGCTGCAAAAATAAAAATAACAGTCACAATATTTAACCATAATAGGGGTTTGCGTAGTATACCAAGCTGCTTGCCATAAGACATTTTTTCTTTAACAGGCATGGAAGGAAGCCAAGCGAGTATCCCTAAAAAGGCAATTATACTTACAACAGCACCAAACAGGAAAGCAACTTCTAATGATATTTTGTCCGCAAGATAAGAAGTCAAAGGCACACCAAAAGCAAACCCGACTGTGATTCCGGCGAAAACCTTTGCAACTGCTTTAGTACTCTTTTCTGGTGGGACAAGTTGAGCAGCGGTCACAAGAGCAACTGAAAAAAAGACAGGATGAAAAATAGCAGGGATAATACGAAAAATCAGCATTACTTCAAACATAGTTGTATAAGCGTACACAACATTTGAAATTGCAAAAATAAGTACAGCCGTTAATAGAATAACTTTACGATTGATACCAGAAGCCAGTAATGTTAGAAATGGACCAGAAATGGCAACGACTAAAGCAAATATACTTACAAGCCATCCAGTCTGTGAAGTCGATATATTAAATTTTTGAGTTATCTGCGGTAGAACACCTATAATCCCCATTTCCGTAGTGATAATACCAAATACACCTAAAGCCAAAATAATAATAAGCAACGGGTTAATCTTTTTCATTTTTAAAATAATCCTCCATTTATATTTACATATACAGAATTGTAGATATGTATTATCAAAAAAAAGTCTTCCCTCCTCTCATTTATAGTTTCTGTTTAATATACTCGGAAAATTCCTGAATTGTCTTCTCGTTCCGACGATAGTACGTCCACTTCCCAATTCGCTCAGATTCCAACAAACCAGCTTTTTGCATTGTCAACAAATAACTCGAGATAACAGACTGTGCAAGTCCCGCTTTAGCTTGAATATCTCCCACGCATATTCCAGTTCGAAAACTTAGGCCTTGTTGTAAATAAGGCTTCTCATCAAAGAATTCCTCCGGAGTTTTTAACCACATCATAATCTGACTACGTGTCTCGTTAGACAAAGCTTTAAATATCACTAAAGGTTCCATGCATTTCATTATATCTACTTTTATAGATTTGTAAATGTAAAATTAATTTAGTGCATGAGATATTTCCAAATTAACCAGCAAATCAGTACGGATACCCACGAAATGAAACCGAAAATCATCACGATTTTATTTTCGCTCCATCCGTATTTTAAACTGAAATGGTAATGAATCGGAGCCATTCGGAACAGCCGCAGCTTAGTTCGTTTATAGTACCAAACTTGTAATATGACCGACAACTGCTCCGCAAAATAGACGAAAAACAAAATCGGAATCAAAAGCTCGACCTTCTCAATGACAGCTAAAATGGAAAGGGAACCACCAATCGCTAGTGAACCTGTATCGCCCATAAACGCTCTTGCCGGATAAATATTGTAAAGGAACAGCCCCAGCAGACAGCCAATCATGACAAGGGAAAATGTCTGCACTTCAGGTTTGTCCGAAATCATAAAAAAGAAAAAATACGTTGGAATGGCTACATTGATCAGTAGCCCATCAAGACCGTCCGTAAAATTGATGGCATTTGCGGAGCCCACCACAAACAGCAAAATGATTCCGACATAAAGGTACAAAGGCAATTGCAAATAGTGCCCTTGAAATAACACAATATCGCTCGTCAGACCGAACGATTGGAACAACATATACAAAATGATTCCAGTAAAAATAAATTGTAACACTAGTTTTGAGCGACCGGTGATGCCGGACGGATTTTGCCAAAAAGCCTTTTTGAAATCATCGAGAAATCCGACTGAGCTGAACAACAAAAACGTGACGCATAAGAGTAACATTAGAGGTCCGGGATGAAACTGTAACGAGATCGCTATCCCGATAAGCAGGACCAACCCTGCCATAAGCGGTGTACCACGTTTGGCCTGATGATCCGCTGGTAACTCGGAGCGAATTGGCAGCGTTAGCCTCAGCCTGTGCAGTGTCCAGATCAACAACGGCGTAAATATCGCCACTAGAAGAAAAGACAGGCCGGAAATAGCCATAATTCCAAACATATAACAAACTGCCCCCTCTTTGAAAAACAATATTTTAATATTTCCACTCCAAATACTCTACTCTGGAACCTAACTCACACTCACGAAATTGATTTGAGAGTTATTAAGATCGCTTGAATTATGTAAAGTTTTATCCCTCTCACTTGTATCTTTAGTAAAATGATATATGTAAATAAAACTTTGATAAAGAGAAAGTATTCTGTTTTTATTTCCTATCTTCGCTCCTCATTAAGAAATACTTCCGATCAATAAATAAAGGACTGCCTATCGGCAGCCCTTCATTTATTTCGCATCCCCCTTTGTTTCAAAATCGATAATTACCTAAGAGTCTAGCTCTGCTAACTCCTGAAGGATTTTCTCAATATCACCATCAGGATTTAACGCTTTAATCATCTCTTTCGTAATAGCTGCACCCTCATAAACTTGTGCAACAACCTCTAAGGGGAGTGTGAGTTCAAAATAACCTTCGGCAAATTCCACAAAATCCTCAGCTGTGCGGAAAATAGTTCCTAGCAAAAAGTCCGAACCATCTTCTGTCCCCGCTGGAATCTCTACCTTCCCCTTTTGCCACGTCAAGTCATTATTTTCACGCCAAAAACAAAAAGTAACATCATCCTTTGTTATCGCCTCATCTTCCAGTAAAGACAATAGTGAGGTCGGGACTTCTTCATAGATTCCTGGCCAAACTTCATGTTCGTCGCGCGCATATGGACTTACTTCTGACTCATGATCAAATCCTTTAATTATCGTTCCTTGAGGTGAAAAAATAATAAACAAATGATCACCTGATCCATTGTCAATCGATGCTAAGGAAACATTCTTATCGAATTCAGAAACAAAACTATGATAGCGAAGCCATTCCTCTGGACATAGGACAATATTTAGAGAAGCAAGTATTTTCATGAGTTTTTTTAAGTTTTCGGGTGATGGTAAAATATTTAACACATTCATTTATGATTCCTCCCCATTGTAGTTATTAATGATTTTAGCATATTCATGAATTAGGAGTGAAAAAAAAGACTACCCGAAGGTAGCCTTTCCAACTTAAGAAGACACTAACTTAGCTTAAGATCCCGCGCCCTTATATCTTCTAACCCCATAACTCCAAGCTAACAGACCAATCCCAAGGAATATCGCACCTACAACAGGTGTCATCAGCGCCAGGCTCGTCATTTCTTCACGCTGCAGGAAGAGCGCTGCTGGATAAACTCCGACGAATGCAAACGGGATAATCCAAGTTAGAAGTACCTGAATAGCACGATTGTAAATCGTTACCGGATAACGGCCATAGGTCTGAATATTGTACATTAGAGGAAGAATACCCGTTGGTGCATCGGAATAGAAAGACAATGAAGTCAATGTTGTATAAATCCCAGTATAGATGGCGACGGCACTTAATGTAAGAATGATCAGAGCCGGTATCGTCCACCATTCAAAGGGAAGACCCAGATTACTACCACTGATGGCCATAATAATAATACCTATGAATGAGCCCATTAGTGCTGGTGGATCAACATTTTCCAAGAAGATCTGGAACAGATTATGCGCCGGACGTGTCAAAATACGGTCCATCTCACCTTTGACGATATAACGCTCACTAAATCCCCATAGATTCACAAAACAACTAAACACCCCAAAAGGCACCATAAAGAACCCATAGACGAACACTACTTCGTTCTGATTCCAGCCGCCAAGGCTATCCGTATGCATGAAAATTACTAGTATAAAGATAAAGTTTGTAGCCTGAAAGAGCAAATCTGATATGACCTCTACCCAAAAATCGGCGCGATAGGTGAGCCGGGACTTCATATAGTTTTTAATGTATTCAATTAATAATCCAAGGTAATACACGTTTCCTCAACCTCCCTGCACGAAGAGACGCTGCCGCGCCGCATGATATAACCAGACAATTGGAATCAGTAATGCCAGGAACCAAACGATCTGTATCCCTAGTACATTCCAAATCCCAACCCCTTGCACCCGTCCTGTAAATACAGAACCTGGCAAGTAAGTAATCGCCTGAAACGGCAGCACCTTAAGTATAGAAGATAGCCAGTCAGGAAACAGACTGATCGGCACGATCAGACCAGAGAACAGATCAACAATTACCCGCTTCATACGCATCATGCCCTCATTATTCTCAACAAAGAAAGCCGAGAGCCCAGTAATAATATTGATCTGTGAATTAATCAAAAAGCTGAAAAAGAGCATTACAAGAAAACCCGCCCAAGCAGATGGTGCTGTCGGTAATTGAACCGGGAACAACAACATCGCTATAGCCATACCCGGAATCATAAACAAGAGGAAGCGGAACATTCCCTCTCCGAGTCCTTGCATCATTTTGACTAAGACATAGTTATAAGGCCTTATAAACTGGATAGCGATACTTCCGTCTCGTATATCCGTAGAGATCTCGCGATCTAGATTATTAAAATAAAACGCACGAGCCATCCAAGAAACAGCGACATAAGACGTCATTTGCGTTGCGGTAAAGCCACCAAGTGAATCCCCATTACCATAGATGGCCATCCATGTGAAATAGTTAACCCCGATATTCAGTGAATAGATAAGAATACCTGAGTAGTAGTTAATCCGATAAGCAAGCATGGTAAGGAACCGGATCCGTATAAAATCTAAGTACGCCCCAAATAGTAATCTACGACTATTCTCTGGAGGACCACCTGAAGACGAACCTCCTGAGGACGAAGACATAGCTGTTGCAGCATTAAGCTTATCAGACATGTAAAGCCTCTCTTTCATCCTTCAGAGCGGCAGCTTGTTTCTCTGGTTTATCCGCAGACCCGGATTGATAAATACTGCGAACAATATCGTCCGTATTCGTCTCAATGATTTTGATATCAGTAATGTCGGCTTTCCCTACTACCCGTCCCAAAACATCGGATACATTTATATCCAGCGGTATCCAAACCGATGCTCCAAGATCGTTGTCTGCAGACCAAGTAACCGGCATCCCTTCAGTCCAAAGCTCAAGCAATTGCCGTTTCGTTGCATTTCCGAATTGAAATTGAACTTCACGTCCGGTTCCCCAGCGCTGTTTCAGATCTTCTAGGCCGCCGTCATAAATAATTCGACCATCGTCAAGCATAATCACCCGCGAGCAAAGGGCTTCAATATCTTGCAGATCATGTGTAGTCAACAGTATGGTTGTTCCATGCTCACGGTTCATATCTTTAAGGAATTCACGGATCTCTGACTTCACCACAATATCTAAACCAATGGTTGGCTCGTCCAGAAATACAATCGAAGGGTTATGAAGTAATGCTGCGACTAATTCACAACGCATCCGCTGACCGAGACTGAGCTTACGAACAGGACGATTCAGTAGTTCTTGCAACTGCAATCGTTCGACTAATTCATCCAGCCGTTTCTTGAAGTCTTGTTCAGATACCCGGTATACCTTGCGCAGCAGCTGGAAGGATTCAATGACCCCAATGTCCCACCATAGCTGGCTGCGTTGCCCGAACACCACACCTATATTTTTCACAAATTTCTCGCGCTCCAAATAAGGAACATAACCACCCACCGTAAGATTTCCTGAAGTTGGTACGAGAATACCCGTGAGCATTTTGATCGTGGTTGATTTCCCAGCACCGTTCTCGCCGATGTAACCACAAATCTCACCTTCGGGAATGGAAAAGGAAATATCCTTCACGGCAGTTACTTCCGTATACTCCCTTTTAAACAAATCAGCGAAGGCCCCTTTGAGACCTTCGCGGTTTTTTTGTACTTTGAATGTTTTGCGTAAGTCTTGTACTTGAATAGCAGTCATATTGTACCTCACTAAGCTTAAAGTTGGGTTCCAGTAACCCATTATAATTGAAGAAGTGCAAAAGCACTACCTCAATTTTTACTTAGCCAGTCTTCCTACAATTGGATTCCCTTCTTTCACTGCCTCTAAATGTCCTGAACGAGCCACTTTGGTGCGTAAGTATTTCTCGTTAAAAGAAGATACATCTCCCCACAGCGCTACTCTTTTCACAGCATTCATACCTGCAGTCTTGAGAGCTTCCAGTTTCTTCGGATTGTTAGTAATTAACGTGACTGGTTTTTGACGTAGCTGTTGTAGAACGCTGATCGCTTCTTCATAATTTCTTGAATCATCAGAAAAACCCAGTTCTAAATTAGCCTCAACTGTATCGTATCCTTCTTCTTGTAAAAGATACGCTAAAGATTTGCTAAACAGTCCAATGCCTCTACCCTCATGGTTAGCAAGATAGAATAACGCACCTGAACCGTGTTCGACAATCATTTTCATGGACTGATGCAGTTGGAAGCCACAATCACAACGTTTGCTGCCAAAAATATCGCCGGTATGACAAATGCTGTGCATCCGAATCAATGCTTCATCTGAGCCTTCGAAATCACCATATACTAAAACACTGGATTGCTGACCATCTGCGAGGCTCATGGATGGTAACTTTGAAATCAAAGCGGCTGTTGCTTCACTATTATCACCAAGAAGCTCTGCATCCGTAGTGTTCAGCCAGTTGTACCATTTAAAAGTAACAGTCTCTCCGTCTAAATTCACGGGTAAAGTAATCGGTCCAACTAATATATTTGTACTGTTTTCTAAAGGAATCCGAGTAATTTTATTTTGTAGGATAGAAATAATATCTGGTTTTGTCATGTGTAACACCTTCCTCAATTTCATCTGGTATAGCTATAGCTATACATAAGGATCGAATATTAGTTAAAATATAAGTAACTATTTGTAAGTAAGTTTATCATTGTAATATAACTTCGTCAAGTTATAATATATCTTTAAATATTTATAATTACTTTATGTAAGTTTATGATATAATGAATGTCGAGGTGATATTATGAATGATTTCAACATGTGTCCTCGCTTTGAAAAAGCGGTAGACTTGCTAAGTAAACGTTGGGTCGCGCTGATCGTTTTCGTGCTTATGCCAGGTCCACGTCGTTTTGGCGAAATAGAAAGCTGTCTGTCCAATCTAAGTGGTAAAGTGTTATCTGACCGATTAAAAGAAATGGAAATCGAAGGTATTATTGAGCGAACCGTATATCCAGAAATGCCAGTACGCATTGAGTACTCCCTTACTCCAAAAGGAACCGCGTTGGCTCCTATACTTGGTGAAATTGGAAATTGGTCTACAGACTGGATTGAGCTTGGTGTTACAAATTAATCCGACTTATACTAACTTGAAGAGCCCTTTTTGTTCCGTAAATCCGGCAACAAAAAGGGCATTTTAAGTTCTTCGATATATTGTTAAACTGCTATAGATCCTTCCGTTGAAAACGATACAATCCGATTAAGAACGCGATTAGTGTATAGAAGATCGCATAGACGATAAATGAATTAGATGGGACTGAGGTGAAGTTATCTAACCCAAACAGACTATTGGAAGCGTTAAACATTCCGTTCATTTCGTTAATACTAAACAGTTCAGCAGTCATTCTGCGCTGTAACCCATCTACAGGCATAAGTAAGGACATTATACCCGTCATATTATTTAGAGTGCTGAGTGCTTCGGGCTTAGATAATAAAGAACTACTTACCTTGTCAATCATTCCTCCTAGCCATCCTGCTCCATAAAGCATCGTCATAAAGACTCCATTCCCAAGGGCTGAGAAGAATCCTGAACCCAGCATAGAAACAGTTATTAGCAACGGTACGATGGAAGAAAAGAGCAAAAATGATTTAAATAACGCTAATCCATCTCTTGGAATTGCGGTATGGGCTTGCGTAATTAGCAATATAGAAACAAATAAAATAAGTGCATAACCTATTCCTAGTGTTACATAACCAAGCCAGCGACCTGCGTACCATTTCCAGCGTGGAATTGGTCTTGGAAGCAAGGCTTGCATCACTCCCTGCTCTGCCTCACCTGAAATGGCGGAAAACGAACTAAAAATTGCTAAAAAAGCAATTACAAATGCTCCGAAGAAAAATCCAAACGATAAAATAAATAAACCATTTGTAAAACGAATAAGGAGTTCTTCTCCGCTAGGAAAACTCGATCCGTGAGACATAGAACTTTGCCCGATCGTACCCGCAATAAACCAAAACCCAATAAGAAAGACCACGGTCATAATTAATGTCAGCACCATTACTCTTTTGCGCATCAGTTCTTTCCAGGTCATACCCATTATAATTCTCATTCGTGTTCACCTCTGTGGCTTAGTCCTGATACAGCATTCATAAACCACTCTTCCAGACGTTCTTGCTGATGTGAAACTTCATATAAGGTCATCCCTTGTTCTATAATCAGTGTATTCAGCCAACCCACCTGCTCTTCACTTTCCAGCTCCGCTTCCAACCAAACCCTACTACTGTCTATGGATTCTTCGGTATGGGAAGACACCCGGATCTGCAAGCCTGTCTGATCTTTTAGCCACGACAATAAAATAGGCGCAAAGCCGCCTACTTTAAATCGCCAGCTCATACGCTTGTTTAACACCTCGGACACTTTACCATGCCGGAGAATAACTCCGTTATTAAGTAGCGCCATTCGGTCGCAAAGTACTTCAACATCCTCTAACAGATGAGAGTTTAGAAATATCGTAACCCCTTTTTCTTTTAGATTCTGTAATATACGCCTGACTTCCTGACGTCCGATTGGATCTAGTGCCGATGAGGGCTCATCCAAAAATACGATAGCCGGCTCATTAACAAGTGCACAAGCTAAACCCAGTCTTTGCTGCATTCCCTTAGAGTAATGCTTCACTCGGTCACGTCCGCGCTTACCAATTCCAACCTCATCAAGAAGTTGTGGAATTCTCTTATCTGCCACAGACCGCTGCATTCCGCATAGTCTTGCATGCAGCCTCACTACCTCCTCACCCGTTAGCCATTCCTGATAACGATACAATTCGGGTAAATAACCGATTAGTGATTTAGCTTCTAGCGAACCAATCTTATGCCCGAACAGAGTTCCACTGCCACTTGATGGATGAATAAGACCTACAAGCATTTTTACAAAGGTGCTTTTACCTGCACCGTTAGGGCCGAGGAAGCCAAAGGCTTCCCCTTTCCCTACAGTAATACTTACATTTCGACAACCGCGTCCGTTATCATATTCTTTAGTTAGGGACTTGGCTTCAATTGCTGCAGTACTCATGATTCAATCAGCTCCTGAACCTTGGTGATAAGCTTCTCTTTACTCGAATAGAGCTCACCTGACAAATTGAATAGCTGTCCATCCTGAATCCATGTGGCTTGATATACAGGACCGCGGCTGTATTCATAATTGTCAACTATAACTAAAGTGTCACCCACAGTTATTTGCTCCGTATTTTCACCAGCGATTAACGGCATTGGGATTTCTCCGGATAAGACCCTGCTTTGCATTAAGCTAGTCTTCAAGTAATCTGGGAGCAGTGGGAAATTCATTACAGCTTCCAAAGCCTCTTCCACTTTAATAGAAGGATCAACGTTAAGTACAGGTGCATTCATCTGCGACAGACTTGCCCAGTGTGTTTCGTCAGATGAGAGATTGTAATTCACAAATTCCGGGATATGAAGTGTAATTGGTTTACCGTCAATCGATTCGGGCAGCAGATGTTCTGCTCCAATTTTCTTCAGGGCTTTGTTCACTTCGTCCACTTTCAGATTAAGCGTGATATCTTGTGAAGCACCCACCGTAACTGAATTATGCCCTTCCACTAAAGCAGCGGTTTTCGCTGGATAGCCTAGGGTAGCCTTCAGTTGATCCGCAGGCAACTCACCAATGTAAGCCCCGCTAGCGTTTGTAAACTCACCGAATTGATTAATTGATCGATTAAGTTCACCGTCTTCAGCCACCTGTGTGAAAATATTACGCAGATCACTCTCATGAACAACCGTAACCTGTTCCATCCTGAACTGATTCAGAATGGATGCCATTGCTGTGTTTCCTATTGGGGTCGCGAGTATGACTGCAAAAACAGCTACACTCGCAGCTACAACTCCTAGCTTCCGACGACGGTTCATACGCAGCCGACGCGGACGTTGTACTTTCTTATCATGGGTAGTTACAAGTATGTCCTGTACTACCGTTGGTGTTGACTCTGATTCAAGGTTCTCAAGATTTTCTGGCTGACTTAAGTTAACAGAATCCTCAACTTGGGCTTCCGTATTTTTTCTCCATTTTGTCCATTGAGGATTATAAGGCTCATTCTCTAACTTACTCTGTAGCTTGGCCCAGGCTTCGTCTGTACTTTGCTTATCTTTATCTTGCTTTCCTGAATAGTTATTCATTATTGTACCTCCTGATTTTAAAGATTACTTCTTAACTTCTCCTCAAAAGAAGTCTACTTCGTCTGGGGTATCGCCTTCGTTGCATTTTGTCTTAGTTTCTCTGTCGCTCGGTGAAGCAGGGTCCCTACTACTGGAGGCCTTACTCCAAGCTCTCCCGCGATTTCCACATAACTGTACCCCGAGTAGCGAAGAAGAAGCGCTTGTCTGTCTCTTTCAGGCAATTCATTCAGCCAGATGTGTACATCTTCCTGATCTAGCTTACTAATAATAACTTCTTCACCTGAAGGGGGAGATTCACTAGCATCATAAAGCTGCTCTTGTTTATTCTGCAGTCGCCGTTCCCTTGCTTTTTTGTCCAAATAATCATATCCAATACGAGTAAGGACTCTATGAAGCCAGGCACCCAGCGCTGCTGGATCATCTGGTGGATTACGGTACAATCTCAGAAAAACTTCTTGAGCTAAATCATCAGCCGCCGATTCATCACGTACCAAAGCGGTAAGCTTACGGCGGACAACAGGGTAATGTTCATAAAATATTGTTTTAAAAATTTCAGATTCCGGAATTTCCATCGTGTAAATCCTCCTTATCAGCTGCAGCTATAAGTAAGACGACTGTCAGTACATTTTTGTATCAGAATTCTTCATAATTATCATAATCCATTATAAAACATACAAAAAGACAGCCCCTAATTAATAAGGTAACTGTCTTCATTATTGGTCTTACCTATCTATTTTGATCCCAATTATCGAATTCGAATATATCGGTTAAGAATCTTCTTGGACAAAATACTCCGCTCCAGCTTAAGCTCCAGCAGTTGTTCTTTCCAATGTAACACTTCATCTGATTCTTCATTCTTACGCAGCTTCTCAAACAACTTCATGATCAATATGTTAACGGAATCAAACCGTGACCATAATTCTATCACACTTTCTTCTTGAACCTGAGGTTCTTCCGATACTGTGTTAAGATTCTTTAAGCTCTCTATGATGTCAGCCTGCCACTGTCCATCGTTAATTGCTTTGGCATAATTTAAAAGGTCCAGATAATCGTCGACTGACATATGTACCGACTCCTTTGTATGGTTATACCAAGTATTATACTAGGTATTATGTATATTGCAACACTTTATCCCTGTAAGTATACAAAAAAACAAGGGCTAGTATGCGGACTAGCCCTTGCTAATAAATTTAAACGGAGTACGTTAAGTTATAGTAACTTCTCGATTTCCTCTTTGTATTGCTCCGATTTCGGACCAAATACGATTTGTACAGCACCTTGACCAAGTCTCATCACACCGGAAGCACCGAGTTGTTTCAGTGCGGAATCTTTAACGGCTTTTTCGTCTTTAACAATCAGACGTAGGCGTGTAATACAAGCGTCGATATTTTCGATGTTTGAAGGTCCGCCGATATGCTCAAGAATTTGAGCAGCCTTGGAAGAAGCAGCTGAACCTGTTGTGTTACCTCCAGTTGTTGCTACAAGCGCATCATCATCATCATCTTCACGACCAGGGGTCTTAAGCTTGAACTTCGTGATGATAAAGCGAAACAACACGTAGTACAGTACGAAGAAGCACAGACCTACAGGGATAAGAATCCATGCATTGGTGGATAGCTTCATGTTTATTAGGTAGTCAATCAAACCAGCGGAGAAGCCGAAACCAAGCTTAACATCTAGAATGTACATTAACGCCATAGAGAAACCAGTAAGTAAAGCATGCACTAAGTACAGCACTGGTGCCAAGAACATAAAGGAGAACTCAAGTGGTTCTGTGATCCCTGTTAAGAAAGAAGCGATGGCAGAACCGATGAAGATGGAAGCAACCATTTTACGTTTTTCCGGCTTAGCGGTATGAATAAATGCAAGTGCTGCACCTGGAAGCGCAAACATCATGATTGGGAAGAAGCCAGTCATAAACATCCCAGCCGTTTTGTCTCCAGCGAAGAAACGATACAAATCACCGTGTACCAATTCACCAGCAGCATTCGTAAAGTCACCAATTTGGAACCAAGCAATCGTATTAAGTACGTGGTGAAGTCCAATCGGAATCAATAAGCGGTTAGCTGTACCAAAGATGAAAGCTCCAACTGCACCAAGGGATACAACCCAGTTTCCGAAATCACTAATTACATCTTGAACTGGGCTCCAGATCATCCCAATTAATACTGCAAGGACCATCGTGGAAGCTGCGGTAATGATTGGAACAAAACGTTTACCTGCAAAGAATCCAAGCCAATCTGGCATCTTTATATTGTGATATTTCTTATATAGGAATGCTGCCCAAGCACCGGCAAATATACCTCCAAGCACACCCATGTTCAACACTACATCATCATTGATGAAGGAGAATTGAAGGGGTACGACAGCTAGTATCTTAGTCAGTACCAAATATGCAATTACTGCTGACAAGGCTGCTACGGCGTCCTTGGCAAATCCAATGGCAACCCCAACTGCGAAGATCAAGGCAAGATTTCCAAAGATAGCACCCGCACCGGCGTTTAGAAATGGAGCAAAATATTGGTTCAGGAATCCCCCAACTGCTGATCCTAGATGTAAATCTTTTTCATAGTCAAGCAATCCAAACCCTTGAAGAATAGCTGCCGCTGGCATGGTTGCGACCGGAAGCATTAGCGACTTACCTAATTTTTGTAGAAAAGCCAACATAACAATATCATCCTTTCGATTCAATAGTAGTAATGCTGTATTAGCTTATTACTTTGAAGCCACGGTAAGAATCAGATCCTGTCCTGCTGTAACCTGACCATAATGTCCGTTCACTTGAGGTGGTGTTTCCTCCGTACTAGTCACGATTACAGGTGAAATTGTGTCACAGCCTGCTGCGCGAATAACATCCAGATCAAATTCGATTAAGGTTTGACCTGCCTTCACTTGATCTCCAGAGGCAATATGACTAACAAATCCGTTGCCCTTAAGACTGACAGTATCGATTCCGATATGTAACAGCAATTGCACACCGGAGGAATGTTCCAGAATAACTGCATGACTCGATTTCACGATATGAGCAACCGTGCCATCAAAAGGAGCCTTTAGGATCCCCTCGGAAGGTCTGATTGCAACTCCGCTACCCATATGACCACCAGCAAAGGTTTCATCCGGAACCTCTGTTAATGAAACTGCCTCTCCACTGATTGGTGCCATGATTTCGATTGTATGTCCAGTATGTTTCTCTTCTTTTTTTGATTTCCATTTGGAAAACATATGCTCCACTCCTCTAAAGATGTTAGTTTTGTTTCACTAAAGTCTGAAATAATCGGTGTAAGTGCATCGCCAGGAAACACAGCTCTTCCTCCGGGATATCTACACCAAGAGATTTTTGCATCACTTTACCGAGCTTTTGAGATAACTTGTATTCCTCTTTGTATTCCTTCTTAATATGTTTCACAAAAGGATTATCTATTAGTGATCCTTTTAAAATACGTTCCAGCGAAAACCGCAAGTGGATCATTAATCGAATATGATTCATACTGCCATGCTCAAAAGTTATATTCCGTTCTTGCTGAATCATGTCTAGAAGTTCACTCACGATATTAGATGCTTTTACTAACTGACCCACCGATACATTGTTAACTGCGGAGTACACATGATAAGTTAGAAATCCAACCTCGTCTTCGGGAATTTGCACCTGAAATTCAGCATTGATCTTCTCTGATGCCTTGTAAGCGATATCAAATTCCTTCGGAAAAGACATCTTAGTTTCTTGTAAAAAAGGATTAATAATATCCATTCCGTTGCGCAGACGGTAAATGGTGAACTGAATGTGGCTCGGGAGTGCCAAATAAATCTTGTCGTTTAATTTGTCAGGAAATTGACTTTGGATATCAGCAATTATTTCATCAGTTATTCTCATCACTTTGGGATCTATGTCTTCCAGCAATATTTGATACTGACTCCAGGATTCGCGGTCTTCTAGACGAAACAATTTCTCAATACGAGGATCGTTTCCTTCAATCACACCTGAACCTTTCACAGCAAAACCAATGCCTTTACCGATAATGACATATTCCTTGCCGTTCTTGCTTCCCTGAACCATTACAACGTTGTTCCCAATCACACGCTGTACTTGAAATTGCTCGATCTCCCGCGACAAGCTCATCACTCCTTTCCCATATTATCGTCAATTAGGAACAAAAAAAGCCAAGAAATGTCTCATCGAGATGAAGACAATCCTTGGCTCATGCCCTTAACGGTAACACGCCACTAAAATATAAATGATCATTTATGAACATATCATAAATCATGAACTGCTAACTCGTCAATGGTAAATTTATAAATGTCAAGCGCAGCTCCTGAAACTCAAAAATTCACGAGTTATAAATAGCTTTCAATTTGGGGAAGCTTTTCTTTAAGCTGACGGACATTGGTCTCCAGTTTTAAAATGACCTCTTCTAATTCCTTTGGGTCGATGCCTCTAAGTACTGGGACCTGAATAACCTCTGTGGCTTTGGTTTCTGATTTTAATTCTCGCATCTCCAGCTGCTGTTCTTGCCATTTATCCATCAGATCAGCAATTGTCGCATAAAAACGCTCATAATCCTTGATTACGCTATCTAAAAATGTGTCCACTTCCTCCGCATCGTAACCACGAAGCTTCATACTGAATTCTTTTTCATGTATGGTTAGAGCATCTAGAGTGATGCCAAGTTGGCTGAATAGCTTACGTTGTTTGTCCAATCGACGTTTCATATGTTCATCCATCATTTGTTACCTCCAAGTATATACTGCAATTATCCGGCAGTAACCATTATAACAGGGTGAGAGCATCCTGAAAATATAACTATAGTTCCAGTTCTAGAAGTTATCCGCAACCGCCTTGTTCAAAATACCTAAGCAGCGATCAAGATCCGTCTTCACCTGCTTCTTATATAGCTTCGCTTTCTCTTCTCCATCAGTTGTGAAATGGTATAAGACGATTTCTTGAAAATCCACCTTCGGGTCATTCCCTTTTAGCTGTTTAGTACGATATAAAATCCCTTGCTGTACCAGCTCATGCAGCGCGCGATAAATTTCGCTCTGTGGAGGGGAATATCCATGTGCCTTGAAATCTCGACGTAAATCCTCAAGCATTTGGTATCCATACCCGCGATGTTGTTCTACCATTGTTATAAGATACACCTTGATAAAAGCCCGTTGAGCAATCATAAACGCCATATAAACCCTCCTCATGTTGTGTTTTTTTTGGTTAATCTTACCTTCTATAACTCTAGTATAAGCACTATTTTCCAACTTTCACAACCTGAAATGTGGTAGTGGGTTCACTTTTTCCGATTTGTATAGAAATTTAATAGGGATAGATGATGAATTTATTGAAAGTAACTAGATAGAGTTGTTTATTTTGTGATTTTCTATTGTGAATTTTTCATATGATGAAAGTTGGTTTTCTCGAGTAATAAATAACGGCCATTGAGAACTTAACCATAAAGTTCTCGATGGCCGTTGAATAATGAGTGAACAATCCCTTAGCGTTTATTGGCCTCATGCCATTTAGCGAGTAATTCCTCTCGGTTCGCAGCAGCGATATCGAATCGATACGTAATCATTAATTTTTCCAGCTTAACAGAAGACAAAAGCGGATGGATCTTAATATTCGGCATCACAGGTAAGGAAAATGCGGAATTCATATAATCTGTCTGAGCATCTGTTGACAGTACAAAATCTACCAGCTGCTTAGCAGCAGTCACGTTGTTCCCACCTTTCAAGATCGACACTGCACCTATCTCCCATCCAGCTTGTGGAGGAATAGAAGATTGTATAGCATATCCCGAATTCTTAAATCGAAGCTGGTCGCCCATAAAGCTGATAACAGCAGCAACTTCACCTACTGCAAGCCGCTGGGCAGAACTAATTCCTGAGAATGTAGTTGATGAACTCTGCTTCTTAAGAGCACTCACCAATGCTAGAGCTTGCTCCTCCCCACGTTCTTGTGCAAGAGAGGCTAGCAATGTGTATCCTGTACCTGAGGTTTCTGGGTCCGGAATTTCAATTTCCCCCTTGAGCTCGGGACGTAATAAGTCTTCGTAGCGTTCCGGAAGAGGTAAAGCTACAAGCTGAGGATCTTGATTCCAGACCTGCTCATTTATACCAATAGCCAATGCACCCATGTATATACCTGTCCAATAGCCCATTTTATCTTTATAGATGTCGGGGATCTCATCAGCAACATGTGATGAATAGCGAATTAATTTCCCTTTGTTCTTGAGCTGCTCATGAAGATCAGCAGGCCCACCGAGAACAACATCAATGCCTGTCTTATTGATCGACATCAAATGGTAGCTTGCCTCACCGCCAGACATGCGAATAAGCTCATAAGACTGTCCCGTCTTCTTCTTATATTTCTCCAACAGAATACGCGCTTCATCCTCTTGAAAAATTACATATACTTTGAGAGGCTGATTGCTTTTCTGGCCAGGATAGAAATATATTAGAAGAAGTATTGTTACCGCAACCAATGACAGGATAATTACCTTTGTTCTCAATTAGAACGTCTCCTCCCGCTAAACTAGCCTATAGCCGCCGTTCTATAAAAAAACGATACGCCAAAAAAGGAAAACGACTGTTTTCCTTTTTTGGAACATCTACTTCAGTTTACGGACTAACCTTTTTAATAATATGAATTTTGTCTATTGCCGCACTCATCCGAACTTGACCATCGAAAGTCTTTTGACCAATATCATAAGCATCGACAATCCATTCTTTGCCCCATTGATCTGCAAGGAAATATCTTTCCTTTTCTCCTAGAAACATCGAGGATTGGACTACTCCCATGATGTTAAATCCGCTAATGTCCGGATGATTTAGTCGCAATGATTCGGGGCGAACACTCAGAAGAACTTCCTCACCCTCTGTCAGCTTTTCATCTGTAGTAATAGTAACATTATCCCCTCCAAAGCCGTAGCTAACTGTTGCCGTACCCTCTTTACTTTGCATGACTACTGCCTCAATAAAATTGGTAGAACCAATAAAATCAGCTACATATTGTGTACGAGGTTTATAATATATTTCATGCGGCGTACCGTACTGATCAATAGCTCCTTTATTAAAAACAACGATCTGATCTGACATCGACAAAGCTTCCAATTGATCATGCGTTACATATATTACGGTTAGTCCAAGTTCCTGTTGAATTGTTCGCAGCTCAACGCGTACCTCTTCACGTAATTTAGCATCTAGATTACTTAGTGGCTCATCCAGGAGAATAATCGGCGAATTCATCACTAAGGCACGAGCCATAGCTACACGTTGCTGTTGTCCACCAGACATTTCATGGGGATATCGCTCTTCAAGTCCGGATAATTTGACCTGAGCCATAACAGCCATTACCCGTTCCTGTACTTCTGCTTCAGGTCTTTTCTTAATATCTAGTCCATAAGCAATATTATCAAATACCGTCATATGCGGGAACAAGGCATATTCCTGGAACACCATTGGAGTGCCCCTTTTATATGGAGGTAATTCATTAACCAAATTCCCGTCAATCCACACCTCACCATCATCGATGGTATAGAAACCCGCGATGGAACGTAATAAAGTCGTCTTCCCACAACCACTCGGACCAAGGAAGGTGATGAACTTCCCTCGTTCAATCTTTAAGTTGATATTTTTCAAGACATGGTTATTGCCGAACACTTTATTCACATTTTTCAAATCTAGTAGTATGTTGGATTCCATCGTACCCACTCCCTTCAAAATCATTAGAAATCAAATATTTTCACTTTGGAACGGAAGATCAACTTGATCACTCCCAGTGTTCCAAGCGTTGCACCCATCAAACCCACTGCCACAGCGGCTGCCCAATAATAGGTTCCCGTTTCGGCATAGTTAAAGATCGATACTGCTGCAACAACCCATTTAGGGGTAATTAGGAAGATTATCGTACTCAAAGTATTCATATTTTTCATAAACGCATAGACAAAGTTCGCTACGACGGTTTTTTGCAACATTGGAAATACAATCGTTGTTAGCGTCTTACGGCTACTCGCACCCAGATTGGTGGCTGCTTCTTCGATCGATTTATCCACTTGTTTAAAAGACGCAGTCAAGCCCCGATAACCTACAGGCATCTGTTTAAGTAACATCGCAATGACAATCAATGCTGCAGATCCCTGCAAAACAATCGGACCTTTACTAAACGCAACAATCAGTGCAAGACCAACGAATGTTCCTGGAAGCGCAATTGGAAGAACCGCGCTGAAATCTAGTAATTTTTTTCCTGGAAAAGGTTTGCGAACTACTATATAGGCGAGCACTAATGCAAGAGCCACCGCCAGCAACGCACTAATTAGCGATAACACTAAGCTGTTCAAAACGGCTGGACTAGATGAACTAAAGACAACTTTCATTATATGATCCAGTGTGAACGTATTATCTCGACCAAAGTTTTTCGTAAAGGCGAAAAGAATGGTGATCGCAAACATCGAAATAATGAACAATGAGATTAAACTGTTAAAAGAGAAAAGTAATGCATCTGTCTTCTTAGACGTAGTGATCCGTTTCAAACCAGATACCGGCTTACCAGTTATCGTTGAGTAGGAGCCTTTAGATAAAATCTTATTCTGAACCCAGAATACAATCAGTGCAGGAATTACTAAGATAATCCCCATGACCGAAGCTAGTCCTGCCTCGTTATTAATGATTTCTCCGTAAATTTCAACTGCTAAAAGTGAATAGTTACCACCAATTAGCTTTGGATTTCCGAAGTCAGCGAAGCAGTTAATCGCTACCAGCAAGAATGCGTTAATAACACCTGGAAGTGCAAGTTTCAGCGTAATCGTCCTGAATAATTTGAATCCTCTAGCTCCAAGATTCTGTGCTGCTATCTCCAGATTCGGTGATATAGCGCGGAGCACACCCGTTATAGTCATGTAGGCAAGTGGAAAATAGGATATCGTTTGAACAATCCACAACCCCGGTAATCCATACAAATCAAGCTCAAAATTAAAGTTGGTATTTAACCATTGTGAGATCATTCCCCCACGTCCAAAAAGCAATAGGAATGCTAAACCACTCATAACCGAAGGAGCTAATAATGGAATAAAGGCTATAAATCGAAAGAACTTCTTTCCTCTGATGTTACTGTAGTGAATTGCATACGCGTATATAAATCCAAACACTGTTGCTGTAAAAGCGGATAATGATGAGCTAACTACCGTATTTAATAGCGCTTTTCCATAACGGGGTTTACTAAAAAACGTTGCCCAATTATCAAATCCAGATGTAAACACAACGATTACCAGCGGATAAATAACAAATAGAATGAGAAATGCAAAGCTAGTCAGTACAAGTACGAGTGACGACGGATCTTTAAAGAGCCTGTTGATCGACTCCCCAATGCCTTTTTTTTCTTTCATAGGGGGCGACTCCCACCTTTCTGCCATCCAATTTGAGGGGCATTACAGTCATCATATATGGTACAGCCCTGCAATACCCCTATTGGCTCTTTTATTTCAAATCTTTTAATGCATTTTGCAACTCTTTACGCTGCGATGCTGCTTTTAACAAATCATAAGCATCGTTGTATTTCGTTGTTTTAATATCAATGCCACCTTTAGGAATCGGTACTGATGCTTTAACGGATACTGCGTATGCAGATTGCGTATACAACTCACCCGGTTCATTGGTAAGCATATAGTCCATAAGCTTCTTCGCAGCCTCTGTATTAGGCCCACCCTTAACAATGGATAAGGCTCCAACTTCATAACCTGCTGCTTCTGGAACAACACTAACAATTGGGTTGCCTTGGTATTTAATCTTCAATTGATCGCCTAGGAAAGTCACGCCAATTGTATACTCCCCTTTAGCAGCTTTCTGAATGGGCTCAATGCCAGACTTAGGTCTTTCCTTAAGGTTAGGCAGCAACTGTTTGATATAGTTCAACATCTCATCATCACCCCATACTTGGGCTAAAGAAGCTACTGCTGTATATGCTGTACCCGATGTTGCTGGATCGGACATACCAATTTCACCTTTGAATTTAGGATCAAGCAAATCCTTAAAAGTTTCAGGGTATGGATCACTACCATATTTCTCTTTCCAACGTTCTTCATTAATACCTATAGCGATTGGATTTAGATAAAACCCTGTCCAGAAGCCATCTTTGTCTTTCATATTGTCAGCGATGTCAGAAGCATTCGGAGAATCATAAGCTTCCAATGAACCTGCCTCTTTCAGTACTTGGTGCGAATCCGCTGGCCCTCCCATCAGAAAGTCGGCTTGTGGATTCGACATTTCATTCTGTACACGGGATACCGCTTCTCCACTTGGTAAACGTAGGATGTCATAGTCAATTCCAGTTTCAGCTTTGAATTTATCCAGAATTTTACGAGCCTCTTCCTCTTGAAAAATGGAATATACGGTGATTTTTTTCATTTCTTTACCGCCAAATACTCCTGATTTATACATGAAGAACCCCGCTACCAACACAACTACTATGACTGACAATAAAATGACTGACTTACTGTTTTTTTTCTTTCTCGCCATAGACTAAACCATCCCTTCAAGATCAGTATGAGGCATTATTTAGTTTGAAATAGACTCTTTGATTGGTCTCATCCAGAAGGTCATAGACCACGAAGTAAGCGCCGTTATAACGATCCACATGGATCCAGTGCTTTTTCACTCGATAATCATTCGTGAGCTGAATGACAAAGTGAGCATCGGGTGTACGTTGTAAGTCATCAAAATGGCTGAAATCGATAATACGCTCTGCTGCACGAATCTGCGATATCAACGCCTTCCTCTCAACCTGAGTGAGAGCTGTAAGTACTCCCTGCTGTAGTGTGAACACATCATTAATCTTGTTTTCCACAGCAGATCCAATACTCGACGTTGTTAACATCTTATCGATGAGTGTACTTTGCAGCTTGCGGATAGTTGCACTTACATTAAGCGAATTAACTAACTCTGCACCGAAGTGAAACGCATTCGTTTCCACTTGAAAAGGAATATCTTCTTGATCCAGATAGGCCATCGTTCCCGTCAACAGAAGTCTCGGAACTAACTGTTGTGGACGCTGCATTCCTGATGATAACAACCCGGAAAAAGTAGATCTCAATTTCAGCAATTCCTTCGGATCCTCAATGGATATCGTCCCTAGGCCTGGATACGTAATATCCACGCGCATCGGAACGCCAGCAATCCGGTCAAGTTGATCCTCCTGTCGAGGTACAACATGTACTTCATCAAGAGGTATTCGAAAAGTGTAAGCGCACATGCCGATTAGCAGACTGCCTATGATGACTTGTAACAAGATGAGGCGAAACCATGAAAGCCCTTTCTTATCCTCTGGCACTTACTTTAACCTCCTCATATATCAGAAAAATTTTAAATTTGTATCAGTTTTGTAACAGCGCTTACATTTGTTATGTTAAGAGGAATCTCAGCTGAATCTCTGTCCCCTTCTTCTCCGAGCTAGTAATGACGATACTCCCTCCTTGAAGTTCCATAAACTGTTTACATAGAGGTAATCCTAACCCATGTGATTCGTTTGAAATAATACGATCCTGTTTCTCTGCCGAGGGTAGAAATAATATACTTTGCAATTGTTGTGATATCCCTCTCCCGTTATCTATGATACGAACCAGCCCACAGTCCCCATGCTCCGTTAACTCGATATAGAGATTTGTACATTCACTATGCTTAATAGCGTTATCAATCACGTTAAATAGAACTTGCTGAGTTCTCTTGGGATCTAAATTCACTTCACAAGATGAGATCTTTAGCGTGGTAACAATCGCGGATTTTTGAAGGGTCGGCTCTAAGATACGTAGACTATCCATAATGACAGCCCCTAAATCAGTACACTCCAGCTTGATACGCCAAGCCTCATCACCAATCAGTGAGGTCTGTAACAAATCCTCAACCATATTTAACAACCGAGTACTCTCTTTACGGATATAGGTATTACATTCCTGTATATCATCCTTCTTATTCATTCTTTCAATTAAATCCGAAAACCCGATAATCGAAGTTAATGGTGTTTTTAATTCATGAGTTATGTTGTCGTAGAAAGCTTTCTGCTTTCCCTGTTCATACTTTAACATTTTGATATGATGTTGCAGCGCATCCGACATATGATTGAAATCCTTGGCTAATTCTCCTACCTCATCCTGACTACTCGCCTGTATCTTTCTGCTAAAATCGCCAATGGATACAAGCTTAAGCGCCTGCTGCAAGGCATGTAGAGGCCTCACCAACAAAGATGAGAATGAATAGCTGACCATAAGCGAAAAAATTAAACATCCTACAGCTGCAGCGATGAACCATGTGCGCATCTGGTTTAATGTCTGCAAATTCTCATGGAGGTCCAATAAATATCGAAATCCACCCACAATTTCTCCTTCATACCAGAAGGGAACTGAGTAAATTAGATATTGTGTACCTTCACCTGCAGTTATGACTGTGGCAGCATTACCAGTAAGCGCTTTCTGAATATCGTTACGTTTAAGTAAGTTTTCTTTATCGCTGCTGCTCCCAACAATCGTCTCATCTAGTGCGAATAGTTGTACTTGAAAATTGCTGTTTGACGCCAAATGCGACGCAATAAAGGGGGCGTACTTACCTGAAAATAATTGTTCTATATTAATTTTCTGATCACTGACAATCTTCAATGCCTCAATACGATGCAAGCCAAAATACTGACTTAACGTCTGAGTATCCCTTTTAATCATACTTTGGTTAAGCGTATAATTAACGATAAAAAACATCGCTGTGAGCAGCATAACAATCGTAACGGCATGCTGAATAAACATTTTATTTCGCAGCCCCATCTTCTATACCTCCAGCTTATAGCCTGTCCCATGTATAGTGGCGATCAGATGCTCGTTGGGTTTCATTTTCTCCCGAAGACGGTTTACCACCATGTCCACGGATCTTGTATGCCCATAATAATCATAACCCCAGACCTGATCAAGCAAGTCTTCGCGAGTGAAAACTTTCTTAGGATGAGCACATAAGAGCCACATGAAGTCAAACTCTTTACTAGTTGTCTTAAGCCATTGTTCCCCTATCTTACAAGTACGTCCATTCTTATCAATTTCAATAGGTCCAATCTTGATCACTTCAGGAGGCGCTACCATCTTCATTCGTCTCATAACTGCCTTAATGCGCTCGATAAGTTCCCTTGTCTCAAAAGGTTTCGTTAGATAATCGTCTGCTCCCAACTGAAAGCCAAGGATTTTATCATTCATTTCATTCTTAGCGGTGAGCACGATTACCGGGACTGACTTATACTGTTGTTGAAGCATTTGAAGAAGCTCGAACCCGGAACGGTCAGGTAACATAAGATCTAACAGTATTAAATCGGTAGACCATGTTGCAAGTTCATCCCATGCCTTAGTCACCGTTCCTACAGCTTTCGTCTGATACCCTTCCACCTCTAAGCTCAATTTTAGCAGCATTTGAATGCTGGGATCGTCTTCAATAATTAAAATATTCATATGTAGCCCTCTTTTCCTTAGATGCTATATTACACTGAACGTTCATATTTTTAGTTACCCTCTTATAATAGCGGATAACATTCAATACGAAAACGCTTTCCATTTATCTACAATTAGAAATACAAATCAAATAATTGACTATAAACTTACAATTTATATGTCTAGTATAGTAAGAAAAAACCACAAAAAAGCCCCCATATAATGGGAGCTTTACGGATTCAGGATTTTGTAGAACGGACTATACCACTCGAAAATCTCTTAATCCAGCGATTGTGTTCATGATTGCTCATCTCCGTTTTTTTCCATAAATTCATCCTTCGTTAATCCAAACAATATCAAATCATAATATCTTCCATTCGTGTAAATGACTTTCCGCCGCACGCCCTCTTGCACGCATCCGACTTTCTTTAACATCCCTATAGAACCTTCATTACCTTCAAGCGCACATTCATTGAATTTATTTAGCCGTCGCTCGAAAAAAGCATATTTTAAGAGGATGGTTATAGCTCTCGTTCCATACCCTTTACCTCGATGATCTTTATCCACCTGCACACCTATGCTGAACGTACCATTTTTCTCGTCAATGCTATTGAGATTTACGCCGCCAACATTTTCACCATGCAAATCTTCGATCGTAAACATTAGTCTATCGGATGAGAATTCAGCGTAAGTCTCCGCAAAATTTTTGGCTTCGGCAATGGTAGGTGGTAGTTCAACTGCACATTGTAAGAGTCGCCGCGCTGGAGTATCGAATCGGTTCGTATAATAACCTTCCCAATCTCCTTCTTGTATTGAACGCAATCTAATTTGGTCATCTTTCCAGTAATAATTGCTATAATCTATCTCTCTCATTTTCTAGCCTCCAAATAATATTGGGATTGTTTTTTTATAATAAACATTACCTAATAACCATGTAGTAAGATATAACCATTAAACGTGACTATGAAAAACACTTTGGAAAAGAGGCATACTTATGAGTGATTACCAATTGGTCAGTGATTATAAGCATATCGAAAAATATAAAGAAAGCTTTAATTCCTTAGCTAAATCAATCTTCGGAATTGATTTTTCCCCATGGTATGAACAAGGAGGCTGGAGTGACAAGTATATTTGTTATTCCTACATCGATAGGGACCATGTGATCGCTAATGCGTCCATAAACAAAATGACGATTCTCATAAATCAAAAAGAGTATAACGCCATTCAAATTGGCACTGTAATGACACATCCTGATTATCGCATGCAAGGATTATCCAGGAAATTAATAGATCATATTATCGCGAAATACGAACATGAATTTGACTTCATTTACTTATTTGCAAACGACAGTGCTTTGGACTTTTATCCTAAATTCGGATTTGAACGTATGCAAGAAAGCAGCTTTTCGATTAACGCTTCTAATCTTAGAAATCAAACGTTTAAAATCTTCTCTGTGCGTCCCTTATCTATGAATAATTCCGTTGATTTCACCATAATAAAAAAATTCGCTGAAGAAAAAGTTCCGGTGTCCTCTATACTCAGCGTTGTAAACAATGAACATCAGCTGCTGTTTTATTTTATCCTTCCTTTCCATGATTCTTTTTACTATATTGAAGAAGCTGACGTCGTAGTGATCTTTAGACATGAGGAGTATCAGCTTCATATTTTTGATATTATCAGTACTTCACACATAGATATCAACGTGATATTGAATAGCATTATTTCACCTGAAACGGAGGTTATTCATTTTCATTTCACACCAGATTTCAATATAGATCACATGGAGACCGAATTTATTCCCGAGAGTGAGGATGTGTTATTTGTACGTCCACTTTTAAAAGAACTACCTAAACATTTCATTTTTCCCATAACCTCACATGCCTAGATAGGATGAAGAAGGCTGCCATCCGGCAGCCCTTTTTTTTATTTTTAGAAACTATAAATTCCCCGCCTATACTTGCTTAAGCGCTTACCGCCCTTATAAGGACGCCGAAAACTTTTATGCTTGATCGTTCACTGGAATATACATGCTCTGTATCTCTTGTACTCCTGGAACAAATCCTAGATTCGTATAAACAGACTCCGCATCATTACCTTCCATGACATATAGTCTAAGGAAAGGATACTTATCTTTAAGGAGACTTAGTCCTCTTTTCAACATCAGTGTCGCTATCCCTTTGCCTCTATAACCGGGCATTACACCAATACTATAAACTGCTGCGTAATCTCCTTGTAAGCCCAAGAGACAATTCGCAATTAACTGTCCCGATTTCCTATCATACACAAGCGTTGACGCGGTAAGTAATGCTTCATTCGTATAATTCGGTTCTTCACTTGGAATAAAATCTTCATAGGAAAATTGCTTTCTTCTGGTCGCTTCGAGACTTCCGGCAAAGCTAGCGTAGCTACATTCGGCGATCTGATCTTCAAGAATAAAGCGTTTAGCTCCTTTTCCATCCTCTTCGATCTGTGGACTTTCAATTCTAAATTCTTCGTTCCATTCCACCTCAAAATGATCTGTAGGACGCTGCATCCAGCGACATCTGAATTCATCAGGCCAAAATCCTGCCCGCGCAAATAAATGAACTTGATCCGGTAGAACCTCAAATGTTTTTATAGGCTCCGTTCGGTCAGACCAATATATCAAAAGCTTTTTTAGAAGTTTAAGCACCACAAATGTATCGTTAAAGGGTGGAATAACAAATAAATGATAGATCCGATTAGGTGACATCCTTACTCCACCTATTTTCTCCTCCCCTTTATAGATCCAAAAAGCATTCTTTTGGGTAGAATTGAACCCATCTTCTCTAAAAAAGCCAATATATTGAATATTATAATAAATGGAGCAATACACTCCCCACTCTTCCGATTCAGCCTTACGAATTGAATAATTATTACTTAGCTCATACGATATTTCATCCTCGGACCATCCCATTAATTGCATGTACAATTCCTCCTCGCTGATACTTCACCTTCTATTTTCTATAGTATCACTTCTTAAAGTAAATGATTGGTAATAAACACTTATAATGATTATTTACTAAACTACAGCAAGTGTAATTGCATCTGGAAGTCCAATATATAAGAAGAAACCTTATAATAAAAAAAAACTGCCTATTGGCAGTCTTATCCTCAATAAATTCTAGAGCATAGCCAAATGGCGGTTCCCACAGCGATAATACCTGCTAACGTTACAAATAGGACGTACCCTCTCTTTGTTCTAGTAACCGTGTGATTATCATAAAATTCAGGTTTTCGTACGATTCCAAACCATAGATCCGCGATTAAATTCACGACCACTAGAGAGAAATTTTTTATTACCCCCACGTCATCACTCCTTTTCAACTTTAGCTAGCCAAGTTTATTATTAATTTCACTTAGTGACTCATTCATTTCGTCCATTTTCTTGATCATCGCATATTGATTGCTAATCATCATGATTAAACCAATAAAGAACAAAATCACAAGAAGTAAACTCATACTGCACTTCCTTTCAGTAGCTGAATTCATTCACTCTGGACATTCAAGCTCCGAGCAAATCCTGATCTCCATGACGGGTATAGTGGACTCCATTCGTAATCCATTCGAGCTTTCGTATTGGAGGCTCCCCGTTCCCATCCTGCTCTGCCTTCTTGAACATTAGGAGCAGGAGCACCTATGGTATCTGAATAAGCTGATAACCAATCCAATCCTTTAGCAGGCTCGTCGTCTACGATGTTCACAGGGCCTGAAGGCCAGTTCAGAGCAAGCACCGCTGCGTTAGCTGCATCCTCCACATGTAGGAATGATACAACGGCATCTGTCGCTGTCATTCGTTCTTGACGAATTTCCTCTGCCATATAGCCATTAGTGTCATACCATGTTCCTTGGCCGTACAACATTCCATACCGCAAGATCACATGATTGGGGATCTCGGCAACTGCTTTCTCTAGTGAGTATATACCTTCAATCGTTCTTCTCCGAGGCTCTAAAGCCTTAAGATCTAAAGGAGTTTCCTCCGTAGCTGGCACATCTCCAGCTTCATAAGCCCATGAAATACTTTGTGCAATGATTTGTTCCACGCCAGCTGCAAGAGATGCATCCACAATATTTCGTGTTCCTTCTATTCTTATCCTGGAATTATCTGAGAAATTCCGCTGACTTAGTGAAGTTAGCTGATGGATAACCACTTCTGGCTGTGCTTTGTGAATGGACGCAAATATGGCCTCTCGATCGAAGACATCCGCGATTACCGCCTGTGCTCCACACTTCTCAATAAATGCTCTATTTTCTTCCTTATGGGTCATTCCGACAACCTCATGCCCCGCTTCTAATAACTTAGGTAGCAATAGCCGTCCAATCACGCCCGCCGCACCGGCTACAAATATCTTCATCTACGCCCTCCTTAAGAACAGCCTCTAAGTATAAGATTGCTAGTTACTTCTCAAAACCCCAATTATAATTTGGATTATTATCCATATCATACCACATGTATAATAAAGACTGCACCTCACAGCTTATCGCTAGGAGGTGCAGTCTTTAATGGATTGTTTATAGTAAAAGTAGGTCGATTAACATTTTAGATTTTATCGCGGTTGTAAACTTCAGCCGTTCGGTCTGCTCTGTTAGCCATCGAATTACCTAGTCGAGTGTCTTCGTTATAGACGCCTTCGTAACGCTGAGCATTTAGTGAGCGATTGTCTCGGAACACATCATGCGCTTGATACCCTCGTCCATTATCCTCAACAAGCACAAGGATCTTGCCACTTTCAACGTATCCTTCGTACTCTTTTGCCTCATCCTCAGGAATGCCAAGACCGATCAAGCCACCAACTAAGCCACCTGCACCTGCACCCACGGCTACACCTGTTAACGTTGCCACAATAGGTCCCGCTGCCAGAATAGGACCAATCCCCGGAATTGCGAGCGCTCCGATACCTGCTAGCAGTCCGGTAACACCACCCAATACGCCGCCTGTAGCTGCACCTGTTGCAACGCCCTCGGGAGCTTTTGTGCCTGTATCATCCGAAATATGTCTTAGCTCATCACGATCACGTGTGATTACTGATATTTCATCATTACTGAACCCTTGATTGTGAAGTCCTTCAATTGCTCTGGTTGCTTCTTGTTCTGTATCAAAGATACCTACGATTTTTTTAGTCACTTGAAGCCCTCCTTAGTAATTGTCTTCGCTAGTTAATTACCCTGTAAGCTGAAGACAAAACATCTAATTAAAATTTCAAGTGCACGAAGGACCTTATTATTTCTTGGGACGTGTTCGATTGGTCGGAATTGCTTGCAAGGGATCGTCTGGCCAATAGTGCTTAGGATAACGTCCTTTTAGATCCTTTTTAACCTCAAAATAAGTACCACGCCAAAAGCTTGCCAGGTCAGAAGTCACCTGCATCGGTCTTCTTGCCGGTGACAAAAGATGAAGCAAGACAGGTACCTTTCCCCCACCAATTCTAGGGGTGTCTAACTGTCCAAACATCTCTTGCAAACGCACAGCCAGTACGGGAGCAGCTGGATTAGCATAGTCCACGGGCACACGCGAACCACTAGGAACTGTTATATGTGTCGGCGCTTCCTGTTCAAGAAGCTGTCGCTGATTCCAGTCCAGCAACCCCTCAAGCGCACGGGATAACGGGATTCGCTGAAGGTCACGCAAGTTACGCATACCGTGAATGTAAGGTAATAGCCATTCATCAAGCATCTCAATTAATGCTCCATCAGAGACATCCGGCCAATCTGAACGTAAGGCGTGCATAAACATTAGCCGCTCACGAAGCTGCAGAGGTCCCTTTTCCCACGGTAAGATATCAATCCCATCCTCTGCGATTACACTTAGCAGTACTTTCGCTGTTTCTTCTGAGGAGGGTCTTTCATGTGACGTTTCTTTTAAGACAAGAGCTCCAAGCATCGTTCGACGGCGTTTCTTCACACTTCCACTTTCTTTATCCCAATACACGTCAGAATCCTCTGTGATGTGATCTATATGATATTTAAGCAATTGTCCTTCTTCTAGCTCAGCTGCCAGCAAGATTGCACCTTGTGTGGCTCGATCGTCAACAGACGCGGCCACAATATAAGCGGATCGTGCCAGCGATTGCCCTTCCCGCATGGCCACGCCACGACCGGCGGAGAGCAGAAACGCGCCATCACCGCGTTTCTGCCCGATCCGGTCGGGATAGGCGAACGACAGGAGCAGCCCGCAGAGGCTGATGTCGTTCACGGTCCCGCCCGGCGCTGCTTGCAGCTGCGCCAGGAAATTGCGGCTCTCGCGCACCACCGCGCGCAGAGCCGCAGAGTCCGCTCCGCCCGTATCGGCGGAGCGTTCGAACCGGAGCAGCGCCTCTACGCGGAGCGTGAGGTCGCAATCTAGTGCCGCGGGACCCTTGAACAGGTCCCGCTCTTGCAGCAGCGCCGCCAGCCGGCAGGCGAGCGGTGCTGCGCCAAGCTCTGCCGCGCGCAGCAGCATATGCGCGGCTCGCGGGTGCGCGCCAAGCGCGGCCATGCTGCGGCCGTGCGGCGTGATGGCGCCGCCGGCGTCCAGCGCGCCGAGCTGGCGCAGCAGCGCGGTGCCCTGCGCATAAGGCGCAGCGGGCGGCGCGTCAAGCCAAGCTAGCGCGGCAGGATCGCGCACGCCCCACAGCGCCAGCTCCAAAGCGAGCTGCGCAAGATCCGTCTCCATAATCTCCGGCACATTGTCATCCGGAAGGCGATAATGCTCCTCCTGACTCCACAGCCTGTAGCATACGCCCGGAGCTGTCCGCCCGGCCCGTCCTCGCCGCTGATCGGCAGAGGCTTTCGATACCGGAACCGTCGTAAGACTTGGCATTCCCGTACGCGGAGAGAAAATCTGCGTGCGACGCAGCCCTGTATCAATTACCGTTCGCACACCTTCGATTGTCAAGCTTGTCTCCACAATGGAGGTCGCTAGTACGACTTTACGTTCGCCGTTTATGGATGGAGCCACTGCAGCATCCTGCATAGCCTGTGGTAATTGTCCGTATAAAGGACGAAGCACTACCCCGACAGGCAGTTTTCCATGTTCCAACTCATTTTGGGTTCTGCGAATCTCCCGTTCACCCGGCAAGAATACAAGTACATCTCCCGGCTGTTCAGCAAGCGCACGTCTCACTGCGGCTGTGGCCGATTTTTCAATCGGAAGATTTCCTGTAGTTGGGGTATAGATAGTTTCCACCGGATAGGTTCGTCCCGGACAATCAATCACTGGCGCATCACCCAGCATAACCGAGACCCGTTCACTATCTAGTGTTGCTGACATAATCAGAATCCGAAGATCATCACGCAGCACAGCCTGTGCTTCCAGCGCCAGAGCAAGTCCCAGATCCGCATGTAGACTACGCTCATGGAACTCATCAAAAATAATCAGCCCCACATCCCCTAGCGATGGATCACTCTGAAGCATCCTCGTTAAGACACCTTCAGTCACTACAACAATTCGTGTATTCTTGCCTACCTTAGTGTCGTTCCGCATCCGATAACCTACCGTCTGTCCAACACTTTCTCCAAGATTGGAAGCCATGTAAGTTGCAGCTGATCTAGCGGCAAGTCTTCTAGGCTCAAGCATAAGAATGCTTTTACCAGCCATCCATGGCTCGTCCAGAAATGCCGGAGGCGTTCCAGTTGTTTTGCCCGCACCGGGTTCTGCGATCAGAACAGCCGCCCTTGTTGAGCGAAGTATGTGTTTCAGGTCTGGAAGCACCTGTATTATTGGAAGCTGTTTCATTATATCTCTCCATCGTTTGTAATAATATGTTATGATTTCCTTTTATGTGGTCTAACCCCTATTCATCATGTGCGAAAAAACTCCAAAGATCAAGACAATCTGTACTTACCATTTCAAGTATAACTTTCTTATATTATAAAAAAGGAGACTTTCTAAAATGCTCGTAACTAAAGCCACTATTTCAGATTTATCTATGCTCAGCAAGATCGATAGCATGGTCATTGGCAGCGAAATTCGCAAACCTAAAATCGAACAATATATTCTAAATGAGCAATGTGTTGTAGCATCGATTAACAGTGAGCCTGTCGGTTTTGCTTGTTACGATACCACTTTTTTCGAATGCTGTTTTATTCAGCTCGTAATTGTGAATCCCAATTTCAGACGTCTTGGCATTGCAGGTGCACTTATTCGTTACATTGAAGAACACTCTCCAACCCCCAAGCTGTTTACATCCACCAATGAATCCAATACGATCATGCAGCAAGTGTGTCTTTCTCTAGGATTTGTAAGAAGCGGAATCATTGAGAATTTAGACGATGGTGATCCAGAATGGGTATATTTCAAGCAAGTAAAATGAAATACGCTTGTGAAGCGAAGCACGCAAAAAGGCAGCTCTTTCGTCTCTTTATGGACTAAGAGCTGCCTTTATATCACACTATTTATCCTCATGTCCATACAACAGGACCCTAATAAGCGTTATTCTTCTTCCCTAATTATCTGTTCATGTATTTGAACACTGTATTGCATAAAAGCAGGATTACTATCTAAGCCTCGTTCACGCAGAAGCTCTTGCAGACGCAGCCTTTTCAAAGACAATTTTGCCCGGATAGCTTTGCCTTCACTAGTTTCAGTGCCTCCGCTATTGTGGCAGGCAGCAAGCAGCCCTTCGAGGGTAACGCATTCTGCACGCAAAGATACTTCCTCGGGCACCATCCCGGAATTCTTCATAATTTTGAAAGACATGCGCAGTTCTTCTGGCACGCCCGATAAATCCTCAAGCTCCAGTGGCTTGCCATGCCCAGGTAAATCTCCAAATTCCCCATTACGCATAGATTCCTGAATCCGCTGCTCAACCAGCCAGGACATCATCCCCATATACGCAGCCTCCTTCACCAATACCACTACTATGATCTATCCCGCCTAAGCAAAAGTATGGTAAGCAGAATTTCGTCTATTTTAGCATAAATAACTGTAGATTTACATCAAACTGCCGCAATGCATTCTTATAAAAGGCGATCCTTCTCCGTTCTATGAATCTTCCTCGTCATCGCAGATCGTTCGGACTAAGAAGCGCTTATTTCGCAATTTCAGGCTATTTTGCTACACTATCGGACTCAGTTGCACCTATTCACGCAAATACACCCTATTTTTAATAGAAATTGTGGAAATAAGAGCTATGCAGTCCGAAAAGTCTGCGCATCCTCATATTCACCTCCGCAGATCGCTCAGGACTCAAGAGTCCCCATTCCGCAAATTCAATTCATTCTGCTACACCATCATTCTCTGCTCCCTGTCCGCAACATATTACAGACGCCTAACCAAACCGTACAATAGTTTTTTTTCATGCGAACAATTGTTATACTCGTTCTAATAAGCCTCAACTCAACAAGAAATACGCCTGACGTCGTCCTTGGAGGTAGAGTTACAAGCTGAGTACATCCATAATTCCATACTCGTATCCATATACACCTTCGTAATGAGGTTCCGCTTACGGACCGAATGGCTTTATTTTGATGAAATGAGCACATATATTAGGGACGGACCGTATTGCACTTATTCCCTAATAACTTTTCCCGGGTGATCTGGGGCGAATAACAGCGCTGGCTCATTTACGTTACCGGCGGCACATTGTATTCGGTTTTTCGCATACATTTGGTTCGTTTACGTTACCGGCGGCACATTGTATTCGATTTTTCGCATACATTTGACTCGTTTATGTTACCGTCGGCACATTGTATTCGATTTTTCGCATACATTTGGCTCATTTACGTTACTCGCGGCACATTTGTATTCGGTTTTTCGCATACATTTGTCTGTAGGCTCGACTAAAACATGCATTTCGGAGGATATAAGGTCCGCTCGGTTTTTAGAATCTGACGGATGACTCCTCGTCTATTTCATGTCTCCTGCTTCTTCACGTTCACCCCTCCTTCCTCTTTCTTCGGAGTTATCCACATTTTTTTTGTATTGTATAATTTCCTAAACAATAAAAAAAGGACTACAGCAGTAGTCCAAAGGAGAAATATAACATGATAGCTAACCTCAAAAAAGCAGATGATCATTATGTCGCTCGTTTCGAACGTCAACTAAAACATCCCGCATCAGAAATCTGGTCCTTTCTGACAGAGAATGAGAAGCTTGCTTTATGGTTCACTGAATTACGTGTTGAAGACCTGTGTGAAGGGGGATTAATCAAGTTTGATATGCAAGACGGAACCTTTGAGGAAATGACGATTACCGCCCTGCAACATGAATCTGTTCTTGAATTTACGTGGGCTGAAGATTCCGTTCGCTTTGAGCTATATCCTAATTCAGAAGGATGTTTACTCGTCTTGAATGAAACGATCCGAACGCTCACGCCACACACCCCCCGAGATTTAGCTGGCTGGCATGTATGTCTGGACGTGATCCAGCATCTTCTGGATGGTACGACGCTGGAGTCACGAAAAGCTGAATGGAACGTTTGGTATGAACGATACCGAGAAGCGATCTCTAAATTAGGACAATAAGGACTCTGCTCCATCAATCACAATTTGCGCACCTGTAATATGAATAGATTCATCGGAAGCCAAAAAAGAAACTAGATCGGCAACATTATCCGGTTTACCCGGCCCATCCGCCAGCGGCTGCGCACCATCGGGAAATTCAATCGGAATGACGATCGCTTCTACTTCTTCGTTCATTTCAGTGGTTTCATCTATATTGGTAGCAATCGCCCCGGGGCAGATCACATTCACTCGAATTTTAAACTTAGCTAGCTCAAGTGCAGCCATTTTGGCAAAAGCTACCTGTCCAGCTTTGGTAGTACTATACGTAGACCACCCAAAGCTGGCAAATCTAGTATTCCCATTGATGGAGCTAGTGATGATAATGCTACCTTTCCCTTTATCCTTCAGATGAGGGATCGTATATTTCAAGGTCAAAAAGGTCCCCGTCAAGTTCACCGACATCGTGCGCTCCCAATCACTCAGGCTCAGTTCCTCTATTGGTCCCACCGCACCATTGATTCCCGCGTTAGCGAATACTACATCTAAGCCGCCGAATTGTTCGACAGTCCTGCGAACGGCTTCCTCCATCCCTTTTTCATCTGAAGTATCTACCTCTATGGCCAATGCGCAATCTTTGCGAAACTTGTTCAGCTTATCCGCCAAAGATGAGGTACGTTCAAGATTCAAATCAAAAAGCGCTACATTAGCACCTTCCCTCGCCAGCTTAATAGCGGTAGCCCGACCAATTCCTGAGCCCGCTCCTGTTATAATTGCTGTTTTTCCAATGAATCTTTGTTTCTTAGCTATGTTTGGACTCATATGTAATCTCTCCCTTAAGATCTCTTAGTGATGTACTATGGATCAAGATTACCCAAATACATGCACACTGGAATCATCTTCACAAAAAAACTCCCCGTTCAAAAACTTGAACTGAGAGTTTCATCTAGATCTATACATCTAATTGTCCAGCTTACGCACATCCACTTTCACGGTCAGAGTGCCCGCTCCACCACGATATACACCTTTTACAGGTACAATATCTTTGTAGTCCCGTCCGTGACCTAACTTAATGTAGCGCCAATTGACCTCAACATTATTTGTCGGATCGAAACCAAGCCAACCTGTACCCGGAATGTGAGTCTCCACCCAAGCATGAGAAGCTTGCTCAAAATTAGCATTACTCCCTTGCAGATCACCAACAAAATGATATCCACTTACATATCTGGAAGGCAGACCGACACTACGGCAGACAGCAATCATTAGATGAGCATAATCCTGACATACACCGCGTTTGAGCTTCAGTGCTTTTTTTACCGTAGTATTTACACTTGTAGCCTCAGGGTCATAGGTGAACTGTTCATAAATCGTCGCAGATAATTTAAGAATCCATTCATACATATCCTCTGCTTCATTAAAAGGGTACTGTGAGGCAAACTCCACTAATTCAGGCGTCACCTCGGTATAACGAGTCGGCAATATAAACTCAATATAACGGTTCTGAAATCCCTCGTCATTTAACAATCTAATTTGTTCTTCAAGAGATGTTCTCGGGAGATCTGTCCCCTGAGCTTTATCCAGTGTAACTACAGTAGCTTTAGTGTGGATGACCATCTCCGTATGCGGCTTATTAACCGAATAGGCATGGACCCGATTCCCGAAGAAATCCTCATAGGTTAATAGATTGGCTGGCGGGTAAATATCCACTTCATGGTGATAACAGGATTGGCGATAATTCGTACGTGGCGTGAGTCTGATCTCATTGACACTGTCCGTAACCGGCTCTGGATAGCTGTATGTGGTGGTATGATTGATTTGAATCTTCATACAGACACTCCTTCTCGCCGAAAAAAGGCGCCCTCCATTGTTTTACCAAGTTTCTGACAGGATATCACCAGCGATTTAAGCACATCTTCCACTAGCTCGCCGGACATTTCTTCCTTTTCCATATAATCCAGCTCTGCTTTTAGCTTACCCGCTTGCCGGATAACCTTCTCATGACCTGAACCTTTCTCTGAGGGATCTAGTACAAGCTTTGCTAAATGCTCTTCCAGCTGATGAAAAGAAAAACGAATGGAACGCGGAAATTTGGGATTCGCAATCAAGAAATCTAAAATGCTCTCCGGGGACATAGCATCTGCATAATAACGGCGAAACGCCTGGTACCCACTAACGGATTTAAGCACCGCCTGCAACTGAGTATAAACCGCGTCAAGCTCCTTAAATCGGCATGAGGCAATGACCGCCTGCAAGATTCGAGTTGTATTCTCTGCCCGCTCTAGAAACCGTCCACTTTCAATGAAATGCCACTCATTCCCTCTAAGCATTACCGACTGCTCTGCTCCGAGAAACATGGCTGTACGCTCCTTAACCTGCTGATAGAACTGATGTGGGCCGCTCATAATATCTGCAACAGACCGCTCACCAAGCCATAGGTTGAAGCTGTTGACAACATCCCATAATTCACTTGGAAGCTGCTGACGGAGTGTTCGCAGATTATTTCTGGCATGATGTACGCAAGAGAATAATGAATTAGAATTGCCTAAATCAAGTGTGATGAAAGATAGGACATCCTGCTCAGAAAAGGTTTCGAACTGCTGCATATATTCACCTCGAACGCCTAGCGCATCGATTAACCTTGACCATTTATGTCCTTCTTCATGAAAATCCTCTTCCTGCTGGATATGATAATGAACATTGATTAGCCGCGCATGATTCTCTGCCCTTTCAATATATCTGCCGATCCAGAACAAAGCTTCAGCATTTCGATTCAGCATCTCCAGCCACTCCCTTATTTAACAAATTGATGCTGCATTTTGTTAATCATCAACAAGCCTCACTAGGTTGTATCAAGCCATGACCCAAGTATCTTTTACGCCACCACCTTGCGAGGAGTTTACGACCAAAGACCCTTCTTTCATAGCCACCCGTGTCAATCCCCCAGGGATAACATGTGGCTTACGGTCAGCACCCATTAATACAAAAGCTCGAAGGTCGATATGTCTCGGTGCCATAGTCCCACCAGACAATACAGGTGCTCTGGACAGAGACATAATAGGCTGTGCTATATAACGTTCCGGATCTGCGATAATCTTCATTCGAAATTCAGCGAGTTCTTCTTTCGTAGCTTCGCTTCCGATCAACATTCCGTATCCCCCGGATAAAGAGGTTTCCTTAACAACCATTTCAGATAGGTTCTCAAGGACATATAAACGTTCATCAGGCCTGCCTAGCAAATAGGTCGGGACATTCCCAAGAATCGGTTCTTCATTCAGATAATAACGAATCATATCCGGTACATAGACATACATCGCTTTATCATCAGCAACACCAGTCCCCGGGGCATTAGCAATCGCTACATTCCCTGCCCGATACGCATTCATCAGACCCGCCACCCCTAGAAGTGAATCCGGCTGAAAAGCTAACGGATCGATGAAATCATCATCCAAACGGCGATATAGTACATCTACGCGGCGAAGTCCGTTCATTTCTTTCAAATATATTTTGTGATCCTTTGCAACCAAATCTCGTCCTTCAACCAAATGTATACCCATCTGTTGTGCTAGAAAAGCATGCTCATAATAAGCAGAATTGTATTCCCCAGGTGTAAGGAGTGCTATAACCGGATCTGACTTTCGTGAGGGTGATAAACTACGTAGAACGGATAAGAAGCGATTCAAGCTATGATCAACATCTCGGATGGAGCTGGCAAAGGACAATTCAGGAAACAACTGATTCATAAGGGTTCTGCCTTTAAAAAGATATGAAAAACCTGAAGGCGTTCGTAGATTATCTTCAAGCACATAATATTGCCCATCATGATGGCGGATCAGATCGATTCCCGAGGTAGTGATGTAGGCTCCACCAGGCACCCTTAGACCAGCCATTTCTGGCCGGAAATAACAGTTGGAGATGATCATACGCCTTGGGACTATTCCATCCTTTACGATGTACTGCTCATGGTAGATATCATGAATGAACAGATTCAAAGCCGTGATACGCTGAATAATTCCAGCCTCTAGCCTCTCCCATTCATTCTTAGGAATAATGCGTGGAATCATATCGAAGGGAATCGTACGCTCCATGGGATGATCCTGAGCCGGATTGTATAGCGTAAAAGTAATTCCTTCCTCCATCATCCTGCGCTGCATCAAATTCTGCTTACCCTGCAGCTCTTCGGAGCTCATTCCGGAAAACATGCGATTCACATGTCTGTAATGCGGCCGGACATTTCTCTTATCTGCATACATTTCATCGAAAAAATGTTGCAGCGGATACGGAGACAGACCTGGCAGAGGATCTAATTTGGACATGAGCCCGACTCCTTTCGATAAATGTTATCTTTACTAACAAGTCATACTTTAATTTCTGAAAATATCCAAGAAAATATTGTTTTGTATTCCCATAATACGTAAATCCTATCACCGATGTCAATATATATAACAGAGAAATGCGATCTCTGAATATTTCCGTGTTTTGGAATCGCTTCCTTTCTCTCTTATATAGGTTGCCGGAGCTGAAATGTAGTTTCTTCATTGAATTGTATGCAGGAGTAGTGACAAGCATTACTATTATGAATTTTTCATATGTTGTATTTTTTATATAGTTGTCTGGGAAGGTGATTTCAGTTATATGGTATAATTTGGAGCGTTAGGAGAGTGAACAAATGGATCACAAATATACTATGACCATGGAGCAGGAAGAGGCTAGGCGGGATCATATTTTTCTTTTATTTGGCTTGTCAGAAGCTGGTTCGATGAAGGTAGCACTTAGTCGTGTAGGCAGTCGTCATTTAATAAGAGTACTTTCATTTAATGAGACGTTCTCTGCTGGACCGCTGTGCAAATTACCTAATGATGAAGGGTGTCAAGCCCGTGAGTTATGGTTTCAGGAACGATTTCCGGATCAGGGTTATCATCTCAATCCCCAGCATACACTGGGAGCCATGATTCAGACCTTAAAAGAAATTCCCGAGGACAAAAAAATCACTATTTGGTGCGGAAACAACTCCCATGATCAGACAGGTTTACGATTTGCACTTTCTGTTCTTAGTGAGAGGAAGCAACCTATTTATGTTATAAATCCAATCGAAGCTTATGAGGAGCTTCCCGGGATTACTGAACAATATAGCATGGACTTATCTCCCCAGTCCCTGGGTCAGCTCCCAAACGAAGCTGTGCAAACTATTATCAAAAACACCGAAAATACGCAACCCCTTACCTCCGCGCAGAGAAAACAGTATGAGCTGGAGTGGCAAGAAATCAGCAACACTGAGGATATGCTTCGAGTCTGGTCCAAAGGTCAGCTAACGAATGTACCCGAAACATACTATGACGAAGACATTCTATCCTTAATTCTGCAACTGCAAAAGAATGAACAGGGAGATCATTTCGTAAATGCAGGACTTATTGTAGGTGCAATTATAGGGCAGTGGAATTTATTTATCAGTACCTCATTTATAGAATATCGCTTCTGGAGGCTTATTAGTGAGGGAAAGCTGTTATTTAAAGGGATACCCTACGCGATGCATTTGTACTTTTTAAGAATTCCTTAGAGGTCACTACATTAACAACTAACAAATATTTTATAAAAAAGGAATGCCCTCATAAACTAAATATAGCTTCGAGGACATTCCTTGTAAATATGACTTCTTTATGATCATGTGTAGGGATGGATTAGACTTACTCTTCCGATTCTTCTGAATCTTCCTCAGCAATTAATCCGGCAAAAAGAGCATGCACGAACTGCTGAGAATCGAATGGCTGCAAGTCTTCCATCTTTTCTCCGAGCCCTACGAGCTTCACTGGTAAGTTCATTTCCTGACGAATGGCTACTACAATTCCGCCTTTAGCTGTACCATCCAGCTTCGTCAAGACGAGCCCTGTTACCCCACTCTTTTCACCAAATAGCTTGGCCTGAGTAAGCGCATTTTGACCTGTGGTCGCATCTAGCACCATCAGTACTTCATGCGGAGCACTAGGAATTTCTCTTTGAATAACGCGGAAAATCTTGTTGAGCTCTTCCATCAGATTGCTCTTATTCTGAAGTCTGCCTGCCGTATCGCAAATCAAGATATCTACATTCCGCTGCTTAGCCGCTTGAACAGCATCGAACATAACAGCGGCTGGGTCAGAGCCAGCTTGTTGCTTAATTACGTCTACGCCAGCACGTTGACCCCAAACTTCGAGCTGTTCAATCGCTCCGGCACGGAACGTATCCCCTGCGGCCAAAAGAACTTTTTTACCCTCTTGTTTGTAACGATGTGCTAATTTACCGATCGTAGTCGTCTTGCCTACTCCATTTACCCCAACGAACAAGATAACTGTAATGCCATCCGGATTTTCCTTCAGGCTGTTATCGTCATCGCCGCGCAACAATTCCATGAGCTTACGGGACAAAATGGGTTGCAGCTCTGCTGCATCTTCAATTCGTTTTTGTTTCACTTCGGCGCGCAGATCCTCGACAAGTGTCATTACTGTATTAACACCTACGTCCGCACCTATCAAGATTTCTTCCAGCTCTTCGTAGAACTCTTCATCTATTTTTTTACGGCGGATAATCAGGTCTGCTACCTTCTCGACAAAGCCTTTACGGGTTTTCTCTAATCCGTCGCGGAATTGTTTGGTTACACTTTCCGTTTTGCCGGAAATGCTTTCTTTTAACTTCCTGAAAAAGCTCATTTGTTTCCTCCTAAAAGTTTTGTATAGGATCACTACATCGAACAACTTCGTACAAAACTCGCTTCGAAAGCAGATACTTAAAAATCTCACCATTTTGGCAAGCCGTTAAGCGATCTCTGCTTCCTCATCCTCTAAACGTACAGAGACAAGCTTGGATACTCCGCCTTCTTCCATCGTTACTCCGTAGAGCACATCCGCCTCTTCCATCGTTCCTTTGCGGTGTGTAACGACGATAAATTGCGTTTGTTCCGAGAACTCACGCAAATACTGTGCAAAACGCACGACATTCGCTTCATCTAACGCAGCCTCTACCTCATCCAGTACGCAGAACGGAACCGGCTTCACTTGCAGGATGGCAAACAAGAGGGCCATCGCAGTTAAGGCGCGTTCCCCACCAGATAGGAGCTGCAGGTTTTGAAGCTTTTTACCCGGTGGTTGGGCTACGATATCTATACCTGTTTCAAGCATATGTTCTGGATCCAGCAGCATGAGATCAGCTCGACCGCCTCCGAACAGCTTCGAGAATACCGTACCGAATTGTTTACGGATCGCATCAAAGGTCTGTTTGAAGCGTTTGGACATTTCATCTTCCATCTCACGGATAACTTGATACAGGGTAGTCTTGGCTTCGACCAGGTCATCTTTTTGTCCACTGAGGAAGGTATAACGCTCATGAACACGCTGATATTCTTCAATCGCACCTAAGTTCACTTCGCCCAATGCAGAAATACTGCGTTTCAGACGCTGTACATCTGCTTGTGCGGCAGGCACATCTTCGGGCACAGGATAACGTTGCTTCGCTAGTTCATAGCTTAGCTCGTAATCATCACTCAGCTTACGAAGAATATTATCAAGTTCAACATCGAGACGACCCACAGAAACTTCAGTAGAACGCAACTTGTCCTCCACGACTCTAAGTGCCTGACGCTGATCCTTGGTCTTGCCCTCCTCTAGCTCAAGCTTACGGGTTAACGCTGAACGTTCCGCCCGAGCTAGATCCAAAGTACCGGCTGTCTCTTCCTTCTTCAGACGATAACTATTCAAATCTTCTTTCTGTTTCACGGTTTCCAAAGCATTACTAGCCAAATCCTGTTCGATCGTATGTAACAGATTTCGATTCTGGCGCAGCTCTTTATCCTGTGAACCCGCATCTTGTCTTAGACGACGTAATTGCTCCTCCAAGGAGAAGATCTCCTGATCGAGCTTGCCTTCCGAAACCTTCATACTGGTCAGCTTACCTTGCAACTCTTCCTTAGCGGATTCATTCGCTTTACGCGCCGATTCGGCATTACGGATACCCTCATGAGCTTCCTTCTCTTCCTTCTCGAGACGTTCAAGCTCAGCAGAGGCTTGTTTCCGAGTCTCCTCAAGCGTGCGGACCTCACTTTCAAAGCCACTACGTTCCGCGCCTGTGCTCTCCACTTGTTCCTGCACATGCCGAAGCTCCTGTTCAAGCTGCTTCAAATCGCCAGAAACACGTTGCTCTTCCAGTCTCTTCTCATCACCATCACGGCGCAGGTCCTCTAGCTTCACGCTAGCGTTTTCCTGCTCTTCACGAAGTCTGGATATGCCTTGTTTCAGCTTAACAATTTGACGCTCGCTCTCTTCGATCTCACTGCTCAGCTGATCCAGCTGGCGTTTACGACTAAGTAAGCTATTGTTCTTCTTATGTTGGCTACCACCAGTCATGGAGCCCCCGGCATTGACTACATCACCCTCTAGCGTAACCACACGATAACGATACTGGCATCTAGCGGCGATGCGGTTAGCCTGCTCCAGGCTCTCAGCAATAACTACATTACCAAGCAAACTGCCAACAATACTTGCATACTTATCATCGTATCCAACGAGTTCGGAACCAATTCCAACAAAACCTTCAGCATCTTCCACCATTCCTCGGTCGCTACCGGAAATTTGGCGTGGCCGGATAACATCGAGTGGTAGAAAAGTAGCTCGTCCCAATTGACGTTGCTTCAGGAAAGATATCGCTTGACGAGACACGCTCTCATTATCCATAACCACGTGTTGCAGCGATGCACCCATCGCAGTCTCAACAGCCATTTCCAGCTTCTCAGGAACGGAGATGAGTTCAGCAACCGCACCATGCACACCGTTAAGCTGTCCTTTACGAGCTCCTTTGAGAACTTCTTTAACCCCAAGCATAAAGCCATCGAAATCATCCTGCATTTCTTTCATGGTCTCGTGACGGGAGACTTGTGCTTCCCGCTTCTGTTCCCACTTTCTCAGACCTGATTGCGTCTCTTCAATCAGCTTCTGACGTTTACTAAGTTGTTCACTTTCAGTAATATAAGCACCACGAAGATTGCTTAGTTCTTTTCCAAGCTGGGCAATCTTGTCTTTTAGCCCTTTCTGGTTAGCAGACAGCTCATCATGCCGTGCAGTCCATTTGCCGCTTTCTTCTTCACTGCGGCTCATACGACGCTCCAGGTTCTCCTTCTGTTGATCCGCGTAACGAATTTCGTTACGTGCATTCGCCATAAGGTTCATTAACTCCAGGAGAGCACTTTTCAGCTTCTCCTCCTGGCTCTGACTAATACCGTCAGCGACACCTTCGAGTCTTGCCTCTTCCGCTTCGATCTGTTTCCGAAGCTCAACAAGCTTAAGCCGGGACGCTTCGAGCTTAGCTTCTAAATCCCCAAGCTCACGCTGTCGGTCCGCAGAACGCTCACCTACAGAACCTAATGTGAGCATTAACTGTTCACGGTTGCTCTCAAGATTGCGCTTGCGTTCCTTCAACACTTCCCCATAACCTTCGCTCTTCTCATAAGCTTCACTATAACGGAGCAATTGCTCTTGCTGCTTCTCGATCTGTTCTTCTAACGCGCGCAGTTCAGCACGTCCGCTTTCCAGCTTGGCATCATGGGCTGAGACAACTGTAGATAATTCCAGTTGCTCATCCTTTAAAGTTTCGAGCTTAGCGTTACCTTCCTGCCAAGCTGTGTGAATGCCTTCAATCTGATGCACATAGACTGAAATTTCCTGATGCTTCAGTTGTTCCCGAAGCTCTTTAAAGCGAATGGCCTTCTCCGATTGATCCTTAAGGGGACCAATCTGATCCTCAAGCTCACTAATCAAATCGTGAATACGAAGCAAGTTTTGCTCCGTATCGTCAAGCTTTCGACTTGCATCTTTTTTGCGAGATTTATATTTTACAATACCCGATGCCTCTTCGAAGATGCCTCGCCGATCCTCGGAACGAGTACTCAGAATCTCTTCAATCCGACCCTGTCCGATAATCGAATAAGCCTCACGCCCGATACCAGTATCCATGAACAGCTCTGTGATATCCTTCAGTCGGCAGGATTGCTTATTAATTAAATATTCACTCTCACCACTGCGGTGAACACGCCGAGTCACTGTAACTTCGCTGAAATCCAGTGGAAGCGTGTGATCCTCATTATCGAGCGTAAGTGATACTTCACCATAATTCACAGCTTTACGCGCGTCACTACCGGCAAAAATAATATCTTCCATCTTGCCACCACGCAGTGATTTAGCACTCTGTTCGCCGAGTACCCAGCGTATGCCGTCAGAAATATTGCTCTTGCCGCTTCCGTTCGGACCCACTACGGCCGTTATTCCGCGCACAAATTCCATTTCTGTTTTGTCGGCAAATGATTTAAAACCAGCTAATTCTATCCGTTTCAAAAACATACTTGCCTATCACCTCTGACCCATTATACCATAGCGTTTATTCGCCTAAAATAGCTTCAAAATGAAGCTTGGCTATTCTTTCGAAAAAGAGCAGCAACGGTCTGAGCTCCGCCTAAACGCCGGTATTCAGACCTTTGCTGCTCTCCTCCGCTTGTCCACATGATGCAAAATTCAGGCACCATCTTCTTTCAGATGCAACAGTGCAGCTGCTGCAGCCTGCTGCTCTGCTTCCTTCTTCGAGCGGCCGCTCCCTTTACCAAGTGAACGGTTAGTCATTAACACTTCAGAGACGAATTCACGCTCATGCGCGGGTCCCCGTTCTTCAATGATCCGATATTCCAACGTACCCATATTGTGCTGCTGAATTAGCTCTTGCAGTTCCGTCTTATAATCGGTCATCTGCATTTGCAGTTTCCCATCCGTCTCCACAAGTGGAAATACGTGATTATCAAGAAAAGACCGTACAGTTTCCAGCCCTTGGTCAAGATAAAGCGCTCCCACGAAGGATTCGAACACATCAGCCAGCAGGGCCGGGCGAGTACGTCCGCCCGTAAGTTCTTCCCCTTTTCCCAGCAGTACATAACGGCCAAAACCTAAACTCTCAGCGAACTTAACCAGCGAAGGCTCGCATACGATAGCGGCACGTAGCTTGGTCAGTTCCCCTTCAGGTCGATCTGGCAACAGATTGTACAAATATTCAGAAACCGTCAGCTCCAGTACAGCATCCCCTAGAAATTCGAGGCGCTCATTGTCCTGATGCTGATTGAAACGGTGTTCATTCACATAAGATGCATGGGTAAAGGCCTGCTTCAGAAGCACAGAATCGTGAAATTGGATTTGAAGTTGCTGTTGTAACTGCTTCAGTTCTCCTTTCACCGCGCTGTCCCCTTACTGATTATATTTTTTTAGAATAACTGTTGCGTTATGTCCCCCGAATCCAAACGAATTCGACATTACGATATCAAGATCCGCTTTACGTGGAACATTTGGTACATAATCCAAATCACATTCCGGGTCCTGGTTGTCCAAATTAATTGTTGGAGCAATCATGCCTTTTTGCAAAGAGAGTCCGCAGATAATAGCTTCTACTCCACCAGCAGCACCTAGAAGATGACCTGTCATGGATTTCGTTGAGCTAATAGCTACTTTATAGGCATGTTCACCTAATGCTTTCTTAACAGCAGCCGTTTCTGATCGATCTCCTACAGGCGTTGAAGTACCATGTGCGTTGATGTAATCAATATCTTCAGGAGAGATACCAGCATCACGGATTGCCATCTTCATGCAGCGAGCTGCACCATCTGGATCCGGTTCAGTCATATGGTGAGCATCAGCACTTAGACCATAGCCGATTACCTCAGCATAAATCTTCGCTCCACGTTTCTCAGCATGTTCAAGGGATTCCAGAATCAAGATCCCAGCGCCCTCTCCCATAACGAAACCATCGCGATCTACATCAAATGGCCGACTAGCCTTCTCCGGCTCATCATTACGAGTGGACATTGCTCTCATTGCACAAAATCCTGCCATTCCTGTTGGACGAATGGTCGCTTCCGAACCACCGCAGATCATAGCATCCGCGTCTCCACGTTGAATCAGACGGAATGATTCCCCAATGGAATGACTTCCTGTAGCACAGGCCGTCACTGTAGTCGTATTCGGTCCCTTTGCACCGAGGTTAATGGACAGCTGCCCAGAACCCATGTTAGCGATCATCATCGGGATAAAGAACGGGCTAACCCGTTTTGGCCCTTTTTCAAGCAACAGATTATGATTGTCTTCCCAAGTACCAAGACCACCGATACCCGAACCAACAGATACACCGATCCGTTCAGCATCGATATCTTCACCGATCTTAAGTCCACTGTCTCTCAATGCATCTTCACCAGCAGCCACTGCAAATTGTACAAAACGGTCCATTTTGCGGGCTTCCTTGCGGCCAAAAAGCGCCTCCGGATCAAAGTCTTTAACTGATGAAGCAATTTGCGTAGTGTATTCGCTGACATCAAACGCTTCAACCATCGATACACCTGATTTACCGCTCATCAGATTATCCCAGAACGTCTCCAAGTCTTTCCCCAGTGACGTAATTACGCCCATCCCGGTTACAACCACTCTATGACTCAAACACAATCACCCCATCTATAGGCTGTATACATTATATTCAGTACTTATATACTGCAAATTATTACTATATGAACAGCGATCACCGCATCATTAAAGCTTCTGCGGTTCTGTTATAATCCCTATGAAGCTGCACATGGCAACCTGTAATACAACTTTAATGCTGTATAAATGAGGAGAAGCCCCGCCCAAGTTGGAACGGGACTCTCAATCATATGACTCTAGGTATGAGATTGTATGTACTTCACAACTTCACCCACGGTCGTAATCGTCTCTGCATCTTCATCAGAGATTTCCATGTCGAATTCATCTTCCAATTCCATAACCAATTCTACTACATCAAGAGAATCAGCACCTAAATCATCTTTGAAAGACGCTTCTAATGTTACCTCAGCTTCATCGGCACCTAAGCGGTCGATGACAATGCGTTTTACACGCTCTAATACATCGGACATCCGGTTCACCTCCTCTTTTGGTATTATACGAGATATGAGGTCAAAATACCATAGACCGCAAAAAACGCTTTCCTGATCCCTCACATTTCATCTTTAAAACAGTGTAATTTCTCCCAAGCATAAACGCTTTCGGCGTCCTTATAAGGACAGTAAGTGTTTAAGCAAGAAATATAAAGATAAAGTATAGTGTGAAACTTATACTTTCTTATATTTTCAAAGGAGAATTACATATACATCCCGCCATCCACGTGTAGTGTCTGGCCGGTCATATAAGCGGCGCCTTCAGAAGCTAAGAAAACAACTGTCATAGCTACTTCTTCCGGACGCCCAAGGCGAGCTAGTGGAATGCCCTTCTCTAGCTCACTGCGAACTTCTTCAGAGAGCTCACGTGTCATATCTGTATCAATAAACCCAGGAGCAATACAGTTGACGGTGATGCCCCGCGAAGAAAGCTCACGAGCCGATGCCTTCGTTAAACCGATGACACCAGCCTTAGCTGCAGAGTAATTAGCCTGACCAGGGTTACCTGTCACGCCCACAACCGAGGAAATATTAATGATTCGGCCATAGCGCTGTTTCATCATCGGACGTGTTGCTGCTTTAAGGCAATTAAACACACCTTTCAGATTCGTCTCAATCACTTGATCGAACTCTTCCTCTTTCATGCGCATAATCAGGTTGTCCCTAGTAATGCCGGCATTATTGACAACAATGTCAATACGTCCCCAGGTATTAAGAACCTCTTTCACAAGGCTCTCGGCCTGTTCACTATTGCCGACATCTCCACGAAGTGCAATACCCTCCGAGCCAAGCTCGACAATACGGGCCACAGTCTCCTGTGCCGCTGCTTCACTTCCTGCATAGTTCACGGCCACCTTTACACCGTGTTCTGCAAGAGCAAGCGCGATACTACGACCAATGCCACGTGAGCCGCCAGTTACAAGGGCCGTTTGGCCCCGCAATGCTGAAAACATAGTCTAATCCCCTTTCAATCGTGATGCTGTTGTCAAAATGTTAAACCATTTCTTACAAAACAGTTTGGACACTTTCAAGTGTATTAATGTTGATTACTTTGACTGTTTTATCTATTTTGCGGATCAGACCTGCCAGAACACTGCCAGAACCAATCTCAACAAAAGTGTCAACACCATCCGCAATCAACCATTCAATACTGTCTTGCCAAAGCACAGGAGAATACACCTGACGAACAAGCAGTTCGCGAATTTCTTCGGGATCTGTTACCGGTGATGCAGTGACGTTAACGATGACAGGTACATTTGGAGTGTTGAAGGTTACTTTCTTCAACTCTTCTGCCAAACGATCTGCAGCAGCTCTCATCATAGAAGAGTGAAAAGGTCCACTTACTTCTAGCGGAATTGCCCGCTTGCCACCAGCTTCTTTAACACGCTGCACAACACCATTAACGCCTTCCTGAGATCCGGAAACAACGATCTGACCAGGACAGTTAACGTTAGCCAGTTCTACAACACCATTCTCTTCAGAGATAGTTTGGCATAATGCTGCCAGCGCTTCACGTTCTGCGCCAAGCACTGCAGCCATTGCACCTTGTCCTCCTGGAACAGCTTCTTCCATGAAACGACCTCTCAAGCGTACAAGTGTTACAGCATCTTCATATGACAACACACCCGCAGCTACTAGTGCACTGTATTCACCAAGGCTATGACCAGCAACATAATCCGGCTTCAAACCTTGTTCACGTAGAGCTTCAAGATAGGCTACGCTTGCTGTAAGAAGCGCTGGTTGCGTGTTTACCGTTTGCTTCAACTCACTGTCCGGTCCTTCAAAAATCAGCTTACTTAGTGGAAATCCGAGAACTTCATCCCCTTTCTCGAACACTGCACGGCTGTTTGGAAGAGCATCATAAACATCCTTGCCCATTCCAACTGCTTGTGCTCCCTGACCGGGAAAGACGAATGCAATTTTACTCATAAGTATGAACTCCTTCCCGTATAACGGTCTTAGCTTATTACCAGATCAACACAGATGCGCCCCAAGTCAAGCCCCCGCCGAATCCAACCATCAGGACGGTGTCGCCTTCTTTCATACGTCCTTCTTCCGCCGCTTCAACAAGCGCAAGTGGAATGGAGGCAGCCGAAGTATTGGCATATTTATCAACATTGATTACACATTTCTCTGGTGGCAAATCAAGACGCTGCATAGCGGATTGAATGATACGAATATTCGCTTGGTGAGGTACGAACAAATCGATATCTTCCTTACCCAGACCAGCTTTAGTAAGCACACGTTCTGTAGCTGAGCCCATTACACGAACAGCAAATTTAAAGACTTCACGGCCATTCATATAAATGAAATGCTTCTTATCTTCAACGGTTTGCTGAGAGGCAGGCAAGCGCGAACCGCCGGCTTCTAGCTTAAGCAAGTTCCCTCCAGAGCCTTCAGCACCCAGATCAAAGGATTGGAAACCACGACCTTCCGGAACCTCACCAATGATAACTGCACCTGCTCCATCACCAAACAAGACACAAGTATTGCGATCTGTATAATCTGTGATGCGGGATAAAGTATCCGCACCTATAATAAGTGCATTGTTGTACATTCCGTTCTGAATAAAGCCAACCGCAGTAGCTAAGCTGTATACAAAACCAGAGCAGGCTGCTGACAAGTCAAAAGCCGCAGCGCCTTTAGCACCCAGCTTATCCTGTAAAATACAGGCTGTAGAAGGGAAAGCACTATCAGGTGTTACTGTTGCAATAATAATAAGATCCAAATCTTCGGCTTTCATTCCAGCGGAATCAAGTGCCTTGAGTGCTGCTTCATATGCTAGATCAGAAGTTGCCTCGTGAGGCGCAGCAATATGTCTCTCGCGGATGCCTGTCCGACTGACGATCCACTCATCGTTAGTCTCCACTATTTTTTCCAGATCGCTATTTGTCAATATTTTCTCAGGTACATATTTGCCAGTTCCTATAATTCCAACCGGTCGCAACTGTCTCATGTCGTCACTCACTTCCCGCTAATTTCCTTGGATATACTTGGCACAAGATCGGCTTGTAGAGCAATCCGCGCTTGTCTTACCGCATTCTTAACTGCATTTCCGTCAGAAGATCCGTGGCCCTTCACTACCAATCCGCTAAGACCGAGTAGTGGTGCACCACCGTGCTCTTTGTAATCCATTTTACCCTTTAAAGCTCTAAGCTCCGGCATCAGCATAGCCGCGCCAAGCTTAGTCTTCAGGGAACGACTAAATTGCTCCTTGAGCAAAGAGAACAAAGCGCCCGCCGTACCCTCAAGAGACTTCAGCAAAATATTACCGGCAAATCCATCGCAGACAAGCACATCGCAATTCCCTGTCAGTACGTCACGTGCCTCAACATTACCGATAAAATGAATGCCTGGCAAGTTCTCAAGCAGCGGATAAGCTTCTTTCGTCAGTTCGTTACCCTTTCCAGGCTCCGTCCCTACATTCAGAAGTCCCACACGCGGCTTAGCAATACCATGAACCTTGCTCCGGTAAATGCTGCCCATCAGCGCATATTGTACCAGATGTTCAGGCTTCGCATCCATGTTAGCACCAAGATCAAGAGCCAGTACGCCAACATCGTCAAGCGTTGGAATCATAGGCGCCAGTGCAGGACGTTCAATTCCCTGCATCCGGCCAACTACGAGGAGTCCTGTGGTCATTAGCGCACCCGTGTTACCCGACGAAATCATAGCATCTGCTTCACCTTCACGCACCATTCGTCCAGCTACAACCATGGATGAGTCTTTTTTACGACGAACTGCCTTAACCGGCTCTTCATCTGAACCAATGACGTCTCCTGCATGACGTATTGTCAGATTAGATGGCTTGTCTTTGAGTAGTGGCTCTAATCTGGCTTCGTCACCAACGAGCACAATCTGCGTATCTTTCCATTCCGCGGCCGCGGACAACGCCCCCTCGACATTACATTCAGGAGCGTTGTCCCCGCCCATGGCATCAATGGCGATCAGCACTATGGTTACCCCCTTCACTGTGTTCATCATTTGCGGACCGATACACTATAAAATGGCCCTGAAACACTAGTTCTTCTCCGACATAGGTGAATACGTCCACCTCTGCTTTGCCACCCCTACCGGCGAGTGACCGCACCTGTGCTTTGGCAATACACTTCTCACCTAGCTGAACTGTGCGTACAAAACGTATATCGGCTGAAGCGGTCAGAGCAATTTCATCGTTGATTACGGCAACCGCAAGCGAGTTCGCTTGAGCAAACACATAGTGACCACGAGCGATCCCATTTCTAGAGAACACATGGTCTTCGCGAATCTCAAATATCGAAATCCCACTCTTGTCCAATTGTAAATCCACAATGTCTCCGATGACTTCATCCGCAGGCAAAGAGCGCACCTGATCATAGGAGTGCTCTGCCATTTGCTTCATTCGTTCACGCAGTTCCGGTATCCCCAGCTCCATTCGGTCTAACCGAATCGTCTGAATGCTAACTTTTAGCTGACGAGTCAACTCCCGATCCGTTACAAAAGGATTACCTGCGATTATATGTAGCAGCTGTTGCTGACGTTCTTTCTTGGACATCCGCTCGATTGCGGCTCACCTCCTGGCACGTGCCAAGCATAAACGCCTTCGGTGTCCTTATGGACGAAAAGCGTTTAAGCGAGAAATATAAGACATCAAGTATAGGTGCATAACTTATACTTTCTTATATTTTAAAGAAAGCATTCGGCCGCTTGAATGGCCGCTGTTATATTAGGTCAAATAACCATAAACATTATTTAGAACCAGGTACTAATATGTAGTATAAAGCATGCCGCACCAAAAATAAAGCATTGACTTCTGGGCGGCTTATGTTTGGATAAGCATAAACGCCTCAGCGTCCCTAATAGACGGTAAGCGTTTATGCAAAAAATATAAGGATAATGTATAGCGTGAAACTTATATATTCTTATATTTCAAAAAAAATAGTACTTCACCGATAGTGAAGTACTATTTATTCCGAAACTATTGTTTGATGATTTCTCTTGCTTTGTAAGTTCCGCAAACTTTACATACGTGGTGAGCCAATTTCAACTCTCCGCATTGTTCGCATTTCACCATGCCCGGCACAACCAACTTAAAGTGGGTGCGACGTTTGTCACGGCGTGTTTTAGACGTTCTACGTTGTGGTACTGCCATGTGTTCCACCTCCTTGTGATATTTCTGTCAGCCTGCTCCTCAGAGCAGAATGTGTTTTGTTGTAATGTTTCATTTGAAAAAGTCTTTCAACCCAGCGAGTCGAGGATCGATCACTGTGTTGTCGCAACTGCAGGTGCCTTCGTTCAAGTTCTGTCCGCATTTCTGACAAAGACCAAGACAGTCTGCCTTGCACAATACCGAATCCGGTAAGTGCAGTACGAAATTTTCTTCCACATAAGGAATAAGATCCACAACCTCATCCTTGACGTAAATGAGTTCCTCATCTTCGTCATCATCTGGAAGAACTGGCTGCTTAAGCCACTTGAAAGTCTCAGCAAAAGGAATGTTCAAATCACTTTTGACCTCCGTGAGACAACGTGAACATAACATGTCCACATCTCCACTCAGTTTTCCCACCACGTTCACACAATCGGTTCCCGCGGGCAGCGCTTTAAGGTCCACTGAGAGCGGAGCAACAGCTAGAATATCCTTGCGCCCTTTGACTACCTCGCTGACATCCACAACATCGTGAATATGTAACGGTTCGTCGGCATTCGCTAATTTGCGAAAGTGAATCTGCATAACTTATCACTCCCAAACAAACAAAATTTATTATACCTAGTATTATATACCTTTGTCAACCATTTTCCCTTTATATTGTTTCAGGAATTGGAGAGAATTATGATATAACTATTAGTGTAAATCAAAATGACAGCATATGCGAACTGAGTTTCTAAATATTAATCCTACTAATCTCCACTTATATTTTAAATAATGGTTACATACGGAGGGAAGCAGCAGTGACAACAGTTGGAATAATAGCAGAATACAATCCATTACATAACGGACATGTCCATCACTTCACCGAAGCCAAAAGACTATCTGGCGCTGAGCGCGCCATCGTCGTCATGAGCGGTCCCTTTACTCAGCGCGGCGAGCCGGCGGCGGTAAGCAAGCAAGCCCGGACAGAGATGGCGCTACGAATGGGCGCCGACCTCGTCATTGAGCTGCCGGTGGCCTATGCTGTACAGCCGGCAGAATGGTTCGCCTTCGGAGCAGTTGCACTGCTGGAAGCGACCGGAGTCGTGGACAGCTTGTGCTTCGGCTCCGAAGCCGGCACTTTGGGTTCGCTGCTTCCTCTGGCCAGGTATCTGGCAGAGGAAAGCAGCGAACTTCAGGGCGAGATCCGCCGCCGCATGGCGCTCGGAGCGAGCTTCCCCGCCGCGTACAGCGCAGCGGCGGCGGTGGCCTTTGAAGGGACTCTCCATGAAGAGGAGAGTCCCGGCGATGCTGGCGAGTTGCTGCGTCAGCCGAATAACAGCCTTGGCTTGCATTATCTCATCGCCTTGCAGCGGCTAAATAGCAAGATCGAGCCGCTAACCGTTCCGCGAACGGCAGCCGGATTCCATGATCCTTTGCAAGTTGACTCATCGATCGCAAGCGCCACTGCTATTCGCAAGCTGCTGCAAGAAGGCGGCTCTCCAGCAGCATACATGCCGGATTATAGCGTGTCCATATTAGAAAGAGAGCATGCAGCAGGTAGAGGTCCTCTGGAATTGGAGCATTTCCGAGGTCCCCTCCGTCACCTGCTCTCTACACGTACCGCTGCCGAGCTACGAACCATCCAAGACATGAATGAAGGCTTGGAGAATAGAATCCTTCGCCTTATGCCCGATCTTGAGCAATTCTCTATCTCGGGTTTGCTTCAAGCCCTTAAGAGCAAGCGTTATACGCATACACGACTGCAACGTCTACTACTGCACATTTTGCTAAATCATACAAAGGAAGAAATGACCCCTTCTGTACTAGCGGAGGGGCCCGGATATATTCGAATCCTTGGTTTTAGAGAAAGTGGACGAGTTCTCCTTAAAGAGATGAAACAAAAAGCAACCTTACCCATCATCATGCGGCCGTCACTGTGCTCCCATCCACAACTTGAACGAGACCTTCAAGCCGCGTCTGCTTTCGCAGGAGCTTTTCGAGAACCGCACAGAACCGATCTGTATCGCGATTATTTGGAACCTCCGGTCATGGTTTGACCGGTAGTTCCTCCATATACTTCAGTGCTTCATCCAGTGTCGATACGGGTACCAACTTCATAGATGTGCCGATTTTATCAGCTTTCGTTTTGGCTTCGTCGTAATTCTTAACAGGAACGAAAAAAATCTCCGCCCCTTCTCGATCCGCAGCAACAATCTTATGCTTCACTCCACCGATAGCACCAACCACACCCTCAGCGTCGATCGTGCCCGTTCCTGCAACCCTATGACCTTTGGTTAAATCACCAGGCGTAAGCCGGTTGTAAATCTCCATAGTGAACATCAGTCCTGCAGAAGGTCCACCAACATTCGTATCCACAAAGCTGACCGCTTTGCCTTGTTCTTTAGGTTTTACCTTTTGAACTGCGGCTATAGTGACTCCAAAACCAGGTCGGACTGCAGAACCTTCTTTATCTTTGATCTCGACAAGTGTCACTTGTTCCTTTACTTCCTTACCGTTTCTTTGTAAAACAACAGCGACCTGATCACCGATTTTTTTGGTTGAAAGTAAAGCAGAAAGTGCTTCTGGATCGGGTACCTTCTGGCCTTCTACACTTATGATTCTGTCACCCGGCTGGAATTGTCCTTTATTACTGGCAACCGGAACTGAAAAAACATACAAATAATCCACAACATCCTCATACGGAATTCCTGCAGCATGATAGGCCGCCTGAACGGAGTAAGATTGCGAGCTGTTCATATAAAAAACCTGCTCCGCAGCATACTCATCTTCAGACTTATCTCCTAACCGTGTTTCTTTCCGCACAACCTCTGAATTGGAGTTAAAAACAGAGGCGACCAGTAACGCCACATTAGCGTAACTAGCAGATACTGTAGTCATCATGAAGGTTCCTTCTTCAGCTGGATCAGCATTTTCCACTTTAATCATAGGGGCAACTTCAGAGGCACTACCCGGTTGATATACAATGTACGGGGTGTTCATAAAAACAAATACATACACGATAACTACAAACGTAAAGAGGTAAGCTGTGGCACGGAATCCCGGCCGATGCTTCAACTGCTTCACTACTCTTCCCTTCTTTCCCACGGCACAATTAGGAGTTGAATGTTTGAACTTCATTACCGCTTCGACTAGTGGTTTGGCATGATGGTTGTCTACTCTGCATAAATTGATAACACATCCGCTATGCCTTAAGTTATGAAGAGGTGATTCTAGAAATGAACAATATTAAAATACGCCGGCTAGCTAGTCGCTCCACACCTTTTTTATCTGGGGTGATCGCAATCCTGTTAGCCATTGCCATCATCATCTCACCAGAAAGCTCTTTCGAGGCTTCTCTCCGAGGGTTAAAGCTCTGGTGGACACTCGTATTCCCTGCACTTCTACCCTTCTTGATGCTGTCTGAGATGCTAACCGCTTCGGGCTTCGTACATGGTTTCGGAGTGCTCCTGGAACCATTGATGAAAAAGGTCTTTCGACTACCTGGCGCGAGTGGTTGGACTTTGGCGCTTGGGATCACCGCTGGATTCCCCGGCGGGGCCGGAGGTGTAATGCAGCTTCATAGGCAGGGCAGCATTTCGGACAAGGAAGCCGCTCGTCTTGCTTCACTTACGCATTTCGCCAGTCCAGTAACCCTGCTCATTGTGATTGGTGTAGCTTTCCTACATAGTCCTACAGCAGGTTACTTTCTACTTGCTATCCACTGGGTTTCAGGACTTCTGGCCAGTTATACAGACGCTCTTTTAAATGGCCGGCTAGACAATCCGCAGCCTTCTGTAAAGGAACGCACGAATACCAAACGACCTTCTTTATATAGTCGTGTCCAATTTGCAGCCACTGAAGCCAGATCAAGAGATGGCCGAAGCTTCGGTAGACTTCTTGGGGAGTCAGTAGCTACAGCGGTACAAAATTTGATGGTTGTGGGCGGTTACATGATTATGTTCGCCGTGGTCATCAATATCATAACTACGGTACTTCCTGCATTGCCAGCCGCTCTGCCAGCGAGCTTGCTCGAGATTCATTTAGGAGCCGACGCTATAAGCAAAGGGCTCTCGAGCATCGGAGCCGGAGCATCAGGTGTACTAGGCTTGGCCTTTCTCTCTGCTGCACTAGGCTGGAGCGGGCTCTGCGCGCAGCTACAGGTGCTGACGTTGCTTAAACAAGCAAATGTCCGATTCCTCCCCTATGCTGTCGTACGCCTGATGCATGGCGTTTATGCTTTTTTATTAACACTGCTACTATGGAAACCACTTTTAGTAATAAGTGAAGCCGCTTTGCCTGCGCTCGCTGATTCACAATCCATACCAAACAGAACCATTAATGTAACTGCCATATGGAGCTCTTTTCCTCAGTTGCTTAGTTTGCAATCGCTTCTGCTAATCATCCTACTGGCATTATCCGCAACGATCTATCTCGTTAGCGCTTTTCGCCATCGGCTCGATTAAATTTAAGCTTCATCGCCCGTTCCACCTCAGGCGTCACGAAGTCAGACACATTCCCACCAAAATGGGCAATTTCTTTTACAACGCTGGAGCTTAAATAGGAATATTTCGGATTAGTCATCATAAAGATCGTTTCCGCATCCGGATCCAGACTATGGTTGATGGATGCATTTTGCAGTTCATATTCAAAGTCAGTTACGGTACGAATACCACGTACAATGACTTGAGCATCTTTTTGACGAACATAATTGACTAATAGATCCCTAAAGCTGTCGATTTCCACATTGGGAATATCAGCTGTTGCCTGTCTTAAAAGCTCTGTCCGCTCTTCTACAGTAAACAGCGGGTTCTTACTCAAATTATTAAGCACCGTTACGATTAAACGGTCGAATTGCTTGGATGCGCGCCGAATAATATCCATATGTCCCATAGTCACGGGATCAAAGGTGCCTGGATAGATGGCAACACGTTCTTTTCTAATTTGCTGACTCATTCTCTACCTCCTCATCAGTCTCGCTTTCCACAGAAGGATTAGCTTCATACTGATAAATAGAAATTGTCGTTTCTCCGTATACGGCCTGACGCAGCCTATAAAATCCTGGGATATCCTCAGGATAGGCATAACTTGATTCATGCTCCAGAACAATGATTGCGTCCTCTTGCAGCATTCCTTTTTCTACCATAGATAGCATCAGCTCATCTCCGTGCTTCAATCGGTAGGGAGGATCTAGAAAAACTAAATCAAAAACACGTCCCCGCTTCTCCAATGCACTGAGTGCTCTTCCTGCTTCATTTCGATACACTTGCGCACTCGCTTCAAGATTAGTCGCCTTCAAATTGGCACGAATGGTGTCAATACTCTTGGGATCCATATCTACAAATACGGCACTTTCCATCCCTCTGCTTAAAGCTTCGATACCCAAACCACCTGTACCTGCGAACAAATCCAGTACCGCTCCACCTTCAAAATATGGACCGATCATACTGAATACAGCTTCCTTCACCTTATCGGTTGTAGGTCTTGTTCCACTTCCCGGCACACTTTTTAGTGGTCTTCCTTTTGCACTTCCCGATACCACTCTCACCGTCAATCACCCGCTCTATGTCTCTGTTTGTTATACCCAAAAGGGCATAAGTCCACGCCTATCGTAACACATTTGCGCGATGAAATAAAAAATTTGTCTAGATATGAAAAATGGAAAGATCAAGACTTTCTGATAAATAAGTCTTCCTTATGTATAAGACTGGGCTTCCAGGGACATCATGTAATTATCGACACCACAAATGTCGTAGACAACCGCGGAGCAGGCTTACGTTTCCCCATAAGCTCTTCGTCCGGTTTCTCCTCTCCCATGAAAGGGGCCCTAGAGATAGGGCCCCGAATTTATGTTTAAAGACATTAAAAGTTATTATTATATATGGAATAACCAATACAAAATTACTAGTATCGGACAATGAGTAAGAAGAACGCACATAGTGGCTTGCGAATGCTGCCGCCTTAGGAATACCCCAAATTTCTGCAATTGCCTCTTGGCTCAAAGATCACGGTCATAGGGAAATATAGGCTCTCGTGCTTATCCTTTCGGAGATCTGCGACGTGCCATATTTTCAGCAGCGTATTCAACTCCCTCCGATAAAATTAAAGCTCATAGATGAGGATAAAAAATCCGCGCATTTCATTCAACTGTATCATCACTACCTAATTCATCATCGATTTGCTGTTGTCTTTTTTTGTTTATATTCCGTAACACTAGGTGTGTAAGAAAATAAACAATTGTAAAAGATACAAAGATTAAAATAATGCTCCATACATTTCTTTCTCCCGCCAAAACTATAAGCAACGAAACACAAATTCCGCCTGAAATAATGCTGTTTATGAACAGCTTTTTATTTGTGTTTCTTCGGGAATCCCAAATATCAACACCAACAGACAAGTGCCGTATCGTTATATATATTCCACTACCAATTAAACAGAAAAACTCGACTGCAAATTGCTCAAACGGAGCATTCATTATGAATTGTTGAATCAGTACTGAAATCAGCAAACAATATACTAATATTTGATAAGCATCACTTTGAATCTTTCTTCTTTGAGATACAACTCGTTCATCATTCATTTTACTTTTTTTCATTATTATCCCTCCCTATAACCAGAATTATAATATATTTATTACATAATGCAATTTATATATTGCATTTAAATGTGAATAAAAAGCAAACTCACACAATAAATTCGCTAAAGAGTATATACATCACAAAAGGACCACCTTTCGGCAGCCCTTTGTTAGACAGTCACGTTCGGGGTTACATGATAGAAATAAAAGCTTCCCACCGTTACGACAATGATTAATACTACAATAATGGAAGAAATCCGGATCAGCATTTTTTATGTACTTCAATACGAGAGTAGAATCCTAACGACTTTTGCTTTGCATGGCATAAATCGAAATAGTGCCATAAAGAAAGTCTGCTTCCAGCACGAATGCCAGAAGCAGACTTTTTTATATCTTTAGAATATACATGCGCTCGTAATAATAACTAACAAGATGAACAACACTAAGATTGCGCCTGTGGAAGTAAAAGCGCCACCAACCCCGCCAAATTCTGCACCCATGAGAAGACCTCCTCCGTATTTTAGAATACATCATAAGATATGTAATCATCTTCTTAGAAGATTGGGCGAACGGTTAAAAAAAGACCCCACTGGCAACCAGTGAGGTTAAATGCTCTGCAATTAATCAGAAACTAAAATACCGTCAAAGCTTTCTGGACCCACACGAACTGTGCCGAGTAGATTAGATGAAACAAATGCTGTATAAGTGAGTTGAGGTGTGATTGCAGGTAAGAAATCGTCTGCTGAAAAGGTTATGACTTGCGGAGCCAAAATACTTAGACCAAAAGTTGAAGTAGCAGAATATATAAGCGGATCGGTCGGCAAGGTTCCCCTTACAATCGTAATTGTGATACCCACTAAAGCTAAAGGAAGCGTTACAGAGATCGTTCCTTTAAGCAGCACACGCGGATTTGTAGTCACTCCTGCAGTCAACAACCCAATCTGTCCAAACAGCTGTGGAGTATTTAGAACTGTTATAGGAATGGCTATAGAGTTGGCGAGGCTGGCATTTTGCGACGTTCTTGCATCAAGATAAGTTCCCATTGTTGCACCCCCTTTATAATTGACATAAGATAATATATTAGGGTTCTCGATAGATTGCATAGTCACAATACCTGTATAAAACGATTGTTTTATATAACTGATAGGCCGAGTCTATTTATCATCTGTTTTGGTTCCATCCCTTTTGTTAAAAGCAAGCTCAAATAACCCCGTCGCCGAAAGTCCTGCTAGCCCTCCAGCCCATAGCCGCAGGATCAGATTCATATCAGTGAACGGATAGGCCACTGCTCCAACCAGCAAGCCAATAGCTAATCCAACAACCGGTACAATATTCCGCGGAAGTCGCACGCTATTCTTCACAAGTTGTACAAGTGCCATTACGAAAACAGCCAGCACGGAAGCAAAGGCAAGCACACTGTTGAGAGCATCATTATACATGGTGTTTAATCCTCCTTATTTCATTTTCCACTACCAGAAGCAAGTAAGCCTGCACGGTTCAGCACTGTTATTATGCGATAGAAGTCATAACTGCCACCTGACGGTGTATCTAGCAGCCCTGCAGCACTCGCTGCTTTTACTGCCGCTTCAGCCCATGGGGGTACATTCATCACTGCTCGGCCTTCGATTAAAGTCACACGATCTGAAAGCTTAGTAATCGACTGGCCTTGTTCCTGCATACCTGTTTTTAGCGTATCCTTGCTATCCGTAAGGCTCACAATAAGAGCACGCAATTCTTTTATTTCCGTTTCCAGACTAGCCAGCCTTTGTTTATCCTCTGCCGACATTTCGTCATCACCTTCCTTGGCTTCATCATCATATTTATACAGATTGTAGGTATTCATGATTTGGATTAGCTTTGCTGCATAGTTTGGGTCGGTAGCATAACCAGCGGCAGCAATCTCTTGTGCGGCTACCTTGCCACTAGCACCAAGCACTTTGCTGTAAAGATTACGATTCCAAGAAACACCATTCACAATCAACGCGGAATGATCCGCAACAGATTCTCCCCAGTTGTTATAGGCCCGAAAAAGAGCTTCTACTTTAACAGCTTTACCATTAACATATTCAGTAGTTTGCACAGTAATACTACCGGCTGGTCCGCTACCTTTAATCCCAAACAAATTGTTGGCCTTAACAGTCAATCCGCTGCTGCCAAAGCCCGATTCCAGCGCCGCTTGAGCTATCGTTAGCGATGCTGGAACCTTGCTGATCTGCATGTCCTTCACAGCAAAATTTGCGATCTTCGCAATAAACTCGGTCTCCGTCATTTCATCACTTCCTCTCCTTTTATTAAATGCTGAGCATAATGAAATGCTTGTGCATATCCCTACTAATAGAGCGTCATTGCTAGATTCCATTCAAAATAAACGTCAAAACACGCGCCCAAAGAGCGCGTGTTAGTATTTGATAATTCGAATGTGACATAAGTAGCTGAAAAGAATTAAATGAAGCATGCAACTAACATAGGGCTATTGGTCCTGCTCACATGAGCAATTTACTTCTCGTAGATTCATAATATGTAATTATAAGTAAAATTGTCTTGAAGTTTCATTAAAACTAGCGTAACATATAGTATTAATTGACTATATAGGAGGGTCTAATAGACTATGCCTTCATATTACTTTAGAGAACTATGGACACCCTTACGCTGGGTAGGCATTAAATTTTTCCGTGATGACGAAGGTTTTCTTTGGATTAAATGGTGGGCCAAACCCAGAAAAAGACTGCGTTAACCGTTAAGCAAGCAAATATACATAAGAAGTTTCATACAATGTGCATATGTATTTCTTGATAACAATCTAAAGGGGCATCAACCGCTACAACATTAGCAGCTGATGCCCCTATTCCTAGTTCCCTACCTTAGCCCCAAAAGAGCGTGCTAACAGTACAGCCTGATCTATATCCATACGAACACCTTGCAGATCCAAACTTTTCAAATCAATTCCTTCAACAATAGCATCCCGTAGGTCAGCCCCCTTAAGCTTGCATTGAGACAGCTGTACACGGCTCAGATCAGCCCCTCGAAGATCACTTTTTTGCAAATTACAACCCATTAGATCGGCCTCAGTAAATCGAATCCCGCGCAGATCCTGTCTGCTAAGATTGGTATGTCTCAGGTTCGTGTAGGACCAGTCCCCGCCGATAAGTGTGATCCCGTCCAAATAAGCATTTGAGAAATCAGAGCCTACCATTTTACAATCTTCAAATTTCGATACGAACAGATTCGCACCCGTGAACTTACAGTTAGTAAAAGCCGAGCCTTTATGGTGTGATGCATTGAGCATGGCTCCAGTAAAATCGCAATCTATAAATCGGCAGCCGATGGAAGTCATCTCTTCCATAGAGCTTCCCTTGAAGGAACACTGCTCAAATGTACAGTTATTTAGTTCCCCGTCCTGTAGACTTCCTTGGTCAAAATTGTGTTTTTGGAACGTTTCATTAAGGTATTGGTACATGTTAAGTCTCATCACCTTCATTAGGATTAAATAAATTTATTCTTATTAAAAATAGCACTTTAGTAGATTGTTCTCAACAATCTCTTTCGATATAATTGCAAATAAACGATATGGAGGGAAATTATGGATGTGTCCAGCAGGAAAGAACCATTTCGCTATGTAATGAACCAGCCGCTTGAATGCTGGATTGAAGTTCCAATAAGTAGTTGCGGTCCGGGTGCCGGAAAGCTAACAGAAGCTGTGTTGCTCGATCTTAGCCGATCTGGCTGCAAAGTGCGCACCCCCCTGAATCTTCGATTCACGGCGGGCGATACAAAGCTAATAATTCATCTTCAATTAAACGAAGAAAAGCTTCAACTCGTGGGCAGCGTCCGTTGGGGCTGGATGTTCGGACTCGGCCAATACCAATATGGAGTTAAACTTAAATTGAACGAGGACGAAGAAGAACAGCTACATAGAGAACTCGATATATGGACAGCCTCTCTAAATGTAGAGGGCCTGTAGAATTCTACATAACAGATGACCTTCTCATGGAAGGGCGTCTTTTTTTTTTGCATAAAAACGAAGACAAAGCTAATCGCTCTGCCTCCGTTCTAAAAAGCGTTATTTCACCGTGTACCTAGGACTCCACTCTTTTTTTAACGAGCTTAACAATAGCAAATACTAGAATCGTAATAATCACAGCTTCGAACAGGGTAGGAAGTAAGCCAAGAACATACTGAGAGATCTCAATATCATTTAATTTAGCGGCCTCATCCGTCACTTCAAATCGAAAAGCTCTTTCCAAAGTGATATTTTTATGATCGAACATCGATGACTCTAATAAAGAAATTATATACTGTATTACAAAAAAAACGGCTATCCCAATCCATACTCTTCCTTTCACTCTCACACTCATTGCAACGGTCATGGAGAACATCACGAGCAACATAGAGTAAGCGGAAGCCCAAAAGACAATTAGCACTGTATATGCGGAAATCAGCCAAAATTTTTCCGGTAAAAACGAAGTTGAAAACATCATAATATCTACTGCTAAATGAATATAAGCGACTAGAAATAAACCGAGTAACGACCCTAAAAACAGCATTACTGGTGAGAGAACGGTATACATGACTGGTACTGGCACAAGCCTCCGATTGAATAATCTCAGGTTCTGACCGAAGGTGCGCAGACTAAAAAAGAGAAGCACTACACCTGCTACGGCATAGGAAGTGATGTTCATCATGAACATATCTTGATCTGATTGAACAGTAAATCCTATCACAAACTGCACAAGAATGGTGATTACAAAAACAGCAAGAAACTTATCCCTATCTCGTCTAAAATCATACTTCACTAGCTTTAGCATTCTGCGTACACCTCTCTGAACAGTTCGTCTATGCTTTTACCTTGGCGCAGCCGGATATCTTCTACCGCCGTATGCATCACAATTTCTCCCTCTTTTATAAAAATCACATCATCAAAGATCCGCTCGATATCCGATACTAAATGAGTAGAAAGGAGAATGGTGCTGTCCTCTTCATAAAACTCTACTAACGCGTTAAGAATTTTAGTTCTAGCTACTGGATCAACACCACCGATTGGCTCATCCAGTAAATACAGGCTAGCTCGACGTGATAAAGCAAGTGTAAGCTGTAGACGTTCATTCATCCCTTTGGACAAATCCTTCACCTTATCTTGAGCTCTTAGCTTCATAAACTCCAACATTCGAGAAGCCTTAGTCTGATCAAAATCCGGATAGAAATCACTTTGGAACTTTAGAGCATCCTTAACATTCATCCAGGATTCTGTAAGCGGCTTATCGGGCATAAATGACACTACTGCTTTACTATCTAAGCCTACAGCCCCTCCAATAATGGATACACGACCGGAAGTAGGCTGTGTCAGCCCGGCGATGATTTTCATTAGTGTACTTTTACCGCTGCCGTTACTGCCCAGCAGTCCCGTGATTTTACCCGCACTCAGATTAAAGGATACTCCGCGGAGGGCATGCTTGGATCTATATTTTTTTGTAACGTCATGAATCTCAAGTATATTTTCCAACTTGCTTACCCCCCTATTCTCCATCCTTGTTTCGGATACTCTTTGCAACTGCCGCTAAAATATCTTCACCTTGAAAACCAAGGTCCTGCATGCCACGAATGAAACGATCTAGTACATCTTTTGCCATTTCTTTTTTGATGGTTAAAATAGTACCTTCATTACTAGTGACGTATCTTCCCATTCCACGCCGGGTCTCCACGATTTCTTCACGCTCCAGTTCCTGAAAGGTTCTTTGTACTGTATTCGGATTAATCTGCAGTTCATTGGCAAGCTCTCGTACCGAGAGAATTTTATCTCCTGGTTTTAACTTACCTGTGACGATTTCTCCTTTGATGTAATTCATGATCTGAATATAAATCGGCAGGTTGTTATCGAATTCGATTGTCATGATTAAGCAACATCCCTTCGTCTAAAGACGGAGAAGCCTATGAGTAGAAAGACAGCTGTGTATAAAACTAGCATTACTATGGAAAAGGTCAGCGTCATTCCAGGCATAGGTGCTCCTCCACCTTCATAAGCAGCTAAATTTAGGTTGGGGAATAATACATATTTATAAAATTCACGAAAAATAACCAATTTGTCTATCATCAGCATAAACATTGTAGCACCAATTGTAACACCCGTAGATGTTGTCAAAATCCCGATCATAAAAGCAAGTGTTGTATATACAACCGTACTAACTGAGTTATACATTATACTGGTTAACATCTCACGAATACCAGCCTCACCACCACTCAAGCCAAACCATAAAGCTCCTGATGCAAAAACCGCCAACATGCCGACAACTGCCACTGAGAACGCGTAAATCAACACAACAGCATATTTGGACGCAAGTATTGCTGTACGACTTCTCGCACGGATTAGAAGGAATTTGATGGTGCCCTGACTATACTCTTTTGAGACAATACCCGCTGTTCCGATGATTGCGAGAATGGTAATCACTTGCCCAATCCCTTGTGAAAGCAGCATCATTGCTGAAAAGTCATAAGCTGATCCAAACATATCCGGTGAGGCAGAATGAACAATGTAACCTAATAGCATGGATATTAGAATTAATATCAGGTAAGGTACAAAAAACGTACGTTTCTTCGAGAGCTTGAGCCATTCATTAACAACCAAATTATTAAAGCTACGCAATTCGGTTCCCTCCTGTCCATTTCAAGAAATCTTCCTCTAAGCTTTGTTTATTCTCTGCAATCCGGTAAATACCTACCCCTTTATTACTAAAAGTCGACACTAGTTCCGGCACTTTACTGTCATGCAGATTTATTGTCACCTCAGAACGAGCACTATCCATAGACAATAGCTCTGCGTATTCTAGACCTTCCAAGATGTTAATTGCTGATTCTACTGAGCCTACACGAATGGTTAGTTTCACGTCTGCAACTGTCTCCTGCTCCCCACCTATCGCTGTAACGGTCACCAATTTGCCGTTCTGAATCACGATGGCCCGGTGACAAATTTGTTCAATTTCAGTCAGTAAGTGGCTGGATATTAGAATAGAAATCCCTTCAACCTCAGCAATCCTACGCATATAATCACGCATTTCTCGTATGCCTGCTGGGTCAAGACCGTTCGTAGGTTCATCTAGAATCAATAACTTTGGTCGGTTCAGTAACGCCTGAGCAATCCCAAGACGTTGACGCATACCAAGCGAATAAGCCTTCACTTTCTTATTCATTGCTTCCTGAAGTCCTACCAATTCAACAACCTCATCAATTCTGCCAGCCTCAATATTATCTGTCATTCTCTGGTACTGCTTTAGATTATCAAGCCCTGTCATATACGGATAGAACTCTGGATTTTCAATAATCGCTCCAATATGTCCAATAGCTTTATTAAAATCACTCTTAACACTATGACCTTGAACGATCACATCGCCTTCACTCATCCGTATAAGACCCGTCATCATCCGGATCGTTGTTGTCTTCCCTGCACCATTGGGTCCCAATAGCCCAACAATTTCTCCCTTACGGATATCAAATGTCAGCTTATCCACAATGGATTTCCCTTTAATGATCTTGCTTACCCCATTCATTTGCAGCACGATTGAATCCTGCACGCGTTCATCACTTCCCTGCTTCATGGTAATCCTCCCTGCCATCTTTTGTATTATTGATGAGTTTATTTTAATGTGTTGGTGTTATAGTTGAATAGTACACTAATATATTGTTGATGTAAAGCCCGAAATTATGGATTACGCAAAATAAGGGCTTTCTATTAGACTATCTGCCAAACCAAAAATTGAAATGAACATAGATTAGATTACAAAGGAGGAATGACAAATGAAAAAAGAGGTTCATGTATCACAGACTAACCCACGTTTGACTGTATACAATGAAGAAAATTTTAGAGGTAGCAGTAGAATCTTTACCGGCAACCTTGGCATTCGTAATACGGATAGGATTTTAGATGGTATTGAGAGTCTTCGTTTCTTCTCTACTAGCAGTAATGCAACACTGGTACTCTTCACTAGAACCCAGTTTAGAGGGAACTTCCGTGTACTTCGTGGAAACCACAGCATCCGTGATTTGGACGACTTCATTTCCGGTAATGATGTGGAATCCATTATTTCAACTAATCAACGATTAACTCTCGAACAGATTCGTAATATCCGCAGCAGCGGCACTTTGCCTGCGGGATATCGCTTGATCTAACATCTCCATTCAACAAGAAAGGAGCAATCTGGAGCAAGAGCCCAGGTTACTCCTTTTTCCCAACTTATCTTCTGAGGTCAAATAGTTAGTAGATTTACCTGCTAAGTCAATCCAACAAGGAGAGATAAAATATGGTAACCATAAAAGCAGACTCCGTAATCTATCCCAGATTAAGAGTATATAGTGAGGAGAACTTTCGTGGGCTCCGCAGAACCTATCGCGGCAATCTAGGCATTGCAGATATTGATGCAGTACTTACTGGAATAGAAAGCTTACGCTTTTTCTCCACGAATCCGAACGCTACGCTTGTGTTGTTCGATCGCTCTCGCTTCCGTGACAATTTCGTAATTCTGCGTGGTAACCGCAGCATTCGCGAACTGGATGACTTTCTCCGTAGAGGAGATGTCGAATCGCTCATTTCAAGCAATCAGCGTCTGACTCCGGCGCAGGTTCGCGCCATACAGCGCACTGGTAGCTTGCCTTCAGGATATCGTTTGATCTAATTACTTGAGGACGCAGTATAAGCTATAAGCTTAAGGTGCGTCCTCATTTATTTTCCGCTATAATGACTCCATACATATTAATAGAAAGAAGGTATCTTTATGGAACCAATCGTTTCTACCCGATGGCTGCTTGCTCGGTTATACGAACCTGAACTGGTTATTGTCGATTGCCGTTTTTTACTTACGGATCCGGAAGCTGGGCGTAAAGCATATACGGAAGATCATATTCCCGGCGCAATCTATTTTCATCTAGAAGAACAACTCTCCGCTCCAGTAAGCTCACACGGGGGGCGCCACCCCCTACCAGAAATCTCGAAGCTAACCAACGTTCTTAGCAAGGTTGGCATTAACAGAGATAGTATTGTCGTTGCTTATGATGATCAAGGTGGTGCCTACGCTTCCCGTCTGTGGTGGATGCTTAAATATTTGGGACATGAACGTGTGTTTGTAATGGATGAAGGCTACTCTGCTTGGAAAAAAGCATCCTTCCCCGTCAGTGATCATCAAGCGGTTAGGATTCCTAGCCAGTATGAAGCAGATGTTCAGAAGAAGATGCTTGTTAGCATGGAAGATGTGCAAAATGTGGTTAAAGACGGTGGTGCATTATTGATTGATTCCCGCGAGTCCCGTCGCTATGAAGGGCTGGAAGAACCGATTGATCCGAAGGCAGGTCATATTCCTGAGGCGATCAATAAGTTCTGGAAAGAAGTGCTGGATGAGCAAGGACGCTGGAAATCAACTGAGGTGCTGAAAGAGCATTATGAGGGAATTGATCCTGAGCAAGAGATTATCGTGTACTGTGGTTCAGGCGTAAGTGCTTGCCCAAATGTGCTCGCGCTCGGAAAAGCTGGGTATAGGAACGTGAAATTGTATGCGGGTAGTTGGAGTGATTGGATTTCGTATGAGGAGAATCCGGTGGCGATAGGAGAAGAATAGAATAAAGAACCTGCGGCGCGGATTCTTGTGATTCCCTGAAAATCAGAGGCCTGATTTAACAGACTGGAAAAATATCGTATTCGATTTTTCGTGTGTATTTGACTCGTTTATGGTACCGGTGGCAAATGTATGCGATTTTTCGCATACATTTGGCTCATTTACGTAACCGGCGGCACATTGTATTCACTTTTTCGCATACATTTAGCTCGTTTACCTACCATCGGCACATTGTGTTCGGTTTTTCGCATACATTTGGCTCGTTTACCTACCGGCGGCACATTGTGTTCGATTTTTCGTATACATTTGGCTCCTTCAGCTTGCCGGCGGCACATTGTATTCGGTTTTTCGCATATATTTGGCTCCTTCAACTTGCCGGCGGCACTTTGTATTCACTTTTTCGCATACATTTAGCTCGTTTACCTACCGTCGGCACATTGTATTCGATTTTTCGCATACATTTGGCTCCTTCAGCTTGCCGGCAGCACATTGTATTCACTTTTTCGCATACATTTGGCTCGTTCAACTTGCCGGTGGCACATTGTATTCGGTTTTTCGCATACATTTGGCTCCTTCAGCTTGCCGGCGGCACATTGTATTCGATTTTTCATTCACATTCTCACGACGGACTTCATCTTCAAACCAAATCTGGACTTTGTAGCGTACCAATATATTCATAGTAAATGATCCGCTGAGATGAACCTCTTGCCACCGGGCGAAATTTTCCTTTATCCACCAGCTGACGGCAGTATTTAATGATCGTCATCGTGTGCAATTCCAGCTCTCTCGCGGCATCAGCCGGGCGAAGGACTCGATGGTGCCGGATGGCTGCCCGCATCAGATCGCGCTCGATTCTGGAATAGGCTCTCTCAACGGTTGTCTTCGCAGACTTTTCTGCTAACAAATAAGAAAAGAGAATGTTCCGCAGCGCGGAGAGAATGAAGGATGGATTTTCTTTTAGCTCATCCAGCGAGATATAGAGCACCGTGCAGTCTTGAGACTGTAGAAAAAGCCCGCGGTTCAAGTCCATCCGGTATTTGCTACGATCCGTTCCATGTGAGCCATAGTCCATGATCTCAAATGCAATACGCGAGGCTCCGATCTCCCACAAAATATCCACAAAATAGGATCTGCCGCGCCAGTCCTTAACTTCATATTCTGGGTGTAATCCGTGAAAATGTCCGGCTAGAGGCCACCACACCCGCTCGACAAACAAGCGGTTTCCGTAACCATGACCGCGTTTAAGTGCATCGAGCCGCTCTCCCTTCCTTTGTTTAAGATGATTACATAACCATTCATTATGCTCGCTCTCGAAACCCATTACCTATCCCCTCGCTCTGCAACGAAATATGTTTTTAATCATACAAAACCCCGCCTCTATTCCAAAAGGAAAGGAGACGGGGCATTCTTTGCCTCGTTTGGTTTTATTTATACATAGTGTGCCACATTATCATTAGAATGCACAATAGGAAATTGGCAGGATCATTCAAAATAAACTCCTCTTTTCTTTTAATATTTTCCCTATTAATACATTTTCATATGGCATATTTTATCTTTTCAATTTTGGGTTTACTTTCCGTTTTCATCAGCTGGCCGCCCGGGCTAATATCGCTGGAGAAGGCCGGATATACGAATATACAACGGTATGCAGTAAGTTAGAGTGATTGGGTTTTGTATGGGGATTACGATCGTTCTTGAGGAAGATTAAAGTTAAAAGCGCGTGCTTGATATCTGGTTAAACAATTATATGAAAGTGAAGCAACTGTCAGCATACCGGAGTATCCGGCCGCACTTCTGCGAAACGGTCCGCTGAGGACTCCCGTTCCATTCTAAGTAGTGCTCACCCTATCTGAGGACGGTTGGTCCGCGTTGGGTTCGACCAGGATTTTCTGTATAATGGTAAACGTTACGTCGGATGTGATGTTAAACGCACGAAATGACAAGTAAAGAAAGTCCATCCGGCGTTTGAAACTATGAACCGGAAAGGATGAAGTAAATTGAGTTATACGGAACTGCTGGAACGGAAGAGCGAAATCTTGAAGAAAACGGTCGAGAACTGGGTTTTGAAAGAAAATCGCGACGGACTGAACCTTCAAGAGGCTCATATTTACCAGAATATACTCAAGGAATTTCATCAGAACGAACATGAATTGAATGGGGTACGAGACGAGGAAGCAGTTAAGCGTCAGGACAACGGGTCCACGGAAAAAGAAGACACTGTAACAGCTCGCAAACATGAGGCGCAAACGGCTTGATCTCAGAAGACGTACGCGTAAGAATATGAGAGGCTGCCCGGGAAGTTTGGGCAGCTTTTTACGTACAATCAATTCGCTGCCGGCCTCCGAAGCAAACGCTCTAAAATCCAGACGTTCGTATAATCCAGCAACCGGAGGATATCGCTATATGACGTTAACCTTTTCTGTGCCAAGTATAAATTAGAGTACAGAGCTAACTCCTGTGCGTCACGACTGCCAGTATGTGCTGGCGGTGCTGGAGGTGGCCCGTATACCTCACTCTGGAGTTTCTCAGATGTATTCGATATCAACAATTTATATTTGTAAATATTTTCATGATAGATGGAAGACCAATACAAAAGTTTGTACTGTTAAGGTAACAGTTCAGCACATAATTTTCTATCCTATTAGGTATTATCGCCTGATGAAACTATCAACCTTCTGGACAATCCTTCCTCTAGTTGTATATAGTGTATAACGAAAGTGGCACATAGTGAGCAAGGTACTAGGAGGAGAAATACGAAATGGCAAATATATTGGTAGTAGAAGATGAACGAGCGATTAATGATTTAATTACAATGAATCTCAAGCTGGTTGGACATACATATAGCAAGGCTTACCGTGGACCGGAGGTTTTCGAAATTCTGGAGCGTGAAAAGACTGATTTGATTCTGCTGGATGTTATGCTTCCGGAATTGGATGGTTTTGAGGTGATGCAGCGGATTGCACATATGCAGGTTCCAGTGATTTTGATCACCGCCAAGAATTCTTTGGCTGACCGCATTAAAGGCTTCGAGCTGGGCGCGGATGATTATATCATCAAACCCTTTGAAATCCTTGAATTGCTGGCAAGAATCAATGTAGTCCTGCGCAGGGGTGAAAAAGGCACCTCCAGCTTCATTTGCGATAATGTTGAGGTGCGTTACCTGGAACGGCAAGTTTTAGTAGATCAGACACCGGTTGATTTGACCGTTAGAGAATTCGAGCTGCTTGAGGTGTTAATTCGTAACCGGAATATTGCATTGTCGAGGGAAAAGCTGCTGGAATTGGCATGGGGCTATGATTTTGAGGGCGACACCCGCACCGTGGATGTTCACATCCGGCAGCTACGTAAAAAGCTGGGCTGGGAAGAACGGATCAAAACCATTTTCAAGATAGGCTACCGCCTGGAAGTTCAGAGCTAATCATGAGATTCTGGCATAAGATTCTGCTGTCGGTACTCGCTCTCTTTATTGCTGCTCTGGATGTAAGTGTCATTATGGTGATGAAAAAAAGCTGGCAGCTAAATATGGACAGTGAAATGCAGAGAGCATCCAGTGAGCAATTGTTAATCGCCAACAATATTTATGAGAACCTTAATTCTATTCAAGCACGGGGAACGGCATTGACCCCTATTCTACTGGCCAGCGTCTCTGAGTCCTATGGCGATTACTACCGTAAGCAGGGAATCTATTTGCAGCTATGGGAGAACGACCGAATGATTTACCCTCCCCAAAAAGGACAATTCGGGAAATCTAATTTGGGAAAAGGCGATCAGCCTGAATCTTCAGACGAACGCTCTATTCAGCTCTCCACTCAGCTTCCTGCTCCTTACCAGCATTTGCTGCTTGTCTATCAGCGTGATATCAGTGAGCTCTTCAACAAGCAACAGGAACTGAACCGCTTTTTTGTAATGATTAACTGGATCGTGGGACCCGTTCTGCTGCTTCTTCTTTATCTTCTAATCCGGCATCTAAGCAAGCCGCTAAAGCTCCTGTCAGAGACCAGCAAAACAATCGCCGAAGGCGACTATACGAAACGGGTGCAGCTGCGCAGCAAAGATGAATTTGGCGAACTGGCCTTGAACTTCAACCGGATGGCGGAGGCCGTGGAGCAGAGGGTTACGGAACTCTCAGACATGGCTGAAGAGAAACAAAGGATGGTGGATAATTTGGCCCACGAGTTGCGCACGCCTTTGACCAGCATGCAGGGGTTCGCCGAGTTTCTGACCACGGCCAATATTGGACAGGAAGAACAGCAAACTGCGGGTGGCTATATTCTTAGTGAAACCCTTCGTCTCAAGAATCTGGCCTTCAAGCTGCTGGATTTGTCTGTCCTCCGGCATCAGCCGTTGGCACTTCAGCAGGTGGATATTTCGGAACTATTTCAAGCTATCCAACAGACTGAGCGCCCAAAATTGACGGATGCTGGCATAAGATTTCATGTCCAACATACGATTTCAAATGTCTGGGGAGATCCCGATTTACTAGCTTCATTATTGGTAAATCTGGTTGAGAATGCGATTCATGCCTCCAAGCAAGGCAGCGAAATCCACATGCTGGCCTATGAGCTGGATGGAGAAGCCGTGCTAGAAATCCGTGATACGGGAACCGGAATCACCGCAGAGATGGCTAAACGTGTGTTTGAACCTTTCTATCGGGGAGACCAGGCTCGTTCACGTGAATATGGCGGCGCTGGCTTAGGATTATCCTTATGTCGGCAAATTGCTGAAGCGCATAAGGCCAGACTGTCCTTAAACTCTGTCCTCGGCGAGGGAACTAGCATCAGACTCTTTTTACAACTCTATAACAACTGCCCTCCTACTCTATAACATCTTTGGATTAAGGTTAGGAAGATTCATCATCATCCGATCCCAATGGAGGTTAGTTAAATGAAGAACAACAAGATTTCCGCTACACTCGCTGTACTCTTGTTCTCTGGAAGCGTGCTGGCGGTGAGCGCAATGATTGTCCCAGGATTTGTGAACACCACCGCTGCCAAGAGCATTTCTGCAGTACAAGACTCGGGCAATCTAACCTTGAACAGCAGCAAGGCACCCGTACTAAAAGTAGAAGCAGAAGCACCGGTATCTACTGTGAACAGAGATCTAGAGCAGCTGATGACCCAAGAAGAAATGCAGCAAATTTATGATTTTGCGGACAAGCCCAATAACGAAATTATCACCATCGGAAGGGAGATGACCGAGGATGAAATAAACCGGAGGCTGATATTGGAAGACCAGTATGTGTATGACGGCCTTCGTCCCAAGCAGCTGTTCCCGTTAAAATCGGGACAAGCGGAGTTTTATTTTGACTTGGAGAAAAACACGCTCAAGTATCCGAATCGGACATTGACTGACGAGGAACTGTTACAATATATTGACTGGTTCTACCGGGAGGCCTATGCCTTGTCCAAGCGGAATATTGTAACCCCTCCAGACTCAGGGAATTTGAGCCAGACCGACGCCGTTACCATGGCCGCTTCAAGTGTGCGAAAAATATTCGGAGCTGACGTCTCCAAGCTTGAAGTAAAAGCAAGCCAAGGAGAATCCATGCTATCAAAGAAAAAGATCTGGATGGTAATATTCACCCCTTATAAAACCAACACCTTAAGAGGACAAGGTAAGGAATTTTGGCAATATACCGTAATTATTGATCCCTCCACCCGGACGGTAGTAGATACGACCGCAGCTAATTTTTCACTCACAAGAACCCCAATCAATGCTGAAGCTGCCATCGCTATCCAAAAGGATGCAACCTGGATTAACGAGGCTACAAAAATAGTTACAGACAGACAAGGAGAAACCCGGAAAATCGCCACGGCTTCCCTTACAGACACTGACGTAAATAATAAGCGCGGTATGGTAGCAGTCAAAATGTTGCTCGAAGATGGCAGCAGTTATACTGCAGAGTTACGCTACCCAGATCAGACTCTTCGGTGCCTCATCTATGAAGAAGCAGAAGCTGCCAAATAGGGTTATTTTAGCGGTTCAAGCAGCTCTACAACATATTAGCAAGATCATATTTCCGATGTTAATTATTCTGATTTTGAGCAAGGACGATGGGAAATCCTTATAAACATGCGATTTTTCCCCTCTGATAATAGAAAGGAAATATTTCTAATGATTCTCTTCATTCACCGCAAAGATCTGCGGACTAGCGATCTTCCAGCCTTTGAGGCTATACGTTCTTCTGGCACTCGCAGCCTACATCTGTTGATTTTGGAGCCTTTTCTACTGCGAAAACAACGCTATCTTGAGCATAGCGGGGTAAACTTTCTGACGCAGGTCTCAAGACTTCAGCAGGAATACGCCACTGAGGGCAAGCAGCTACATATTCTTTATGGCGAGCCTGATATTATTGTCAAGAGGCTGAGCGAAACCTACCCAATTCAGGAATTGATGGTTCATGCCGATTACACCCCTTATGCATTAAAAAGAGACATGAGCCTGCGTGATACATCGGCTGCACTCGGCATCCGTTTCAAAATTTTTCACGACAGCATGCTTTGTGATCTGGAAGACTTCATGGATTGTTGCGGGCGTCGAGAGCCCTTCAAGGTATTCACACCGTTCTACCGCCGCTGGCGCAGCTACTTGGCTGAGCGCTTTCATCCGCCTTATTCTTCGACCTTGGCTGATCTGTCAACGTCCACACTGGACGATAAGATTGCCGAAGATTTCAAGATTCCTGAGGAGATTACACTTCAGTTTGAAAAGCTAGTGCCTTCAAGAAAAAAGATGGATGTACACGATACTCTTGAGCAATTTATAGACTTGCATTTACGGGATTATCATGTGAACCGTGACAGGTATGCACAGGTGGGCACCAGCCAGATCAGCCGGCACCTCAATACGGGTACCATTTCAGCGCGTACTGTGTATACTCGGCTGGCGGAAGAAGAAACCGGCGGGGAAGAATGGCTGCGACAGCTGGCCTGGCGGGATTTCTATCTGTATCAGGCCCGGCTCGATGCTGATTTCTTCAGCTATGAGAAGGTGTATGATTTGAGCATGCTGGGTACGAAATACTTTGAGGCTTGGTCTTCGGGCAGAACTGGCATTCCTGTAATCGATGCCGCCATGACCCAACTGAACACAACCGGATGGATGCCGAACCGGCTGCGAATGATTACCGCAATGTTTCTTACCAAAAATCTGGGCTGTCCATTTATTTACGGAGAGCGTTACTTCAGGCTGAAGCTTAGCGATTATGATAATTCGCTGAACCGTGGCGGCTGGCTGTGGAGCTCCTCGCTCGGATTCGATGCCTCCCCTTACTTCAGGATCATGAATCCGGTAACCCAGTCCCAGACTCATGACCCGAGCGGAGATTATATACGCACCTGGCTGCCAGAGCTGGCAGTTTTGTCCGATAAAGCTATCCATCTGCCTAGACCATATGCCATCGTTGATCTTAAGCAGTCACGGGTGCTGGCGATTGAGGTGTATAAAGAAATCCTGAACAGCAAGGGAGCGGCGGTTCATCCTAATCACGGAAATGAGCTATAGCCTGCATGCGCTTCCCTGCTCTTCTTGCAATATTACTAGAATTTCTGCAGTTCCTGCAGACAGCTGGACTAAATCTACGGACAGCCGTTTTGTCTGCTCATGAAGTACCCGGGATTCATCGGTACCCTCCAGATAACGGGTGACAAAATGAAGAAAGACATCGATTTTTCTCAGCAGCATTAACACTGGAATGGCGTTGATTTCGGCTGGGGTGAGGCGGATACTACGGCTGAAGCCCCGGCAGAACTCACGAATCATCTTCTTCTCCTCCGCTTGCCCAAGCAGCCCGGATAGAATAACCGCTAACTCCATGACCCGCAAATCATATGTACAGAACTCAAAATCAAGCAGCGAGGATACCTGCCCCGGGTCTTCTATATTTACCAAAAGATTAGAGGCATTCAAGTCACCGTGTACCAGTTGGTGAGGCAGTCCCTCCAGTTCATTCAGAGAACCTGTAATATTTCTATAAGCTCTGTAGAGCATCACTAGCTCAGCCCCCAGATCCTTAAAAGGTTCCGGCGGATTCAGGCACAGCTCCCGGATGACCTCTCCACTGCATAATGGATAGGACGTCCGCAATTCATAATATGGCCGGTACACCGGAGTAAGACCGGGATCAATAACTGATAGGACTTCTGATAAAATACCCGTCACCTCTCCAAAGGATTCTAGGTAGGAAACCTCTTCCTCCACAGGTGAATCACCATCGATATATCGGAACAAGCAGGCGAATTTGCCACTCTCCCTTAACTGAATCATAGTTTCACCGGTAGTCGTTAGAATAGGAACAGGTACTTTGAAAGGCAAAGCTCGTGTTCCAAGCTGCTCCAGCACAGCATGCTCGAACTCAATCTTGTTTCTGTCCTTATGTGTATCATATATTCGAAGGACCGCGCGTTTCCCGTTATTTTCCACAAAATAAGTTGTGTTGTTCCAACCTCCGCTCCGCTTCTGTAGCGTACCACTCCATTCTGGCCAAGCTTGACTTACTATAGTTTCCACAGCGTATGCCTCTCTCTCATAAGTCTATCAACTCATAGGCAATTGTAAAAGCAGCGTATGCCTGTGTCAAATCCCCAAAATCGGATTCAGGAGCCTGTATGCACCTCTTGTACTTTTCTGCTAGAGAATTGAAATTATCCACCTAATAACAACTTAAATAAGTTGGCGATGAATGATTAGAGTTTTAAGTTTTACGTTATGCTATTCATGATTTGTCCAAATTGCATTTAATAGAATATTTTGGTAGATTGAATCCAGGAACTTGTTAACCGACTGATCAGCGCAAATATTGTTCAAAACTAAGCGTATTTCTACCGAGGGGAGATCAGATTTCTATGAATATAGCCGTCAAATTGATGCATAAATTCAAAGACCGCGACACCCAGAATAAGCTGAAAGTTTATCAGGACAAAGTGGAGCTCATCAGAAAACGGAATTTGGAAGCATGGGACGATGGGCAGCTTCAAGCGGAATCCCTCCGGCTACAAAAGGAAGCAAAATCAGGTACACCTTTGGATGAGCTGCTTATCGCTGCTTATGCGTTAGTATGCGAGGCAGCGAAGAGAAAGCTTGGATTAAATCCTTACGATGTCCAGATCATGGCTGCCATCGCTCTGCACGAGAGATTCTTGATCGAGCAGCATACCGGTGAAGGAAAAACACTTTCTGCTGTTATGCCTGCATATCTAAATGCACTGACTGGCAAAGGTATTCATGTTCTGACTTTTAACGATTATTTAGCCAAACGGGATGCGGAATGGATGGGCCCGATCTATCGTTTTCTCGGGTTAACGGTAAACTCGGTTCAAGCGGGCATGAGCCTGTCCGAAAAACAGGAAGCATACGCCAAGGATATAACCTATGTTACGGCCAAAGAAGCGGGATTCGATTACTTGCGCGACTCAATTGCACTAAACGAAGCCGATACCGTGCATCGTCCTTTCCACTACGTCATCGTCGACGAAGCGGATTCGCTGCTTCTCGACGAAGCACGGGTACCGCTGGTCATCAGCGGAGATATGCCCTCTTCCAGGAGCGACGGCTTTCGTTTCGCAGAAGTAGCTCGGCAGCTTAAGAGAGATGGACATTACGACTTCGACGAGTTCCAGCGGAACGTTTACTTAAATGAAACAGGCGCTGCGCATGCGGAATTGATGCTGGGATGCGGCAATTTATACGATAGCCATAACAGTCACTTGCTGACTTCTTTAAATTGCGCGCTGCATGCGGAATCGTTATTAAAGAAAGACATAGATTACATCGTCCGGGACGGAAAAATCGAGCTGATCGAAGAATATACCGGCCGAGTGGCGGAGAACCGGTATTTGCCGGACGGGCTGCAAGCCGCGCTTACGGCAAAAGAAGGGCTGTACTCCATAGCCGGCGGGAAAATTCTCGGGACGATCACCATTCAACACTTCATTAGCCTGTATCCGCAGATTTGCGGAATGACGGCTACCGCTCATGCTTCCGCGATGGACTTCGAAGATATTTATGCGCTCCAGGTGCTGCAAATTCCACCGAACCGGCCAAACATTCGAATCGACCATCTGCACCGGATTTATACCCATAAAGAAGCCAAGCTTAAGGCACTCGTACAAGAAATCTCATCCGTCCATAGGACGGGACGTCCAATTCTCATTGGTACGTCAAGCGTCGAGGAGTCTGCCATGCTGGCAGAGGCGCTAGCGGTTTCGGGCGTATCTTGCCATGTTCTAAATGCGAAAAACGACGCAGAAGAAGCCGACATCATCGCCAAAGCGGGAGAAATCGGTGCAGTGACTGTGTCTACAAATATGGCGGGACGCGGGGTCGACATCCGGCTCGGCGGCGGCGACCCTGCGCAAGCAGAGGTAATCGCCAAGCTAGGCGGGTTGTACGTAATTGCCACCCATGTGAACGAAAGCGTGCGGATCGACGACCAGTTGCGCGGGCGTTCCGGTCGCCAAGGCGACCCCGGAGCTTCCGTTTTTTATGTAAGCTTGGAGGACGAGTTACTGCTTCGCTTCGGCATCCATAAAGCAGTTCGCGCTCCCAGGCAGGATGAGGCTCTTGAAGAGACAGGGCTCAGCAGCAAGATCACAAGTACTCAGCGTATTGTTATGGGCCAAAACTTCGATATCCACAAGGAACTGAACTGTTATTCGGATATGGTGGAGGATCAGAGGCGAATTCTATACGCGGAGCGGCTGCGAATTTTGAAAGGCGAGCAGCCGTTGAGCCCAGCGGAGCAGCGGGTACGGCTTTTTTATATCGACGAATTCTGGGCTGACCATCTTGCATACGTTTCTTACCTTCGTGAAGGCATTCACTTAGAGAGCCTTGCCAGCCGCAATCCAATCGACGAATTTCATGCGCAAATCACTGAAGCCTACGAGCAAATTCCTTCTAAAATAAATATCGCGTCAGAAAATATGCTTGAAAAGCTCGGAGGTTCAAATGATCCGGCAGAGTGGGAAAAGTTCGGTCTGAAAAGCCCTGCTTCCACCCGGACTTATATTATCAACGATCAATACCTACAGAATAAGCGAACCTCATGGACCGGAACGACCGTATTTGCTTATTGGCTTCGCACGGTTGCGAGGCCGATATTCAAGCTGTCAAAATATTGATGCAACGATGGGGCGGTTAGCCCCTACTCCTCTAGCTCATCCAGCTTCGCTTCCAATTCAGCCAGCTTGCGATTCGCTTGATCCAATATCTCCTGTTGTTCTGCGGTTTTTGCTCGTTTTATTTCTTTTTTGATGGCCATAATCTGCTGTTCCAAATAGAGAATTTCAGCTTCATTTCCTGCGTTGTTCCACATCTGTGAATAAGTCATTGTCGGTCTCCTTTTTTTCTAATTAAGAAAAGCCTTCCATAAAGTTCAATCGAACTTTAGGAGAGCTTCTTTTTTTATCTACACAAGGGTTTTAAGTTCTCGCTTCTAGCAAAATTCTACTCTTGTGATGCTTCCTGTATTAAAGGCATCCCAGCTTCAACTAAACGTTTGTTTCGAATGAAGATAATGGACAGTATTACAGTTAACACCCCTGTTCCAACAAGGAGCCATTCAATCTCAATTACATCTGCGAGCGGACCGAATATCAGCATTCCGATTGGCATCATGGAAGTCGATATCATACCAAAGACTCCGAATATGCGTCCCAAGTAATCCGGATCTACCTTCTCTTGTAGCATTACGGTTGTCGGTGTATTAAAGACGGGCATAGCTACGCCGAAAATAGCCATCATAACCAAGTAGATCCAAAAAACAGGTACAATACCCAAAGCGAACGTACATACACCCATAATTAAGCTAGCAAAAGTCATTGTATATACTTTGTTTCGAAAGCCGCCCCATGAAGCAATAATTGCTCCGCCAGCCATCATACCGATAGAAAAAGCAATTTCAATGGCTGTTAATCGCCAATAATCATCTCCGAAGCTGCGTGTCACTTGTAGCGGTGTTAAAAATGCAGCCGGTGCCATCAATACGAAGAAAAAGGCGAAAAAAATGAAAAAAGTTTTGAGAAAGCTGTGATTTTTAATATAGCTTAAACCCTGTTTAAAATCGTCCAAATAGCTTGTCGTTTGTTTATCAGTCGCTTTTTTATGCAACGGTATTTTCAAAAAGAAAGATAATGTAAAGATCGCTATCGCCGCTGTGATAACATCGATAAAGAAAATGACCTCAATTGTTGCCAATGAAAGCAATGACGCGCTAACGATAGGTGCAACAAACATCATTAGTGCTTGAAGACTTCCGTTAATCCCATTTACTTTCGTTAGCTTATCCTCTGGTACAATTTGAGGTAATATTGCCCCAACCGCAGGTGATTGAACCCCAGCTCCGAGCGCACGAACTGCAGCAATGGCGAACAACAACCATATCTCATCATAACCAAGCAAAAATGTAATGGCTAAAATCAGTGTAACAAAGGCAATCATGGCATCTGCTATCATAATAAGATATTTCCGGTTGAAACGGTCCGCCCATACACCTGCAAACGGTGATAATAAAAAGGTAGGAATGAATCCACAAATAATAAATAATGTCATCATCATACCTGATTTTGTTGTAAGCGTAACGTACCACATAATAGCATATTGAACTAAAGCAGAACCGAATAACGAAAATGTTTGACTACTTAGAAAGATAATTATATCCCGTTTCCAATGTTTTTTGTTTTGTGCTTCGTTTGGTATCACTATAACTTACTCCCCCATTTTTAAAAAATATCCTTCATTCCCCATTCGCCTATTAAAATTAATTACCAAATCCGGTACTTCTAATTCTATGTACAAAAATTTTATATAAATCACATTTCTAGAATAGCACAGAAATATTCACCCCACCATTCAGCCAGCATCTTAAAATTAGCCTGTGCACACAAAGAGCCGGTATCCCCCTCTTTCGAGAAGCCACCGGCTCTTTTTTACGTCTATTTCATTCTCCGTTTATACACTCGCATTGCGGAAGCCCAGAAAAAAGCAAGTATTGCTAAACTCCATAATACCGCCACAAGCGTAGTTTTATCTGCCGTTCCTCCGAGTAAAAGAGAACGAATACTCTCGATAAGCGGTGTCATGGGCTGATATTCTGCGAATACGCGTATAGCCGAAGGCATGCTGTCGGTCGGCGCAAAGGCAGAACTAACGAATAAAAGTAACATCAAAATGTAAGAAAACACTCCTGCTCCTTCGAATGACTTAGCAAGCAAGCCGAAGGTGACGGCAATCCAAGTAAACGCAAGTACGCTAAGCAACAAAATACCAATGGCTAATACCCAGCCGAGCACATCCGCTTTCGGCCGAAATCCCATTCCGAAGGCAACAAGGAAAATGGCAAGCAAGGAAATGACGTTAAAAACTAATGAAGCAACCACATGACCGCCTAGAATAGAGGCTTTTGCAATCGGCATGGAATGGAAACGCTCGAATATGCCTTTTGTGAGATCGTTATTGATACGAAGAGAAGAATAAGCTACGCCACTAGCAATGCAAAAGAGCAATATTCCGGGCACAATATAATTGATATAGCTTACATCACCGGTGTTCATCGCTCCGCCAAAGATGTAAACAAAGAGCAGCATGATCATGATCGGCATGGCGATGACGGTAATAATCGTGTCGATGCTACGTGTGGAATGGCGAATGACACGCCCACTCATGACGGCGGTATCGCCTAGAAAATGAATGAATTTCATCGGGAGTCCTCCTTTTTGCTAGTGACGATCGCGAGAAAAACATCCTCAAGCGAGGGCAGTTTCTGCGCAAACTCGGCAATTTCTATGTCAGCTTCCGCTGCTTTCGTTAGCAGACGCATCATCTGTCTCGTACTTCCGTCTGTAATGACGGAGAGCGTGAGATTGTTCGAATCTGCAGTCGCGGTAAATTCCTTTAACAGATCTTGTGCTTGATTTAGCGTTGTTTTATTGTCGAATCGAAGCTCGATATGACCCTTAGGCAATCTATTTTTTAGCTCCGCGGGACTGCCGCTTGCCACGATATGACCTTCGTGTAAGATCGCAATTTGATCAGCTAGATGGTCAGCTTCCTCTAAATACTGCGTAGTTAAAAAAACAGTGACACCTGATCTCGCTAAATCCTTGATCATATCCCACATAGCAAGACGCGCTTGCGGGTCAAGTCCGGTGGTCGGCTCATCGAGAAAAATGACCGAAGGGTTACCTAATAAGCTCATGGCCAAATCCAAGCGCCGACACATCCCTCCGGAATACGTGGATATTCGGCGATCGGCGGCATCGAGCAAGTCAAAACGACGTAATAACTCCTCGGCTTGTTTGTCAGGATCGGGCAAATGGCGGAGTTTGGCCATCATTCGCAGATTCTCGCGTCCGGTAAGGATATAGTCAGCGGTGACGCTTTGGCCTGTCAGGCTGATCTCCTTACGTACTTGCTCTGGTTGCTTAGTTACGTCGTCTCCATTAATCTTTGCGCTTCCGTTGTCGGGCTGGAGCAGGGTGGCAAGAATTTTGATCATAGTGGTTTTACCCGCGCCGTTGGACCCTAGAAGAGCAAAAGTTGAACCCTTCTGAACAGTGAAGTCCACCCCCCGCAACACTTCCACGTTCTTATATGATTTTTTGAGGCCTATTACTTCAATCGCCCAATTATTCGATGTCATCCTAATCCCCCCCTATCTTCCAAGTTTTTTGTGAATGGACTCGTTCATTTTGGCTCGCATTTTCCCTGTCCAAGTCTGAGCGGAAACGTCCTCGAGCAGCCCGTCACAGAACGCCATTACGTCATTCCCTACGATCTCCAGAACATCTCGACCTTCAGCAGCTCCCATCTCAAACATGTCAAGCATTTCGGGAAACAGGTTGATGACGCTAGAATCGTTAGTTGAGAAGTTCAGCATGTAGCGCGATGCGATATTGTAAACTTCTCGGTAATCGTTCGGGAGCGCTTTTGAACGTTTTACGCACTCTTTATAAGCCTTTTTTTGTTCACGTAAATCTTTAAATTTAGCGAGCATGTTCTTATACACGGCTATCCTCCTTCAGTTGGGTAAGTCTTGACGAAACATATCCCCATTTCTCCCAAAACATGGACAGTTCCCGCCATCCCTCTTCATTTAAACTATAAAATTTCCTTGGTGGTCCTATTTCGGACGGTTTTTTCTCGATATCGACGAGTTTATTTTTTTCTAACCGTATCAAGATGGTGTAGACCGTTCCTTCAACAACATCTTCGAAACCGAGCGCATTTAGCGTTTTTACGATTTCATACCCATAGGTTTCTTTCCGGCTGATGATTTCAAGTACACAGCCTTCCAAAACTCCTTTCAGCATTTCTGTTAGGTTATCCATTTAAATCCTCCAATGCTACTCTGTATTGCTTAGTACCACTATATAGTAACACCGAGTAGCGGAATTGTAAATAGGAGGAAAAGCGGATTGCTGAAAATAAATACGACAGCAGTAGGGACTGGATTTGGTATGAGTGGAAAGCATTTGCTTTAAGTCAGTAACAATAAAGAAAGCCCGCGCTGGGCACGGGCTTTCTTTATTGTTACGAGGTTCTTCGACATCGACAAAACTATTTATACGGGTCAGCAATTTCTTCCCATTGACCAGTGAAGACATCCACTTTTATCGTGAACTCCCTGCCGCCTTGCCTAACATTACTGAACAAATAACCATCTCCAATAAAGCCGGAAATCCAATCCTCATCTATTGGCTCGAAGCCTTCTGTATCAAAGATTGGCTGAAGTAACTTATACAGCTCCTTCTTGTATTCCGTACCGTTAGATATGTCCCACAGATCTATCGCTTCTCGATTCACAAGGCTTCTCACTGGACTGCCAGAAGTTGTATCATGAACCGTACCGGTAAGCGGATTAATTTTATAGCTAAGGCCTTCCCCTACGCCATTCGGTGGATCCATAAAATTAATCGTGTATTGATCGCCTTTTTTACCAAAGGTCCAGCCGCTAGCTGGAAGCTTTTTTTCCAGCAAGGACTTAATATCCTGTTCACTGAGCGGAGGAGAAATAAACGAGCCATAGTACATCTGTACACTCTCAATGGTCAATTCCTTGCCGTAAACGACAATAACTTCAAGCGGAAACTCAGAGATGGATGCTGCACCTGCCAAACGAGCTACAATACGGTCCCCATCAAGCTCATACGAAACTACGGCGCCAAATCCAATCTTCTCGCCCCAAGCCCCCTCAGTGTAATCATACACTTTAGTCAAATGCTTTCCGTCTAGTTCAGCGGATACGTAAGTGTGGTTATTCCGGTGTGTAATGGAGGATTTCAGCCTCCGATTTAGCGTCTCGACCGGTTCCTCTACCACAAGCTCTTCCAGAGTGACAGGCTGGAGCACATGAATCTCACTCATTGAGAGCCCTGTTCCAGTACCGGTAGTAATACGAATAAAGATTTCTTTGGTACCATCCCCGTTAAGATCGGCTTCTTCAATGGAAGGAGGCCGCGTTTCATCTTCGCCGGCATTCCACAAAAACGTTCTGTTAACCTCACCGCGCACATCAACCGTGACTTCATGCAAAAGTGCATGCTCAGCCGTGGGCTTTGCAGTTACAGTAATTCCGTTCTTCTCCGCTAATAGGGTTCCTTCGGGATCGATTGCAGTTGAATCTTTAGCCTGAGAAGCTGATGGGATAACAACACTCTTCTCCGGGGCTGACGTAGAACTCAGCTTTGCCCCAGTCAAGGTACAGCCACTTAAGACCATAATTACTGCTAACCCCAACACCGTGTTTTGTACAGTGATTTTTTTATGCCTGGTGATCATGGTTATCCTTCTTTTCATTTCCTTCTTGCTGCTTGAAATGCCGGCCGCACCAGCCACTCGGATTGGATCGGTCAATGTTTCCAATAGTTTAAGAAGAGTCCGTGCGTAGTCTTTGTGGTGCTCCGATGCAAGATGCTTTAAAGCCAGCGCATCACAGGCGACCTCTTGATCCCGTTTCATTTGGCTAACGGCATACCAAAGCAACGGATTGAACCAATGCAGGGCCAGCAGCAGTCCTGTCAGCAGATTCAGCGAAATATCACGACGTTTCACATGCGCCAGCTCATGCAGAAATATATGACGCAGTTCGTTTGCCTCCAGCGTGTGCAACATGGATGTCGGCAGCAGCAGCTTGGGGCGCATCACACCAAGCAGTGTGGGCACGGCAATCTGCTTCGTCTCAACCAGCTTCACTGGGCGCCTTACCTTCATCTCTCGTTGACACGTTTCGAACAACCACAGGATATCTGCGGAACGGATCTCCGGTTCCCGTCGAACCCGTGCCGTGAATCGCAGCTGCTCACGAACCGACAGACTTATCATTACCACTGCTCCGCTAAGCCAGATCAGAACCAGCAAATGCATCGGCGTCCAGCCTGTATTGAATGTCTCATAAGGATCGTAGATTTCCGGAGTCACCAGTGTCATACTATCTGGTCTCTCGGCTTGCTTTGAAGTTCCTGTTCCTGTTATTTCAGCGACCTTGGTCGAGTCCACCTCTTGAATGTTCATCCCGGACACAGGCAAATCACCTACATCCGGCTGCGCAGAAGGAATATTGAAAGTCAGAGCTGATTCTGTCTCCAGCGGAAACAAATTAAAAATGCTGAACGCACTTTCCGGTGTCCAAGGGACGGCTAACCTCACGATCAGCGGTATCCACAGAAGATACGTCCAGGTCGGTTTTAATCTATTCTTGATCAAGAAACGGGTTGCCAGGATCAGCAAAGCCAGCACGCTCGCCATAGCGGATAGTGACAATATCTTAACGAACAGATTGTATGCAGCTTCCAGCAAGCGACTCAGTCCTTTCGCTCATCCAAAATTCTCTTCAATTCTTCAATATCTTCTCGGGACAGCTTCTCATTCTGTAAAAAGTTGACTAACATCGGGCGCAGCGTTCCACCGTAGATCCGCTTCAGAAAAGATTGTGTCTCCGATTGGACGCATTCCTCTTCCCGCACCAGTGGGTAATACGAATACACTCTTCCTGTCTGGTTGTAACCGATAGCCCCTTTCTCCGTCAGACGCTTAATCAGCGTCCGCACCGTTTTTGGGTTCCAGTCCCGGCTGCCCTCCAGAGCTTCAACAATCTCTCCTGCCGTGCGCGGGGCTCCAGTCCACAGCACCTTCATTACTTCCCACTCGGCATCCGAGATTTTTGGAATTTCCGTAGACATAATCCTATCCGCCTTTCTTTCTACTGAATGACTACACTTGTAATCCAATGTAAAAAATATACAAGTAAGTCTCGTTTATGTCAACCATAAGTAACAATACGAATCACTATTAACAATGAATGCAGATGTGGGGTTAGTGCAGAACACTATATTTGGGGAGATAATTGTGAATATCCTCTTTTTATAGTTTAAATTAAGGTTGGCCCCTTCACTGACCCGGTGTATGGACAATGTACAAGAAGAATTATGATTACGTACATTAAAAATATTAATACAACTCTCCAAAGAGGTGGAATGTGTGCCTATTAAAAATGGTAATCAATACATCGAACGAATCGATCAGCAAAATATCAATATTTGGTACAAAGGGACGCGTATCGAAGGACCATTATCCAAACATCCTGCATTTCAAGGCCTCATACAAACACAAGCCGAATTGTACAACATGCAGTGTGACGAACGTTATTTAGCGCAGATGACCTACCCTTCGCCTGATACTGGAGAGCTTGTTGGTCTATCTTTTCTCCCACCCAAAAGTGTTGATGATTTAGAACGTCGAAGAAAAATGATTGAACTCTGGTCAAACAGACATCACGGTTTTTTAGGACGCTCCCCAGATTATATGAATACGGCAATCATGTCCCTGTTTACTGCTGCCGATATCCTTGAGGACCTTCATCCGAAATATGCTGAGAACCTCAGGAAATACTATGCCTACTGCCGAGATCATGACATAACTTTATCCCATGCATTCATCCAGCCTCAAGCAAGTAAAATATCCGGTCAAATTGATGCTACTGAGGATTCAATTGCAGCTAAAGTTGTAGAAATCAATGATGAAGGGATGGTTGTGACCGGTGCTTTTATGATGGCAACACAAGGGGCTACATGCGATGAAATGCTAGTATTCCCTACGCCTTCACCATCCCTTGTAGATGATGATAATCCCTTCGCATTTGCCTTTGCAGTACCTAATGATCTGCCTGGGATGACTTTTTTTTGCCGTGAAAGTTACTCAGCCACATCTACTTACGACCATCCCTTAAGTTCTAGATATGAAGAAATGGATACGCTTGTTATATTTGACCGCGTACTCATCCCACATGATCGAATATTTTATTACGGAGATGAGATCTACTGTGCCCGATTGTTCGGTGAGAGTCACTTTCATACCCATATGGGTCACCAAATCATCACCCGCTATATTGCTAAGACTGAGTTCTTTCTCGGTGTGCTAGAATCTTTGGCAGAAGAACAAAATGCTGAGCTCGAGTCCTTCACCATTCTGCCGATTTCAAGAATACTGACGTTTCTAGAAACATTCAAAGCGTTAAGACTCGCTTCTGAAGTAGGAGCATCCCACGATAAATTTGGATTTCTTGTTCCTGATAAAGGCCCCCTTCTAGCTTCAACCATTCACTTTTCAGAGTTTTATCCGAAGATGGTTGAAATGGTTCAAAATCTCAGTTCAAGCGGGCTTATCATGATCATCTCTGAATCGGACTTCAGTTCAAGTGCCGGTTCATACCTCCATCAGTATTTGAAGGGTAATGTCTCGGATGCTTGGTACCGAAATGCCTTATTCCGGGTCGCATGGGAACTGGGAGCGGGTGCATTCGGTGGCCGCCAAACCCAATTTGAGCGGTTATTTTTTGGGAATTCAGAAACAATGGCCTGGCGTATGTACAATAGCTACGATAATCATGAATACTTCCGTCAAATCATTCACGAATTTATTTCACCAGAAGACCCCCTCCCTAATTCAACAACAGATGTAGTTTCTAATTGAGCTTTCTTTTTGTATATTTTTCATGTTGAATTGAACTTTTCGAATTGCTCCCACGGCCAGGTGACATGAAATACTATAGCCCTGGCTGGAGCGTTAAGACTTAGAAATCGCACCTAATTATACGAGATCAGTGTTACAATTTTTTCAGCACGAATATTCATCCCTTCAGTTACTCCTTTGTTAATAACCAAAAAAGAAGAGCCAGAGCACTCACAATTGCACCTAACAAACTCACTCCGTTCCAGCCAAAGTAAACATAGATACTCGTAGATGCGATCGACCCAGTGGCGCTGCCAATGGAATAAAAAATCATGTAACCGGCAGTAAGCCTACTGCGTGCCTCAGGTCGCAAAGTAAGGATCATGCTCTGATTGGTGACATGTACGGCTTGTACTGCAAGATCAAGAAGGATAATACCAACGATTAATGCAATAAGAGAATGTTGAACATAACTTATTGGCAACCATGATATGAGCAAAAGAATCAAGGCTACACCTGTGGTCTTCTGCCCTAAACCCCGATCGGCGAGGCGACCTGCTCGCGCTGCTGCTAACGCGCCTGCAACACCTGCTAGACCAAACGCTCCAATTGCAGTATGTGAAAGAGAAAACGGTGGGGCGCTGAGAGGTAATACTAGAGATGTCCATAATATACTGAAAGCAGTAAAAATCATCATGGCTAGTGCAGCACGGATTCTAAGAGTTCGTTCCTGAGCAAACAACGTGAACATTGAACGAATCAGCTGTAGGTAAGATAATGATTCTCTTTTATGCTCATAATGTGGCAACACCCGAAACAATACACATGCCATGATTAGTGTTAATACCGCTGAAACAAGGTAGACAGAACGCCAACCTGCTAAATCCATTAATACGCCAGCGAAAGTTCGCGCCAGTAGAATACCAATTACGATTCCACTTGTCACAACACCAACGACACGCCCACGTTCGGCTGGAGCAGCCAAAGTTGCCGCGAATGCAACGAGCGTCTGTGTCACTACGGCAAGAAACCCAACCGCTGCTATACCTATGAATAACACTATACTGCTGGTGGCAGTACCAACGACAATTAAAGCCAATACGGATAGGAGCATCTGTCCAGCGATCAGCCAACGCCGATTTAATAGATCACCCAGAGGCACTAGTAATAACAGTCCAAGTGCATAAAAAATTTGAGTGATTGTAATAACAAGTCCAACGAATGAATGAGAAATACCAAACTCGTTCGAAATAGCGTCCAGTAAAGGTTGCGCATAATATATGTTAGCAACAACTATTCCGCAGGCGACGGAAAATAAAAGTGCCACATTACGAGATATTATTGATACAGGCACTGGTTCCGACGCTCTAAACCCTCCTTGTACTTTCTCAGCTTTTTTGACTGTTTGATCCGCTATAATAGCTTTCGATTCCTCAACAGATTTCCCCAAAAATAACGCCTCCTGATTAACTTTTATCAAATTCATAAATTACATACCAATCAGTACGTAATTACGTTTGACAAATATAACTCTAAAAAAAGATAACTGTCAAGAGATTAGCTTATAGAACAACCAAAAATTAGAATCCGACTATTTATACGTTCATTTCTTATTGACATAATAATATTCAAACCATAAAATAATATCATACCGTTCGATATGAAAAGAGGGAGTTAGTATGGCTCGACCACGTGAATTTGATGAGGAAAAAGCATTGGATGCAGCTATGCAAGTATTTTGGGAAAAAGGGTTCGAGGCTACCTCTTTAAGCGACCTGACATCAAGAATGGGTATTCAGCGGCCTAGCATCTACTCTACCTTCGGGGATAAAAAAGGACTATTTGAAGCTGCGTTGCGGAAATATACGAGTTCTCATGCTGCCTATGTTCGTAACAAGCTTCAAAACAATTCTTCTGTTAAAGAGGCATTCCGTGACTTTTTCGAAAATATAGTGACAAAAGAATATGGACAACATCCGAACTGGGGATGCTTTTGCATTAATTCGATGGTTGAACTTTCACCCCACGATGAGAAATTTGAGCTCCTGACAAGAGAACACCAGACGTATCTCTCGGTAATATTTCAAGAAACGATTGATCGGGGTTTGCGCTCAGGTGAGCTTGATTCAACTATTAACGCAAAAAGTTTAGCGCAGACACTAGTCATATCATTAATTGGACTTACTGTGATCATGAAATCCCGTCCTGAAAGATCATTTGTAGATAATTCTGTAAAAGAAATACTTACATTGTTACGATAAAATCAAAAATTAGATATGCAGCTTTTGTAACTTTGAAACTTTAATATGTTTAATAACTCTTCACTAATCCTGTTTTCCTGTCGATAATTTATAGTAGATGGAAAAGTATGGAGGAGCATATGAACACTAATCGCAGAACTGAACCTTTTCGATATACCCTTAAAGAACCTGTAACCCTTGATCTTCATATTCTTAGTATTAACGGAATCCAGGTTCCTTCTAAGCCTGTAAGAGCTGTACTGTTCAACATCAGTCGAACAGGCTGCCACTTATCGTTACCCCTCAACATTAATCCAGAAAATAACCTGGTACGGATTGGTATGGAAATGAATCTTACGGATGAATCTATTTACTTAGAAGGAATTCTAAAATGGAATAGAGAACAGCAGGACTGTTTCCATTACGGTATTCAATTAGACATACCTGAAGCTGACATTGAGTGTCTTCCGAGGGTGCTACGCAGGCTCGCTGGAGAAGGTAAAATATTGGTTCGTTGAGATGTTAACAAAAGAATAGTACTCCATTAATAAAAAAACAAACCCGCGTGTAGACGCGGGTTTGTTACAGTTTTTGCTGCTGTTATTGAAAATCAAGATAATTCCTAACACTTCTACCTTTGTTCTTGAGGTATATCTCGTTCAGGGGTTACTGGTATAACTTGCTCTTTCTCCAGCACCTCTTTTAAATCATCCTGAATTCTTCGATCCCAATGAGGAACACCGGAGCGATATGCCGCTCTACCTGTTAGGTGGGCGGATAAAGGTGCAGTTATAAATACAAAGACAATTCCTAGTAATAGCTTTGCACTAATATGATTCTGAAAAAATGCAAAATATAGAAATGCCCCAACTAAGACACATAACACACCGAGAGTGGCACTCTTCGCGGCAGCATGTGATCTTAGATAAACATCAGGTAGCCGTATCAAACCAATAGCACTAACGGCGCTAAGCAATGCCCCTGTAAGAATTAACAAGGCAAACAGCAACTCACCTGTAGTCTTGATCATTTCCATTTTCTAGCACCACTCCCTTTTCGATATATCTGGCAAAGGCTGTCGTTCCAATAAAGGAAAGAATTCCAATCAATAAAATAATTTCTATAAAAGCCTGCGTTTGGAGAAAGACAGATAACACGGCCACCATTGCTAGCAGATTAATTCCAATCGTATCTAATGCAGCGACTCGGTCAGGTAAAGAAGGTCCTTTCACCAAACGCCAAGCACATACGCCTATAGCTAAAGCCATGATTGTAATGGATAGCATAAGAATAAAATGAATCATTAGCGGGTCACCTCCAGTATCGCTCGCTCAAAGGTATCACGGATATTTGCCCTGAACTGTGCAGGGTCATCAACATCCATTGCGTGAATATACAATGTCCGATTATCATCCGACACTTCAAGCACCACCGATCCAGGAGTGAGGCAGAGCATCGTGATTAACGTTGCCACTTCCCAATCTGATTTCAGCTCTGTAGTATATTTGAGGATAGCTGGACGTATATTAAGCTCCGGTCTTAGAACGGCTTTTACCACTACATAACTAGAAACGACCAGCTCCCGCAGCAGCAACAGGATTAGCTTAATGATCGCCCACACTTTTCCAAGATATAACCTGGGCCAAAAGCGTCGCATTCCGAGCAGAATGAGTATACCGAGCAGGAAACCAATGACGAAACGTGGCCCAGTCCAATCATTGTGCAGAAACATCCACAGGAATGCTATCATGAAATTCAATAATAGTTGAAAAGCCATAGTATCTACTCCTTCATGACAGCGTTAATGTATAATGCTGGATCGGCCAGTACGGCTCCGGCTTGGCTGACATATCCGTTTACCGTCTCAGCACCTACACCCATCAGAATTACAATCGCGAACAGAACAGCTGCCGGTGCCATCATAGCTTTATAATGAAGCGGTTTGACTTGTTCTTCCCTTTTCTCGCCACCCCAGAATACCTGCTGGAATACCTTGATCAAGGAATATAACACTATGAAGCTTGATGCAAGTGCAATTAGTGCCAGAGCCACATGATTCTGTCCAAATCCGCTACGCACCATCATCACTTTTCCAGCGAAACCACTAAGTGGTGGAACACCAACCAACGCCAAAGTCAGTACGAAGAACATCCAGCCGGTCCACGGATAGCGTCGGATTAAACCACCCATTTCTTTTAAGCGGTCGGTGCCCGATGCTGAGATAATCATCCCGCCCAGGAAAAATAATAATGCTTTGGCAACCATGTCATGCATTAAATAAAACACTACACCATTTAACGAATCCTGAGTCGCGACAGAAATCCCAAAAGCAATAAATCCAACACTGATGATGATATTATAATTAAAAATCCGCCCCAGATCGTTGTAAGCCAGTGCACCGATTGCACCAAGGATCATCGTCGCTCCCGCCATCCAGGCAATCAGTGAATGGGTGAGTCCCGGTTCTTGAATAAAAATCAATGTAAAGGTACGTGTAATGGCATACAATCCCACTTTCGTTAACAATGCTCCAAACAGTGCTCTAACAGCCACAGGTGGTGCACTATAAGAATCCGGAAGCCAGAAAAAGAGCAGCAAACCTGCCTTTATCGAAAATACGATCAGCAGCAGGACCGCAATGACGTTCATTACACCGCCTTGTCCCGCCTCTGCTACACGCATAGATAGATGTGCCATATTCAGTGTTCCTGTCGCGGCATATAAATAAGCAAGCGTTGCTACAAACAAGGAAGAGGAAATCACGTTAACTAATACATATTTTAACGTCTCTCTCAGTTGACCTTTGGAGCCACCAAGTACAATTAAAGCGTACGAGGCAACTAACAGGACCTCAAAGCAGACGAACAAGTTAAACAAATCTCCGGTGAGAAAGGAGCCAAATACCCCAGTTAATAGAAAATGGAAAAACGGATAGTAATAAAACCTTTCTCTTTCTTCCCCAATGCTGGCGAAGGAAAAAAATAGACATGCCGCACCAACAATAGCACCGACTAGCACAAGTAAAGCCGCAAACATATCGGCAACAAACACAATGCCATAAGGTGGAAGCCATCCACCCATATATAGGGTCTGGATGCCCTTTGTACTTACCTGGTACACAATGATTCCAGCAACCAAGATATTTAAAAACACACTGACGGCACTGATAATACGTTGCAGATCCACTCGGTCTTTTAGAAAAATCAGTATAACTGCCGTAAAGGCCGGAATCAGCAGAGGCAGCACTAGCAAGTTGTTCATCGTTGTCTCTCCTCCTTGGTTCCTTCCACATCATCCGTGCCCGTCGAACGGTAAGTCCGGTATGCCAAAACAATGAAGAATGCTGTTACTCCAAAACTAATTACAATAGAGGTCAAAATGAGCGCCTGCGGTAACGGATCTACATACGCCTCCGCTTTTTCACCTAGCAAAGGTGGAGCACCTGTCTTGAGACCCGACATTGTCAGTAGCAGTAAATGAACACCATGGGTAATTAAATTAGTACCCAGCAGGATGCGTAGCAAGCTTTTGGAAAGGACTAGATAAACACCTACGGTAAACAATACGCCGATCGCCAAGGCAACAACAAGCTCCATTAGCTATCCCTCCCGATCGTAAGTATGATATTCATAGTGACACCAATAACAGCTAGATAAACACCAAGATCAAAGAACATTGCAGTGGTTAATTCTGTTTTGCCCATAAGCGGCAATTGGAAATACCCAAAATTTTGGCTCAGGAAGGGTACGTCGAATATAAATGAGCCAACCCCGGTAAGAAAAGCAATCGAAATCCCGATCGCAATTAACTTACGATAATTAATAGGCAGCACTTTCTCAACCATATCCATCCCAAAAGTAATAGCAAGTAGCACCAAACCTGCAGAAGCCATCAAAGCCCCAATAAATCCGCCTCCCGGATTATTATGACCGGCAAAAAACAAAAACAACGAAAATATCAGAATGATAACGAATGCTACTTTAGCTACCGCTTGCAGTAACACATCATCACTTCGGGAATAACGAGGCTTATTATAGGGAACAACCCTCTTCAGTTGGTCTGCTGTACCCTCTCCATCCAACTGCAGCTTGATCATGGAATAAATAGCAAGTGAGGCAAGGCCTAGTACTGTTATTTCAAACATGGTATCAAAGCCGCGGAAATCAACGAGCAGAACATTGACAATATTTTTACCGCCACCCAAAGTATAGCTATTCTCCACATAATATTTCGAGATGGATTCGAACGGACTACTGCCTAGAGCAGCAAGTGCAACCAATGTCATCGTTACGCCCATCCCGATGGAAATAATTAGTTTCAGGAAATGCGCACGAGGTTTGAGCTTCTCTTTTTCCAGCCTAGGCAAATGCCTGAAACATAATAGGAACAATGTAACAGATACCACTTCAACAATCATTTGCGTAAGCGCCAGATCAGGAGCTCTGAACAGAACAAAGAGCAAAGTAACCATATAACCAACCATTCCTGTTAACAAAATGGCTGTTATTCTGGAACGCACAAACGGAATAGCTAAAGCACCTAGAAGCAAAACCATTACAGCAATAACCTCAAACAAAGAAAAAGGAGTATACTCAGTCGTACCAAGTGTAATTCCATCTGAATACCAGACGACACCGCAAATCGTTACGATCAAGAAGGAAAAAATATACATTAAATAATGTCTCATGGAACCAGTCATATAAGAACTAGTCACCCATCTAGACAATTTCTCAACCAGCCGGATTACTCCGTCATAGACTTGATTTAAAGTGTAGCCACTGCCCCATTCTTTATCGACCAGACTTAAGCGGCCATAGATTCGGTATACAGTAATACCAAGAATCACAACACCAAGTGTCATCCATACTTCTGGTGTAAAGCCGTGCCAGAAATGGATATTCACAACAAAAGGTTCCCCGGTCTGCAAGATAGGGTGAATAGCATTCATTGCAGGGATAATAAGTGTATTAGATAATATATTCGGGAAAAAACCGATAAATATAGACAGCACTGCTAGCAGGCACGGGGCAAGCAGAAGTCCAAATGGGGCTTCATGCGGTTTTTTGTCCAGCTTCTCAGGCTGATATTTTCCGAAAAAGGTGTGGAATACCAAAATCATACTGTATGCAAAAGTAAACACGCTGGCAATCCAGGCCAAAACCGGGAAGAGCGTAAACAACGAGGGAATAGAGAATATATCCAAGTTTCGGATATTCAGGACAGCTGTAAAAAACATCTCTTTACTTAAAAATCCTGAAAATGGCGGCAAACCAGCCATGGAGAAACTGCCGATCATCGCTACCGTAAAGGTAACCGGCATAATGGAAATCAGTCCGCCCAGCTTTCGCAGATCGCGGGTACCCGTCTCATGGTCAACTATACCGACCATCATAAACAAAGAGCCTTTAAAGATGGCATGGTTAATAAGGTGAAAGATAGCCGCTGTTGTTGCAGCAGTGTAAAAGACTGAATCTTCCCCTGCATAAAATGCCGCTGCCGATCCCATTCCTAGCAATCCCATAATCAGTCCAAGTTGACTAATCGTTGAATAGGCTAATAGAGCCTTCAGGTCCGTCTGCTTCATCGCCTGGATAGAGCCATAAATCAAGGTGATCAAACCGACGCCTGACACAACCCAGAACCACTCATATTGCCCCGCAAAAATAGGGCTGAAACGGGCGACAAGATACAATCCAGCTTTAACCATCGTTGCTGAGTGAAGATATGCGCTGACGGGTGTCGGTGCCTCCATGGCATCCGGCAGCCAGATATGGAACGGGAACTGCGCTGATTTGGTGAATGCACCTAATAGAATTAATAGCATCGCTGGAATAAACAACGCATGCTCACTAATATCGCCAACCTCGCTCCAAATTTCCCGAATACTAAAGGTGCCTGTCATCACATACAGCATTAAAAAGCCGGCAAACATCGCTAAACCACCAAATACGGTAATCAACATAGATTTAAGAGCACCATACCGCGATTTTTGCCGCCGATGCCAGAAAGCAATCAGCAGAAATGACGAGACACTTGTTAATTCCCAAAAACCGTATAGCACCATCAAGTTATCCGAGAGCACAACGCCAAGCATCGCTCCCATAAACAACATTAAATAAATATAAAAAGGGGTCAACGCTTCTTTTCGCTTGTCTAGATAATAAATCGAATAGATAATTACAAGACTACCCATTCCAGTGATTAACAAAGCGAACAGTAAACTTAATCCATCCAGATGGAAAACCAAATCAATGCCTAGGGAAGGAATCCATGAAACGGTTTCATATCCCAAATCCCCTCCCTTAATAACGGGAATCCGGGTTAAAAAATATACAAACAAAGCGAGTGAACCGGGGAAAACAAGCCATCCTCTATGAAGGTTGGATGCTCTCTTGGTCAAAAGTGCGATTACTAAGGCCATTAGAAACGGAACAAGTATGATTACATGCAGCAAAGGCAGTCCTCCTTTTCCACTTGAGCTTATCAAGTTGTGAACTTTAGTACTTACTTTTTTACCAAAAGCCAAAGATCATATGATTGGAAGGGCCCTTAATAATAGGCCCTCATGAAGATAAGGGCACGCCGATTATAAAGAATCGGTCAATGTGCCATCACAAATATGCAAATATCTAGCCTTTCCATCTTCTTGCTCAATTCTGAATAAACCGTTCTCAAATTCTGTGTGTAATTCGTGAAAGAACTTTCCTTTAAGCGAATACTCTCCCTTAGGTTCATCACTGAGCTGATACTCATCCCCGATTTTGACCAGGTAGGCGATTACGCCTTCCTCATGGGTTTCTTCCAGCCCGGCGCGCATCCGTTGAACGGCGACTACATGCAGATCCATCATTTTCATTTTACCAATGAGTTCATTGATGAAATTGCGTTTGGTAAGCTCCTGCCATCGAGTCTGAGCAGATTGTCCAATGACGATCTGTGTAACCTCATTCTTTTCAGCTACTTCTACAATAATATCAGTTGTTTTTCGGCCTTCACGTTTCCGAATGATAAATTCTGCGCCAGCTTCATCGGCAAGACGTTTCCAAACCGTCATATACATTTCTTTGCTCTGATTATATTCATCATTGTCCGAACTATCGACATTTAATACAAACAATGGGGCCCCTATTATTTCAGATAGTTGCACACCACGTCGGATTAAACGTTCCCCATGCGGACCATAATGAACACAAACCATAATCTTTTCATTGTGTATGACCTTCACCCTCCTGTAACATGGCCAAGAAATACAAAAGGAGCCTACTGGCGTTAGGCCCCTTGCGTAAATCTAAAACCGATAAGTTATACTTAATTATATCTATTCCTATGTTTTTTGTAAAGTTTAATGGTTATCATGGAACATATTTCTACGTGATGCTTGTACTATGCCCTTTTTTTGAAGTTATCATACAATGAAAATTTAAATATCCCTTTACAGGAATATTCACTTAATGGTATATTGTAAATGCAAACAGGAAATACAAGGAAGTAGGCCTGTTGAGTCGCTCCATCATGGCCCGTCATATGAAATCCGAATCAAATCAATGAATCGAAGTGATGATTGTTTATGAATACTAACGTAATGAGTGCTTTAGCAGAGCCTAATCGTATGCAGATCGTTGAACTATTACGCGAGAATCCCCTAACCGTTGGAGAGATCGCAGAAAGTCTTCAGTTGCGTCAGCCTCAAGCGTCCAAGCATTTGCGTGTTCTCAGTGATGCAGGCCTTATTGAAGTTCAAGCTGTTGCTAATCGGCGCATTTGCAAGCTCCGCCCTGACCCTTTTAAGGAATTAGACACTTGGTTAGAATCCTACCGTCATATGTGGGAGGAACGCTACGATCGACTGGATGATTATTTGCAGAAGCTACAAAGCAAGGAATTAGATAATGAAAAGTAAACGAGGAGGATTTATCCAATGACAAATTCTAACCAAACCAACCAACTAGTATCCAAAGTTGAAGGCAGCACTCTAATATTAGAGCGTATTTTTAAAGCTCCACGTGAGCTAGTTTTTAAAGCTTTTTCTGAGGCTGAGCATTTGAAGCATTGGTGGGGGCCAAAAGGTTGGACACTTCCCGTATGCCATGTCGATTTCCGTCCAGGAGGTACTTGGCATTATTGCATGAAGTGCGAGGATAAGAGTCAGGGAGATTTCTACGGTATGGAGTCTTGGGGTAAGGCAATTTATGGGGAAATTTCGATTCCAGAGCAAATTATTTACACGGACGGGTTCTCAGATGCCGAAGGTAATATTTCAAAAGATCTGCCCGAGACACTAGTCCAACTAGATTTTATCGAGCTGGATGGTCAAACGAAGCTGGTTAACACCGGTAAATACGCTTCTCCAGAAGCGTTACAACAAGTGATTGATATGGGGATGCTACCGGGTATTTCACAAACCTTTGATAATTTGGACGTACATCTTGAGAATATACAGAAGCATAGCTAAGATAAGATAAGATAAGATAAGATAAAATAAGATAAAAAGGACGATGCAAGGATACTCTCTCCTGCTCGTCCTTTTATTCATTTTGTGGGAAATAAGAACCTGATGCTACTCGGAAAATATTGCAGAAAAAACGTGTCATTATGCGTGCCTAATGGATCTGTCTCAAACATCACCCGCTGATCAGCTCCATCTATCTTCTCTTTTAAAATATCAAAAGCACGTTTACTATTAGGCACCATGTCCTTCTGTGCATTAGTCTTCTGGATACCTTCCTGTTCACCTACATACATATAGACTTTGCATTCTCTATCTAACTTTGAAGTCTCCATATAATGTATAAAATCTTTAAACCACACAGACGCGGATATGAATATAAAATTATCAAAAACAGACTCTGTCTTGTACATCGCGTACATACTTATTAACCCACCTAGTGATACACCGCCTAATGCCAATTTGCCCGGCTCATGAGAGATGCGAAAGGAACGAATTATATGCGGGACCAGTTCCTTATATACGTAATCCAAATAATCATCCCCCTTGCCCCCAAAGGACCAATCCTTAAAAAGTGCAGGCATTTCCCAAGGTGTATATTCATCATTACGAAGCTGAGAATCAATCCCGATAAAAATAACCGGCTCTGTAATCCCCTCCTCCACATCCCTTTCTATATCAGCAATCGACTCTTTGAACAAGAAATCGCCATCCTGTAAGAAAACCGCCGGGAAGCTTCGTTCAGTAAACAAATGATATGCTTTAGGGAGATACACAGTAATTTGCCGCCCAATATGTTCAAAAGTAGTAAGTTCTCCTAACATCATCCTGCATCATAGCCCCTTCCTTAACAATTCAACATACGGAACGCTCTGCTCATGATAGTCGGAACTACTGATGCGTGGTTTTCATCTGGCGCTATGTAATGCTCAACCTGCAAATCAGGCAAAGAATACTCACACAATTTTGAAAATAATCCTTTAGCATCATCGACCATAAACGCCTCTTCACTGCCCACTGTGATCAATAGCTTTCTTTTCTCGGATCTTATCGTTTGACCCTTCTTATAAAACGCCCCCGCATACGCCAAGATTTCATGATCATTCCACCAAATCGAGGGGCTAGAGGCCAAATAATACTGGAATAGCTCGGCACGAGTGAACAGCGTCCAGAGGACAAACAACCCGCTTAATGAGTGACCAAACAAAACTTGTTTATGCTGATCGATATTATATTTTTCAGAGACCAGGGGCATTAACTCTAACTCTAAAAAAGATAGTAACTTTTCAGCACCACCATGTGGTCCTATGTCAGCATTTTTCAATCGATCCGGATATACATACTGCTTCGCAGGAGGCGTGAAATCATAAAATCTTCTTTTGGAGACCTCATCATCCGTACCATAATGCCCAATGCCAATCACGATAGCTGGTACAATCAAAGTTTTCGGCGCATTTCTTGACTGCAATTTCACGACATCCCGGCCCAATTGAAAATATGAATTACCATCGAGCATGTAATAGACGGGAAATCCATTCTCAGGGGCCTCTTCTCTCGGAATTGAGACCTTTATATCATACGTGTAGCCCATATACTGAGATTCTAGCTTCCATGATTCTGTGCGTTCGAGTTCAACTTGTGTTGACATATGTGCTGCTCACTCTCCCCTACACTCTTGACTTGGCTAATAAATATAAGAAATAGGGAATGCCAATAATCGAAACGACTATTCCCACAGGTAACTCTGCTGGCTGAAATAATGTTTTGGCAAAATAATCCGAGATCACCAGCAAGAACATCCCAACCACTGCACTGGATAACATAATATAACGGTGATTAATCCCTACTAATCTTCTGGCGATGTGAGGAGCCATCAATCCTATAAAACCTATAGAACCGGATACAGATACACAGACACTTACAATCCCCACACTGCATAACAGAAAGATCAGCTTTTCTTTTTCTACGGAGATCCCCAAGCTTTTTGTGCTGGAATCCTCCAATTGAAAATAATTGAGCAAATAGCTTTTTCGATACATCACAAATCCTAAAATCAGCACCCAAGGCGTGATCATTATGATATAAGTCCAATTCGCGCTGTAAATACTTCCGACACTCCACACCGCAGCCATTTCATAATCACTTGCATTCATTTTTAGAGAAAGATACAACGATAACGCCCCAAAACCACTGCTTATCGCGATCCCTGTCAATATCAAACGTTGCATATCAAGTGCACCATTCCGCCAAGAGAAAATAAAGATAACCACAACTGCGGCAAGCCCCCCCACAAAACCAAAGAGAGGCATGGCTAGTATCGAAAACCAGCTTTCTTTAAAAAAAGTAACCCCTGACATCTGAAAGAAAAACATAAATGCAACGATGGCAGCTCCGGCACCGGCATTAATTCCAAGGATGCCTGGATCAGCCAGCCCGTTTCGGGTAATGCCTTGAATGACCGTTCCAGCCATCCCCAGACCTATGCCTACTAATGACGCAATAATGATCCGTGGTAGTCGAAATTGAAAAATAACCAGGTCAAATTTAGGATTGGGATCTATTCGCAGCAGTGTTTTTATCACATCCATGACAGACATATCAAAAGCGCCATTCGTTAGATGAAAATACCCCGCCACAAGTGTTAGCAGGATAAAAGCTAATAGCGTCAATATATAGCGACTAAACTGTATTCTGCCTCTATCCACGTTGCTCTCCCCCTTTAACCCGAATTAAATAAAGGAAGAACGGGATTCCAATAAAGGCTGTCACAACGCCAATTGGCGTCTCAAACGGAAAGTTAATATACCGGCTTAAGACATCACAAAATGCTAAAAAAACAGCCCCAATGACTGCTGAGCAAGGAATGATGAAACGATAGTCGATACCAACGATAAAACGTGTAATATGAGGAATGATTAGACCTACAAAGGCAATCTTACCTACTAAGGCCACTGCTGTCCCGGTCAGACATATAACAGATAAAATACTGATAATCTTCACCCATTTTGTCCGTTGACCCAAGCTAATCGCCGTTTCATCCCCTAGGGAGGCAACCATTACAGATTTAGAAATACTAACTGCCAAGAGCAGACCAACGATAATAAAAGGAATGGACAATATTAGCATATCTGGATTTACAGTATGTATTTTCGAGCTATACCAAACGCTAACATTTTGTGAGACTTGAAAAAACATCGCTACTGCTGAGGCAATACTACTTAAAAATGTACCAATTACAGTACCAATAATGGCTAGTCTGACTGGAGATAAGCCGTTTTTGACCAATGAGCCAAATCCGAAAACCAAACCCGCTCCGATAGCAGAACCCACCATGGATAAAAGAATCATATGAACATTCGATAATCCAGGATAAAACACCATAGCCAACGTAATAACAAATGCCGATCCGTCATTTACTCCCATAATCGATGGTGATGCAAGATAATTCCGTGTAACGCCTTGCATTAACGCCCCTGAAACAGCCAGTGCCGCTCCAACTAATAAAGCGGCGATTACACGCGGTAATCTAGATGTCATAATAATGTTGTGGTCCACATTATTTGCATCGAAGTGTGTAATCGCCTGCCAGATTGTTACTATTCCAATATCCTTAACACCATATAAGACGGATACAACCATTGCTAATACGATGAATAATGGAGAAGTTGATAGGATCAATATAACTTTCCAATTTTTTGTATTCATCTTATTTATCGCACCTTCGGTTTTACTTCAAGAGATTTTCAATTGCAGCATCCAGGAATCTTACTTTAGACCAAGCTGTACCACCTTGCGCCAACGGATCAATTGCATTTACAAAGACATGATTGTTTTTGACTGCATTTACGCTTTTGAAGATCGGATTCTTAAGTAAATCATCAAGTGCCGTTGCATTATCCGTATTCTCGCTGGTCTCAAACTGCAAGAAAATATAGTCCGGATTAATTTCCGCTAAAGCTTCTAGTGAAAGCTCAGCTTGAGCTTTAGTAGTTGTTATTACTTCGGGAATGGTAGCACCTAAATCTTCGTAAATAACCGGATTCAGGTAAACACCCGCTGGATACACACACATACTACCCTCACGAATACGAATAACTAGAATTGATTTATCTTTCAACTTTTCTCCAACGTCAGCCTTTGCACTAGCAGCTTTTGATTCATAATCGCTAATAATCTTTTCTGCTTCTGAGGTCTTTCCGGATAATTGACCTAGTAAAAGCAGATTATCTTTCCAATTCGTTGATATATGTGAATAAGGAATCATCGTTTGAATTTTATTAAGCGCACCCGACACATCTTCACCAAACTTGGAAGACCCTAAAATAACATCTGGATCTAGCTGCAAGATCGCCTCATTACTTGGAGCAAATTTATCCCCCACTAAAGATGCACCAGCTAATTCAGTTGACAGATAACCTGGAATGGCATTTGCTATGGCTAGCACGCCTACAGGTTTCACTCCTAGAATTGCAGCATCTTCCATAGATTCCAGACTTGCAGCTACGATATTGTGAATCTCTGTAGGTACAACATAATCCTTACCTAGATATGTAATGGTTTGTTCAGTGGCAACTGCCTCCTGAGCCGTATTTCCTTTGTTGTTTGCATTTCCCTCTGCTGCTACGGCGGAATTATTTGCACTTTTTGAAGCTGCGTTATCCTTTTCATTGTTACCGCATGCCGCCAAACTCAAAGCTAAAACCGCTGATACCCCTGCTAATAAAACTTTTTTCTGATTCATTTTCTATCTCCCCATCTCTATTTTTTTTATCATTCTTTATAGCAAAGTAATGATAATGAGAATCGTTATCATATTAAATCATATGAGAATAATTATCAATAGATTTCTTTTAATATATGAAATTTTGTAAATTGTCAGATCATTATAAAGGGAGAAATTTCCGCAGATGACGTAATTGTTAAAAAAGGAAATCGAGCTGGCTGTGCATCCGTGTCACATGACTGCATCTAATGCAGGTTGGTCTTCAAGAGGCGTATGCTCTGGCAGAGCTTGTCGAGCTAGATGCACTCTCTGTCGTAGTTCGGAATAAGTTTCGTAAACAGTTGGGTCTGCCAGTGGCCTAGACTCTACCATCCTATTAAGAACACCGAAGGCGTTTATGCTTGCTATAATAGAATTTTTAAAATTTCTAGATTGCGGAGAAATGTGAAATGAACTCAAGGGATGGGCCTATATTCAACTGTTGGCCATGGGGAGCCCTGTTTTTAATTAAGCACACGCCTCTTTGGGATGACGGACCGAGCGAACCTTAAATCCTTAAAATACATGTTTTAGTCGAGCTTACGGACAAATGTATGCGAAAAACCGAATACAATGTGCCGACGCTAACGTAATAAGCCAAATGTATGCGAAAAACTGAATACAATGTGCCAAAGCTAACGTAAAGGAGCCAAATGTATGCGAAAAACCAAATACAATGTGCCGACGCTAACGTAATAAGACAAATGTATGTGAAAAACCGAATACATTGTGCCGAAGGTAACGTAATAAGCCAAATGTATGTGAAAAACCGAATACATTGTGCAGAAGCTAACGTAAATAAGCAAAATGTATGCGAAAAACCGAATACATTGTGCCGACGGTAACGTAAAAAAGACAAATGTATGCGAAAAACCGAATACAATGTGCCGAAGCTAACGTAAAGGAGCCAAATGTATGCGAAAAACCGAATACAATGTGCCGACGGTAACGTAAATAAGACAAATGTATGCGAAAAACCGAATACATTGTGCCGAAGGTAACCTAAACGAGCCAGCGCCGATACACATGCTGAAGAACATGCTGAAGAACCCGCACCAAGTGCGGGTTCTTCAGCGCTTAAATATAAATTCAACTTTTTCATCAGCGTATAAATTACGGCATATATTTCTCAGCAATGCTGGTGACATATCCGTCTTTTTTAGTAATCACACACGGGGGCACAAAATCAGTATATTGCTTGAAATATTCAATAAACTCCTGCTTGCTTACTTCTTTTAGAGCACCCGCATTAGCATCAACTATAGAATATCTCGTATCCTCTGTAACCTCTAATGGATCGGTATACGTATATTTGTTGAGGATATAAAATCCATTGGGCATATCCTCATCTGGATTAATATTCAACCCTTTAAAGCGAGCGGAATCCTCCATTGTTAGCCATTCAATGTTATCAAAATCAAAGGAATGATTCTCCAGGTTAAGATTAAAAACATAGCCCATTAATATACTCTCGGGTGTGATCGCAAAATCATCAGCTGTAGCCTCATTGTCCACCACAAGCTGATCCAGCTTGACATGCTGAACCATTCCAATATCATTGCTTATATAATTCATGGCGACCTGCAAAGGATCAAGTAGTGCCGGCTCCTCCCCCTGATCCGCTAATGTCTGCAGACGGGCATAATATTCAGCTATCGTAACATCAGTTTGAGGTGTATTGTAATATTCATTTCCATTCGAATCCTTCCAACGTTCTACGCTCCAAATTCCTGAATCTCCTTGAATAACAGGTTGGGATAACAACAGTTGGCTTGTTTCGCCTGTCGTTATGGGGAATTTCACTAGAATATGCTTCCCACTATAAGTTTCATGCGGAAGGTGATGGTTTGCTTCAAGAAACACACGCACTGCCATTTCCTGACCGGCTGGTGTGGATATGTCATTCTCTCCACTCCTGATTACGCCCAAATATTGTGGTGCTGAATTCATAATGGAAAAAATAAGTATCGGTTTTCCCATGCTTCCTTCTTCGGTGATAAATCCATCAACCACATTTTCCGTCATCGTCAGCTTAGCTGGATCATCCGGTTTCAAGCGATATTCTAAACTCCAAATTTCCAAGGGTGTTGCAAACAGATCGTCGAATGACGCTATTTTTTCAAGCTTAGTAATTTTACTGTCAACCATCTTAACATTTGTACTATTCTCATAGCTCGTCATGTTCTGCTCCATAAATTGCTCGGCATAATCCTTTACGGTTAATGGATCATTTTTCGGATTACTTATGAGTCCGACACACAGCGCAGCCACGACTAAGATTGCGACTAAAACAACCCAAAAGGCTGGTTTTTTGTAATTCAGAATATTTTTGATTCGTCCTTTTGTATTGCTCTCGCCAAAGGCAAGCGGTGAACCACCCATAAATCGTCTTCCAGTAGATAAGGACAAGAGTGAGGTCGAATATTCCTTTTTGATTCCGCTGCCCATCTGTCTTATGACGCTTTCGTCACAGGATTTCTCCATATCATCACTCATCAGATAAAAAGCAAGCCAAACCACTGGATTAAACCAATGTATACACAGAACAGCGAACGCGAGAGGTTTTATGATGTGGTCGCATCTGTGTATGTGCACTTGCTCGTGTTTGATGATATAAGCTTTTTCATGATCGGAAAGACCGTTTGGAAGGTATATTCTAGGCTTAAAGAGGCTGAATACAAAAGGTGTGGAGATGCCGTTGTGCTCATATACATTTTCGAAAAGAGGGGTTGCGGCTCTTAAGTTTCGTGAAAGTCGAACAGTGGCAATAATGCTGTAAATGAGCAGCAGCGCAATCCCGATCAACCATATATATTGGCCTATGTTAAGCCACGCGTCTGAAGGATTTGAAGGGTTTATACCATTTGGTGCAGCAGGTATAGAGGGGATAGGTACGGGTGATATATTATTTACGGCTTGCTCGGATGTGTTGATTACATTTTGGATTTGAGGCGTTTGTGTGTATAGCTTATTTAGAGGTGAGTTCTGTACTTCAGATGGGATAAAACTAAATATACTCTCAATCGAGAACGGACACAGGAGTCGGATCAAAACCACAGACCATAAGGCATAGGAGAATATTTTGGGAACTTTTCTTAAGAACAGCCGTGCCACGATGATAAACACAATCACATAACTTCCCGTAATGCTCATGTTTAAAAGTAGTTCAAACAGCTGATCCACCGTTACTCCTCCTTATGCTCATGGATTAGTCTTAGAACATCATCAATTTCGCTGTCGCTTAATTTCCGGCTCTTTGTGAAAGCAGCCAAAAATTTGGGTAACGAACCGCCGAAGGTTTCCTTCACAAACGCCTTGCTCTGCTCCGCATAAAAGTCATCCTTTTTGATAAGAGAACCTACCACACCATTATCATTTTCAAAAATCTCTTTAGCTTCAAGTCTTTTCAACATCGTATACGTTGTTGATTTCTTCCAGTTGAGCTCGGATTCACATAACTTCACCAGATTCCCTGACGGAATCGGTTCATGATCCCATATTAATTCCGCAAATTTCCCTTCCATTTCGGTCAGTCTGAGATCCTTCAACCTTGCGCCTCCCGTTGGTCTATAATTCCTAGACCTTCTATTTGAATTAGAGTTTACAACTTGTAGACCATTTTGTCTACAAAAATTTCCAGTACAAAAAAAGAGACTATGTCTTTGCAAACATCGCCTCATTGTTATCTTTATTAAGGATAAAACACAGATAAGTCACGGAACAATATTCCGCTCTCTTCTAGTCTGTTAAGCTCCTCTTCTACATCAGTTACAATATGGCTTTCTCGCTCATGAGCTGTATTGATTAACCACGGTTGCCCCTGTCTTAAAAAACAAAGATCATCGGGCACTCTAGTCTGCACCCATGAGTACAAGCTCGTAGAATAGGATAGTAGGATATCGACCGCATCCGGTGAACATCTAAAATAATAAACATCTGCATAATGTCCCATAAGCCGAGTTCCCGGCCAATAATCATCTTTGACGATCTCTTTGAGAAAAGGCTTTAACCGTTCCAATAGTTCATATCCTTCTGACTCTAACTCCATCTGATCCCGTTTGACCAAAATAAATTCATCACACACTTCCATAGCTACCTGTATCAGCGTCTTATAGGCCTGACCCGTTGGGTCCTGCAAAATAGTATTTATAATAATGTCCGCCCCTTACTTATTTGTATTATTTAAATACTCCTGATGCATCCTTCCCCAGCCACACATGCTATCCAAAACAGTAATTAGTGATTTGCCATGTTCTGAAATACTATATTCCACCCTCAATGGAAGCTCATGAAAAATCACACGATCGATAAGTTGATCCTCTTCAAGCTCCCGTAGTTGCTTCGTTAATGTCCCTTGAGAGACATCTGGAATGATCCGTCGCAGTTCGCCAAATCGTTTGGTACCATCTATCAATAAAATAAATAAAATGAGCGGCTTCCACTTTCCACCGATCTTATCAAGCGTTGTAAGCACTCCGGCCAATCTCGGCTCCAGTAAATCCATGTGATCATCTCTTTCGATAGTTAATCTATTTCACACCTAGTACGAACAATCGTACCTAGTACGAAAAAAGTGCGTACTGTGCAGAATTTCTTTTATACCTAATAATAAAAAACAGAACTTAAAAGTCCATTTAACTATGAACGGAGTAGATAAAAATGTCCAGTATTTCATTAAAAAACCAGCGAATCGTCATTATCGGAGGAAGCTCCGGAATAGGGCTCGCGACTGCCAAACAAGCGGTTGAACAAGGCGCATATGTCATAATCGCTGGGCGTTCACAAGATAAATTAGAAAAAGCTCAACAAATTCTAGGGTCCGAATCTACCGAAACTCATTCGCTTGATAATCAAAATGAAGAAGACTTAAAGTCTTTTTTTGAAAAAATCGGCAACTTCGATCATTTGTTCACTCCCGGCGCCTCTTATGTTAGAGGACCGATTACTTCAAGCTTAGAGATTGCGCATAGCTGCTTTAATGCAAAGTTCTGGCCTCAATATAATGCTGTGAAATGCGCGATCCCATATATAAGTCCAACCGGCTCTATTGTTCTGATGTCTGGCGCATTCAGCCAACGACCTCTTGCAGACGGTGCCTCCTATGCAGCTTGTAACGGCGCGATTGAGAGTCTAGGAAAAGCATTGGCTGTTGAGTTAGCTCCGATTCGAGTAAATGTCATCTCCCCAGGCACCATTCATACCAACTTTAATTGGGTAGGAGCAGAACAAGAGACTAGAGACAAGTCTTATGATGAATATACGAATATGAATATCCTTGGCAGGGTAGGACATCCCGATGAAGCAGCACATACAACCATTTATTTGATGACTAATAACTATACTACGGGAAGCACCCTATTTCCTGATGGGGGTTATATTTTGCGATAAGAAACAAAAAAAGCCCATATATCTTTTGGGCTTTTTTTAATAAACATAATCCTATGTAAGCGCCTGAATCCGTACCTAACTTTTTTCTTAATTAGGAATAGTATACTTTTTCTACTTTATATAATGTATGCTCGATAGTTGGGCAGAGATCGGCATCTACTTTATAAAATTTAACTCGAAAGTATAAACTTTTCAGAAAGTTCTTTATATTATTTTTTTGCCTAAAGGCAGGAAGAAACTCTGAATTTTTCTCCACATCACCAAAACCTTGAATCCATTGCTCTACATAAGTCTGACTAAGTATTTTTCTATTTAAAACACTAATTATGGGTCTTACCATTCTCTCATCTTCCCCATCGGAGTAAATTCGATCTGTTATGATCATCTTTTCATAAACCAAATGGAGAATCGTTATGAGGTCATTGTTATCCAGTTCGGAACATTGAGCTAAATCGTCTAAAGCATCTGCTGCATGGGCTATGGCATGTGCCCAGCCTTTTTCTTCATCATACCCGCGGTAATCTCGCTCTTCTTGTACATTGTAAAATACTTTCTCTTTTATCAGATGAATTTGCTCTCTTGAGAGAAATGGTGATTCTCTATGTCTTTCTAAGACGAGTGGTATGACTAGCATTGAGAAAGATCGAGTAAAGACAGCATCTGTATTTGTTTCACCAAGCTTAAAATGCAAATGGTTATGATCCAAAATAACTGGAAGAAGTTGTTCTAGTTCATTTGCAGTTAGAGAATTACCAGGAATCCAGTGTGATAAGATTGTATAAATCAGGTCATCACGCAGCTCGGCATCCACAGAACCGATGTTATGTATCATTTCTTGTATCAACTGGAAGGTATCGGGAGGTGCTTGGTAGCCATTTTCTTTTATTACTATCAACTTTTCTTTTAAATTCATTTTACACACTCCTACTAGAATTTTTCCGTATACAGCGTAATAACGCGACAATTAACAGAGATATTAGTTTGGAAAATGTCACACTATCCTTTCGGGTTGTCGGCATTTATCATGGTACTATATATAGTATTAAGAGCAAACTTTTATTGTTACGCGACACCCTTTCTACATTTTAGAATAGCCTATTCAATAACCAACCAAAGGTGGTACGAAAATGAACCAGAAACTAGAAACAACAGATTCTAAGCGTCGTGTTCTCCCCTTTAAAGGCGTCCTCAATTTCCGAGATATGGGGGGATACACCACCTCTGATGGCCGTAGAGTCAAATACGGTTTGTTTTTTCGATCAGCCGAATTAACAGGAATGAGCGATCAAGATATAAAGCTCTTTAAATCACTTGGAATTAAGACCATATTTGATTATCGGGGAATAGAAGAAATTCGTTTAAAACCAGATCCAGTCATTCCAGGAGTTAATAACATTTGTGTACCTGCGCTAAAGCAAGAGGTGCCTGGAGACATGAGAGATGTGGTTCGTTCTGGATTCCTTGAACATTTTACGACAGACTTCTTGGTTAATATGTATTTGGATATGGCCTTTAATAACCCTTCCTTTAAGCGACTTATGGCAACCATTATGCTTCCAGATGAATTCAGTATCCTGCATCATTGTGCCGGTGGAAGAGACCGCACTGGCGTAGGATCAGCATTCATCTTCCTAGCACTTGGGGTTCCAAGAGAGACGATTATAGAAGACTATTTGCTCTCCAATCAGACACTGGGTCCTTTGAATGAGCAAATAAAAAAGCAAGCCTCACAACATCTGTCACCGAAGGAAGTCGATACTGTTATGGCTGCGCTTATATTACGCAGAGAATTCATGGAAGCCATTTTCTCTGCCATTGACGCGCGTTATAAAAGTGTAGAGATTTTCCTCGAACAGGAATTCGGCATGACTGCTGATAAGCGCAAGCAGCTACAAGCCTACTGTTTAGAAGCTTAATAACTTATTGATCTATGGACTAATTCATTAAGATAGCGATAAAAGTATAAGAAGCGTAGCTCTTTAAGAGCTACGCTTCTTTCCATTTAATACTGACGTTCTTCCTCGTAGGATACAAACAACATTCTACGCTGTACATCCATCAACGATTTAATCACCCAAGTTGCGATCACAGAAACGACGAGTCCCGCTACAACATAGGAAATGTATTGCTGAGATAATGTCCAGTCGATATTAAATAAGGCAAACACACTATTCTCCAAAATATTCAAATCCATCGTTTGCAAGAAAATCTGATGTAGCACAGGTAGTGTGATCAGACCTAGCGCTGCCGCTACCACAGTTATCGTTAGTGAGAAGAAGATAATGCTGGATACGAATCGTCCCATAATCAGCATGATGTTACGTGCAAACTTTGCACCATCAAAACCTAACTTCATGCGTTGCAGGAAGCCCGCTCCCTCTTGCTTCATATCCGTTCTGCGCTCTTCACTCGGTCTAGGAATATCCAGTAGTGATCTTACTAGCTCTTGCTCAAATTTCACAATGTAATCTAACCCTTTAGCTACTGCGAAAAACAAGGGTATACCGATGAAAATTGGTGTTAAAGCAATCGATAATGCTAATCCTGTCACCATAAACACGAAATATACAATCGTAATCGGCAAAGAGATTATAAAATACAACATACTCCGATAGGTCTTGGGACTTGATCGACGTTTGCCTGGTTTAGATTGTGATTTCGATTCTACGGGAATCTGCATGGAATCTACCGCTCCGATCGGCATTGTATACAACTTATCGTTCATTTCTTATGTCCTTCCTCTCACGTTATCAATTAATCTCATTATACGTGAGAAAGAGAAGGCTCAAAACAGTCTTAGGACCGGAGTCTTACCAGACTAAAGGCTAGGATGGGTTTAGACTGGAAATAGCTACAAGCCCAGCTTATTCCCCTTCTCGAGCCGCACGATCTGCTGTTCTCCGCTATCTGCCAGCTCTCTGAACTGGTTAATGGTTTCACGCATTTTAGGAAGAGCTTCCTGCTTATACGTACTTATCGAATCTAAAGCGGATAGCACATCTGTAAATGCCTGTTTTAAAGTATCTACTGAAATGCTAGATTCTAGGGATTGCTTATGGATCGCCGCCCCCTGATCTTTCAACATTTTTGAGGTGCCGCTTATTAGCGTGTTGGTTGTTTGATTTAGGAGTTCAATCTTTTTCAAAACAATTCGTTGATTATAAAGTGCACTGGCCACCGTAACGGAGATTTTCAGGGCAGAAACCGTAACATTTCTAGCTCTGTCCACCCCTCTAATTAGCTCTTTATTATTTCGTATAACCACTTCAATCGCCATAATTCCCTGCTGATTTACTACCAGCATCTGTTGCAGATCCATCACACGCTGCCGCAGAGGAAACAACACCTCCTCCGTTATGAACTTTACTCTTTCTTCAGACTCATTACGTAACTTGGCTGCATCTAGCTGAGCCTCAATCTCCTGATCCATCAGCATTCCCAGCTGAATTTCTTTCTGCAGTTTTTTAGTGAGTTCTCTAAGCGATTGCTGCTCAAACTCTAATGTAGTGTTATCATTTTTCAATACGGTTTTGCCTTTATCTAAAGAAATGATAATATCTGAGATTACAGCATCTGCTTTTTGATACTTCGCAAAATAACTCCGCAATGGGTTAAAGAACTTCCCTAGAAGACCACTTTTGGCAAAATCCACTGCGCTTGGGTCTAAATCTTTCAACTGGAGGTTTAGTTCCGTTAATCCTTTAGCTACTTGCCCGCCTTCATCCCCTGTTTTTGATAAATTCCCTACAGAAACTTGCAAAAGAGAGTTCTTGTCTGAAGACGATCTCATGGTGCTCATCCCGAAGCTGTCTATGGATTGCAGCACTTCTTTTCGTTTATCCAAAGATTCTAAATCCAGCTCCAAAATCGTCGAGACATTGGTTATCGCCATTTCCTTCAGTTGCGTTACTTCCTGTGGCTCAGGTTTAACCTGTTCTTCAATCGCTGATTTCAATTTCTCCGGACTTACTACTTCCATCGTAAAAGACATAGAACCCCTCCTAAAAGTTGTAACTTACATTTGAACATTAAGCAGGTTTCCGATTTTATAGACTACGTCGTCTGTATCCGCGTTGATGTTAGCCGCTTCATTAATACTTGAAATGCTCTCCAGTGCTTTAATATTTGCGTTGTAGCCAATGGTGTAAATCGGAATTTTATAGGTTTCAATTAAGCCCCTGATATCGTTCAGTGAATGACCTTCATTCGTTTCTCCATCACTTAATACAAAGATTAAAGGTTTGATTTCCGGGTTTATCTTCATTTCGTCTTGAAGCATTTTGAGTGCCACCACAATTCCATCAAAAGTCGCTGTCCCCCCATTCGCCTGAAGACTATCTATTGCCCCAACAAACATCGACTGCTGATTCGTGTCATATTTGCCAATTGGAAGATTTATCGTAACGTTATCGGAGTAGGAAACAAAACCAATACTATTATCTTTGCCCAAGTACTTCTGTCCTGTTAATAATGATTGCTTTAAACGATTTAAAGGCTCACCGTTCATGCTACCTGAGACATCAGCTACAAATACTGCCGCAATGGGTTTATTGCCGTTTTTCTTCTCCTTCCACAGCTTTTGAGCCGAGGATAAAAGACTGCCATCCACTGGATTAACCTCCGAATGATAGTCATTCAGTCCATTAAAACCTTTTTCCTCACCCAAACGCTGATACTTATCCTGTTCAACAAACTCCGCGAATTTCTTAATAATGTCCAGCTTCTCTTGTGGAAGATCACCTAATGCGTAAAGGGGGCTGTCATGCCTTACACCAAAAGGAGTAAATACATAACTACCCTTTAGTTCGGGGGCATTTGCGTAAATTTGATACTCTAATACAAAAGCATCCAGCTTCCCCGTTTTAGCCGCATCACGCATTTGTAAAGTAGTCGATGCGATAAAAGGTACATTCGCTTGGAATTTCTCAAAGCCCTGAACCGCTTGCTCTCCAAGCAAATCAGAGCTGTCAAACGTCCCAAGTGCAGTCACAAGAAAGTTCAAACCTGTTGAGCTGGCAAAAGGATCTGTGTAACCCATAGATAATTCATTATTCGCTATCGCATCAGTAATTGTCTTAACGTTTAAAGAACCATACTTTTCTACTAACTCATCATATTTCGTTTTATTCGTGACAATACCGGCTACATTACCAATAAGACGATTGGTTATAAGCTGCGTATTCATTCCGTTCGCTTTTACCATCTCACCCCATAACTCATTGGATGGTGTAAAAGCATCTGGTATATATTTACCAGACCTTATGTAATCCGTCGCTGTTCCTGAAGCAATATTGCGAATTTTTACTGAAACAGGTAATCCGTTCACTTCTATATTGGAACTATTAAAGTCTGTCGCCACTTCATTAAGCCATCCATCATTACCCGTTCCTGATTTCTCTGTGGATGAAAAGATTTCGACAAAGCTATCCGTTGTATTGGATACTGATATAGGAAATTTAGAAATATCCGGCAAGGAATCACCAATCGCTACAGGATCAAGGTCAATTTGTCCTTTAACTTGCTCCGCGATATTTACGTTAATTTTTTTATAAAGTTTTTCCAGCCGCTTTCCTGCATCTTCTGACGAAACCTCAGTAGTGGTTTTACCTAAATTAGATGTTAAGGTGATCCCAAAATACACAAGAGCAAAAACTACCACTGTTATAATTCCGAGGACTAAAAATGTTCTCCCTTTCCTAGCCATTCGCATCTTCCTTTCATTGCTTATAGAATTTCGTCTGTTTGATCAATTCATCGATCTCCTTCATACAAGGCATATCTTCAACATCTTTATAATTCGTACTGTCTAATAGCGATATTTCGAGAAGTAATTGATCTAACTTCAGCAAAATCTCTTCGTTTGCACCGAGATAACCTGTTACATAAGCCAAATATTCATTGTATAGCGCTGTTTTTTTCTGCACCAATTTATCCGAGAACTGCGCAGATCTCTGCTGACTGGCAAAAAGGGAGAATTCCGAAGCGTCAAAAACACTTAACTTATTAAGTATCCCTCGAATATTCAGATAGAAAAGCTTCTCTACTTCATAACTGACCGCACCAAACTTCTTGAAGCTTAGCTCCGACTGCTCAAATCTCTGACCAAGGATAACCATTAACGTATTTTTCTTCTTTTCCATCCGAATGACCTGATCCAAAGCCAGTGTAATGTCCTTCTTCAGCACCTTTACATTTTTGTATTGCGTGAGCGCTGCTATATAATCCTCATGCGTCTTTATCTCTTTTACAGGTGGAACCACCGAAGCTTTAAACAGCAAACTATAACTTCCATAAAGAACAACAAGAAGACTGATCACTACTAATGTCACACCAAAGGAAGTCTCTAGAACGCTTTCTCCCCCAATTTCGACTCCTAGTAACCCTGGTGACAAAACCATAATATTCACTAACACCACACCAACGATAAGCCCTAATAGCTTTACGGATCTCGCACCGTTCAACATACACACCTCCTTAACCGATCCGGTAACTTTTTCCATCATTTGCTTTATTTTATCAGAAACTACTACGTCATACTCCTTTTATTTACAAAAAAACTAATTTTCCGCAGAGGATCTCTAACCCCTCGTTGATTCACTTCTATATATATGGAAGTATTTCTGTGATTACGTCCGTAATCGCAAAAAAACCTTAACAGGCCCAAAGCCCATTAAGGTTAAGTAAACTCATTTATACCCAAGCATCATTCGAATAGCCACGTTGCTCCCAATATCCTGTATGCTCTCCCTCGATCAGTTCAATCCGGTTCAGCCACTTCACAGACTTGTAAGCGAACATTTTGGGGACAATTAGCCGAACCGGTCCACCGAGATCGCTCGGAATCGGTTTCCCATCATGCATAACCGCGACCATAACATCGTCCATATCCGCCTGCTCCAGCGTAAGGGTATCTGTATATACTCCATCCCCTGAGTAGAATTTCACTGTCTTTGCAGTGGACTTCACACCAGCTAGTTGTAGAAGATCCTTCAGCTTGATGCCCTCCCAGGTATTCTTATAGACGGACCAACCTGTCACGCAGTGAAAATCACTCACTTGAACCGTCCGTTGCAATTGAACGAATTGCTCCCAATTCCATGCTAAGCTCTGATCAACAAGACCATCCAACTTAAAGGACCAATTATCGTTCGTGAACTCCGGAATAGGAGTTACTGTATAGACACGGAACTGACCCTGTGACCCACCTCCAAGTGGCGGTGATGATGCCGCCAGTGGCTGTGGTGCAGGCAACAGCTGATTGCGATCATTTTCAATTAATTTATCGATCGTTTCGCTGCCTCCGATGTTTCCAATCGAGCTACCTAGCCATTTTACAAATGAAGGACCGATTGTAAGGGCAAGCCCTACACCAATCGTTCCCCGAATGAACGCTCTACGTGTATAGACTGGCTGCGGGGTATCTTGATATGTTGAATTGGTACTCAACTCACTCCCGCTCTTGATAGTCCGACGATTCGGCTCCTTCAGCCACTTCACACGAGTCAGTGAGTGATAGATAATGTAAGGCAGACCAACCCATGTCAGCACATCATGAACGACCAAGGCAAGATTAGATACTTGCGGTCCAACCCTACGGAACTGCCATAACAACACGCCCGAAACGAACCAGCCAAGTAAGAGGAAAAGCACGACAAGTACATTGAACCGCTGCCAAGGCTTCTCCTTTAGCTGTTTCCAATGTTTACTGGCCAACAGAAGATAATAGATCACTGGAAGGATAGATGCGATTCCTAGCACAATATGCAGACCTTTAATCCATACCCTGCCTTCACCAAGGAAACCTCGCCAGAAACCGCCTACTAGCACAAGCCCAGTCAAGGCCAATATCACGACGATCCAGCCGTTCCAGGTGTGAAGTGCACGCAGCTTTTTCCCGTATCCCTTACGTAGCCGACCAAGCAAATCACTCATAGCTTAGCCTCCTCCTCATGTGTATAATCCCGCACCCGATTTAATTTAGTCCAATAAGGTTAGAAAGGACTTTGATGCAGCAGAGAGTGGAACCCCTCGAAGAGTCGCTATCCCGATGTTACGCTCTGGAAATGGCGGATCTAAAGGGATTTCTACAAGCTCCCCACTTTTTAATTCTTCCCTTACATAATCACGAATAACAAAAGCTAGACCAAAGCCACGTAAAGCGAACTGAACAAGAAGATCTACACTGCCTAGTTCAAACTCTGGTGTTATCGTCACATGATTGGAGGCAAGAAACCCATCTATGTACTTTCTTGTGCTGCCTCCTGGCTCCAGGAATAATAATGGGTACTGCTTGATGTTTGCAAGCGGCATCGTATTATCTGCTAAATGACGGAAGCCCTTGCCTCCTACAAGACAATCTTGGAGCCGTGTACTCTTACGAAATTCAATCTGCTTGTCAGATGCCGGTAAGCTTACGATGCCGAAATCAATTTTGCCTTCTTTTAAAAGCGTGAGCGTTTCCGGTGTTGTTCGATTCGTAATATGAATACGTACGTTAGGATATTGTTCATGATATTGCTCGAGATAAGATAACAAGTAATATTTGCAGAGGGTATCGCTTGCACCGATATGAATCTCCCCACTATTTAAATTGTTCATTTCTGCAATCGCTCGCTCACCCATCTCCACATTCTGAAAGGCTTGCTCAATGAATCGCAGCAGTACTTTTCCTTCTGTTGTTAGATCCACCCCTCTAGAGGTACGGAAAAATAAGGGGCCGCCCATCTTTTCTTCCAATTGCTTAATCGTGTGACTCACCGCGGGTTGTGTGATATTCAGCCGTTCTGCTGCCGCAGTTAAGCTGCCTGTTTGTGCTACCCAATAAAAAGAGCGATACCATTCCAAGTTGATGTCCATTCCCAAGTCATTACCTCACCTTATAATAGATATTACATATATCAATTTTTCTAATGTTATATCTAGCATTATACTTAGACCTGTAGCCAATCACAAGCTTGGGAGGTAATCACGTGACCGTAATCGCAATTGTAGGAGCTAACTGGGGAGATGAAGGCAAAGGAAAAATGACAGATGTACTAGCCGCTCAATCATCCTATGTAGTTCGTTTTCAAGGTGGAAGTAATGCTGGGCATACTATCATTAACCAGTATGGAAAATTTTCGCTTCATATGCTGCCTTCTGGTGTATTTTACCCTTCAGTTACAAACATTATTGGACCAGGAACAGCTCTTGATACAGAAGTATTAGTAAAGGAATTACAAGCATTAGCAGATAGAGGGGTTCCACAGCCGAAGTTGTACGTGTCTGAGCGTGCTCAAATCGTACTCTCGATCCATCGTTTGTTTGATGAGCTGGAAGAGGAACGACTTGGGTCACAAGGGTTCGGTTCAACCAAACGAGGAATAGCGCCATTCTACGCGGATAAATATGCGAAGCTCGGGATACAAGTTGCAGATTTGTTTGATCCCGCCCGACTTGAGAAACGTCTCGAACAATTACTTGCTTCAAAAAATGTATTGCTGGAGCATTTATATAAGAAAGCCCCTATCCAAGTCTCGGAATTAATGGCTCAGATGCAAAAGGAAGCTGCGCAATTGGCACCATACGTTGCCAATACAACAGAAATACTACAAGAAGCTTATGCAAAAGGAGAAACGATTCTACTTGAAGGGCAATTAGGCGCTCTGCGCGATCCTGATCACGGTATATATCCTTACTCTACCTCTTCATCGACACTTGCCGGATACGCATCTGTCGGCGCGGGTCTTCCTGCGGCTGCCATCACGAATGTTATCGCTGTAACGAAGGCATATTCCAGTTGTGTTGGTGCCGGACCTTTTGTATCTGAATTAGAAGGGCCTGTAGCGGATGAACTTCGCACACGAGGTGGCGATGCAGGGGAATTTGGCGCGACTACCGGACGTCCTAGACGTATGGGTTGGTTTGATGCAGTAGCTACACGCTATGGTTGCCTGATGCAAGGTGCAACGGAGGTTGTGTTGACCAATCTGGATGTTCTTGGTTATTTAAATGAGATTCCGGTTTGCGTTGCCTATGAGCTTGAAAATGGGGAAATCACCGACAAGTTTCCAGCAACCAATAAGCTAAACGCAGCAAAACCGATAGTAACGCATTTATCTGGCTGGAACTGCGATATTTCACATATCACGAACTTCGACGAGCTGCCAGAGCAAGCTAAAAGTTACGTAGACTTTATTGAAACGTCTATTGGAATACGTATTTCTACTGTTTCTGTGGGACCTAGACGTGATCAGGTCATTCAGCGTACGCTGAAATAATTTCAAAATAAGGATGCCTAGTTGTACCTACATGCAAAATGCATATAGCTGCAACTAGGCATCCTTGCGTTACTCTTTTATACCAACACTGCATCCACTTTCGTCTGAGGCGCCTTGTCACAACGCTTACAAACCTTAACGACTGATCCGTCCGTTTTTCTTTTTGGATAAAGCAGTTTGATCCGTGTGCTCTGACAGACCGGACAAGTACCCCGACCCCTGGATGGTAAACTCCACAGTGCATGTCCACGTTTTGACTTTGCCATGAATAAACCCCTCATTTCGGTCAATAAATAGTCAACATTTCATTCTGAAAGTGCTTCTTTCAAAAGATATGCTTCAGAGACAGGCTCTATGACTAAATCAATGATGAGGCGTTCGAATATATGAAAAGGACGCCCGGTGATGAACCTGAAGGCGTCCTTTGATTTAAAATGAAGTTATAGTTCCCTTACATTAATTTGTGTAAATCATAGAGACAACACCATTTGTAAAGGTTACGTAATTATAATTTCTATATTGCCAAGTCTCAACTGTAATTCCACTGCCGGATAGACTTGATTTATCAATTGGAGTACCCCAGCTTAATTCTACTTGCTGCTTCGTCATCCCTGTCGAAATTGTACCCGCCTTGATTTTGGCCCAAATCGCATTAGACCATTTATAGATTTTGGTAGGATCAGACGTAAAGAAATACTCTTTGTTTGCCAGATCGCGAGTGACCTGATCGTATTCCATATCATAAGAATTCACAATTTTACCTGATGCCAATTGAAAAGAAATCGAAAACTCATTATCATCGTTCACAAGAATATCAACAATCGTTGCTTTTTGGAATTTATAGTCGGAATCATACTGGTTGAACCAATAAGTCTTTCCGATTAGCTTGGCGAGGTCACCTTGAGATTCTCTTTTGGCTATTTTTAACGTATTTTTTGTGTACGCAAATAACTCAGCTTTACCGAAATTGATGTTCAAAGACTCATAATGAGCACCAAAGTCCAATACTGCTCCCAATGCTGTTTTTAAGAGGGTAGCAGGGAATACTGCTCCTCCATCCACGGTTTGCACTTTACCACTCATTTTCACCTTATTCCCATTCACCATAGCAATATCGCTGCCCAGTTGAAGCTGAATAGGCAAATCCCCTACACGAATACTAAAAGTCTTAGTGGCTGTATTCGTCTGAATAGTTGCACCTAAACTCTTAAAGGTAGTTTGTACAGGCAAATACATCGTGCCATTGATTAATACACCTGTTTCGATGTCCTTATCAGCACTGATAGATAACTTTAACGTTTTGGAATTAGCTCCTGAACGTACGGTTACATTTGTTTCGCCAACGGCTAATGCTTTTATTGAACCATCAGGCAGCTTTTGCAATAAGTAAGGCTTCTCAATAACCATATCTGCTTGAGACAGTGGAACACGTTCGGATGAGCCATCTGGACCTTTTGCAAAAATCTGCACTGGAACCTTGTCACCAACGGTCATCTCCGTATAGTCCATCTTAAAGATTAGATCATCGTTGTTTTGAGTCGTAGTCTCTGCTTGTACACTTGTATCTGCTGCCTTCGCTGTATGAATTGGACCAAACATAGATACTGCCAGCGCTGCAGTGATGCCCCATTTAATCATTTTCATTTCCAAAATCCCCCTCTAGTAAATAAACCAATATTACTTTATCACAATTCCACTATTTTTGTAGATAAAAATGGAAGGTTGTTAAGCTTATATTTTTATAATGTGTAAATATTATGAAAAATAAAGGAAATTACATGGATCTACAAGAAGTTACAGAGTACGTATAACAGAGTCTTTGTAATCGTATTAGGCGGTAGCAACTGAAGAACAATTAAAACTTAAACTAGGAGTGCTATATTCATGGAAATAGTATCGAACCGATTAATTTTAAGAGATTATACAAGCAGTGATTCTTCTTTTTATGAAGAACTAGAACAAAATCCCCTATCCTACAAATATGAGAACACTGCACCTGATGCAAAACAAATTAAAGATGACTTCCTTTCGATCTTGTCTCAAGCAACATGTGATCCACGGCAATATTATGATCTTGCAATATGTACAAAGCTGGATATGAAGCCCATCGGTAATGTCAGCATAAAGTTAAACTGGGAAGAAATCAGAGAATGGGAAATCGGTTGGGTCCTACTCCCGGACTATTGGAAAATGGGATATGCAACTGAATCCGTGAAGTCCCTGATAGGTTATGCCTTTAGCTCTCTTAATGCACATAGGGTTGTTGCTTATGCCAACGCCGAGAATGTGCAATCTGAGAAAGTAATGATTAGAGCAGGAATGTTAAAAGATGGGGTTCTTAGGGAGACTAGATTCTGTAATCAGCAATGGTGCAACGAGATCGTCTATTCCTCTTTAGAGCAGGAGTGGGCTAATATTTGATGGTTTAAAACTGATTAGGGAAAAACTCCCTATAAAAAGTCGATATCCGCTAATAATGAATGAAATTAGGGAATTCCTCCCTATAAATCAGGATAATTCCTTTGATTCTCATCAAATCAGACGAATTTAGGGGAGGTTTTCCCTAATTATAAGTCTGGCAACCAATATTCTCAGAATTAGAGGGAGAAATTCCCTAATTGTTCTATTGAAACTTCACTTGGAACTTCACTTGGATCATCATTTGGAACTTCATTTACAGGATAACAAGAAGTGCCGCTCCCGAGTAGTTAAAAACTACTTTTGGAACGGCCTCTTTTCTTTACACTATCAACTCACGTATAACTTCAACCTCATCCCTGCTCATTTCAACGAATCCAAGGGATGTATATAAGTTCGAAGCACGTTCGTTCTCTATTCGATGTCCAATAACGATTTTGTCGCAGTGATGTTCCGCTTTTATAGTTCGAATCAAGGCATCCATTCCGGTTCTACCGAATCCTCTATTCTGATATTTCTGATCAATCATAAAAGCCATAATCCAATAACTTCCGTCCTCAGGATCTACGGCATATACTGAGAATCCTACCAATTCTTCATCTGCGTATAAAGCCAACGGAGTCATTCCGCAATAAGCCGATTCTGCTAACCAATAGACTACTGGTACAGGAAAAACCGTTTTTTGCTCATTGGACACCTCTAATTGCGTACAGGCATACCAGTTATTCTCAGTGATTGTCTTCAGCGCAATATGTGGATGAAAGCCATCCCGAATACGATCACAGATTGCATCTAATTTAGCTTTAAGCTGTAGTGCCCATTCCGGACAAATAGAAACGTCCAAATTCTCTAAACTTCGAAGCAACCTAGCGAATCCATATAAGTCAGAGAACCTTTGGAATTCTGGCAATAACTTGATATATTCATCGTCCAGCCGCTTTACAGATCTATATCCACTAATAAAAAGATCGATGTTCTTCTTGCTCTCATCATCATTCTGCTTGGATAGATCTCTTAACGCTGATGTGATATCCATCGCAAACCAGTGATACATAGAGTCATCAAAGTCGATCGAACTATATCGAGACGTCTCTTTCATATAAAAGATATTGTCTGTCTCAAAATCAAAATGGATCAGCCCCGTATGTCCTACGCCAAAAGAGAGCTCACTTAACCACGCCTCAATTCGTTCATATTCCTTAAGCGCTTTATGCTCCTCGGGATGTCTTCTTAATACGGATAAAATAAATTGAAGCGAATCGACCCAGCTTTTACGCGCGGGTGTGCTCGGAGCATAAGTCTCAGATAAATTATGCAATCTCGCGAGCGTTTGACCCCAATGTTGGAACTGCAGCTCCGACATCTCTTCAAGCGGAACGTACTCCCCTTGGGCTTGTTCAAAAACAACCCCGTGATATCTACCATTTCCAGTTAAAAGGGTCTCAATCCACTTCCCTTGCATGGAGCGTACTGGCGCCACGGTCTCATAGCCCTGTTCCAATAAGTACATCATAAAATCTAGTTCAGCCTGAATATTCTCTGCGCTATTATCCTCTTCGTGAGTAAACCTTAAATAATAGTGCTTACTATTCCATTGAAACGTATAAATAAAATTGCTACTTGCTCTCACAAGCTTCAAAGTTCCAGGCTCATGATTCCAATACTTGATCATCTCTTTGGCAGGTAGATCGTTCTCTGTTCCCCTCACCATGTTCATTAAAGTCATCATTTCCGATAGTGCCTCCCGTAGTCATTGAGAGGTGTTCTTCCCTTACGAATACTGACCTCTCTCGGACTTCATTGTGGTGTTGTTCGTACTCAAACATCATCACTCCTTATAAACGGATTAGGGACCCCAGAAAGATTTGACCTTTACTCTCATCCCCTTTAACATTATCGGTAAATTATTCTATTTAATCAAGAGATTTAGATAAAGCCTTCATTACTAGATGAAAGGGATGGGACTCCGTACTCCCAGATCTGTAATGCCGCACCGATCATTCCACAGGAATTGCCACGATAGGCTGCTTCAATGCGGACGCCTTCCAGCATCGATGGCATCGTTCTCGTAGCCACTTCTCTTCTTATTCCTTCGAATAATTGCTCACCTGCTTCAGCCACTCCACCACCAATAACAATAACCTTTGGGTTAAAAATATGAATAAACGAAGCGATAGCTGAACCAAGCGCAGCAATTGTTTCTTCCATTACTTCTGTAGCTAGACGGTCTCCTTCTCTCCATCTCGCGATCACGTCTCGTGATTCTAAGTTATCAAGTGGCTCATTGTTTAAAGTTAGTTTTTCCCGCATTCGACGAGCAATGCTTGTGCCTGACGCATAATGTTCTAAGCAGCCTCTTCCTCCACAAACACAAGCAGGTCCTTTGAAATCTACAGACAGATGCCCCAACTCTCCAACGCCACCCCAAGAACCATGGACAAGACGACCCTCTATAACAATGGCTCCACCTACACCCGTACCAAGTGCAAGACAGATAAAATCGCTCACACCTATACAAGAACCTAGATATTTCTCTGTTAATGCTAGTACATTCACGTCGTTATCTACGATTACTGGAAGCTGGAATTGAGTCTGAAGCAACGCTTTCAAGGCTGTCCCAGCATATCCAGGAATAAGCTCTGATGACGAGCGAATACTCCCTGCCTCCCAATCGATTTGTCCTGCCGTTCCTACACCAATCCCTTTAATCTGAACGCCTGCATGCATGGCTGTAGCTTCTTCTATTAACCTTTGAATAGCCTGAAAAGCTCGGTCCACGGTCTTCGTGAACCCAGCCTTTGTGCTCAGACTTACAGTATGTACTACGTCCCCCTGTGGTGTAACCAGTCCAGCATTAATTTTCGTTCCCCCGATATCCACTCCGACAGCATATTCCATTAGAGGATCATATCCTTCTAACACAGACTCGCCTCCTTAAGTCTCAGCAATCGATCACGGCTTTGACATATCGTGAAGTGATCAACTGTGGCCTTGTAATCGCACTTCCTACAACTACATAAGATGCCCCAGCCCTCTTAGCGCTCGCCGCATCTTCCGGAGTCCATATACGTCCCTCCGCAACTACGGGAATATTCACGAACTCGCATAATTGCTGCAGCAAGACAAGATCTGGTCCTTCTTGTTGTGTGCTGTATGGTGTATAGCCCGAAAGTGTTGTACCAATAAAATCTACACCTAATTCTTCCGCTGCCAGTCCTTCCTCCAAAGTCGATATATCTGCCATTACAAGCACACCCATTTGATGGGCATATGCGATTAAAGGCTTAACCGACGCTAAGCGACCTTCCCGATTCGTAACATCTAATGCAACAATATCCGCTTTAGCGGACACGATTGCTTTCACCTCATCCAGAGTTGGCGTAATAAATATGGCTGATCCGGGAATATCCCGTTTAATAAGTCCAATAACCGGTACATTTACTTCTTCTTTAATCGCTAGAATATCTGGAACCCCATTCGTGCGAATTCCAATTGCCCCTGATTGAACCGCCGCTCTTGCCATTTTTGCCATTGTATCCCCACCATGAAGCGGCTCATGCTCAAGTGCCTGACATGAAACGATCAGACCTTTCATCGGAAAGATATCGCTCATTCGAGTCATCATAAACCCTATCCCTTCGCTTCAAGAATATACTCTAATATTCTATTGTTGAGAGCTTCCACCCGATCCTGATCCGAAGCCTTGATGGGTAGAAGAGGCATTCTCGGTTGGCCCGTTTCAAATCCACGCAAACTCAGAATTGCTTTGCATGCACCATATAATGATGGAAAGGATAATAATTCTACAATGAGATCATTGATTATGAACTGCCATTTCTGCGCCTCAGCCATATCGCCTTGCCCATAACATTGTTCTACTTTTAAAAATAGCTCGGGCATAACCCCGTAGGTTCCACCAATCCCACCATCTGCCCCAATGCTACGGCCAGCTAAGTACTGCTCATCTGGTCCATTCAATACAAGAAAATCATTTCCACCTGCTGCCTTAAACTGCTGAAGCTCAAATGTACTTTCTGCTGAAATCTTCACGCCAATCACTTTATCCTGCGCGGCCATCTTCACTAACAAGCTTTTAGATAATTGAAAGCCTGTCGTTTGCGGGATGTGGTAGATAATAAATGGAAGTGAAGTACTATCAATGATCGCCTGCCAATGACTTTCTACACTGTCTGGAGACAAACGATAATAGATAGCCGGAACAGCCGATACCGCATGTGCGCCAACTAATTCAGCATGTACTGCTAGCTCAACACTGTCTCTTGTAGATGGAGCACCTACATGAGCAATGATCGTAAGCTCATCTCCTACTTCCGCTATAACTGCTTCGAGCATTTGTTTACGCTCTTCTACAGATTGCAGCATGCCTTCGCCTGAGCTTCCGCCAACATAAAGTCCTTTCACACCTGTAGAAGCATAATGACGAGCTAATTTGCGTGCCGCTTCTTTATCTATATTCCCCTCGGCATCATAACTGGAGTACAAAGCGATAATAATGCCTTTAAAAGCTTCAAGATCAGTTGATTTCATAAATAACAGCCTCCGTCGTTTAAGTCACAGCTCATTAATTTACGTTGTTATAAGAATATTTAACCCTTAACAGCACCCATCGTAATCCCTTGTGTGAATGCCTTTTGAAACATTAGGAAAATCGCAATCATAGGAATTGAAGCTAACGCAGCTCCTGCCATAAGCAGTCCATAGTTCGTTGTGAATTCGCCTCGAAGTGTCGCAACCCCAAGTGGCAAGGTCATCATCGAAGTAGATCGCGTCATGATTAGCTGGCTGAAATAATCGTTCCATGAAGTAATAAAGGTGAATATGGCCAGTGCACCAACTGCTGGTTTCAATAACGGTAAAATGATCGTTCCGAACAATCGAATTTCCGAGCTGCCGTCAATTTTTGCCGCTTCAATCAACTCTCCCGGAATCGTCTGCGCGAACTGTTTCATCAAAAAGACTCCAAATGGCCAGCCAATTGCCGGTAAAATAAGCCCTTTATACGTATTGACCCAACCAAAGTCTGCTAACATCGTAAACAGCGGAACGAGAATAACTTGCTTAGGCAATGCCATAGCGGCAACAAACATCGTGAAGATAATTCCTCGTCCGGGAAACGATTTCTTTGCGAGAACATATCCGGCGCAGGAGGAGACAATACAGATCGCAGCCATTTCTGCAAAAGCAATAATAAAGCTATTAAACATCCAGCGTTCTACGGGATTCTTAAATAATTCTGTCCAGTTCTGTAACGTCGGCTTTAACGGAAACCACTCCGGTGGGATGGTCGTTGCCACGGTTTGAAGTTTAAAGGCCCCCGAAACTACCCAATAAAAAGGGAAGATAAAAAATAATGTAGCCAAAATCAATAGGATTGTAGCGATTATTTTTGGAATCGTTAATTCTTTTTTCCATGCGCTTACTTTCTTAGACTGGATAATAGGTGCTTTCAGTTCTAATGGATTCGTAGAATTCATGATGTCCCCTCCTTAATACTCAACATCGCTGCCAAAGTATTTGAATTGAATGATTGAAATGATCCCAATTACAATTGCGAGTATGACGCCCATTGCAGAGGCATATCCGAAATGACCTAGCATAAATGCTTGTTCATATACACCGTACATAACAGTTGAAGTACTATATACAGGTCCACCTGAGGTAAGGAGTTGAATCAGTGCAAAACACTGAAAGGTATTAATCGTGGTAATCACGATAATATATAAGTTCGTTGGCATCAGCATCGGCCATAATATTTTCCGGAAAATTTGCCAAGGGGTTGCTCGATCTATCTCTGCGGCTTCAATATAAGAGGTAGGAATGTTACCAATGGAGGCCACATACAAAATAATCGGTTGCCCTACAGAAGTCGTTATTAAGACCACGATAATTGCAAGTAATGCGGTTCTTGTATCCCCAAGCCATGAAACAGGCTCCATTCCAAATAAACCCGTCAAATAATTCAGAATTCCGTAGTTGGGATGGTAAATCCAGCCCCAAACGACTGTAATACTTACGACCGAAGATACGGCTGGCAAGTAGAACACACCGCGGAAAAACGATCTAGCAAACTCTTTTTTCTTATAAATATTCATGGATACAAACAGTGAAAAGATAATCACGATCGGTACGGTGATCACTACGAGTAATAAAGTATTTCCCATGGACTTCATGAAATTATCATCTTTAAATAATGAAATATAATTATCGAGACCAATAAAACTAAAATCTCTCAGCGAGTAATCAAAGAAACTAATATAAACCCCTTTTATCATTGGGTAGGCTACAAACAGAAGAAAAAATCCAAACGCTGGTAATAAGAAAAGATAACTCATCATCCAGTCACGTATCACATAACCTTTAATTTTGCGTACCGTTGTCCCCACAACCTTCTCCCCATTTCTCTGATGAAAAGTAATGATATTTATAGGTGCGTAGCTTTAAAATTTTCATTTTTTTAAAAAGAATAGAGTGCTTCCCGCACTCTATTCTTTTGAACACCATTCACTATTTATTTCATAGCTGCTTTTGCTTTAGTAATAGCTTCGTTAGCCTTTGTAGCAAAACTATCCAAAGCTTCCTTGCCGGTTGCGCCTCCAGTTAAAGCACGTTGTAATTCAGGGAACCAGAACGTACGAATATCTGCATATCCATCAGCAATCGTTGGTGCATCTGTCGTAAATTTACGTGCATATTCAGCGTATTTATACTCTGGATCGTCATAAAGACCAGTAATAGAATTACGAACCGAGAGTCCGCCTGTTTGAATCAAGTTTTTCTTACCCCATACAGGATCATTAGCAATAAAATCAATCAGCTTTTTGGAAGCTGCAATCTTAGCTTCATCCCCATTGTTAAATACAGCCATACCGCCCAGATACGGTTCAAGCTTTGGTTCCGAACCATCTAGTGTAGGGAATGGAAGGAGAATATCTTCGAACTGTACCATTTTTTTAGATACGTTCTGTGCTTTTAGTACAGCGGAATAGTTAAGTGTAAAGGCCAATTTACCTTGCAGGAACAAATCGTTCACGTCAGCAGCCGCAAGTGAAGCTGCACCAGAGACACTGAGTTTATCTTTCGTAGCTTGGACAATCCAATCTAACGCTTTAGCAGCATTATCAGTATTGATAGCGACTGCTGAGTTATCTTCATTTAAGAATCGGGATACACCTAAGTTAGCAAGATAAGCGCGAGTGCCTTGGTCTCCAGCTTGGCTCTTCGCGAAGAATCCTGTAGGAATAACGTCCGGTGCCTTTTCTTTTACAGCTTCCAATGCCTTTTTATATTCTTCAAACGTCCAAGTTCTATCTTCCTTATCCAAAGGTAGTAAATCTAGAGCGCCAATCTTTTCAAAAATAGACTTATTAACAGCCATCATAAAAGGCGCAGTGTTAATCGGGTACATAAAGATGTTGTCGCCTACACTTGACTGCTTCCAAAAAGCTTCTGAAATATCATTCTTCACTTCATCAGTCACCATGTCGTTAAGCGGTGCAAGCAAATCCTTTTTACCCCAATCGATAATCCGTCCAGGTGCATCATAGATCACATCAGGTGCGGTATTAGAAGCAATTGCGACATTCAGTTTTTCAGGGCCGCCTTCAAAGGTGATCATCTCAAGGTTTACTTTAATTTCAGGATTCTTCTCATTAAAAGCTGCAATGATTTCCTTCTCATACTTGCCTACTTCACCATCTAAAGCTTGAAAGCTCGGAAAATTCCACCAAGTAATTTCTACTGGTTTAGCAGCAGCCTCAGTTGCTGCGGGCTCTGTCTTGTCAGCATTATTACTTGGTGTAACCGCTGAATTCGCTGTGTTCGTATTTCCACATGCAACTAACTGTGTACCTAAAAGTGCGACACCAACAATACTCATTAGCCCTTTTTTCATTGCTTTCATGTGCTACCCCCAATTATTTTTTGTGGAATAAAGTACTGCTCTCATTCCTTGCGCTAATCATAAATCAATTGTAAATCTAGGAGAATCCCACTCCTTTTACTTTTAGGGTTCATTTCTGACATATCCCTTCAATCCACCCCTCTTCAATGTTATAATACATTACATATTCCGCCTATTAACAATTGAATTTATATTTTTTTACTTTTTCGCCTTAATGTAACCCTTTTAATCTTACATCTAATGGTATTTTCTTACGAGTGATCCACTATAATTCTAGTCTTCCGGAGGGATTTCATGTACAAACTAATGATTGTAGAGGATGAACCATTAATACGAACGGGCTTAAAACATTACTTTGCTTGGGAGGAGCTCGGGGTTCACAGCATTATTGAAGCAGAAAATGGAAAAGAAGGTATGGCCACCGCATTGCGCGAGAAGCCCGATTTGGTGATCACCGATATCCGGATGCCAGAAATGGATGGGCTTCAAATGATTGAACAGATTCGCAATCTGCTTCCTGATACATTATTTATCATTTTGACAGGATTCAACGATTTCGAATACGCTCAGAAGGCTATACAAGTAGGGAATGTACATGCTTTTTTGCTTAAGCCTTTGGAATATGAAGAAAGCCTTCTAGTAATACAAAACTGTATGAACAAGCTTCATCTAAAGCGGAAAGACCGATTAAAACGTTCTAATCTGGAAGGGGCAGAGCTTGTAAAGCTGTTGCTAGAGGAAGAACATTCAGTAATAGATGATGCTATCATCCATGAACTATGTAATTTCAACAGTAACTACTATCTTTATCTCCCCTTTGTTTTGACTGGCATTCCTATGAGAGAAACGCGCACGCAATCCACCCTATGGATGAGAGAATATGCGGAGAAGTTCATTCATAATGCAGTGGATGAGTATCTCCATGCCTCTACACCGCACTCTATTTTTACATATTCATCTAAAACAAAGCTCTATGGTCTTATTGTATTGGGATCTCCGTCTTCTACTGACAACTTCCCTCTTCAAACTCAAGTACAGATACGAATCGATCAATATCTGAAGGCGCTTACGCTAGAACATCATCTAGGCCTCTATCTAGTTATAGGTAAGACGACGGAGAACCCTGCACAAATACATACTTTGCTGCACGATTCCGATCGAATGTTATATCAACGCTTTTACATGAGAGATTGCAGGTTATTCTATGTGCCACAATGGATAGAAAACTCAAATTCTCAGAAACCATCCCTAATTCAACTAGATGAGAATGATAAGAAACGGATGATCTCCTGTATCGAAAGTTCTAACGAAATAGAAACGCTCCAGCTGATGCATCGCCTGGCTCAAGATATTTTGAGTAAAACCGATGTCTCTTCTCCTGATTACTGGCTCGCATTTCTTCAGGAAATCATAAGTGTTATAATCCGCTTCGCCAATAAAAACCACATCCATATCGAAGGTGTGTACAGCGAAAAGCTCCTGAACCTTACCTTTGCGGATGATTTTGATTCGCTTGAGACGCTTTTTGACTGGCTTGGCAGGTGGATGATTCATTTGGGGATTGTTTATACCGAAGGACTGACACACAACCACCAACAGGATGTGATCATATTCGAGCATATTAAATCCTTCATTAAAGAGAATATTGATCAAGAAGTGACTCTGCAGATGGTAGCAGATCGATTCTTCTATAATCCGTCTTATTTAAGTCGCCTGTTCAAGCGGAAACTCGATAAGAACTACATGCGATTTGTAACCGAGATTCGGATGGAATATGCGCAGGAATGCTTAAAAAAACCGGAGATTCTAGTGACCGATGTCTGTACGATGTGTGGTTACAAAAGCTATAAGCATTTCGTGAAAACATTCCGAAGTATCACCAACATGACCCCATCAGACTATAGAAAACAATCAGGCTGGTGACCTAAAATGATGCAGATTGAGCAACCAAAGAGACGCTACCGGATGCGACATGTCAATCGTCAAATTTTCATGCTGATGATCCTGACCATTACCATTCCACTCCTGATCATATCCGCAATCATCTATATCTTTTCAAACCAAGCCGTCAAAAATGAATACCAGAGCAGCTCAAATCTGATCCTTAATAACCTCTCGTTCAATATTGACCAATATCTTCAAAGTATTGATAAAGGTACACTGAACGCACAGGTAGATAGCCAGCTCCAAACCGCACTTGAGCACTGGACGATCCATAAAGACGACGTCGGAAATGACCTGAATATTCAGTATGGAAATACGATTGAGCATTTCATCAGCGGGATTGAGATGACGATTAAAAATGTCGATAGTGTGCAGATTTTTTCGGGATCACGTGTGTTCTATTCTGCCAATTTCAATCGTGCGGATTATGATGTGAAGGATTATACCAAGGAGGATTGGTATTTACAGACCCAGCAGAAAAAAGGCGGAGTGATTCTATTTGGCAGCCATGTCCCCTTCTATCGTACCAATTCCAAACAATCCGTCATTTCTATTGCCCGAGTCATTAATAAAAAAGGAAGCAAGCAGCCCATTGGCGTCATGTTAATCGATATCCGATTGGATTCATTACGTGAAATCTTAAAGCTCTCGGAGAATAGCAAACGAAAATTCATTATTTTAGACGATAAGGGCGGTAGTGTTTACAGCTCAGATATCATGGAGACCTCACCTTTACAACCTATCCCTATAGAACCTCAGGCGCTTAATACTTTCATGAACAATGATACGGGAAGCTTTTATGGTACTTTTGACGATAAAGACTCGTACATTAACTTTGTTACGTCTCCCTATTCCAACTGGAAGGTCATTCAGTATATAGATGAAAAAGAGATGACTAAGCAAGCCACTTTTCTTGGAAAAATCATTTTAACATTAGCGCTCTTGTCGCTTGTCACTGCGATCTTATTCATGTATATCCTATCGGAGCGTGTCACTAAGCCTATTATTCTTTTAAGCCGAAAGGTTAAGCTGGTGGGAATGGGGAACTTTGATGTGGATTTGTATAGTAATCGTCAAGATGAGTTTGGTGTTCTATACAATGGAATCCGAAAAATGGTGAAAGACCTGCAAAATTATATCGAGCGATCTTCTATGGCCAAAGCACAGCAAAAAGTAGCTCAATACGGCGCCCTTAAAAGCCAAATCAATCCACATTTCCTTGCGAATGTACTTGAATCTATTCAAATGAAAGCCATCATTAATGGGCAAAGAGAGATTGGCGAAATGGTTGGGATTGTAGGTAGATTGTTTCGGATTCATATCCAGACCGGAAAGATAACCGTAACCCTGCGAGAAGAACTTGAACACGTCCGGCTGTATGTAAAAATTCAACAATTACGTTTCGGGGACAAAATTCAATATATTGAACATCTAGAACCTAATACCGAAATAATTAAAGTCATGCACTTTTCCCTTCAACCCATCGTTGAGAATGCTATCGTCCATGGACTGGAGTGTCGAAGTGAACCGGGTCTCCTTGAAGTCTCCTCGATGATTTCGGGGGATGACATGCTAATTATCGTTAAAGATAACGGAATTGGTATCGATGAAGAGAAACTTAAACAGTTACGTCTTCGTCTCTCTCAACCATCAGACACCCTAGATGAAGATCATATTGGTATAAAAAATGTTCATGATCGTATTCAATTTCATTTTGGTGAACCCTATGGGATCGAAATCACCAGTCAAGTAGGTGAAGGGACGACCGTGATCATCCGACTGCCAGCTAATCCTAAACATTCTGCTCAGTGATTCCTGCTTCAGGATCGAAGGTAAGCATTTTCGTTGCAATTTTATCGATGAAGAAGCGGTCATGACTGACGGTAACTACGGCTCCAGGGAAATGAATGAGTGCCTGCTCCATCACCTGAATACTCGTCAAATCTAAATGATTCGTTGGCTCATCCAAAATAATGACAGCCGCGCCAGAGAGAAGGCATTTCGCTAACGCTACTCTGGCCTGCTGTCCACCTGACAGACTGCCGATCGTTTTGCTCAGATCCATTTCCGAGAATTGTAGCATCGATAGAAATTTATTCACTTTTTTCCGCGGAGCATCGAGTCCCAGCCCATACACATTTACGGCATGACTGACTGTATCCTTAACATCGAGTTCGTCCCACATCTGATTGAAGTACGCATAGCTGACCCCACGTTCCCAAGTCACACCACCCGTTTCAGGCTCTTCTTGCCCAGTCAATACCTTTATGAGTGTCGACTTTCCGCTTCCGTTAGGCCCCACAATAGCTATCCGATCTTCCTTTTGAATATCGAAGCTAATGTTCTGGAATATCGTCCGACCATCATAGCTTTGTCCAATTCCCTTCACTTCACCTAGCTTGTCCGGAAACCGTAAATTACTGTAGATATCGGTGATCAGTACGTTCACTGGATGAGGCTCCACACGCTTTTTCATATCTGTCAGTTTACGTGATAGACGATCCTTCGGGGACTTTTTGTTCCCGCGGGTTTCAATGGCTTCAGACTCCATAAGTAGAAGCTCTTCTTCCCACTCGAATTGACGATCAAGCACCTTTTTGCGCATCTTCTTTTTACGAACATAGTCGGTGTAATTGCCTTCATATTCCTGAAAATGATAATTCTCGATTTCAATCGTCCGCGTGACTACTCTGTCAATAAATTGCCGGTCATGGGAGATGAGAATCATCGCCCCATTAAAACGGTGAAGCCACTGCTCCAACCATACGATCCCTTCGATATCCAAAAAGTTAGTAGGCTCATCGAGCAATACGACATCGGGCATTTCAATTAAGACTTTAGCCAGTGCTGCACGGTTCCTCCAGCCTCCCGATAACTCATCTACAGGTTGATGTCGTGATCTTTCATTGAACCCCAACTTCGTCAGAACAGTGTTGATTTCTACAGATACATTCCAGCCATCCAAATGATCCATTTGTTCAAAAAGCGCCGCTTGCCGCTCTAAAAGTGTATTCATCTGGTCATCATCCGTCACTTGTCCAAGCTGTTCCCCGATTTGGTTAAGCTCCTGTTCGATAAGCGCTACCTGCTCAAAGCACAATTCTAACTCTTGCTGTACAGACAAGGCCCCGGAAAGCTCCGAGAATTGAGAGAAATAACTGATCTTCACATTGGGATCTAACTCTACTTTCCCTGCTGTTGGCTCCTCTTTTCCCATCATCAGTTTAAATACAGTAGACTTCCCCGCACCATTTCGTCCGATTAACCCAATCCGTTCACCCTTGCTAACTCGAAAATATATATCTCGAAAAATCAAAGTATTCTCATATTTCTTAGTTACGTTCTCCATACGGATTACACTCAAACCTATCACCCCTAGTTCATATAGATCAAAATACAGCTCAGAACACTCAAAGAGCTATTATAGCACTATTTTAAAAAGGACTTTATAATCATATTTAATCTTCTAGAAAACAAAAAAAGGTCGCTGTCAGCGGACCTTTTTCTGCATTACGAATCCCAGCACATTCTCACTCTCATCACTTGCTGCTTATTTTTTCAAGATATCAATATACTCCTCTTTCTCGCGATCAGGCCCCGCATCAAGCTTCAAACGAATGAATTTTGGATGATCCAATACGTTACTGCTAAAGTTACTTATAAATCCGTCCTCACTGCCACTTCCGCCAATCGAATTATTTTTCAATTCGAGCTTCCCAACCCGCGATGTCAACTCACTGGGGGTCTTTCCAAATAACTCATTCCTGATCTCCCAATCGGTTTTTAATGCCTCACTTAACGTAAATTTAACTACTATACTTAAAGGAGATAGCTCCACCTGCGCAAGATTCACTTCATGTCCGTCAATCATAAAAGGCTGATTTATAACTACTGTCTCGGTCTTCTGTTCCCAGAATTTTGGATCAATAGCGAAGCTCACCTTTAAACGATCAGAATAGCGCATGTCAGCTAGATCCGTTCCCGTTTTTGGTTTTGCTAACATTCCTGGATCCACTGAAGTGATCTGAAAATTCGCCACCACCTCTTTTGGAAATGCTTTATCCTTATCTAGTGGATAGATAGTTTTTCCGAGCCATGTATAAATACTATCCACAGCATGTAAACCCATCCCACCTCTACCCCCATTTTTATCCACTACACTTTGTCCCGTCACAGCATCTGTCAGCCATACACTATTCACATTGTAAATTTCCTGACCATCACTTGTAGTCCCTGTATATAGCAGTATAATTTTATTTTCATCAGCGATTACAGCATTTAGAGTGATCTTATATCCGTTTTTCTCAGCGCTCTTATTCACGATTTGCACATAATCGTTTCGAATTGCAGATTCTAACGTAAGGGCATCAACATCAGATTCAGCCAGCTTCTTAAAAGGTTCCAACACACCCCAATCACTTGATTCAATACTGGTAGAGGCTTGCTGTGGCATCAATTGGGTTGGATTGAAGAAGAGTAAACCTGCAATCAAAACAGATGCAGTCAGTACAGCCATAGCGCTTCTAGCGAACATTAGCTTTTTTCCGCGCTTTTTACCTAGTTCGAGTCCTGCTTGAATGGCATAGATTTGTGCGGCCGCACTCTCCATTTTTTGCTCCTGTGGGATTCGTTCAGCATCGATTAACATGGCAAGCTCCTCCTGACTACTCATGGTTCCAATCACCCCGATTCTTAATGATCGTTCTTAACTGCTTGAGTCCTTTATGCTGCCATGTCTTGACCGTTCCTTCAGGTTTATCCAGTATTTTAGCAATCTCATTTAAGGTCATATCGTTGTAGTATTTAAGCAGCAGCACATGGCGATACTTGGGTTTAACCTGTTCAAGTGCCCACAGCATTTCCATCCGATGATGGCCAATGTGCGTAATCTGCTCTCCTATTCTCTCGTCAACAAGCGGCATGGAACGCTTTCTACGTCTTTGTTCATCTATACAGACATAAATCAGGATCCGAATGATCCATGATTTAAACGCTTTTGGATCCTTTAACGTTTTTCTTTTGATCCAGGCCCGGCAAGTCATTTCCTGCATCGCTTCAAGCGCATCATTCCGGTTACGCAAGTAGCTATAGGCAATACTGTATAGCTGTTCTCTATGTACCAATATAGAATCGTAGAAATCCGTCTCGCCCCGAGAATCAAGAATCGTTACCTTCTTCATTTCTGCATTAGTCATCGTCATATCCTTCCTTAGCCCCCTCTCCTAAACCTCTCATAGATTAAGACGGGGAGGGTATAGAAACGGTTTTTATTTGTATTAACTTTTTTTGGGACTGAGCACTTAAAATTATAACATTCTATAAAAAAAGAACGATAAATGTTATGATAAGTAAAATTGGACATAATCAACAGTACGCACTTAAAAGTACCATAGGTACTAAAAAGTACCCATACATTGGAGGATATCATGACAACTATCAAGAAAAAATACAATATTTCTGTTGAGGCCACACTCGAAGTAATTGGAGGGAAATGGAAATGTGTAATTTTGTGTCATTTAACTCATGGCAAAAAGCGAACATCGGAACTAAAACAGTTAATGCCCGGAATTACTCAAAAAATGTTAACCCAGCAACTACGCGAACTTGAGGCCGATGGAATTATCAACCGGATCGTATACAATCAGGTTCCACCCAAAGTGGAATATGAGCTTAGTGAGTATGGTGATAGTTTAAGCGACATTTTAACTTCTCTATGTAATTGGGGAGAACAACATATCATTAAGCAGTATGGCGATAAATATGCTGTTTTAGAGGACAACATTTTAAATAAATAAATTTTACCCTATGAAAATAAGGACAGTTAAATCAGATTGATTTAACTGTCCTTAACTTAAATTACTCCGTCTCCTCCAATAGCAGTTGCTGTGAATGATATGGGGCCAAATAGATTTATAGGTAAGTTGCTATCATTTTGAATTACCAATTCATAATTGTGGACTCCAATATAAGGACCATCAACCCACTGAACATTTAATTGAATATCAGTAATTGTAGTAAAACGAAAAAAGGAGCTATAAATATCGACTCCTGCACGTCGGATTAAAACAAGAAATTGACTATCAGCAAGTGCAGTAAGACTAAAACTACCATTTAACTCGACTCTACTAGAGAAAGAAGCTGGGTTAGCTGGGCTAATATTTACTTGCGCTGTGGCAAGACCCGCTCCAACTCCAGGAATCCCTGCAACCGTTGTAACAGCATTAAACGGGTCTAAAGGGATTTTTGCCTGTGAACCATAACTTATATTTGTCGCCATTTATCATCACTCCATTCCAATTACAAGGTTATACATTATTATATTGTGAATCCGCAATGATAGATTGGACTTAATTCCTGATGATTATATACATTTAAGTTATACTTTTACTAGATTATAAAACCTAGATACTTCGAATATCATCCTCTAATTTCCACCTATTGACAAACTCACTTATCAGAATTACAATTACCCAAATATCATGAACAACGCTGAAAAAGGGTAAGTAGACAAACGAACATGGACTTCAGAGAGCCGGTGGTTGCTGCGAACCGGTGTCCAGCGCTTGATCGAATGGCCTTTTGAGTTGCTCTTCCGAACCATCTCTCTAGGATGCTGTAGGGATAGCCGGGGTTCCCGCCGTTATCAAGGGACCTGTACCCGAGATTATCTTTAACCCTCTTTCGTACAGGTAAGAGAAGATCGTAAAGCCAACGAAACGTATGGTAACACGATCAATTAAGGTGGTACCACGACAACTTCGTCCTTATTGGATGAGGTTTTTTTGCTATTTTAAGGAGGTGATGGCCATGGATGATGGCTGGTGGTGGCGACTCAATATTAATCAGAAGCGACAAAACAGGAGGAATTCAAATGATAAAAGAACGTGTATTAACTGGAGATCGAGTGACCGGAAAGCTGCACCTTGGCCATTACGTGGGCAGTTTACAGAACCGAGTGACTCTACAGGAGCAATATGATACTTTTGTGTTTCTAGCAGATATTCAAGCCCTAACGACTCACTTTGATCGGCCTCAATACCTTGGTCAAAACTTGAATGAAATCACACTGGACTATTTATCGGCGGGTATAAATCCAGATAAATCCACCCTATTTATTCAATCTATGGTTCCAGAGATCGCTGAGCTGACCGTCCTATTCTCCATGTTTGTTACTGTGAATTCTTTACGGCATAATCCCACGATTAAAGCCGAATCGAAAAATTCCAGCTTAGATGAATTGTATTATGGTTTTCTAGGTTATCCAGTTAGCCAGGCTGCGGATATAACCTTTTGTAAAGCGACGATTATTCCTGTAGGAGAAGACCAGCTTCCCCATCTGGAGTTGACCCGCAAAATCGTACGTAGATTCAACGAACTGTACAGCCCCATCCTTGTGGAGCCCAGAGCGCTCATCAGCGAGACGCCAAGACTAGTAGGAACAGACGGCAATGCTAAAATGAGTAAAAGCCTCGGCAATGCTATCGAGCTGGACTCTACGAAAGAAGAGATCACCTTCAAGATCCGTAAAGCCACAACTGATCCAGCCCGTGTTCATAAAAATGATCCTGGGCATCCAGATATTTGTCCCATTTATGCTTATCATCGTGCTGTTCGTTCGCATGGCGCCCCAGAAATTCACGATAGCTGCGAAAGTGGCAGTATAAGCTGTTCAGCCTGTAAGCAGCTTATCACGACAGCTCTAGACCAGCTAATTGAACCAATGCGTGAGCGTCGCTCCTATTATGCTGCCAGACCCAAGGTTGTTGAGGATATCTTATTATCCGGAACTAAGCGTGCCCGCGATATTGCTCAAGAAACGATGTCCGAAGTACGCGAGGCTATCGGCCTTAATTATTTTTCAAAATAAAACTGATCTCTAAGGGCAATAAAAAAACACCGGACTCTCTATTGGAGAGAGCTCTGGCGTTTTTTTTAGAAACAATTATTGACTCTTCATCATCCAGCGTCACATTGGACAGCGGCTCTTAGAGGAAAAAAGAAGAAATTGTCGAATCATTCATTTAAATCATAGTAGAAAGAAGAATAGACATGAATACATTTTATTCACAGCTTGGACGTGTGCTTGAAGAGAGAACTCCGTTCCACCAAGAAGGTTACTATCTTTTATATGATGGAAACAGAGCAAAATTTAGTCCCACTAAACCTAATCATATCGAAATTGTTACAGCTGAAAGTTTTGTAAATACTCTCGTTAAGAACAGTAAAGCAGTCATTTCTTCTTTCGCGAGTGGACCTGACAATAAAGATGTCTATGTTTTTATTCTTCAAGCTGATGAGTTTTATAACATCAACATCTATCTAAATACCCTTGAAGGTTTCCAGCGGGCTTTGGAGAGAAATCCAAAGGATCGAGATGAACGTTCAATAAACTGGTTGAAATATAATCAGGGGGATTTTCGGTACCACTTATGGCTTGAAGACGATAAGATCTTGAATTATTTTACCCAACTAGCAGATCTGACAACTTATCCAGAAGAAGATTTTCTCTTTAACACGGAGGATCAACCTATCATCGCCTTTGAAGAAGGGATTATTAAAATGGGGTATTATCTGCTGACGCTAAAAGCAATGCAGCGTTTGATCACTGAGGGTGAGCTTCAGTCATTAAATACAACTGAAGACTTTATTGCCTTTGCTTCCACAGGGAACAATGACTTAGATTACAGTATTGTGATGCCAAAAACCATCGAACCTGCTTTATTCGCAAAGATTTTTCCATTTGAACATGCAAAAGATTTACAATTTCGAGAGCTGATGTTGCAGAATCAGCATTTCTAAGTCACTGAATATTTAGATTATTGGTCCGACGCAGTTCTTAGCAGCTACAGTGACACGATTCCATATATTTACGGGAAGTCTGACCTAGAAGTGTTCATACAAATGGAGCATCTTGAAAATGCACTGGCTCAGGAATGCATCCAACGTTTATATCCCTTAATAGATTTGGAGATCATTGAAATTGAGAATTATTACTTCATTTATTACTATATTGAAGCGCTGCATTTTGCAGGACCGCTAACAAAGCAACAACTTGATGATTGTAAGCAGCTAGCAAACCGAATGAATGAAAGAGGCGAAGATCTGGAAGACGCTTTGCGCGAAATAAACGCTGTAATAAATTTATAAATATTCTCAAAAGAAAAGGCCGTAACCCTCCCCCCAAGGGATCATTACGGCCTTATTTTCACTTATAGCACCCAATTCCCTTTACGGAATACCGGCTCAATCGTACCATCCGCCAATTCTCCGTCAATATCCAGCTCAGCTGAACCAATCATAAAATCGACATGCGTTAAGCTGACATTAGCACCTCGTGCGACAAGCTCTTCATTCGTAAGCTTTGTGCCGCCTTCAATATTGACAGGATAAGCACTTCCCAACGCGAAATGGCAGGAGGCATTCTCATCAATCCCTGTATTGTAGAAAATTCGGTTCAAGCGAGAGATTGGAGAATCATGCTGCACTAAAGCCACTTCTCCTAAATAGGATGCACCTTCATCGGTTGCCAGCAGCGAAGTCAAATGCTCACGTCCGGATTCAGCTTCATATGCTACTACTTTTCCATCTTTAAAAGTGAAGGAAAGGCCTTCTACCAAACGTCCGTTCAGATTCAATGGAAGTGTGCTTCTAACGGTACCATTCACACCTGTACGATGTGGCATGGAATAGATCTCTTCCGTTGGCATATTAGCCACGAAATACACGCCTTTATCATTCTCTCCGCCGCCTCCACGCCATAAATGTCCTTCTGGAAGCTCCACATGCAGATCCGTTCCCGGAGCGCGGTAATGCAGGCTTTTATAACGCTTAGCGTTCATTCTATCCTGACTTTCTTTCAATTGACCGATATGCTCTCTCCATGCGGCAACTGGATCCTCGCTACCTACACGATTCATCTGGAACACCGCTTCCCACATAGCCTCTACTCGCTCTTCCTCTGGAAGATCAGCAAACACCTTGTTCGCCCAAGCACGCGTTGGAGCCTTAACGAGAGACCAGCTAATTTTGCTATTACGAGTATATTTGGAGTAGTTTTTGCGAGCAACAGCTGCCGCTTTAACTGCTCTTGACACTTTGGAAGAATCAATACCATTGAACAATTCCGGATCTGGTACTTTAATATGTAAGATGGCGCCGTTCTCTTCCGCAAACTTCTCCATCATTTCTGCTTGCCACTGTGGATAGTAATCGAAGGAATCTTCTGGGGCTTTTTCGTAACGAATACGTGTAGTCGCCTCATCGTCCCAATCAACAATTACATATTTAGCACCTGCTTCATAGGCTTTACCTACAATCAAGCGAGTAAGCTCTGCCGTTTCAATAGGTGCATGCACCATTAAAACTTGTCCAGGTTGTACATTTACCCCTACTTTTACAACCAGGTTCGCATATTTCTCTAACATGACATCAAAATCTTTCATGAATTCTCTTCCTCCATCTCTATGGTTGCTTTACTGTCGCACCAAAGCACCGGAGCTCCTTAACAGCAGACGGTCAGCTTCACTTCTTATTTTAACGCAAAATGCTAAGAGTTGCGATTCGATATAATAAAGCGGCCCCCATGAAAGGAACCGCTCACGTAAATCCTTATTTTTTATCCACTTGCAGTAACGTTACCGTCTTTAAAGAATAGGTATGCATTATCTTGTCCTCAGAGATTACGTTAAGCTTGGTCAAACTTGCTATCTTCGCGGGATCTGATTTGGAAAGCATACGCCACACTTCGGGGTCTGATAGGGTTTCATATAACTTGAGATCATCATATTCTTTGCGATTTTGCATCACTAGCTTCACTTTGTAGCTTCCGATTTCAGTCTCGGTAGCCCCCTGCTCACTACAATAGCTTAGAATATCCTGCCGAAGCTCTGCCAATTCTTTTTCAATTTCCTTTTGCTTTTGCTTCAGTCGATAATACTGCTGTACCTTTTTCTCCATCACTTCACGCTCCTCTATAGACATATGTATGCCGGAAGCGCTAAATAAATAAGTTGAGTTCCCTATCATAAAATTTTATAATGAGCCGGGAACGCTAGTTTGCAGCAGACTACTTATTCCTCAAAAAACAATGATTCGGCAGGTGACTTATGTTTCATTCTTACTTTTTCCCAATTTCTTATGCCTTTATGATGTTTCCTATAGCGGCATTGATCTTCACACTCCCTTTTCTAATCGTTCAATACCGTAGACACGGCTACATCCATAAGCTTAGAGCTTTAATCCTATACTTATTGCTGCTCTATCTGATGAACGCTTATTTTCTCGTTTTGCTTCCGATGCCTTCCTCAAGACATAATATGGCACCTTCGGGAAGTATGATGCAGCTCGTCCCTCTTCAATTCATACAAGATATTATAGATGGTTCTAAGATCATACCTGATCAGATTTCAACGTATTGGTCATTACTGCGCGAGCCTGCTTTTTTACAGGTGATATTTAACATCGCTTTGACCGTGCCGTTTGGATTGTTTCTGGGCTACTATTTCCGAACGCGCTGGGGAATGTGTATTCTCTTGTCTTTCATACTTTCGTTATCTTTTGAGGTCACTCAGGTTACAGGCATCTACGGCTTTTTTGATCATCCCTACCGTCTATTTGATGTCGATGATCTTATAACCAACACGCTGGGAGGGATCTTTGGATTCCGAATTTCTATCTGGATAAACGGGTTACTGCCACGCATAGAACAACTGGATACGAATATCGACCGTTCTGCCAAAAGAGTCTCCTATACCCGCAGAGGGATTGCTTTTTTCATCGATAGTATGGTGTGGATCATCGGGTTTGGTGTACTTTATGGATTCGATATAAAAAGTGCTTTCTGGATTGTAACAGGGATTTACTTCATCCTGATTCCAGCTTTCACTGGTGGGCGGACCTTAGGCAAATGGATTGTACGTATTCGGGTGACGAGCAAAGGTAATCGAGCTTCTTTCTGGGCGCTTATGATCCGATATGGTCTACTATATTGGATATTACTTGGACTTCACGCGCTTGTTATCGATTCTGATGTGACAGGGCTTCTATCTTCACCATTGAGAACGGCCGCTTACCTCATTGTTCTACTGGTCGATTTAGTTTTCTTTATTCATTTAATCATTAAGGTATTCAAAAAAGATGACCAGCTAATCTATGAGAAATTAAGCCGAACCTCGCATGTTATTTCATGGCCTGAGAAAAGATTGCATACCGATGCCTCCAACAGCAGCTCTTTAGAGGATTAAAAATCTTCATTTTATATAGTATTTATACAATGGAAATTATTATAAAATAGGAAGGCAAGGATTCTCAAAATTTAGGAGATGAATGAATGGAAACTACAAGTAGCTTGCAGTTGTCTAGAAGTCTTCCAGAAGAGCAGGGCATATCATCAGCCGCAATATCCAGCTTTATTGATGCAGTAGAGACGCAAAGCTTAGGTCTGCATAGCTTCATGCTCCTTAGGCATGGGTATGTGGTCTCTGAAGGCTGGTGGTCTCCTTATAAGTCCGATCTTCCACATATGCTATTTTCCCTTAGCAAAAGCTTCACCTCAACGGCAATCGGGATTGCGGTCACAGAAAAACTAATCACACTCGACAATTCAGTCATCTCCTTCTTCCCTGAAGAGGCTCCTGCGACTATCACTGACAATCTATCCAACATGACAATCAGACATCTATTGATGATGGGTACCGGGCATGTCGTGGATACTATGGACACACTTCATAAAAGTGCAGACGGGAATTGGGTTAAAGCTTTCTTCTCAGTCCCAGTGGAGAAACAACCAGGTACACATTTCCTATATAATACCGGCGCCACTTACATGCTGTCCGCGATCCTTCAACGAGTTACTGGCCAAACACTGCTAGAATATCTAGAACCGCGTCTGTTCGCTCCGCTCGGTATTCACGGAGCAACTTGGCAGTCTTGTCCACGTGGAATTAACACGGGGGGATTTGGCTTAAGCATTACCACAGAGGATATCGCTAAATTCGGCCAGCTTTACTTACAAAAAGGGATCTGGAATAATCAACGAATCCTGCCTGAACAGTGGATTAATGAGGCAACTTCCAAACACATTTCCAATGGCGAAGGCGATCATGACTGGGCGCTCGGATATGGTTATCAATTCTGGAGATGCCAACACGGAGCCTACCGCGCCGATGGCGCATTCGGACAACTCTGCGTTGTTCTTCCTGATCAGGATGCGGTAATTGCTATTACTGCCGCTTCAAATAGTATTCAAGGTATTTTGAATGCAGTGTGGGAGCATTTATTACCCAATATGAAAGATGTCCCTCTTCTGGAAGAACAAGCATTAACAGCCAAATTGGCAGACCAATTAAAAAACTTATCGATAGACCCTCCACAATTGCAGCGGTCATCTTTTCAAGAAGATCAATTGAATGGTATAACCTATACACTCGATGACAACCAATTTTCACTAGCTACTATCTCTATCTCTTTCAACAATGATGAAGCTGAAGTTACTTTAATAACTAAACTTGGTGAAAAGAATGTCATCCGATTAGGCCGAGGACAATGGCTCGAAAGCTTTGCACTCATCCTGGAGCCTTCCATGAACCGGATTATGTCCAGCTTTACTTGGACTGCAGAAGATCAACTTCAGTTGTCCTTGCTATTTGTTGAAATGCCTTTCTTAATTACACTTGATATTAAAATTCTAGAGAACATGCTAATCCTTAAACAGCGGATTAATGTGAATATGGGACCGCTTGAATTCGATGATATTATCGGAAGAATACAATAGGTATAGTTAATAATAGAAAGGCCGCTTCGTCCTATGCAGGAACTTAGCGGCCTTATATCCCTTTTTTTATTCCGAAAAATCAGCTAGCTTCAACATGACTGGGCAATGATCACTACCCATGATCTGACAATCAATTTGGGCATCAATTACATTAGGTGCAAGTCTAGAAGAAGCTAAGAAATAATCAATTCGCCAGCCCACATTCCGCTCTCTCACCTTCGGCATATAAGACCACCATGAATACACTCCCTCAAGCTCCGGGTGAAGATATCTGAACGTATCTATGAAGCCCGAATCAAGCAGTGTACTCATTTTCCCTCTCTCTTCATCCGTAAAACCGGAGTTCCCACGGTTAGCCTTTGCATTCTTGATATCAATATCTTCATGGGCAACATTTAGGTCTCCACAGACAACAACTGGTTTACGCTTGTCCAGTTCTAAGAGATAATTACGGAAACGGTCCTCCCATTCCATCCTATATGCCAATCGAGACAGATCTCGTTTGGCATTAGGCGTATAGACGTTGACCAGATAAAAATGTTCGAACTCTAATGTAATGATCCGGCCTTCTGCTTCTTCATCTTCTTCCATCCCATATCTCGCAGAGATCGGCTTGATTTTAGTGAATATTGCCGTACCGGAATAGCCCTTCTTCACTGCGTAATTCCAATATTGATCGTATTCTTCGCCATGCTCCAGTGTAATTTGCCCTTCCTGAAGCTTTGTTTCTTGAACACAGAAGATATCCGCATCTACTTCTTTGAAATAGTCATTAAACCCTTTTTTGACACATGCCCGAAGGCCATTAACATTCCATGATACCAGCTTTATCATCGGCTTTTCTCCTTGCATTTTGCTTTAGTTATACTATTACTGCGGTTATTATATCACTATAGTGAGCTGACGGGATATGTATAGCAGCAAAAGCCGCACCTCTCTCCATTGCGGAGAATTGGTGCAGCTTTTGGTTAATTCATACGCTAGCTAACTTATAGACCAATGGCTGTAGCTGTGAATGTAATTGGGCCTTTTATTTGAATTAAACTTCCAGCATTATTACTATTAGCAAATAGAACACCCAGTGTATAAATTTGGGTTCCCGGCAGTCCACCATCCACAGCAAGCACGTTTACAATCTGAAGGTTGTTACCAGGTTCGAAGAATCGATTGAGCGGGCTACTGTATACTTTTGTAGCACCTCTGTAAATATCTACGCGAATATCATCTGTAAATGAAAAACTATCAACACCGAAACTCGCTTTTAGCTCAACTCTCGAACGATAAGTTGCAGGATTAGCCGGATCAAGAAATACAGAGGTAGTAGTTATTCCTTGACCAACACCAACCGCCAATACTGGACCATCAACAGTTAAAAACGTAGAACCATAATCAATAATTGACGCCATTCTTAACACTTCCTTTCAAGGTTATACAACATTCTATGAAAATGAACTGAACCTTGAATGGATATATCATATGGGAGAATAGTATATTTTTATCATAGATTTATATCCTAATCATTCAACATCCGTGATACAATAACCAAATTGACACTATACAAATATTATTAAATACGTGAGGTAAAGAGACTTATGAATGCACCAACACTATTACGAGGGTTTAACTTTTTGTATTTTGCGTTGCTGGCTATGTTTATTCCTTTTCTGCCAGTCTATTTAGGGGAGCAGGGTCTTAACCCGGCGCAAATTGGATTCATTATTGGTACTGGAGGGTTTGTTACCATTATTGCTCAACCCTTATGGGGGATGATCAGTGACAAAACAAGAACGATCCGCAAAGTGCTGTTAATTCTGTTGTTATGCTCTGCGGTAACGGGATACTTTTTATTCGATTCTAGCAGCTACGTGCGACTTATTCTTTTTGCGATGCTGCTCTATTTCTTCTTAATGCCTATCGATCCGCTAGCTGAAAGCCTGAATTTCCGAATCTCTGAGGCAGCTGGAATTAGTTATGGTTCGATACGTACATACGGTGCGTTAGGGTACGGTGTTATGGCCCTACTCACAGGTTATGTGATGAGTTATTTCGGTTCACAAGGGATGGCCTTGCTGTTCGTCGCGATTAGTCTTACAAGCTTCGTAGTCAGCTGGTTCATGCCAGATGCTCCGGTGACCGGTAAACCGGTCACACTTGACAGCCTGAAGCATTTTCTTAGTAACAAAGAAACACTGCTATTTCTAGTACTCATATTTATTAGCTCCGTTCCCGCACGAATGAACGATACCTTCCTTGGAGTTTATATTCGCGAGCTTGGTGGCAGTCCTGAATTAGTTGGTCAATCGTTCTTTATCGCCGCAATGAGTGAAATTATTGTGTTCGCCTTAAGCTTTTGGTGGCTGCGCAAAGGAAAAGAGCTAATCATTATTTCGATTTCTGGAGCCTTTTATTTTCTTCGATTCTTTATTTCGGCCTGGATTTTGGATCCGCATTTATTAGCTTATCTACAGATTCTACAAATCCTTACCTTCCCGGTATTCTACTCTGCAGCTATTCAGTATCTATATAGTATTGTGCCTGTGGAATGGCGTGCTACGGGTCAAACTGTGTTGGCGTTACTGTTCTTCGGTGTATCAGGAATTCTCGCCTCTTATGCAGGTGGAGCATTATATGAAGCCTTTGGAGGTAAGGTCCTTTATTTAACAATTTCCGTGATGTCATTTATCGGTATGCTGTTCGGATTGATATTGTACAGAATCTATGGAAGTAAACACGCTAATAAAAAGAATATAGCCACTCATTAATCTTCCAACATTCAATAGTCTTACACTTCAAATTCATGCACTGTTGTTCGCAGCACTCTAGTTGATAATTCAGCTAGAGATGCTTTTTTATGAACTTCTACCTAAGTCATTCTTTATGCTGCTCCATAAGCTGTTTCAGTTTGATTTCAGTATTTGAATCTGCGGCAGGTGTATAAATACTACAACGTAAATCTGTGCTGCCTTGAACCTGTAGTGAGGTTAAATGAAATAACATTTTCCCTGCTTTGGCATGTCTGAATTCCAATAGCACATCTGGAGCAGAACTTACACGACTTTTTTCCCACATTTCATTAAACGCTGGATGCAGTCCCTTTAATTCCTCTATGAATTCATCGTACCAACGATCCTCTACATATTGTCCGTAATACGCTCTGAAGATGGATAGATAACCACTTACGAATTGTTCCCAATTTACAGCTAAACGTCTGAACTCCTTACGAACAAATAACAAACGAATCATGTTTCTCTCCTCGATGGGCAGCTTAGAGAAATCTAGAAACACATGTGCTGCAGCCTCATTCCAACCTACAATCCCGCAACGTCGGTCTGAAATAATCGTAGGACAAGTCTTAAGCTCCTGTAAAATTTTCTGTAGAGAAGGACTAATTACTGAGGATTCCTCTTGCTGAAATAGAACGTTCCCTGTTCCAGTCTCTAGTGCTAGTGCAAAAAGATATTTCCGCTCATCATTAGTTAGCTTTAGGGCAGTCGCAATACAGTCCAGAACAGACGAAGATACTTTAATATCCCTGCCCTGTTCTAGCCACGTATACCAGGTACTGCTTACCCCCGCTAACTGTGCAACTTCTTCCCTGCGAAGTCCAGGCGTTCTCCTGCGTGTGCCTTCTGGCAGTCCAACAGAGCTGGGTGAGATCGCAGCACGGCGTGCTTTTAAGAAATCTGATAATGCCTGCAACCTCGTCTGATTAGCCATACGCTTCCTCTCCTCTCTGTTACATTCTTTAGTATAGTACAAATTATACTAGGATAAACGATAACTTGTAATAGGATAAAATAAGTGGAAAAATACCTATATACACTTCTTGAGGAGGTTCATTATGGAACGCGTAGTTATTACAGGTATGGGCTTAATCTCGCCCCTTGGAAATACAATAGAACAATTCTGGGATCGTCTAGTTTCTGGTGAGTCGGGTATTTCCCCAATCACTTCATTTGATACCTCTAACTTTAAGACAAAGATCGCGGGAGTCGTGCATGATTTCGATGCGGAGGCCAGATTTGGCCGTAAAGAAGCACGCAGAATGGATAGATTTAGTCAGTTCGCTCTGGCAGCCGCTGAAGATGCCTGGACACATTCCGGTCTACAGCTTGATAAGATTGACAAGGAACGTCTCGGGGTTTATGTAGGATCAGGCGTTGGTGGAATTCAAACCTTGATGGAACAAGGGAATGTGCTAAAGGGCCGCGGACCAGATCGGGTCAGCCCCACTTTAATTCCCATGATGATCTCTAATATGGCTGCGGCGATGATCAGCATTAAATTAGGAGCTTTAGGTCCTACAATGTCTCCAGTAACTGCCTGCTCTATTGGAAATACGGCAATCGGTGAAGCCTTCCGGTTGATCCGTTATGGAGGTGCCGACATCGTAATTGCTGGTGGATCAGAAGCAGCCATTACTGAAATCTCTTTAGCCAGTTTCGGCAATGCCACCTCCTTATCCACTCGAAATGAGGAGCCGATTAAGGCGAGTCGGCCTTTTGACGGGGAACGTGACGGATTTGTTATCGGTGAAGGTGGCGGAATAGTTATTTTGGAGTCACTTTCTCATGCGCAGCGTAGAAACGCCAAGATTCACGGAGAGGTTATCGGTTATGGTGCCAGCTCTGATGCCTATCATATGGTCGCCACCCATCCAGAAGGAATTGGTGCTTATCAAGCGATGAAGCTGGCCCTGAATGAAGCTAATCTCCAGCCCGAAGAGGTGGATGTAATTAGTGCTCATGCCACGAGTACAGTAGTAGGTGACCGCTCTGAGACCCTTGCGATAAAGAAGTTATTCGGTGATCAAGCCTACCAGATTCCCGTAACCGCTAATAAGTCCATGACTGGACACGCCTTAGGGGCGGCTGGTGGCCTAGAAGCCATTGCCCTTATTAAGAGCATTCAAGAAGGAATCATCCCACCTACCATTAATCAGGAGGTCAAAGATTCCATCTGTGATTTAGATTATGTCCCGAACATTGCGCGAAAATCTGATCTTACTATAGGTATGTCTAACTCCTTTGGTTTCGGTGGGCATAATGCTGTCATTGTGATTCGAAAGTTTGAAGATTGACCAATCATCCATAAAACGGGGTTCCGACTTAGTCATTCTTAGGACTAATTGGAACCCCGTTTCTACTGCCAATTTCAAAAAAATCTGTTATTCCATCGTTGATACGTGGCTCCCCCAGATAGAGATACCTTCCTTGGAAACCGCAGTAAACGTCATAACGTTACTAGCTGTTGCTTCATTCCACTCTTTCAGGAACACCCCATTATAAGTAGAACCGTCAATGGTAAGCTCAGCAGTATGATCATCAATAAGCTTCCATTTCCCTTTTACTGCTCCTTTAATCTTACCGCTCTTAGTGAATTCAATCAGCTCCGACTGCACGATATCAGCCGAAATGTCTTTGTTATGGTTTACATATTTATATTCGCCTGAAATTTGCTCTTTTGTGTATTTCTCTATGCTCTCTCCGCCATAGCGGTGCGGGGCTACAACCGGCCAGCCCTCACTGTTCATAAACATCTGATGAACTCTTACCTCATGCTTTTCTCCACGATTCGGGAACCGTGTATGGAAGATCAGATAATACTTGCCATTCTCTTCATCATAAAACGCTGAGTTATGACCTGGTGATACATATCCTTCTCCACTCACTGGCAGCTCGTCATCTGTATTCAAGAATTCGAAATTCCCCATTAGCTTCACTCCATAAGGAGCATATGCTTGATCATCGAACAATACGGATGGCGATCCTTGTGCATTAATCATATCTTGACCCTCAGAATCTTCGAAAGGTCCATCAGGCGCCTTTGAACGAGCTACACGGATGTTATATCCACCGTCTGCAGCCAGACCACCGTAGGATAGGAACAGATAGTAGTAATCCGTTTCCGGACTGTACAGCACATATGGAGCTTCTATCCGAGCATGGTTCGCACCCAAAAGCTTTTTGCCATAACCTTGATCTGGCAGCGGGAAGCCTGTATTCGCATCTAGTTCCATAATAAAAATACCACCGGAGTAAGAGCCATAGACCATCCACAGCTTCCCTTCTTTATCAAAGAACACATCCGGATCTACTACATTCGGCTTTTGAGTGGCATCATATATTTCTCCATCATCACCCTTGCCCATCATACCTGACTTCAGAATGATTCCTTTATTCTTATAAGGTCCCTCAATATTGTCCGACACAGCTATGCCGAGTGCAGACAACGGGGAATCCCCTTTACAAGCATTGTAATACATATAGTATTTGCCATCCGCCAATTGGATAACATCGGGTGCCCATAAGGTATCCGTCTGTGCCCATTTTAATGCTTCAGCAAACTCCTCTTTGACATTAGGAATGAGAACGTTTCCTTCTACCACCCCAGAGGACAGCTGAGTCCAAGACATCAGATCATTTGATTTAGCAGATGCTAAATGAGAGCCGAACACATAGTATTTGTTATCTGTCATAATGATCGACGGATCATGTACAGATACATTTTTGAAGACAGGCTGGGCAGAGTCAGCTACGTTATTTGTGTTGCTGGAACTAGCTGAATTGTCATTGCACGCGGTTACTGCTAATAATGAAACGCTGATCATTGTAGTCATAATTGCTTTTCTCATCGTTATACCTCCTATGTATGCCTTTTCATTTTGAAACGAAAACAAACAATAGTCAATCCTTTTATTTAACTAAGTTCGTATTAATTCATATTCATTTAAATAATAGTGAACATTCATACACATAAAAAAACGCCAAGCCATCGAAATGGCCTGACGTTTCTTTTATATTTTACGTAAAATAATCTCTTTAATTAGCGCCTTCTTGTACCAAAACTGGCTCTGGATAAGCATTCTTAAGCACACGTTGTCTGTTCTTAACAACTGCCGGCGGTTCCACCTTAGGAGCCATCGGATGCATTAGCCAAGACTTCACCATATGGGTATCCGAAACCTTATACATTGGAGGCTCTTTCTCCATATCGATTTGCATAGCGTAAGTGGAACGTAGTGCGAAAGCATCGCCCTTAGGCGGTTTGATCAAATCTGGAGGAGTACCAGGAATTGCTGTTAGCAAAGATCCTTTGCTCTCTAGACTTGGCATGGAAGCTAGCAAGCCCCAAGTGTATGGGTGTCTTGGATCGTAGAAGATCTCTTCCGCTGTTCCCATTTCAACAATTTGTCCAGCATACATTACAGCTACACGATCTGCCATTCTTGCTACAACCCCGAGATCATGGGTGATAAAAATAATAGCCGTATCAATCTTCTTCTGCAATTCCTTCATCAAATCAAGGATTTGTGCTTGGATGGTTACGTCGAGCGCAGTAGTCGGCTCATCCGCAATCAGAAGCTTAGGGTTCGCAGCAAGTGCCATTGCAATAACAACACGTTGACGCATACCACCACTGAATTCATGTGGATATTGATTGAAACGACGTTCTGGAGAAGGAATACCTACAAGATTGAGAAGCTCAATCCCACGTTTATTCGCATCAGCCTTGGAGATGTTCTCATGTTTAAGCAGCACTTCAGTAATTTGTCTGCCGACCTTCATCATTGGGTTCAGAGAGGTCATCGGATCTTGGAAGATCATACCGATCTCTTTACCGCGGATCTTCTGCATCTGCTTCTCTGTCTTGCCAATCAAATCTTGTCCATCGAATAGAATCTGTCCGCGTTTATATTCTCCTGGTGGTGTAGGAACTAGCTTCATAACCGCTTGTGAGGTTACACTTTTACCCGAACCTGACTCCCCAACAATCGCTAGAGTTTCACCTTTATCTACATGGAAGCTAACACCACGGATCGCTTGTACCTCTCCGCCGTGTGTTTTGAATGATATCGCTAAGTCTTTTACCTCTAAAAGGCGCTCCATCTTGTCACCCTCTCATTTCCTCGTCAATTATGATAATGATTCTCAGCATGTTGTAAGCAATAAGTATTATTTTATCTAGTTTTAAGGGTTCTAGTCAAGATTTTTCTGAAAAAAATACGGCTAACCTCACACTTTAGTACTAGATCTAATTATTGCGTGCTCAATAGTTGCGATAGCTCCTCTTTAAAATACGCAAATAGAGAATAAGGAAGAACTACTAGGTACTGCTAAATACAATAAATGGTATGGAAGGAATACTGCCATGATTCTAAAGCCCACTATCAAAATATACACGAATAATACAACCAAAGCAAAAGTTACATGGTCATGTACTTCAGTAAGCAATGCTATTTGTGCATAAATGATCATGAAACAAACGTAGTATTGACAGCGGCTACAGCAAACTTACGGTATCAATATGTACACTCAGCCGTTCAAATATAAGAATTCTCCCCTACTGTTGCTCAGTCTCCCTATCTGTCATGTTGTAGTTGTGTCAAAAATGTGTTAATTCATGAACCGCTTCCAGCCCTCAAGCAGATTATCATGCGCCCACTCAAGGTGACCTTGGCTATCGTACTTACGCGAATAACACTCGATGAAGTAAATTAAGTCGATATATAAGTCGTAGAGTTTTTTACGGGCATGTTCGTTTGGGCTGTCGAAGCTATTCCCGTAACCTCTGCAGAAATGCTCTGAATTCTCAATATAGCGAAAATAATATTCCATAAGTGGATCGCCCCAAAGTGCCCGTTCCCAATCAATCAATGCAACAATGCGGCCCTCTCGCACAAACACATTGCCATCCCATAAATCCCAATGTATTAGACGAGGCTCAACGACTACGTCCATAACATGTAAGTGACTTTTGATCTCTGCCTCAACAGTTTCTAACGGAATGGGCATTTCTACCTTTAAACGACGTGCATCTTCAAGCAGATTCATTATCAAATGCTTAAAAGTTTCCCGCCATGAAGTTCCTTTTACTGGTGTGGACGCACTAAATAATCCGAAACGCTCACCAGGAATTTCATTAATTAAACGGGAATAACGACCTAACTCTTCCTCAATACTTATTCTCTGCTGCGAGCTTAGCGCTTCCTTAATTTCATTATAGGGCTGGCCAACTATTTTCTCCATGAAAAAAAACTCACTTGAAATCATTTCTTTACTGTTATCATAAGCGTATACCTCAGGCACAGGTACTGTCCCTTTTGACTTCATCAGTCGCATCGCTTCAACCTCTACAGACATAATATCATGCTCGTAACTAAGGGTATCTGCTTCAGCTGACGGTGCTATCTTAAGAATCATGTCTCTTCCATCTGATAATAAAAGGTCATATGCTGCGTTAAAATAGCCACCTGTCAGTTCAGTACTTCGCTGAATGCTCACATGGCTTCCAAAAGTAACACCTACCAAATCATTCTGTTGCTCTGTCGTTAATTTTGTTTTAGTAAAGCTCTCCAAGATCTCACCACCATAATGAAATAAGTATCAAAGGATAAACAATCCTTCTCCATTTGATTGAAAATTGTTAAAATTAGAACAAACGAGTCTCATTAGCCTGCTTTTCATGAAAGAGAGGAAACGATTAACATGATTATTAAACCTAGAACACGCGGCTTTATCTGTACTACCGCACACCCGCAAGGTTGCGCTCGTCAAGTAGAGCGGCAAATCGAATATATCCAGACACAACCCGAGATCAAAGGACCACGCAAGGTGCTTGTCATTGGCGCCTCTACAGGATATGGCCTCGCCTCACGGATTACAGCCGCCTTTGGGGCTGGAGCCAGCACAGTAGGCGTCTACCGCCAGAGCAGCAGCAATGGAGCCCGTACAGCCTCTGCTGGATGGTACAATTCAGCAGCCTTTGAGGAACTTGCAGAGAAAGCTGGACTTCAATCCTACAGCGTAACCGGTGATGCCTTCTCCAAAGAAACTAAGGATAGAACCATACAGCTGATTCGCAGTGAATTGGGACAAGTTGATCTAGTCATCTACAGCGTTGCTTCTGCCCGTCGAACAGATCCTGTGACGGGTGAAGTTTATAACTCCGTAATTAAACCTATAGGAGATACCTACACTAATAAAACCGTAAACTTTCATACGGGTGAAGTTAGTCAAATTTCTATTGAGCCTGCTACAGACAAAGAAATCGATGATACCATTCGAGTGATGGGTGGTGACGATTGGCAGCTTTGGATTGAAGCTCTCCATCAAGCCGGAGCTTTGGCCGATCATGCCACCACCATCGCATTCTCATATATCGGGCCGGAGATTACCCAGTCTGTATATCGTAAGGGAACGATTGGACGCGCAAAAGATCATCTAGAATTAACAGCACACACTCTTAACGATGAACTATCTAGTATAGACGGTCGAGCTTATGTAGCAGTTACGAAAGGACTGGTCACACAGTCTAGCTCAGCAATTCCTGTCGTCCCCCTGTACACTTCTGCGCTATACAAAGTCATGAAAGAGAAAGGACTTCATGAGGGTTGTATTGAGCAAACCTATCGGTTGTTTGCAGAACGTCTTTATGCGATCGAAGGGACTTCTGTGGACGAAGAAGGGCGTATCCGAATCGATGACTGGGAGATGTCCCCGGATGTACAGGATCAAGTGACTCAAATCTGGGATAAACTCACGACAGACAATATCTATGAATTGACAGATCTAGAAAGCTACAAACAGGAGTTTTTCCAGTTATTCGGATTTGAGACTGAGGGTGTAGATTATGAAGCTGAGACTGATCCAGACGTAACGGTTACCAATCAGCGGTAAACAATACATTATGTTGCGGACTATCTTCTAGCAGATGTTAGTGGTTGCTCAAGTGCATACAATTCTTCTTCAATGGAAATCATCTTTTGCTCAATCACTTTACGGGCATCTGCCAGTGCCTGATTATAAATATAAGGTGAGAGTTCTTTGAGCATAAAATCAAGAAGATTCTCACTTGCTAATTGGCCAATTTCGCTAGACAGCTCCGTTTCAAAATAATCCTGAATGCTGGATGTAATTTGTAGTTTGTGTTCTCTCTGTATTTTTATCGGCTGCATGATCGTCCTCCAATTTGTATGGTTTAAAATTCAGATTATTAATACAGGAAAAATGACGTGCTTGCGCACGTCATTTCTTATATCTACACCCTTTAATCTAAACCCACCACATTTCTGCTAGTGGCTCCTCAATCAATACTTGTTGAAGGTTACTTACAGCTTTGGAGAAGCCTTCTTCCACAGACATCAATCCATCTTCATGCTCAATACTGACCACATAATCATATCCTACCAAACGAAGAGCACTCATAATATCAGCCCAAGTCTTAAGATCATGTCCAAAGCCAACCGAACGGAACTGCCATGCACGGTCAAGCATTTTGGTATAGGATTGCATATCTGTTAAGCCATGCATATTGACATTGACTGGATCAATAACTGTATCTTTAGCGTGGAAATGATGAATTGCGCCTTGGCGGCCTAAAATATGAATTGCCTGCACTGGATCAATTCCTTGCCACCACATATGACTCGGATCAAGGTTAGCTCCGATTACTTCACCTGCAGCTTCTCTCAACCGCAGTAGAGTAGCAGGTGTGTGAACGGAGAATCCGCCGTGCAGCTCAAGACCAACCTTCACATCATGCTCTGCGGCAAAGGCTCCCCATTCAGTCCAGTAAGGAATCACTTTATTTTCCCATTGCCAATCCAGAATTTCTTGATAATCATTTGGCCATGGAGCTACCGGCCAGTTCGGATACTTGGCACCCTCATGATCACCTGGACAGCCAGAGAACGTATTAACGACTGGAACTCCTAGCTTCTGCGCCAATTTGACCGAGTTCACAAAGTCCTCATGATCCTTCTGGGCAAGCTCTTTTTGTGGGTGTAGGGGATTTCCGTGACAGCTCAATGCACTGATCGTCAATCCACGGGATTCCACAGCATGTTTGAATTCTTTCAATGCTGTCTCATTCTCGAGAAGCATCTTAGGATCACAATGGCTGTTACCAGGATTCCCTCCTGTACCAATCTCTACCGCCTTTAGACCTTTGGACGCTACATAATCAAGAGCATCCTCCAGCTTGCGACCCCCAAACAAGACCATAAATACTCCAAGTTTCATTGTAAGTCACCTCTTTTGCAAATAGTTTACTTACCTTCACCATACATATCGAAGTCTTTTACTACTTGGTTCTTCTCAGCAGATTCAAAAATAGCTTCAATCAAATTCTGAACACGCATTACTTCGGCATTCTTAACGATTGGCTCTGCTGTTCCCTCAATAACGGCTGCGAAATTGTCATAGAAGCTAGAGCCTAGCTCCGCAGGTTGAGGTAAAGCTTCTGTAATCGTAGCCCCTTCTGAAGGAGGCGCCATAGTTTTGGTTAATCCAACACCAGCACGTATAGGCTTAGGTTCGATCTTTTCACCTTCATTGTTTCTGGTTACTAAACGTCCAGTTAAAGACCAATCTTCGATAATACCCGTTCCTTCAATACCCTTCACATACCATCTAGGCAGCGTAATAAAGTTAGTTGTCCCAACCTCAACGATAGCTTTAATTCCATTCTCAAATTGCAGGATGGCTTCAAAGCCATCATCTACATCATTGCCTAAAATAAAGCTCAGACTGCTGCTCACACTGATGACTTTGCTATCGATCATAAATAAGAGCTGATCTAATAAATGAACGCCCCAATCTAGCAGCATTCCTCCACCTTGTGCCTTGACATGGCGCCAGTCTCCTGGAATACCATTCGCTCCATGTACGCGAGATTCAAGCTGGAACAAAGAACCGATGGTCTCTTGATCATACATTTTTTTGATGGTTAAGAAATCCTCATCCCAACGTCTGTTCTGATGTACCATGAACACACGTCCTGCTGCATCCGCAGCATCCAGCATATCTTGAAGCTCTTCCTTGGACATAGCGACTGGCTTCTCACAAATAACATGTTTGCCAGCTTGTAGCGCACGTATAGCGATTTCTTTGTGTACATCGTTTGGTGTCGCAATAAGAACAATCTCAACTGCAGGATCTGCTAATACTTCTTCATAACTTTCATATACCTTGTAACCAGCATTGATGGAGTCCGCACGACGTGCTTCAAGCAAGTCGTATGTCCCTACCACTTCTAGAGAGTTAGTCTCCTTAATTAATTTCGCGTGATAACTTCCCATTCCACCAAAGCCAACGATGACTACGGAATGTATCTTTGAGCTCATGACTTCCACTCCTACTTCCCTATTAATTATCTGATGTGCCGTCAAAATACACAGCGCGACCTGTACGTGAAGATTCATAAATAGCTTCCAAGATTTGAGTAACAACGAGGGCCTGCTCAGGTTTAACTACAGGTTCCTTGTCTTCTCTAACCGCCTCAAGCCACAAACGAGCTTCACGATCAGATTCATTTTCCTGTCCACCATCAAAGAACGCTACTCCACCAGCAGACAAGTCTACTTTGGTCTCATACAGACGTCCACCACGGTCACCGTTTAGGCGCAGACCATCCTTCATATCTGCACCACCTTCTGTACCTGCAAGAAGCGTCTGAGCTTCTCGATACTCAGATACATTTAGTGCCCAGCTAGATTCAAGTACAATTGTAGCACCATTTTCCATGGTAATAAATCCAAAAGCTGAATCTTCTACCTTAAATTGCTCAGGATCCCAAGGACCAAAGGCATTTCCAGCGTTCTTTCGGTTACTCAGCTTATGGAAAGACGAGCCCATAACACTGCGTGGTTTATAATTATCCATCATCCATAAAGTAAGATCAAGTGCATGCGTACCGATATCGATCAGTGGGCCGCCGCCTTGCTTTTCTTCATCCAGGAACACGCCCCAAGTAGGAACCGCACGACGACGAAGGGCAATTGCTTTTGCATAATAGATATCACCTAGTTCGCCGTTTTCGCAGAGTGCTTTAAGGTATTCACTATCCGAACGATAACGGTTCTGGTAAGCGACAGACAACTTCATCCCCGTACGCTTCGCAGCATCCAACATTTCTTGTGCTTGGGCAGTGGTTTTAGCCATTGGTTTCTCGCACATTACATGGTTACCTGCTTCCAATGCAGCAATAGTAATCACGGAGTGACTGTCATTTGGTGTACATACATGAACAATATCAAATCCGCCAGCTTTCAAAAGCTCAGTGTAATCTGTATAAACAGCAGCGCCTTCAGCGCCATAAGTCTGAGCGGCTTTCTGTGCACGCTCTTCTATGATATCGCAGAAAGCTACCATTTCAGCATCCTTCTGACGTGACAAACTTGGCATATGTTTCCCATTTGCGATACCACCGCAACCTACAATAGCAATTCTCAACTTATTAGACATTAACTTTTCCTCCTTGATTTGCGTGTGCTTTTACCCATTTCAAACTATCTTCTACACTTTCTAATGGTGAACGACTGCAGAAATCCTGCTCTACTACCGCCCACTCCACATTTGCCTGTACAGCTGCATTTAAAATTGCAGTAAGGTTCACTTCACCTTCACCTAGTACAACAGTTTCCGGAGATCCGTCTTCTTTTTTCTTCAAATCCTTCAGATGGATGATCGGTAGTCGACCTGCGTATTTATTGATATATTCAACTGGATCATAGCCTGCATGATGTACCCAGCAAGTATCCATTTCCACTTGCAACAGGTCAGCCGGCACCTCTTCAAACAATCCATCAAAAGCAGTACGGTCACTATCACCATATTTATCTGTTAACTCGAAATCATGATTGTGATACAGAAGAACTGCTCCGCCCGCTTTGCACTTTTCTCCAATAACCTTCAGATTCGCGGCAACCTCTACATAGTTACGTTGTTCTTCTGACAAATAAGGAACAATCAAATTTGGATTTCCAATCTCAAGATTGTAAGAGATCTCTGCTTCTGTATCATTCAGCAATGCGTCATATGGACGATGTGCGCCGAGCGCAACTAGTCCAAGCTCATTTAGCAATTGTTTGACTTCTGCTGCGGTGCGGCCGAAATAGTGGAAAAACTCTACGCCTTTATATCCAAGGGCTGCTACCTTACGCAGTGTTCCTTCAAAATCCTGTTCCAATTCTTCTCTAAGCGTGTACAATTGCAGACCTATCTTCAGCATTTTCTAATCACTCCAATGGGTTTAGGGTTAGCTTACTAATTCATTTAAACTTCTTTCTGCTGCTCGTCCCCAAAGAGATCAACAGCAGCAATCACTTGAACAATAATGCTGTTGCAGAATTGACTAATCTGATTCCCATTAGTTTCCTTCAACTGCCATTCTTGTTTGCATAGCTAATATCGACTCCGTATAGCGTGGATGGTCGATTTCTTTCTTTATTGCTTAGGTACATAGTAATATGAAAGCGTATATAATAAAATGAATAATATGATTAAAACATGAACAATCTGATTATCATTTCTAGACATCAAGGAGGACACATGAATCAATCAACTACCTGTCACGTTTTATCTGCTGGATTTTCCTTTCACCGCAAACCTTTTCATATGTCACATAGCCATGGAAATCAGAACTATTTAATTCGTCTGCAAACAGAGGGCCGAAGCCGAGCAATGATCGACGGTGTGATGACTCCAGTAGAGAGCGGCGATATCATGCTGTTTGCTCCTAATGATCCTTACTATTTAATCATTGATAAGGAAGAGTATCCTGTGGGTAAGCCGCGGATTGAAAGCGGAGATTATCATATTTTTTGTGAAGGAACTTGGATTGTTGAATGGTGGGAACGTGCTCAGAGACCCTCACTCTTAAGTGTGCCACTTAGTGAGAATTTCCTCGGCTTATTTCGTCAACTGATTCTTGAGCACAGACGTCTTTCCGATTTCTCACCAGCGATATCTGCCTGTTATCTGCAAATCCTGTGTATGGAAATCGACAGACTCATTACAGATCAGCCAGCGATTACGCCTAAAGGCTATCTAGCTTACCGAATGAAGCAATATGTTGAGGAGCATGCAACCTTACCTTTTCTGTTGGAGGATGTTGCCGCACATGTAGATATTTCCGTCTCCCGTGCCGTTCATTTATTTAAGGAGGCCTTCGGGACCAGTATTATCAAATATGTAAATGATGTCCGGCTAGAGATGGCAAGAGAACGAATAACCTTCAGCCCGATGCCGCTGGAGCAAGTAGCAGAAACCTGCGGTTTCGCGAACTATACTTATTTTCACCGTGTATTCCGAAGTCGTTTCGGCATGTCCCCTAGACAGTACCGTGTACACAGCAGAACTCAAGTATAATATAGAGGTGAATTGCATCAACAAAAATAGGGCTATCCCTATAGTAGATAAACTACTACGAGGATAACCCTTGCTTCTATATTCAAACAATACTCATGTTAATGAGATGATTATTCTTTTTCAGCTGAAATGATCAGGAACATCGGCCTGCGATCCTCGTCCTTCATCCACGGATCATTGCTCATTTCATCAGAAGGCTTAGGCTCCTTAACTGCTTTGATAGCAAACCCGGCTCCAATCAAGTCATTGAAGTAGGTTGAAATTGTACGATGATATTTAATCACATTTTCTGTTAAGAAGGTCGTTTCACGCAATCCCTCAGACTGATAATGATCTACAGGCCAATGAAGACGATTGCCTTGGTCATCCACATACCAATCCTGTTCATTTCGAGAAGTAAAGATGGGATGCTCCACTGAAAATATAAAGCTGCCGCCTGGCTTAAGGTAAGTATGAACCTTGCGACAGATAGCTTCAAAAGATTTTACATAATGCAAGGCCAATGAACTGATGACCACATCAAATTGTTCGCTCGCAAATTCAATATCCTCAATCGGCATCTGGATATAAGAAATAGCTGGATCGTCTGTTTTTTCACGCGCTTCTTGAAGCATTTTTTCAGAGATATCTACGCCAACGACTGAGCTTGCCTGCTGCTCGCGTGCATATAGACAATGCCAGCCAAATCCGCAGCCTAAATCAAGAACACTTTTATTATGTAAGTCTGGGATCAGAGGTTGTAATACATGCCATTCTCCAGCTGCTTCAAGCCCACCAATGGAACGAGGCATTTGTTTATAGGCTGAGAAGAAATTCGTATCGTCGTATTTATTTTGTTTCATCAGTTATATATCTCCTATCCATAATGTCTTCCATCAGTATATTCTTAGTGACACATTATTTTCAAATCGCCAAATAAAAAGGAGCATCATCTTGGAAGATCCGCTCCTTGTGTTTGTTCTTATTCAATTGCTGTTGTTTGCTCGGCGTTAACCGTACATGCTGTGAAATGGCGCCATAATCTCCATTGGATCTTCGACTTTGAGCTGCGCACCAGGTTCCTGAGCGCTCTGCCTTTAACAAGGCTTTTTGAGTCTTGGTTCGTGCCATGTGGCACCACTCTCCTATTCATAGATGAACTATTAGACAACTACAGTTTAACATAATACAGACTATGAGCGCAGCCAGAATTCCGTTACAATGAGATCACTGCTAGTTTTCTTACTTATCTAAATAGATTCGGAGGTTTTTAGTGATGAAATACGATGTTTTGTACGAGGGTGCTTTTGCTATGTTGAAGGTATATTTGGACCCCGGCGAAAGCGTTAAAGCTGAGATGGGCGCGATGGTTGCCATGTCTCCCAACGTAGAATTAAAAGGAACGGCTGATGGAGGCGTAATGCGGGGTCTGGGAAGAATGCTGAGCGGTGAAAAGTTCTTCTTCCAGGAACTCAGAGCTATCCGTGGTCAAAGTGAGGTCCTACTGTCTCCTGGATCATTGGGTGATATCCAAGCTATCGAATTAGATGGATCCTATAAGCTGTTAGTTCAAAAGGACGGATTCTTAGCCGGTACGGAAGGCATTCAAGTAAATACCAAAATGCAAAATTTAACACGCGGACTTTTCTCTGGTGAAGGCTTCTTCATTGTAGAAATCAGCGGCAGAGGAACAGTATTCCTGTCCTCCTTCGGAGCGATCCACGCCATTAATTTAGCACCTGGTGAAGAGATGATTATCGACAATGGACATCTCGTCGCTTGGCCAGATTATATGGACTATAAGGTAGAAAAAGCAGCCTCGGGTTGGTTGAACAGTTTAACCAGTGGTGAAGCGCTTGTCTGCCGATTCCGCGGAGAAGGTGTAATCCTCGTTCAGAGCCGTAACCCTGGGAGCTTCGGAACGTGGATTAAATCCTTCGTGCCCACTCGAAGCTAAGAAAAATGTCATAGGCTTTCTCATAATTAGGATTTCCTTTAACTGTTTAAAAGGCAAGATAGCGCTGCTCCGGTTTTCAAGAAGCGCTGCTGTGCGTGCAAATTAAGGAATATCTCCCTATAATTCAGAAATGTCTGCGCATTTGACTACTAATTAGGGAAATCCTCCCTATAATTCAACTGATTTGTTGTGAAATATAGATATTTGTCCGATTTATAGGGAGGATTTCCCCATTTCCATTCGTATCGGGCAATTATCAGTTATTTAGAGGGAGTTTTTCCCTAATTCTTTTCCGAAAAAGAAGCTGCCCCCTAAGTAGTACTTACTACTTCTGAGACAGCTTCTTCTTTTAGGTAGAAAGCGGCTTAAGAAACCGCTTTGTTTGCTTTTTCTTTTTTGCAGCCTGTTCGTTTACATGTGTCATAAGTACCCTTGAAATCTAGGCGGTGATCCGTGACGTTAAAGCCGTATTCACGTTCCACTCTTTTCTCCAGCTCCACCAGCCAGTCATCCTTAATTTCCTCCAACCTGCCGCACACGCTGCATATCAAATGATGATGCATGTGAGAATGATCATTCCCGCGCAGATCGTAACGAGCGACTCCATCTCCGAAGTTCATCTTTTCTACAATGTGAAGCTCGCATAAGAGCTCAAGTGTACGGTATACCGTTGCCAGCCCTAAATGCGGATAACTGTTCTTGACAAGCATATATACTTCTTCTACGCTGAGATGATCTTTCTCATTGTCGAGCAATATGTTCACTATGGCCTCACGCTGGGGCGTTAATTTATATTTTTGCGCCGCAAAAAGCTGACTGATATTTGAAATTTGATCCATTTGATCTCCTACCTTCCCGGAATGATTTAACATCCGTATCCACTGAGACGCACCCATTTATGCATCAAATATTAAACGTAAATAGTAATCTTTACGATATAATCATATCAAAAATAATCACGAATGAATAGAGCCTGACATCATTATAACATTTCAGCTCTCTTATCCAAAGTTCTTTCATCCATTCCTGCCTATTTTTCTGCCAAAATCTACTTTTTCGTGAAATATTATAGGTTTGACCGCAACCTTTCCATATTTTTCTGCGTTTAAGTTTGTGATAGCGGCCACGAGGCCTATCCATACAACGAGGTGAAATAACCATGAATATGAAAAAAAGAACGTTAGCCGCGATTACAACCGTTACGATTCTCTCCTTCTCTTTGGGTGGCCAAATATTTGCAGCCGGAAATACCTTTAAGGATATTGATAATATAAACGGCAAAGAAAAAATTATTTCTTTAAAAAATCAAGGCTTGATCAAAGGGGTTAGTGAATCCCAATTCTTGCCCAGCTCCAAAGTAACAACAGCACAAGGGATCCAGTTCATTTCGGGTGGACTCCAGCTTAGTCTCGCGGCTATTGATTTCAACAAAGCTCCCGTTGCCAGTGGCTTGTTCACGAAAGTCAAGGATAAAGCTTGGTACGCTGAAGCCTTTATCAATGCGTATTACAATCATGTCGAGCTTCCTAAGGATATTGATCCAACCAAAACAATGACCAAAGAAGAGTTCACCAATTATCTAGTGCAAGGGGTCGAAGGCATTGGGAATCTGCCGATGATCAATATAGTGCCCGTAGATATCGCTGACGATGCTGCGCTGAATCCTTCTTATCAAGGCAGCATTCAACGTTCTCTTAAATACAAGATTAATAGTTTAGACGCCAATGGGAAGTTTAATCCAAAAAGTGAAATCACTCGCGCCGAAGCTGCGATTATGCTCTATAATGCTTTGGAATTTCTGAAGACCGGTATTAAATCCTAACCTAGAAGCGACACACCAATAACATTGAATGGTAAACAAGAAAAAGCAGCCCAGGTATAGTCCTGGACTGCTTTTTTGCGTCTTGATCGTCTTCTATACTTCTTCTCCACTAATTCTGTTCAGAAATTGTAGAGCACGAGGATGCTGCGGATGCTCAAGAACTTCTTGCGGAGTCCCTTGCTCTAGAATATGGCCTCCATCCATCAGAATGATCCGGTCAGCCACATCCGCAGCAAATTTCATCTCATGGGTCACTATCACCATAGTCATTCCCTCTGCCGCTAACTGTTTAATAACCTTAAGTACTTCCCCCACCAACTCTGGATCAAGCGCAGAGGTAGGCTCATCGAACAACAGCACCTCTGGATCTACTGCCATGGCACGAGCGATAGCTACCCGTTGCTGCTGGCCACCAGACAGTTGGTGCGGATAAGCATCCGCTTTGTCCGCCAAGCCAACTTTAGTTAACAACTGAAGGGCACGTTCGCGTGCTTCGTCCTTGGATCGTTTCTGGACCGTCACCTGCCCTTCCATCACGTTGCCTAGTGCAGTCATATGCGGAAAAAGATTATAGGACTGAAAGACCATCCCTGTTTTTTGGCGTAATGCCAAAATGGACTTCTGGGGGATTTTCTTGTTATCCGTGAAATTAATTTTAATATCACTGAGCGATAAGCTTCCTTGATCAGGGACTTCAAGCAGATTAAAGCAGCGTAAAAGCGTTGTTTTGCCTGAACCCGATGGGCCAATAATGACCAGTACCTTGCCATGTTCCATTTCGAGATCAATGCCCTTTAATACCTGCAGCTCACCGAAGGATTTATGCAAATTAAGTATTTCAATCATAATTGTCTCCCCCTTTAGCTCGCAGAGTAACGACTCAGTCGTTTCTCCAAGTAATTTTGCAGTGCTGATAACACTGAGCAGAATAGTAAATAGAACAATCCTGCCTCGCAATAGATCAGCAGTGGCTCATAGGAGGTGGAAGCAACCTGCTGTGCTGTTCTGAACATCTCCGTATAGGTAATGGTCGCTGCCAGTGAAGTGTCTTTGACCAAGCTAATAAAGGAATTCGATAACGGCGGTACAGAAACACGGGCAGCTTGTGGCAGTATAACGCGGCGCAGTGCCTGGGTACGAGTCATCCCAACGGAGAAGGCCGCTTCCCACTGACCTTTATGTATAGACAGGATAGCAGCACGTATAATTTCTGATGAATAAGCCCCTACACTAAGCGTAAATCCAATGGTTGCGGCTATGAAAGGGTCTAGCACGATTCCAACTGCCGGCAAACCATAGAAAATAATAAACAGTTGCACCAACAAAGGGGTTCCACGAATGACCCATACATAAAAGCGAGCGATCAGCTTCGGAAGTACCCACGGGGAGAGACGAGCTAATGCAGTCAATATCGCTAAGATCAGTCCCAGTGCAAATGATATCAATGCCAAAGGAATGGTAAAAGCCACCCCAGCTTTTAGCAGGGGTAGCAGTGAATCTAAGAAAATTTGTATTTTGCGGTCATCCATTTTTAGACATCCTTTTTTGGCTCCAAGCTGGTTAGCTTCTGAAACCTTGTATTATTTTGAAACGTCAGCACCAAAGTATTTCTCAGAAATCTTTAAGTATGTGCCATCGCTCTTCATTTCAACAATTGCATCACTCACTGCTTTTACCAACTCATCGTTGCCTTTTAAGAAAACAGCTGCGCTTTGCGAACCGTCAGGAATCTCATCTACCACTTTAATTTTCACATCAGGCTTTTGCTTTTTCAGGTCCAGATAAGACAAACCATCATTTACAGTCGCATCAATACGGCCTGAGGTCAATAGGTCCATCGCTTGATTGAACCCGTCTGTAGCAACGATTTCAGCACCGTTCTCACGGGCGATATCGGACAGGTTACTGGTTAGAGATTGTCCAGCTTTTTTACCCTTAAGATCTGCAAATGTTTTGATATCCTCATTGTTTTCACTCACTATCAATACCGCTTTAGATACGATATACGGTTCAGAGAAATCATATTTCACTTTACGATCTTCATTAATAGATACTTCGTTAAAAATAACATCAAAACGCTTGGCATCCATCCCAGCAAAAATGCCGTCCCACTGTGTCTCAAAAAATTCTGGTTCAACACCGAGGCGCTTCGCTACTTCCTCAGCAATTTCTACGTCAAAGCCGGTCAGTTTCCCCGAAGCGTCATGATAAGTAAAGGGTGCATACGTCCCTTCTGTTCCTATACGCAATTTGCCGCTAGCTTTAACAGCTTCCAGACTGTTTTGCGCAGTGGCTGTATTTCCACCATTCGTTCCAGCTGAAGAATTTTTAGAAGTATCGGTATTCGAATTATTGCCGCAGGCCGCTACAAACACCACGGTTAACGCCAATAGAATAGTTAAACTTAATTTTTTCATTATTAATTCCCCTCTCTTTACCCGGAATTCATCCGGTAAATTGTATACTACACTGGCTGATGTTTACCGTCAATGATTTTTTCCGATTATATTCATCGGAATTGTAATATTAGGTAAATCTCTACCCTTATATTACCCATTCTTAGAATAATCCTTCACAAGATCCTCTCTTTACATCTCAGAAAGATATGGTATATTTATAAACAAATTAAATATGGACCTGTTATTTCACTAGGGGAGTCGGCCGACTGAGACGGAGCTTCAAGCTCCGGACCCTTGGAACCTGATCTGGATCATACCAGCGGAGGGAAGTGGAGCAGAATTTTCATCCCATGCATTTTTAGTGTTCCTATGCTGAATGAACTTTTTGACCCATTTATTTCCCACCGGAAATGAATGGGTCTTTATTTGTTTACAATCAATCACAAAACTTAAGCGTAGGCTTCCGAAGCAAGTTTTGTACGATGCTTTCCAAGAAGCCAACGCTCACAAAACTTTTTAGGAGGTTCGATCATCACGACAATCCTATCCATTCAATGCTTAACCTACTCTTTTCCGGAATCAGAACAACCCCCTGTATTCGCAGATCTATCCATGGATATCAGGCAAGGTGAGTTTGTTTCTGTCATTGGGGCTAGCGGATGCGGAAAAAGTACGCTTTTCAAAACTATAGCAGGCTTGCTCGAACCCACTCATGGGAAAATAATAATTCATTCGAACTCGTCATCCTCTACTCGCTTAGGTCAGATCGCATACATGCCTCAGCAGGATTTGCTGCTGCCTTGGAGAACCGTGCTCGACAACTGTCTTTTGCCCTGGGAGATTAAACCAAGGTTTAGTAAACAACAGACGATCTCTCACATTCGGGAAATGCTGTCACGCTTCGGTTTGGCCGATGTAGAGAGGGCTTATCCCCATGAGCTATCGGGTGGCATGAAACAGCGAGTCGCATTTCTACGAACGCTTGTAGCTGGCGGCGGGGCCGGTCTTATGCTGCTAGATGAGCCATTTGGAGCGCTCGACGCTATGAGCAAACGTGAGATACACCGTTGGCTGTTGGAGCTTTGGGATGAGCTGGATCAAACAGTGATGCTCATCACCCATGATCTAGAGGAAGCGCTGTTACTAAGCGATCGGATTTATTTATTGTCTGGAGGCGTGCATAGCGAATTACAGGAGATCATCGTTGATTTACCGAGGCCAAGACATTACAAGATGAACTATGAACCCCGGTTTATAGCGTTACGGGAAGAGTTGGAGCGGAGACTGTATGCATCCCATACCTTTTAAAAAATATTTAAACAATTACGGCCCCTTCATTCTACTGCTATTGTTCATTCTTGTGATCTGGGAATCAGCTGTTCGTCTTCACTTGATTCCAGCCTTTATCCTACCTGCACCTTCTTCAATAGGTATCGCATTGATCGAACACAGGCAATTACTCAGACCGCATTTAATGGCGACACTGCAGGAAATATTGGTAGGTTTTGTTCTCTCGGTTATCTGTGGTTCACTGCTGGGCACCGGAATGTTCTTGTTTCGCCCCCTTGAAAAAGCCATCTATCCGTTCCTTATTATCAGTCAGACGATCCCGTTAATCGCGCTATCCCCCATTTTCATTATGTGGTTCGGTTATACGCTGTGGAGCAAAGTGGCTGTTGTGTTTCTAACTGCTTTTTTTCCAGTCGTTGTGAGTACATATGACGGACTTCGTACAAGTGGTCAAGCCTACAAAGACTTATTGTTAACATTTGGCGCAAACCGCTGGCAACTGCTTGCTAAAACCCAAATCCCGCTGGCGCTGCCCTCTTTTTTCTCAGGACTAAAGCTATCCATTGTGTACTGCGTGATTGGAGCAACCATCGGCGAATGGCTTGGAGGCAGCAAAGGACTCGGTTACTTTAGCCGAAGGATGGCCGGAAATATGCAAAGTGCCGAAATGTTCGCCGCTGTATTTCTGTTGTCCGCGCTCGGTGTAATGTTGTTTCTGATGATAGCTCTGCTCGAACCATTATTTTTAAAGAAAAGAGGATCTAAGCAATGAATGATTTGAATTTCCAAAGAAAATGGCTTATTCCCGTATTTCTCATATGTTCACTCCTAATCTTCACCAGCTGCGGAAAAGCATCCAATGTAAGTAGTCCTCCTGCTAATTCATCTAATAACGAAATTATACAAACGCACAAGCTGAAGATTATGCTCGATTGGTATCCCAATGCCGTTCACTCTTTTTTATATGCTGCTGAGCAGAATGGTTATTTCCAAGAGGAAGGTCTGGACGTAGAGATCCAAATGCCCGCAGACAGCAATGACGCACTGAAGCTTGTAGCAGCGAATCAAATCGATTTAGCGTTTAGTTATCAACCTCAGGTGCTCATGGCACGCAGTGAGAACATTCCAGTACGTTCGATTGCTGCGATTGTGAGACATCCGCTTAATCATTTAATGGTACCTCAGGCTGGAGACGTTCATAGTCCCAAAGACCTCATAGGTAAACAGATTGGGTATTCTTCCATTCCTCTTTATGAAGCCATGATTCGTACGATGATCCAAAACGATGGGGGTGACCCTAAGGCCAGCAAATTAATAGACGTAGGCTTTGATCTTATTCCGGCGATTGCGACGGGGCAAGTGGATGCCATTATGGGAGGGTTCATTAACCACGAACAATTAATCTTGGAAAAAGAAGGTTATCCCGTGAACTCGTTCAATCCCACGGATTACGGAGTCCCCGATTATTATGAGCTAGTCCTTGTCGCCAGCGATCAAGGAATACAATATTCTGAATCCTATTTCAAAAAGTTTCTAAATGCAATTACAAAAGGACAACAATTTGTGCAGGATAATCCGGAAAAAGCGTTAAATTTGCTGCTTGCACACGAAGATGAGACCTCTCCACTCGATAAGCAAATTGAAGAGAAGAGCCTAGCGATTCTACTACCGTTAATGAATGCGGGTGATCAAGATTTTGGATATCAAGCGCCAGCGTCTTGGGAGAAGGTAAGACAGTGGCTATCGGACAATGATTTACTGTCTACTGACATCAAAGCTGAGGATTCTTTTATTAATCTTTAAACATTAGCTATTCGCTAATAAAACTTGAGGAGGAATAAATCATGAGTTATCTATCCAAAGTACGGGAATCCAATCCACTGGTCCACAATATCACCAACATCGTCGTAGCCAATTTCTCAGCCAACGGTCTTTTGGCGCTGGGTGCCTCCCCCTTTATGGCGGATGCTCACGAGGAAGTGGTCGATATCGCCGCATTTTCATCTGCTGTAGTTCTAAATATCGGCACACTGAATGACTATGCCATTCAATCCATGGTGCTCGCGGGACAATCTGCGAATAAGCACGGCGTTCCCTTAGTTCTTGATCCAGTGGGTGCGGGAGCCACTTCTTATCGAACAGCGGTCACTCAAAAGCTAGTGAATGAGATGCAGATTACCGCTCTACGTGGCAATGTAGCTGAAGTTGCCAATGTCATTGGTGAAAGCTGGTCTATTAAAGGGGTAGATGCAGGCGAAGGGGATGGCGACGTAGTCGTCTTGGCTGAGACAGCCGCGCGGAAGTTAGGCTGTGTAGTTATCATCACCGGAAAAGACGATGTCATCACGAATGGAGATAACACCTACATTGCCAGCAACGGTCACCCTATTCTAACGAAAGTAACGGGAACCGGTTGTCTGCTAAGTGCAGTAGTCGGTGCATTTCTAGCGGTAAGTGAAGGAGCATCTCTTGAAGCCGCAGTCGAAGCCCTCTCCTTCTATGGAGTGGCTGCTGAAATCGCCGCTGAACTAACGACTGGACAAGGTCCGGGGAGCTTTCAAATCGAGTTTCTAAATCAATTGAGCTTGGTCACAGCTGAAACTTACCAAGATAAATCAATAATCAAGCAACTCAGATAACAACCCTAAGGAGTGAACAATGATGATATATAAAGCTTTAACTATAGCCGGATCGGATAGCGGTGGTGGCGCTGGCATCCAAGCAGATCTAAAAACCTTTCAGGAGCTTTCTGTATATGGAATGAGTGCTCTTACGGCTGTGACAGCCCAGAACACCCTCGGAGTTCAAGGCGTTTATCCGTTGACACTGGAAGCTATTACTCAGCAGCTTGATTCCATTGGACTTGATCTGAAGCCGGATGCTGTGAAGACCGGGATGCTTTTTAACAGTGACATCATACGTATCGTAGCAGAGAAGATCCAGCAATACAGCTGGCGTAATCTTGTAGTTGATCCTGTGATGGTTGCTAAAGGGGGTTCCACGCTGCTACAGCAAGAAGCTGTTCAGTCCTTAATCAATCATCTCCTCCCGCTAGCCTTAGTAACGACACCCAATATTCCAGAGGCTGAAATGATTACCAACAGAAGCATCACTACTATAGACGATCGTAAAGAAGCGGCTAAAATCATTCATGCCATGGGCTCTAACTATGTAGTGCTAAAAGGTGGGCATGATACCTCAACTAAGGCTGTTGTGGATCTCCTATATGATGGTCACGAATTCATCTTTATGGAGAGTCAACGAGTTCAGACTAGACACACGCACGGCACAGGCTGCACCTATTCAGCAGCAGTCACTGCCGAGCTTGCTATGGGCAAAACCGTTCCCGAAGCAACACACATAGCTAAAGCTTTTATACAAGCGGCGATTGAAGACGAGCTGGGCATAGGGGCTGGACATGGACCTACGAATCATTTTGCATATCAGAATAGATTGCGAGGGATGAACCTTGAAGCAAATAGACAGTGATCAACTGCGGGATTTATTAAAAGTCTATTTCATTATGGGCAGTGTGAATTGTCGGATAGCCCCAGCCAAGGTATTAAAAGAAGCGGTCGCGGGAGGCATAACGATGTTCCAATTTCGTGAAAAAGGTACGGGGGCATTAACTGCCCAAGTTAAATTTAATTTAGGAAGACGGCTCCAAAAGATATGTCGTGCTAACGGAGTCCCTTTTATCGTTAATGACGATATTGATCTAGCCATCGCCCTTGATGCGGACGGCATTCATGTAGGACAAGATGATACCCCTGCGCTGGCGATTAGGCAGCTGCTTGGCGAGGATAAGATCGTTGGTGTGTCCGCTCATTCGCTCGCCGAAGCTCGGCAGGCGATAGCGGATGGAGCCGATTATCTGGGCATTGGTCCTGTTTATCCTACCTCTTCCAAGGAGGATGCCCAAGCTGTTCGAGGCACATCAGTTATTGAAGAAATACGAAACAGCGGCATTACGATTCCTTTGGTTGGCATAGGCGGGATCACGGTGCACAATGCAGCACCAGTACTAGCTGCGGGTGCGGACGGTATCTCCGTTATCTCAGCTATTGCGGGCGCTGAAGACATCACCTTGGCAGCCAGAGGATTTGTTCACGAAGTTAATTTAAGCGGGTCATAAGCTCACTCAGCTCTTCTCCGCTCAAATGCCGCCATTGTCCTCGCTCCAAACTATCAAGTGTAATATTCATGATTCTTATACGCTCTAGCTTTAGTACTCTATATCCTAACTCCTTGCACATTCTGCGTATTTGCAGATTAAGGCCTTGAGTTAGGATAATTCTAAACTGACATTCCGCGATCCGAGAGACCTCACAAGGTTTTGTTGTGACGCCAAGAATATCCACACCACTAGACATGGCATGTATGAATTCTGACGTTATTGGCTTGTCTACATGAACTACATATTCTTTTTCATGCCCATTCTCGGAACGCATCATTTTGTTTACGATATCTCCATCGTTGGTTAACAAAATGAGGCCTTCCGAGTGTTTATCTAATCTGCCGATCGCAAAGATCCGTGAGGGATAACCTACAAAATCTATAATATTCCCAGCTACATTTGGCGCAGCTGTACAGGTGATGCCTATCGGTTTATTCAGCGCGAGGTATACCGGCTCCCCTTTACTGCTTGTTATGGGCTCTCCATCAATCCATACGATATCCTCTGGCTCTAAAAGAATATTCGCATCACAGACGATGCCGTTAACAGCGATCCGCCCTGCGGCAATGAGTCGTTTCGTTTCCCTTCTGGAACAGAAGCCTGTTTCGCTTATATATTTATCGATTCTCACTGATAATCCTACTTTCCTTCTGATACTGATACTTGCATCTATCCATAAAAAAACACCTGATTTTAACGATCAAAATCAGATGTTAACCTTCAGGAATAATTGATTTCAAGGGAGCTATTTCGAGCTTCCGCTTTTTTTCACGTTATTGCCCTTGCTTCCACTTGCATCTTTAGCGCCTGGACCCGTGGTTGGAGCACCTTTTGCAGGTTTAACTGGCTTTGCTGTTTTGTTCCAGCGTGTCCAGCCCTTACTCCCCGTACCTCTGCCCGTGCCGCCACCTTTACTTTTTGCACCCATCTTATCACTCCGTCAGTCATTCAGAATTCGTATAGTTTATACACTTCATCTATTTTACCACACTCTCAAACTTTCTGTTTAAGTAATAGCTCAGCTTCGTCTAACGATACTCTGATTAGTATTTAGCATCTTTATTCATTTCATGAATATCAAAGGTATCTTCATGTATTTCAATGGCAATGACAGTACCCTCTTTTTCGAAAAATTGCACATGCCCTAATCGCTTGTCCTCCAGCTCCACCCAGCCAGCATCCTCTAATTTATTAAAGTAGTGGTCAGGTCGATAGAGACCTTGTTCTCCCCCTATATTATCCAATTCGTATTTTACGCCTATTTTTATATTGGGGTTACTTGAAGTTGTTGTCACTTCGATTTCCTTTGCTTTCTTAGGAATAGGAATTTCAGCATTTATAGAAGATATTCCGTACTCTTGCTCCTCTTGAGTTGATGATGTACATCCGCTTGTGAATAGTATTAAAGGTAACCATATAAAAGTTAATAAATATTTATACAAGTATATCAGCTCCTTCCCCAACTTATTTTACCAAATCAATCCATTAAAAAACACCCCACCAAAGACTAAGCTTTGATGAGGTGTCTATTTCGAATCAGCTTTACAGCTCATCCATTTTATTTAGGCTGAATATAACCTTCTGCTTTCAGAAGCTCAGCGATCAATACAGCACCGCCAGCTGCTCCGCGCAGTGTGTTATGGGAGAGACCTACGAATTTGTAATCATAGATGGCATCTTCGCGAAGTCTGCCCGTTGATACGCCCATACCATTCTCAATATCACGATCCAGTTTGGTCTGTGGACGGTTCTCCTCTTCGAAATAAGTAATGAACTGTTTAGGGGCGCTAGGCAGTTCAAGCTCTTGAGGACGTCCTTTGAAGTTATTCCAGAGTTTCAGAATCTCTTCTTTGGATGGCTTTTTCTCAAAAGAAACAAATACAGCAGCCATATGTCCATCCGCTACAGGCACACGGATACACTGCGAAGTAATGGTTGGCGCTTCACTTTTTACGATACCTTCTTCTTGCACGCTTCCCCAGATGCGCAACGGCTCTTGCTCGCTCTTCTCTTCTTCGCCACCAATGTAAGGAATCACGTTGTCCAGCATTTCAGGCCAGTCAGCAAAAGTCTTGCCCGCACCCGAAATTGCTTGGTAAGTGGTGACTACAACTTTAGATGGGTTGAATTCTTTAAGTGCATGAAGCGCAGGCACATAACTTTGAATGGAGCAGTTAGGTTTAACCGCAATGAAACCAGTCTCAGTGCCCAGACGTTTTCTTTGCTGCGCAATAACCTCAAGATGCTCTGGGTTAATCTCAGGAATGACCATAGGCACGTCCGGTGTCCAACGATGCGCTGAGTTATTAGAGATAACTGGAGTACCTGTACGAGCATAAGCTTCTTCGAGCGCTTTAATCTCTTCTTTTTTCATGTCTACTGCGCAAAAGATCAGGTCTACGTCCGCAGCTACTTCTTCTACCTTAGAAGCATCTTGAACCATAATATTCTTCACGTTCTCAGGCATTGGAGTGGATAGCTTCCATCTGCCCTTGGCCGATTCTTCATACGTTTTCCCAGCAGATTTCGCACTGGCAGCAATCGCAGTTACTTCAAACCAAGGATGATTCTCTAGAAGGGCAATAAAACGTTGTCCTACCATACCTGTGCCGCCAACTATGCCGGCTCTTAGCTTTCTTGACATCAGAAAATACACTTCCTTTTGATTAACTGTCCTATTGTGAATAATAGGCCGATAATTAATGATATACGGGTCGAGAACATTTGGCGAGTGTTAACATCAAAATAACATTAAAAAATTTAATATTTTCATTTAAACCAGCCTTTTTCCTTAAATCGAGTGATCGCTTCAATCCGATTTCCCACATCCAGCTTATCGAGGATAACAGAAATGTAGTTCCGTACCGTACCAGTGGTAATGTACAGCTCGCTGGCAATTTCTTTCGTATTTTTGCCATCGGCGATCAGGCCGAGTACTTCCTTCTCCCGCTGAGTCAATGGATTGACTTCACCGCTGTAGGCTTCATCCATCAGCTCCGGTGCATACATGCGTCTGCCTGCCATAACATTCCGGATAGAGAGTGCCAGCTCTTCACTAGGACTGTCCTTCAGTAAATAAGCATGGACACCCGCTTTGAGCGCACGTTCGAAATATCCCGCCCGGGCAAAAGTCGTTAATATCATCGTTTTGCAGCCGCTAGTCTTCAGCGCTTCTGCAGCGTCGAGACCACTCATCGCCGGCATCTCAATATCCATAATACAGATATCCGGTTTAAGCTGCTGAACCATCGCTACAGCTTCTTCCCCATTGCTTGCTCGGCCCACGACCTTCATATCCTCTTCTAAATCGAGTAAAGAAGCCAACGCCCCGAGGAGCATTCGTTGATCCTCAGCGATTACAATTTTAATCATTATAGGATGACCTCCTGTTCCTGATGTTTGAATGCATTGGGTACTTTAATTACAATTGTAGTCCCGCTATCTCTCACGATGTCCATACAGCCATTTACGAATTCAAGACGCTCTCTCATGCCTTGCAGGCCATGGCCTTTAAAATAAAGATCATTCCCAGGTATACCAGTCCCATCATCTTTTACTTTAATGACTAGATCCGTCCGTGAGGGTTCAATCAGTATAGAGCAAGACTTTGCTGCACTGTGCTTCACAACATTTGTGACGGCTTCCTTTATACACATACTAAGGACATTCTCGGTAATCAATGAGGTATTGGTCAGCTTCGGATTCCCTTCCAATGTGAAATCAATCTCCGCAGCTGCAAGGAACTGCTGAATATGAACCAGTTCATCTTCAAGCCGAATGCCACGCATCCGCGTTACCATTTCCCGAACCTCTTTCAGCGCACTTCTCGCCGTTTGTCGCACATCATTGATCTCTGCTTTTGCTTGGGTAGGATTAGAGTCGATTAGCTTTCCTGCCAAATCACTCTTCAGACCAATTAATGAAAGCTTCTGACCTAATGTATCATGAAGATCTCGCGAAATTCGTTGTCGTTCTTCAAGCTTAACGAGTTCGGATATCCGTTTATTGGCATCTTCCAATTGGTCTTGCAGCTTCTCTTGATTGTTACGGTTGTAGGTAGTGATAGGTAGAAGAATTACTGCAATCATACTAACAAGTACGAACGGAAGTTGACTAATAAACACTGAATTACGCGAGAGCAGCTCATAATTGATTGTAATGATCGTAGTTAACAGATGAATAGAGTACAGTGTGAAGAACCCTACTCGATTCTGTATATTCCCAATAAAAAAGGCTAGAAAAAGTGCAAAATACATATATCCGAACAAAAGCGTCATTGTTATAGAAACTATAATTTGGACACTCGTCCAGAAATAAACCAGCCACCCCTTAGAAACAAAGGAAAGCACATAACAAACAAAAAATACAGCAATCATCAAGATTCCCCAAACTACTTGGTAGGTAGAGGAGGAGCGAAATATAAAATAAAACGGTAGAATGTAAAAAACGACCCACACATAAGGGCTGAGACCTGTGCTTTTATGAAAAATATGATGCCACTTTTGCATGACCGCTCTCCTTTTTACCATACATTACTCTCCTTATTCTAGCACAAATTCAGTGAAAATCTGTTGAACCACTACGATAAATAGAAAAAGATTAGAGCCACGAATGATTTCTCCGGCTCTAACCTTTCTTTATACTCCTATTTTGTTCGAACCTATAGTTATTATTCTCCTTGGAGTCTAGTCTTATGAACTTGCAGGACTTCTCCCGCTACCTTAGGTTTGCTTAGTCTCGACTTTACCTCTTTAAAGCTGATGAAGCACTTATTCTCCTCATCCCAAAGACGGAAGTGTAGAGCCTTCAAGCTAGTGCTAAGCGTTATGGTCGTCGCCTTTTGCAATGGTGGCGTTGCATTATGTGCTTTTTCTAAATTATAGTTGGGTACCTTTGGACTTAAATGATGGACATGGTGGAACCCGATGTTCCCTGTGATCCATTGCAATAGCTTAGGTAGCTTGTAATATGAGCTTCCCTCTACTGCAGCCATAACATAACTCCACTCCGATTCATTCTCGAAGTAGGAATCCTCGAACTGATGCTGAACATAGAACAACCATATTCCGAGAAAACCGGATACAAAGGCTATTGGCAATTGCACCATGATAAAGGCTTGCCAGCCGATCGCCCAAATAAGCAATCCGTAGAGAGCTGCGATAGATACATTTGTTAAATAGGTATTCATCCGTTCTTTACGTCTAGCGCCTTTAGCATTAAAGCGATATTGAATCATAAAAACAGCAATAGGTCCTAAACCGAACATCACGAGTGGATTACGGTAAATCCGGTAATACAGACGTTTCCAGGATGAAGCTGCTTCATATTCATCGACAGTCATAATCCATATGTCACCAATCCCTCTTTTATCGAGGTTACTGGAGCTGGCGTGATGAATGGAATGACTATGCTTCCACTGCCGATAAGGAACAAGTGTAAGTACACCTGTAATCGTTCCGATAATGTCATTCGCTCTACGATTTTTAAAGAACGAACCATGTGTGCAGTCATGGAAAATAATAAAAGTTCGGATTACAAATCCTGCTGCAGGAATGGCCAACAAAAGGGTGAGCCAGTAGGAAACGGATAAAGAGAAATAAGCTCCGCCCCATAACAGCACAAGTGGCCCTAAAGTATTAATGAGCTGTCTTATGCTCGCGTTGCGGTCGTTTTTTTCGTAAGGGGCTACACTTTTTTTAAGACTGGAGAGCTGTGATGTCTGTTTTGTAGTCATCTTTATCGTTTCCTCCTTGATGTGTCTGGCTAAGGATCTTTTTATCTATCCTAAGTATAGGAGATAAAGTGTCATCCTATAAGTCATAAACATCAAGTAAAGGGTATGATAAATGTCATACTTATGCCCTATTTTCCCCCTTTTGCTATGCAATCTGTGTACTTCTTCGTTAATTAACCTGCCTCGTATGCTCTTCACGATATTCCGTAGGCGTCTGACCGCTAGCTTTTTTAAAGACTTGAGTAAAATATCGTGGATCCTGATAACCAACTAGTGGAGCGATCTGATATACCTTCACATTACTACTTTGCAATATATCCTTCGCCTTCTCCATTCGACAGTGAGTCACATACTCCAAGAACGTATAGCCTGTTATTTGTTTAAATAAAGTACAAAAATGACTGACACTAAGATCGGCAAGCTCCGATACTTCTTCAATACTTAAGTCTTTATAGTAATTACTCTCGATATAACGTTTCGTCTTCTCGATGGAACTGCGTGTGTCTTCCCGATTCACAGGTTTACTACCTTGATCCAATCGCTCCCCAAATTCTTCCTTCAACGCAGACATCATTTCACTCAAGGTAACCAAATGGTGCAGCTTACTTAGTAATCCATGTAGAGACCAATCCGAATTTAGATTCAAATGTTCAAAATGTCTGTATAACACAACAACCATTTCCACAAGAAGACGTTCTGCTATCTCTTTAGGAATAGCTTGAGCCTCAATATATAATGCCAACTCATCAAACAATGATGACATTTGGTTTCTATTCAAGGTACGAATACTCTCTATCAACGAGGTCTCCAGTTCTTTTGGATATTTCACTTCTGTATTGCCTGCGAAGGTTGTTTCCTCATCTATATACACCCCGGCAAGACCATAATAGAAACGTTGATACAAAGCCTTCGCAGCCAATGGATACACCGTACTTAATTGATCAATCCCTTGTGTACAGCGGCTGATTCCTACAGAGCAGCTTAGCTTGGAGTATCTTTTGATCCCTGTAATTAAATGTTCACCTAGTTCTCTTCTGCTCGCGCTTAAAGATCCAGGAAAGAGCAATATCCACTCCCCGTTATGAAAAGGAAAGACTGTAAGTACTCCATGTTCCAGCGACCACTCTTCAACAATATTACGGATCGCAAACAGCCACAGCCGCTTTTCTTCCACACTCCACTGCCCAGTAAGCACAGAATAATCATCCAATTGGACAACAGCCATGAAATATCCACTCTCAAGTTCACTGTTCTCCAGCCATTTCAGGTGTTCAAGCGGCCTTGCATTTCCCAAAGTAATTTCAGCAAACATCCGTTCACGAGCTAGCATCGACAGCATCTGAACGGAATGCATCATCTGATCGTTCTCTTTTTGCTCATCCAGCCTCGTTTTCGCTCGGTATAGCATTTCAACCAGTTCGTCATGGTCGATGGGTTTCAGCAAATAATCAAAGGCTCCTTGACGCAAAGCTTCTCTCGCATATTCGAACTCCCCATAACCACTAATAAAGATAAATACCAGCTTAGAATTCTTTGGTAATACTTCCTTCATCAAAGTGATTCCGTCAATCACAGGCATACGGATATCGCTGATTATAATATGCGGTGTAGTTTCTTCTATTAAGCGGAGGGCTAGTTCTCCATTTCGAGCCTCTCCAACAATTTCCATCTGAAGATCATCCCATGGAATAGCTACTTTTAGACTACGAAGAATTATCGGCTCATCATCTACGAGCAGTACTTTATATTTCTCTTCTATCTCATCCATTCCAGCACCTCCATGCTTATTGAACACTTGAGTTTTGGATCAGATTCCAGTATTCCATCGATGATGCCTGCACTAGCTTTAAAGCGTGATCTGCAGACATTTCTTCGTTAATCATTTTTTCGATGACACTTAGGAACATTTTCTTAACTTCAGGTGATAATACGTTATCGTAAGGCACAAAGCTCTTGCGGTTCACTTCCATCATTTCCATCACTTGCGCGAATACCGGACCGGTCTTCTCCGGATCAAAAGCAATACGAATGGATGGAATTCTCAGTCCTTCATATACAATTCGGGTCTGAACTTCCTGCGTGTAAAAAGCCTTCATAAGATCCAATGCGGCTTCCCGTTTAGCTCCATTTAGTTCGGAGGAAAGACCGATGCCGATGGTATATCCCCCCGCAATCGAAGGCTCCTCTCCTTGCTTCAAGGCAGGAAATGGAATAACGCCTACCTCATTCTGAAAATCTGCTGGAGCCGCACTACCAGAAAATAAATTGATATCCCAGTTCCCGTTTAAATACATCGCAGCCTTGCCGCTTGTAAACAAACCGACTGCATTTTCAGTTGAGAGATCATTAGACTGGGGACTAAAGGCACCTTCTTTTATCCATTGATCCAAATGCTCAAAAGCCTTTAAATAGGACTCATTCTGAAAGCTCGCTTGATCTTCACCTGTGATTAGCTTTTGGAACACTTCGGAGCCAGCATAACGATCCATTAAATAATGTGCAAAGATCCCGGCAGGCCAGCGATCCTCGTTCCCGAGTGCAAACGGAATGTATCCTCCAGCCTTGAGCCTCAGTATGACATCATCGAGTTCTTGAAGCGTTGTAGGCGCCCCTAGACCAAGCTTGTTGAAAATAGTCTTATTGAAATACAGTGGTTCAGCGTTTCCTTCGATGGGCAATCCATAAATATGGTTGTCAAAGGTCCATAGATGCAGATCCTTGAATTGATTGGTTAGACCGTTCTCTCGGACAAAATCAGTCAGATCAACCAGCCGATTGGAGCGCACGTACGGCTCTATTTCAGCTCCACCAAATAAGACGAACATATCTGGTGGCGTGCCAGTAACCATCTCGCTTTTCAGCTTTTGTTCACGGTGTATCGTCTGGTCTAGTCCTTCAAAATTGACTTTCACATTCGGATGCGCAATTTGGTATTTATCCACGATCTCTTCAAAGATAGCCAGCAGTGGACGATCATGCTCTTTGATCCAGAAGTGACGGAAAGTCAGCGTTATTTTTTCTGGTGAATTATCTTCAATCGGTTCGTGATCTCCTAACGTAATAAATAGAACAGCGCCAGATATCAGCACTAGATATATCCACATCCAGCCCCACTTCAATAACCACTTCATGTCAATCTCCCCCTGTTTCCTCTGTATGATCGATTATGGCAGTATTTTTGGTATTCGGATTCGAATCGTTGAACCAAATCCAGGGGATGAACACACAAGTAAGCCATATGGACTGCCGAATCTGATATTCAGGCGCTCATGAACATTCTTAAGCCCTACACCACTGTCACTATATTTCTTCTGGCCGCCTCCCTCGTTATCCCATAGATTCATCATCTTGGCTAAGTCGAAGCCCGGACCGTTATCTTTTACGATAATGATCATATCCGTACCCATTTCATAGGCTGTGATTTCGATGATTCCAGGGTCCTCCATCGGTTCAATCGCATGGTACAATGCATTCTCTACAATGGGCTGAACAATCAGCTTTTGAGTCATAAACGTTCTAAGACCCTCAGGAAGATTTATAATATACGAAAATTTATCCTCGAAACGGAACTTCTGAATATCCAGATAATGACGAACATGTTCAAACTCCATTTGCAGCGGTATCAGCTCTTGATTCTGACTAATACTGATTCGCAGCAGCTTGCCGAGTGAAATGACCATTTTACTAATATCTTTATTACCTTGCAGCACGGCCATCGAATTAATCGATTCTAGTGAATTGTAAATAAAATGAGGATTAATCTGCGCCATTAATGCCTTCATTTCCGCTTCCTTTTTGCGACCCTGCTCCGTCTGCACTTGCACAATCAATTCGTTGATCTGTGTGCTCATCCGGTTAAAGCCATCAATCAGAAAATCACTTTCATCATCCGCACGATATCGTGTAGTGATAGGTGTAAAAATCCCCTGCTTCACTCGTTTCATCCCGTTGACCGCGCTGTTAATGCTATAAACGAGCCTTCTAACAAAATATCGGTCAAACAAAATGGCGGATAACAATGAAACCGTACTCAAAATAATCGCAATATTACGAATAGATATAGATTCCGAAGAGATTAGATTCATCGGTGTAATCGCTGCCAAATACCAGTCTTTATTATGTGAAGGAAGGAAGGTTATGAGTGATTTTTCCCCCTGATAGTTGTCGATGTAATAGTTTTGTTCCTTGGCATAATCATTTTCTAAAAAAGGGAACTGCGTGCGCTGCCCAATATGTTCACCGGATTTGTTAAAAACGATATTCCCCAGCTTGTTCACCAGCAGAATATCACCCTTCTTAAGAGTTGCTGCCTCCCAGAAAATCTGATCCAGTAAATCAGGTTTAACATTCACGACCAAATAGCCTATATCTTCAAGAGAATAATAATCTTTGATTACTCTGGCTTGCACAAGTACCGGATGGCCCGATAACGCCGAACCGTTCTCACCAGGTCCTGACCATACGGGGCGCCCTTCAGCGCTTTCCATAGTATGAAACCAGCTTTGCTTCTTCATCTCCTCAAAGGACATCGGCGCATTGTATTGATAAAGCAACCGATCTTTACTATATAAACTAAATGAAGTAATCATCGGATGATTAATGAGTAAATTGTTGAGTTCCTGCTTGCGATCATAGGTGAGCACAAAGTTAGTCTGCTTGAGCGATTGTTGAATAACCGGTTGTGTGATCGCAGAATTTGTGATCGAGGAGATTTCACTAAGTGCGAATTTGAGCTTTCGATCCGTTTCGAGCAGTGAAACCCAGTAGAAGTTACTTGATTTTTTCTCCATAGCGTTAGAGAAGTTAACGTAAGTAACAATCCCCATCAGAATCACTGGAATAAAGACGAGAAGAATAATAGCGAACAAGATTTTACGGCGGAGCTTCATGGTATTCCCCTTCCCCCTGCTGTCTCTGTCCTCTAGTATTCTTCACGAAACCGCCCATTCCCTTGTAAATGTTAAAAGTAAAATCAGCTCTTAATAGCTCCTGAGGTTAGTCCTGCAATTACCCAACGACTAAATAACAGGAAGACGATCAGCAGTGGCAAGGTCGCCGTAAACGTAGCTGACATGATCATTCCATAATCCAGACCGTCGCGATTGGAGAATAACTGCTGGAGCGCGATTTGTATTGTAAAATGTTCTTGGTTCTTTAACACAACCAAAGGCCAGAAGAAGTCATTCCATACGGTCATAAAATTCAGTATTCCTAATGTTGCCATAGCTGGAGTGATAACTGGAATGGCGATGTTCCAGAAGATCCGGAAATGTCCTCCGCCATCAATCCGTCCAGCTTCGATCAGTTCCGTATGTACAGCTGTAGAGATATACTGCCGCATCCAAAAGATCCCAAAGGCATTAACCATAGCCGGAACAATCAGCGCCTTGAAAGAGTCGATCCAGTGGAGCTTGGCCATAATTACATAAGTAGGTAACACACCAAGCTGCTGGGGTACAAATAGAGTGGCAATAACAAAGTAAAACAGAATATTTTTAAACGGGAATTCATATTTAGCAAAAGCATAACCAGCAAGTGTACAGAAAAATACGACCGATATGGTTACCATAGACGAGACGAATAATGAGTTTCCAAGGGCTTGGAAGAAATCCGTTTTATCTAGAACCCGCTGGAAATTATCAAAAAACTGGTTCCCAACCGTAAGCAAAGGGGGTACATGGAATACTGCGCCCCTATCATTTGTGCCAACTACAAACATCCAGTAAAAAGGAAAGATGGACACGAGTGCACCAAGAATCAGAATGAGATAAAATCCTACTTTGCCGAAAATCCCAAGATCATCCGGATCTTTTTTTAATAGACGCACAGTACTCACGCTTTACCCCCTCCTGTATCTCCACCCATGCGGCTTGAAACCAGCATATTAAGGACAGAAAATATAATCGTAACCACAAACAACAGGACTGCCGTAGCCGCCGCCGTACCGAAGAATCCATTGCGGAATGCCTCGCTGTACAAATAGGTAACCATAGTGATGCCTTCCTGGCGTGTAGATCCCGTTCCTGATTGTCCTAAGAATACATAAGGCTCAGTGAACAGCTGCAGGGCGCCTATAGTCGATAGCAAAGTGACAAATACGATGAACGGTTTCAGTAATGGCAATGTAATGAAGGTTAATTGTTGCCTTCTGTTCGCTCCATCAATACGGGCTGCTTCATACAAATCCGTTGGAATACTTTGAAGTCCTGATAGAAAAATAATGGCATTATACCCTGTCCAGCGCCACATCACCATGGTTGAGATCGCGATTTTGACCCCCCACCAGCCAGAGTTGAAGGCCACACTATCAAGTCCTAAACCACTGAGCATCCAGTTGATCATCCCGTTGTTCCCAAACAGCGTACTAAACACTAGGGTAACCGCAACGATAGACGTAATATTGGGCATGAAAAAGAGAACGCGGAATGTTTTCTTGAAACGAGTCATCCCCGAATTCAACAATACGGCAATTAAAAGCGCCAATAGGATCTGTGGAACAGTTCCGAGCAGTCCCATAATTAAGGTGTTGCTAAAAGAAATCCAAAAGGTAGGGTCGCTTGTGACCAATTCATAATTTTTCATTCCTACAAATTTCATAGGATTCAAGGCATCCCATTTAAAGAATGAGAGGTAGATCGTAAAGAAGATCGGATATAGTCCAAATATCGAGAACAGAATAAAAAAAGGAGAAATGAAAGTATAAGCGGTGATGCGGCTCCTTCTTTGTTCAGTTAAAAACGGGCGCTTGCTCTCGGCATGCGGACTCGAAATAACAGGCTCAGCCATGTCACACCTCCAGGTAATCTAACGTATTAAGCAAAAACGTCTTTGCCGTCTCTATAAGGACGCTAAGCGTTTATGCGAGATAAATCCGAATTCATAGAGAATACCGTTCTCCATGAATCCGGACCTTCTAGAAATAGAGTGCTTTTATTAGAAATCTTAGCTGCGTTCAACCAGTGTTTTCGCTTGTTTTACAGCTTCATCCCACTCTTTAGCCGGATCAGCCTTTTTCTCCAGCACATTTTTCAGTGCATTTTTGAAGAAGGTATCGGTTTGGTCATGAAGAGGACCGTAGTATACAGGTTTTACACGATTAGCAGCTTTACCAAATTCAACAGCCGTTTGTTGTCCACCGAAGAATTCATCCTTGAAATCTACGAATGCCGGATCTTCGTACAGGGCAGGTATAGAAGGCATCAATCCTTTAGTTTTGAATGATTCCAGTTGATTATCCTTGTTATCCATCCATGCGATAAAGTCATAAGCTTCTTTAGAATGCTTACCTTCTTTAGGGAGTGTCAGGAACGAACCACCCCAGTTACCAGCACCTTCTGGAAGCTGCGCAATTTTCCATTTGCCAGTGGAGTCTGGAGCATTACTCTTAACATTTCCTGCCATCCAAGCAGGTCCCATAACCACTGCAAATGATCCGTCGTTCATCCCTTGTCCCCATTCAGGAGACCAGAGCATCACATTGCTGATCCAGCCTTCTTGGATACCTTTAACTGTGAAATCATAAGCTTTGCGAACTTGCGGATTAGTGTCTCCGATAAAGCTGCCATCCGCTTTGCTGAAATAGATTTCATCCGCAGATTGGTCACGTAATGCGTTAAATGTAAGATCAGTAAGGTCTACAAACGGTTTGCCTGTCTTTTCCTTGAATGCTTTGGCTACAGCTGCGAACTTGTCCCAAGTATCAATCGCTGCGCCAAATCCTTCGGAGTCACTTGGCAATCCTGCTTCTTCAGCCAAATCTGTTCTGTAATACACAACCGTTGGACCGATATCTGTAGGAAGACCCAGCTGGAAGCTTCCATCTACGGAAGAGGCTTGTTTCCATTTCCAATCCAGATAGTTCGCTTGAATATCTTTGGCTCCGAAATCATTCAGGTTATAGAATTTATCCTGTGCATTGATAAAACGCTCCATGAAACCGATTTCAAGTTGGAAAATATCTGGTGCGCCCGAACCAGCCGATAAAGCAGTGGTCAAATTATTATGGTGAGCCGTTTGGTCACCGGTATTTTGAACCTTGATCGTAACGTTTGGATGTTCCTTCGTGTACTCTTTCGCTAGATCCTCGTAGTTCACGTTACCGAGTGTCCAGAAAGAAAGTTCGATTTTCTCAGCAGGCTCAGTACCCTCGTCTTTTGCAGGTTCACTTGTGCTTGCTGCGTTGTTACCTGTATTTTTACTCGATGCATTATTCTCGGCCTTGTTGCCTCCGCATGCTGCCAGTGAACCTACAAGCATGATAGCGACTAACGAAAGCGCCAAGTGTTTTACTTTATTCATTCCCCTGTACCCCTTTCAAAGGTTTCTCTTACAAGATTTAGTGTACAGGGTTTATATTCTTTTTTTGAGGAGGCAAACTTCCGATTTATGGTGGAAATACTTCTGATTCAATTAAAAAAAGCCCTCATAAGAGGACTCAAAGTTCATTACCATAAAATTTGTTTTCCCCACCAGCGTTTTTATAGGCTCTGAGAACGTTTAGCATGGCCTGTTTCTGACGTTTACTCAGTACTATGTCTTCCTGGTATAAACCCAATCCTGTCAATCGCACAATTGTTTTCTCGGCATTAGCCATCGCCTTTATCATCTTTAAATCTTTAAGATAAACAGTATCTTCATAAACTTCACGTACAGTACTATAAGAAAATGATTTCTTTATTAGAATTCCCGCATTATTAGTAACTTCAAAAACTTCATCATCTGCTCTAATCTTAATCCACTTTGTGTCAATCTGACGATTACCTATATAATCAACCACATAATGAAGATTTGAGACAATACCTTCTTCGTTTTTTATGAAATAAACGTAAAAATCATTCTTGTCTATGTTATCGATGGTTGTTTGTGCATAATAGACTGAGAATTCTCCAAACTCATCCCTCTCCTCAATCAGACCGGATAATGCTTTATTGACTTCTTCGGGTGATTTCGTGGGTTCCGGTGGTGTATTCTGCACATTTGAAGAACATGCTGATAAAGATATAACTAGGAGCATCAAATAAAGTGTTTTTCTATTCATGCCTCTTCTCCAGCTCTGTAGCTTGCGCGCTGTCATCGGTAGCATTATGCCCTAAAGTTTCGATAATCTTCTTTTTCAATGTCTGACCTCCAATATATTAATATACCAAGTATATCCAAAAACCGGGTGATAGGGTAGGACATTGTTAAGAGACTACGAATGTACCGCTGCAGCTAACTACATCTACAATGCCGTCGATATGAGTTCCACGATTAACGGTTTGTGATTGTTTTCGTTAGATTTTCCAGCAAGCATTCAAAAATCGTTGCTAACAAACCACATTCAATTGAATGTGGTCTTAAACATTTACTTCGTATCTTTGACCTTCCTTAAATCAATATTTCATACAGACCTATGCCTACTAATAACAATCCACCGATAAGATCAGAATGTTTGCCTAGCCAGGTTTTGGACATTCGATTCCCGATTTTCATTCCGGCAGCAACAGTGATAAACGAAAAGGCACCCACTGAGATCGCTGTGAATGTTGCGTTCACGCCGCTGATCCCTGCTCCAAAGCCTGTAGCAATGCAGTTTATAGCCAACGCCACACCAAGCCAAATCGATTCTTGCCATTTTAAAACATGACGATAGCCAGTATCTGTAGAAGATGTGCTGAGGACGTTGCTCTCTATATCCATGCTTACATTTGAAGTTGGTTTTTTATGCACAGCTCTAATACTCCAGATTCCCATAAACAGAATCAAGCAGCCACCGATGGCATTGCCAAGTGCCTCCGAGAAATATTCTGATACATATTCTCCTGAGGTAATTGAAAGGAAGGTAGCCAGCATCGACAGAACAGCAATAATCAGATTAGAAAATGGTGTAATTCTTGTGGACCTAGCACCAAAGGAAACGCCTATTCCTAAGTTATCCAAATTTGAAGCCAACCCAATAATGATGATGGAAAGCCAATGCATATCTAGACCCCCTTAATACATTCATAACTATGTTATGTCTGGGATGGGCGTATAGAATTTTGTCCAAATGTGCTACTCATAAAATGTTCGTCAGCTTCATTTATATTGGATTTCTCATGCTTCCACAGGTATACTATTTTTATTTCTAACTTCATTAAATGATCAAAAGGAGTTAAATACTTATGCCAATTAACCGCCCGCTGCTAACAGACAGCGATTTCCAAGAAGCCGTTGACCGCAAACTACCTGTTCGTGTATTTCAGGACGATCATTTGGTGAATTCAGGGGCCACTGTTGTCCGCTTCACCGATTCTGATGTAGTTATTCAGTCGAGGGTTAGCGATCTGACTTATTACGCTCGTAAGAGTTGCCAATTTTATGAGGTTAGACCCTAAAAAAAGCCGGAACACAGTGACCCTTGGGATCAATGCGTTCCGGCTTTTTTCAGCAGACATATGTAGTAGCTCTTACTTAATATTTTTGTATGTGCCATACACTTTCATTTTTTCATTCAAGACTTCCTGAAAACTCTGCTTCTTCTTATTAGATCTCTCTTGTTTAGGATTGACCACGGGCTGAGGTCTAAAAAACTGATGATTGTAAGCCATAAGATTATGTACCATCACATTCATTGAATTCCAACCTCCTTAGGTAATCATTTCCTGAAATACACGGAGCAACCACTACTACTTAAAAGTTACTTACCCAGCAACATATAGACCGAAACAAGTTTATCACATGTTCATATGAAAACAACCTCCAAGCTGTAAAACAGCTGGAGGTTGTTTAATTTCTGCTCATTTTCTCAACGCTGTGATGGAAATCTAGCGTTCCCAAAATCTTTATTACTATGATCAACTTGACCTCTCATCAGTTCAAGCAAATATTCGGGATCAGAGTTCATATCTAACATTTTCAACGCATTTTTTGGAGCAAACCCTTCACTTACACTGTGAGTGATCATGGCTAACAGTGGATTAAAATAACCTCTTATATTCAGCAGCCCTATAGGCTTCTGATGAATCCCAATCTGCATCCAGCATAGAATTTCAAATAACTCATCAAAGGTTCCGAGACCACCCGGCAGGGCAATAAACGCATCAGCCATACCGCTCATAACGGCCTTTCGTTCATGCATACTAGAAACCTCAATCAGGTTCGTTAGCCCAGAATGCCTGATTTCATCTTTAAAAAGATCCACTGGCATGATACCGACGACTTCACCACCATTTGCCAACACTCCGTCTGCCACCTGTCCCATCAGGCCATTTCTTGAACCTCCATAAACCAGCCTACAACCTTGTGCAGCTATATGATAACCCAACTCTCTAGCCATTTCTGTATATTCTGAATTAAGACCTGGATTCGAACCGGCGAACACACATATTGTAAAAGCCATACCTATCACTCCAGACTGGTTATTATGGTTCAATTGAGATAATTCACTTATTGTACATCAGAATATTAAAATAAGTGTTAAATGAAAGTCATCTTTTTGTTTGTATCGTTAATTGGTACAGTTTACTATTCCACTCTGCAGTAACACCTAGTGCCTTAGCCAAAGCTGCCGCTGGAACAAGTGATGCATAACTTACTTTAATGGCTCCCTCTTTAAAGATGATTTTCTTACCTTCTTTCAAGAGCGTCATATCGCCGTCCCATGAGAGGGTGTAGCCCAGATTTTCCGCCACTTCCCTGATCGGTACTCTTACACTTCCATCCAAGAATATAGCAGATTGCGCGGAGTCGATCTTCTTCCCATCCACGATTACAGTAACAGGCTTCAAGATAGGTGATATAGTAAAAGGAGGTGAATCAAGCGCACTGATACCAAGTTGACCAAACATATTCGTCCCCCAAGCTAATGCTGTCCCATCCTTCAAAACTGCATATTTACTATTTTCCCCCGTGGCAAAAGAAATCGGATTGCTCAAGCCTTTGATTTGTTTAGGTTTAGTAAAGACCCATTTACTGTCGGTTGATGATTGGGTACTCCAAGTCCACACGGTGCCATCTTTTTTAACAGCTACAAAGCCACCTAAATCCAGCGTAAGTTTGGAGATCGGCTTTATGACTGTGATCTTTTGCAGACCTTGCAATAAAGTGCCAGCTTCCCATACCCAGTATTCTCCTTTTTTATTGGCAACAAGATTGAACCCATTTTTCGTCTGGACAGATACAATATCCGTAAGACCTGGCATCTTCTTCATCATGATTTCGTTATAATTATTGCTGTCAACCGTTGCCCAGACACTTCCATTCTCAGTTAACGCCAGTATACTCCTCCAGTTCATAGAAACGGACTTCACATGATATAAATCCTTGACTGGGGTCGGCTTCTTCACCGCTTTTGTATTCTCTATTTGCGGGTTAGCGCTCCAAATCCAAAGAGTACCGTTGGTTCGAATTGCGGCCTGATAGTCACTGTTACCGACCCACATTACCTCACTTAAACCCTGAACCTTGGTAGCAGCAGGCAACGCTGTAAAACCTAAATCAGTGATTTCTGGAGGATTCCACTGGAGTACGCTTCCATCCTTTCTCAAAGCTAAGGTATTGTGTATGCCTGAAGCTATACTGACTACATCGGTCATCCCAGAGATAACCTGAGGAAGCAGCACCTTGTACTGTTTAGTGCTTACCCCATTGCCTGCTTCTATAGCATTCTTATCCCGGTAATCTCCCCAAGCTTTAACCGTCCCGTCTTCGTTCAGCGCAACATAATAAATTCCACCGATCTCTAACTGCTTCGTACGATCAAGCGCTGCTATGCTATGGGGAGTAATCGTCCACCCTTCAGGACCTGCAGTTCCATTTGCAAATTGTCCAAAAACATTGCTCCCCCAAGACCATACGGTTCCGTCAGTCCCCAGTGCGAAGGAGCTCCCTCCCCAAAATCCAGAAGTGGCAACAATCTCCTTAATTCCACTCAGCTTCGCGGATGAGGGATCCGCGCTTATCACTTGTGGGACTGACGTAACAGCCATAAAAGTAGAACAAACAGCCAAACTAAACAGCTGTAGCTTCCTTGCTAATAAGTCCATCTTGTTTTTCCCTTCTTATGATATTATTGTAATTATTATTCATCTTACACTAAGACGCTATTAAGCTGCTCAAAGTTGTATAATTTTAAAATCCTGGGATTCAGATTGCTTTGAATTATGTTATAATTACGCTGCCTTGGATCTACTCTTTTCAATCGCAATACCGGAACCAAATGATTATGGAGGGAAGTTATGCTTAAATTTATAGGTGTTTTACTGCTCTTCAGATTAGTGGGCAACCCTTTTCTGGCTATATTCATCCTGCTTCTTATCTTGTATTTCTTGGATCGGCGATATGTGGGCATCTTCCCCAGCATTACAAAGCCCTTCAAAAGAATGCGTCAAATTTCCAAGTTACGTACAACCATTTCTTTAAATCCTAATGATGTTTCATCCAAATTTGATTTAGCGCGGAGTTTGACAGAACGTAAAAAATACAGGGAAGCGAAGGATCTCTTACTGCAAATCGAGGACCGTTATGAACAATCTGCTGAATATTGGGTAGAACTCGGACATGTGAATCTTAAGCTAGGCGCTTTGGAGGAAGGCGAAGCACAAATGCTTCGTGGTCTGGAGATCAACCGTAAGGCTCGATATGGACAGCCATATCTTTGGTTAGCGGAAACTTTCCGCCATACGAATCATGATAAAGCATTGCATTACGTTACTCAGTATCAAGAAATCCAGTCTTCTTCTTCTGAGGCGTATTATCTGGCTGGTTCGATGTATAAAGCGCTTGGCAGATCAGAGGATGCGAAACGAGCTTTCGAAGAGTCCACCGCTGTTTATCGTTCACTTCCTAAATATAAAAAACGGCAGGAGCGCGGTTGGGCGTTGCGCAGCTTTTTCGCCAAGATGAAATAAACTTGACGACTCCTTAACCCAAAAAACGGAGATCACTTCTGATTATCAGAAATGATCTCCGTTTTTTTATAATAAATTGGGGGGGTAAACGATGTTATTAGTTCGTCACTAATTTCCAAAGCGATAATGCCGACTCCGGATTCCAGTTGGTATCACCGAAACTTCTAAATGTCACTCGAGCTTCATAAACGTTACCCTTGTATTCAACTTTTGTTCCTACAATGTACAACCCGGTTGCATTCCAAGCTGCTACATCTGGTAATACGGGTTTCACAAGGGTTGTGACTGTATACAAAGAGCTCTTGTCTGAAATATTACCAGCAGCGTCTACAGCTCTCACATGATAATTGTACGTAGTGGAAGCTTGCACCGTTAAATCCGTAAAGGAAGTTCCCTTAGTTTGGGTCAATACAACACCCTCTCGATACACAACATAATGATCAACACCTACATTATCTTGGGCGGCGTTCCACATCAGATTAACACTATTGTGCTTCACTGACATGGTATGCAGCCCCTCAACCATCGAAGGTTTCAAAGTATCTGGTGTTTCCACTGGAGGTATAACCACTTCCGGGTTTGGTGTGCTAACAACAATAATATTACTTGCGCCTGACGTGTTTCCTGCACGATCCACCGCAACAATATAATATGTATAAATTTTACCTGCTTCTACAGTAATGTCTTTAAAGCTCGTTGTTGAAGATGTTCCGATTTGTTTCGCTATACCGACGCTATCCCCGCGATAAATCATGTAATGATCTACGCCTACGTTATCTGTTGCAGCATTCCACATAAGATCCACACTGCTCGATTCTACACTCATCGTGTGTAACCCCGTTACTGTTGACGGCTTCTCCGTGTCTGGTTGTACCCCAGGTCCTGATTCATCGTTCTTTAGATTCACATCAATGACTTGGTAGAAGGCATTCGATGTATCATCGATATCCCACACTGCCAAAATAACATGGTATCCACTGCGGTCAGTTGGGACATTTACTTTGTGCGTCACAGAACGCTCAGGCTGTTTACCGCCATTTTCAAAAGTTCCAATAAGCTCTAAATCGGAACGTTTAATTGGCGTATTAGGATTCCAACCTTTTTTCGTAATATAGTAATGCCATTTTGTTGTTCTATGTTGTGCTGTATGATACCAAGTGATGTCATTGACTCCGCCAACCATATCGTGCTTAATCCAACGATCACTTGATTGTTGATCCAGAATTCCTCCGAACATGCCACCCGCAGATGCAATCTTCCCGTCCGCAGGACCCGCCAATGGGAAACCCTTTGGTGCCTCTAGACTCTGTGGCTCATATTGAACAGAACCCACATTATTCGCTGCACCAAGCTTCGCACGACTTGCTGGTTCGGATACATAACCGTGTCCTAACGCTTTATCGGTATCGATAAGTCCTACTCCGGCAATAACCCCCGCAGTAATAACAAATGGAGCAACCTTCTTTGCGATACTGCTGTTCTTCATGCTTACTTTCATCATTCATCATCTCGCTTTCTAGTTGTAATTTGGAGACTTTGAAAACGAATCCAGTGTTATTATAATTTTCTGAAAACATAATAACAATAACCTAAAGAACCAGACGACAATGGATAAAAGACCCATGACAATTGAACGGATTAGTAGTTCTCCCCGCTAATAATGCCCCATCGAAACGATTCATTCTACTCAAATAAAAAGCCAGCCACCGATAAATATATCGGTGGCTGGCTGCAAAAAAACAACTTGTTATGACTTCTGATTCATATATGGGGTATAGTCCCATTTACATATTTAAATCCTGCTTGTTAGCTTCTCCGCTCTGTTTAACCGAAAATGGCCACCAATTTCCTCGGCCGAAGATCCGTACCATTACAGGGACAAAGAACGGCAAGAAGATTAAAGCATACAAGGCCAATCCTACGAGCACCACTGTAGCAATCTGCATCATCGACAATACCCCAGAAGGATACATCGAAGCGAAGGTACCACCCAGAATAACTACAGCTGAAAGGATAACTGTACCCATATTGCGCATAGCGTGTAGAATCGCTTCTTTTACGTCCCATGTTTTATTTTCGTTAAACCGGGCCATTAAGAAAATGCTATAATCCACACCTAGTGCAATCAGCATAACAAAACTAAAGAATGGCGTCGTCCAGGTAATCCCTTCATAGTGCAGAAGATTAACGAAAATAGCCTCTGTAACGCCCAACGCTGAAAAGTAAGTGATCAAAAGTGAAATGATAAGGTAAATCGGCATTACGATTGAGCGAAGCAGCAACACTAATATGATGAAAATACCGCTCAGCATCAAGATTACTGTACGCGTATAGTCTTCATTGGAAATATTCCGCAAATCACTTTGACTACTTGTAACCCCGCTAATAGCTGTTTCAGCATTTTCAAGCTTCGTACCTTTAACTGCACGATCTACTGCTGCTTGAATATCACCCACACTATCTATAGCCTCTGAGCTGTAAGGATTCTCGGTGAATACCACGTCCAATGTCATCACCTTACGGTCATCAGATAAGTACGTGTCAAATACCTGCTTTATACCTTCAGCTTTAAGTGCCTCAGCCGGTACGAAGAATCCGCTCAGCTCTTCATCCTTAGCCGCTTGAATCTGATTCAAGTATTCTTGTGCCGAGCCCAGACCGCTTGTAATTTGCTTCAATCCATCAGCACTATCGCTTAGTCCAGTGGTTAAGGCTCCAATCTGACCTGTCAATTCACCAAAACCATCTGCAAGCTGCTTCTGTCCGCCTTGCAATTGATCAAGACCACTTGTGATAGATGGAATCTTTTCTACGATCTGTCCTTGACCTGCTGCCGCCTGATCGAGTCCAGATTGCAGCTGACCGATTCCAGCTACAAGCTTAGCTAAACCTTGTGCGAGCGCGGTTTGCCCAGCCGCAGCTTTGGCATAACCGGCATTCGCCTCATTTAAGCCAGTAGCTGCACCTTTAAGCTGTTCTGAAACCTGACCAAGACCGGCTGCTAGCTGCGCTGCACCCGTACTACTTTGTGCTACTGTACCTTTGATCGTCAAATAATTTACATCCTGAACAATTTCCGGATAACTGCTCTCTAGGCCAGCGAAGGAACCGTCCAGTCCTTTTAATGCCTCTGCAACACCTTGTAGCTGCTTCGGAAGCTGTCCGAGTCCTTCATCCAGCTGGGTTAAGCCTCCACCGATTTTTTTATAACCCTCAAGTAACTTCGCATTTGCATCTGCTAACTGTTTAGCACTTGTTGCTGCCTGCTGAAGACCGGCTTTGATCTCTCCTGCACCCGCTGAGCCACTCTTAATCCCGCTCTCAATCTGGGTGAGCCCAGCGCCTAAAGCAACAATTCCGTCTTTGAGATCAGCTGTGCCCTCTGTCAGCTTAGCACTCCCTGCAACAGCTTCTGTAAGTTTAGGGGCATTATCGCTAAGCTGTTTACTAGCTTCAGACAAGCCGGTCTGAATCTTGGTCAGACCTTCGTTACTCTGGTCCAGTCCATCAGAAAGAGTACCTACCTGATTCGGAATCAAGAAATCACTAATCAGCTCACCTGTTGGACGTGACATACTTCGAACAGATTTTACACTATCCACTTTTTCCAGCTCGCGGCTAATTTTCTCCGCAAGTCCCAGATATTCTGAATTGTCCATACGATCATCATTCTTGATAACGATCTTGCCAGGCATCGATTCACCTGGTCCGAAGCTCTCCGAAATAATATTAAAACCTTTTACCGAAGCATATTCCGAGCCAATTTCCTCCAAGCTGTTAAAGGACAGCTTACCGCTATAGGTGACTAGGAATGGGGATACGATTACTGCAACGATTAGAAGTGCGGCCCACGGTCTTTTTAAAGAAAAAGAACCTGCCCATCCCCAAATACGGCTCTCACTATGCTCCAGCTTGCCACGGGAGGGCCAGAATAGCTTTTTGCCTAGAACAGCCATAAAGAACGGAACAATCGTCACAAGTGCCAATAGCATAACTGCAATACCAACTGCAACAGCTACTGCTGAACGATAAAGAATAAATTTCGATAACCCAATTGCTACAAAACCTACAAACACCGCTAAGCCCGAATAGAACACCGTTCCTCCAGCTTTTCGATAAGTTGCAATGATTGCACTTTTAGTATCTTCTGCGGTCATTAATTCTTCTTTAAAGCGACTGATCAGCAGAATACAATAATCCGTACCGATCCCGAACATGACCGCAACCATAAAGATTTGAGTAAACGTTGATAAAGGAAAATCATAACGATCCACCAAAAAAGCCACGACAGATTGGGATACAATATAGCTGATACCCACGGTCAGCAGCGGTACAAAAGGCGCTACGAACGAACGAAACACGACGAATAGAATAAGTAGGATAAAGACAACTGTAATATACTCCGACTTCTTTAGCCCTGCTTCTGAGCTAGCAATCATATCCTCTGTAATCAGACCTTCACTGGTCAAATAATGATCTGCTTTAACACCTGAGAGCATCTCATCCACTTTATCTGGCAGAGCAGTAACAGCCTCTCCTTCACCTTTTACGGACAACGCCACCATAATAGTCTTGCCATCTTTGGCAATTAGTGTATCTTTAAGCTCACTTTGTGAAAAAGGATCGGTGATGGAATCTAACTGCAAAGCTTCCTTATTCGCAGCCAGCTTCTCAACGCCTTGTTGAATACTTGCTGTTTCTTCCGCTCCGATTCCCTTCGGGTTATTGAACACAAGGGCTACTTGATGGAGTGATTCGCCTCCCTTGTCACTTGACGCTTCCTTCATGATTTCTGCTGCTCTTGATGAAGGGTATCCCTCTGGAACGGTAACCTGCCCCTTCTCACGGACAAGATCAGAGAAAGACGGGGCCGTCATCACTAGCACCACCGCTACAGCGAGCCAGATTGCGATAACCGCCCATCTTGCTTTTAGAATCGTCTTCATTGGCTCTTCCCTCCATTATCATTCTGAATTAGACTTGCCAGTTTCTCAAACATCATGATGAACGTCTCAATATCCTTCTTTTCAAAATGAAACAAATACGGGGCCACTACTTCATGTACTTGCGACTCAGCGGCTTCAAATACTCTTTTACCATGCTCTGACATCGATAAATACACCTGACGACGATCATTCTCGTCACGAGTTCGCTCAATAATGCCTGCTTGCACCAGTCTGTTGATTATTGCTGTAATGGAGCTTTTACCCACGCAAAAAGTTTCTGCTAGATATGTAGAGGTACATTGTTCCTGAGCATTAATCAGACGCAGAATTTGATACTGATCATTCGTTGTATCTGCAGCAATGCTATCTTTAATTCTTGCGGCTACTTGTCGAGTCACCATCATATAAGCATCCATATAACGGTTAATCCAATGCTGAACTTCATCTTCCAAAGCTTCCTACCTCCAAATATAGTTCAACTGTAGAATAGTTTCATTGTCAAACTATAATCCCATTTATTTCAAAAGTCAACTTTACAATTCTAAGGAACTATTTAAGGTGTACCCAACAAAAAAACAGGCCGAGATTTCATCTCGACCTGCCATTGTATGTCTTTTAAAAACTGTTTATTCCTCATCCTCGATCTCTTCTACTTCATAAACACATCTCAGCGTTTCAATGCCTGCTGCATTTTCGCCGAGGCTGTACACCATGAACCCAAGACTACGGTAGAAATCTGCAGCAATCTCATCCTCTGTTTCAGCTACCAGATAACGCGGCTGACGCGTAGTAAGCAGCTCCAGAATCATCCCCCGTGCATAACCTTTTCCTCTGTTCTCTGGTAATACAGCAATATGCCGAATATCCAAGGAACCATCTTCTGTTTCTTCAAAGCCTACAAGACCAAGCAGTAATTCTTCCTCTTCCCAGCCATATAACTTTAACCCGGCTTGTTCGCTATACTCAGACGAAGTCTGCTGTAGAGCATTCGGATCATCTATCACCGCATAGGTCAACAGCTCATTCACCTCAGGTGTACCAATGAGGGGTTTAAGATCAATCAACATTCTTCACATTTCTCCTTCTTTATTCCTTTTAAAGCTAATCACTCGAAACAATCCGTAGCCTGTCCACACACCCAGCATGTTTAATAGTAAATCATCAATATCGAAGCTTCCCACATGCAGCAGCATTTGCAAGCACTCCAAAAGCAGTATGCAAGGGACAGCATATAGCGAGATCCTAAGCCAAGAAACCGGATGTATCTTTACTAATGGCGAAAGAAAACCAAATGGAATAAAAACTACAACATTTCCTAGCAGATTTACTAGCCGATTGATAAGTGATAAACCGTTATCCAAGTTGAAATAAAGTGACACCGTGCGAAATGGAACCAGATTATACTGAAGAGGACCTCCGGTATGTACCTCACGTCCAAATCCGATAAACATCCAATAGATAACAGTAGCACTATACAGAGTTAGCACTCCCCGTGTCAATCCTTTTAGCGGCCATGAACGGTAGGTTTCTTTATGTCTGCGGTTAATCAATTCTTAGGTTGAGCTTCAATAATTTCGATAGTTCCATCAAGTTTACCTACGATCGCCATCGCTGCAATCCCAATAAATAAACCGTGATCTACAACACCCGGGATGTTTTGGATGGTCAGTGCAAGCTTCGGTGCAGCTTCTATCGCTTCAAATCGGCAGTCCGCAATGTAATTGCCATTATCCGTCTTGTACAACTCTTCTCCGCTGCGACGCAATTCAGGTTGGCAACCCAGTTTGGCAAGCTCTGCCACAGTCCATTCCCACGCGAAAGGAACGATTTCCACCGGCAACGGAAATTTGCCTAGCGTGTTTACAACTTTACCTTCATCCGCAATCACAATCATTCGGGTACTATTACTAGCTACAATCTTCTCACGAAGCAAAGCGCCGCCGCCGCCTTTAATTAGTTGCAGACTGCTGTCTAGCTCGTCCGCTCCGTCAATGGTTAAGTCCAGACTATCAATATCACCAAAAGCTACCAGTGGAATTCCCAGCTCTCGTGCTTGCTCTTCGGAAGCGCGTGAAGTAGCTACTGCGGTAATTTTCAAGCCTTCACTGACGCGTTCACCGAGCTTGCGGATTGCCCAGTAGGCAGTTGATCCCGTACCCAAACCTACCTTCATTCCATCTTCTACATATTCCACTGCTTTTTCAGCTGCTAGTTGTTTAACGTTGATACTCATTTTAATACCCCCATGTTATCCATTATAAAGTTTTATAGTATTTTGCCGTAACAGAGACTATCCGGATCACCTATGTAGGGTCCAAATAAATCAATCGGTTGGTAGCCATGCTTGACGTAAAGCGCAATCGCTTCTGGCTGCTTAATTCCGGTCTCCAATCGGATCTCCTTAAACCCCGCCGCTAATGCTTGTTCTTCAAGGAATAACAGCATATTTGTAGCTATGCCCATTTTACGATAACTAGAATCTACATAAAAGCGCTTCAACTCCATCGTTGCGATCTCTATTCCGATATAATCCAGTGGACGAAGCCCACCACAGCCCACTGGTTTTCCGTTTAAGTAGGCTACTACGAAAGTCATTTCTTTTACTTTGGGATCCTCGAAATCAACAACATAGATCGTCTCATGCGGATAACGCATCTTCAGTTCTTCATCCAGAAACGTAATAAGTTCTCTTAAATCAGCGTTCTCTGGATCAACTACTTCAAAATTCACTTCTGTTACGGGCGACACTCTATTTCCCTCTTTTCTTGTATCCAAATTCGTATTATCCTTCTTGCAGCCAAAAAAATCAATATTCTTCATTCTGTCTTATGTATATTGTAATTTCACTACATCCTCTAAATTTAGGATCATCTCTTTTTCAGCGTGGTTAGCAGCCCTATGTAAGTAAGCTTTATGCTCAATGAAAGCATCTGAGGGGGCTGCCAATTTAATGTGCTCCAGCACACTGCGTTCGACATCAGCGAGAACTAGATTTCCTCTACCCGCACTTACTCTACAAAGATTAATGATTGCTAAAGGCTTATTCACAACTGCCTGCCCGCTGGTCTCCACAAAAACTGTGTATTGAACTAAAGGAATTACGTCTGGATCTTCCACACTAGCAGCGCAAGATTGGTCAAAGATAGAATACATTAGTGAAGGATTGCGTGATAAAGTTCCTAATTTTTTCTGATTAGATACCAATTTGCTGTTCTGGTAGGCCAAGAATCCGGCAACTGACAACACGAGCACAAGCAAAATAACTAATATCGAGTACATTTCATCACGTCCCACCCAATACTCCATAATAACAATACCGATTATATATTATCATGGATAACTGCATAGACCAATCCTATATTATCAACACTATAACAAGTGTAAGTGATATTCAATCTATAAAGTTATTTTGAAATATTCAAAATAACAGTTGAAACTTCGTTTGACATGTCTCATAATGAAAATATGAATATTGTTTGTCAATCCATATGGAAATCAAGGGAGGAAACTTAAAATGAAGTTTTTCTTGGACACCGGAAATATTGAAGAGATCAAACGTATTACTCGCCTCGGATTAGTGGATGGCGTAACGACTAACCCGTCGCTCATCGCTAAAGAAGGAAGATTGTTTAAAGATGTTATCAAAGAAATCGTAGCAATCGTTCCAGGTCCTGTAAGTGCAGAAGTAATCGGACTTACAGCAGAAGAAATGCTTAAAGAAGCATACGAAATTGCTGAGTGGGCTCCAAACGTTGTCATTAAACTCCCTATGACTGAAGATGGCTTGGAAGCTTGTTATGAGCTTACAAAAAAAGGTATCAAAACTAACGTAACGCTTGTCTTCTCAGCGGCTCAAGGCTTGATGGCTGCAAAAGCAGGCGCAACTTATATTTCTCCTTTCGTAGGACGTCTGGATGATATCGGTGTTGACGGAATGAAGCTGATCAAGGATCTGAAGACCATCCTAACTAACTACGGTTTGACTTCAGAAATTATTGCAGCATCCATCCGTAACATTGCGCATGTTGAGCAAGCCGCTCTTGCTGGTGCTCACATTGCTACCATCCCAGGTTCGCTCCTGCCTACCCTCTGGAAGCATCCGCTGACAGATAACGGTATCGAACGCTTCCTGAAGGATTGGGAATCCGTACCACAAGCATAAGATTGTCTTTCATTCTTTTATCAAAGGGCTATCCCGCAAGCTACGGCAACGTAGCTTAAGGATAGCTCTTTTTTCCATCTAAAGTCCTTGCAGAAGTCTGACGAACACGCTTTGACAAGAGGTGCGGATTTACCTGCTCCGTTTCTTTCACACCAGATTCTCCCTTGCTCCCCTTGCTTGGCGTTACTGCAAATAAGGTCAGCAATCCACCAATTGCGCCGACTGTAGCCATTAAAGCGAATAATACCCAATGACCACTGCTTAACAGCAGCGATACCACTGGCGGTCCTGCGGCTACCCCTATAAACCTCATACTGCTATAGAGAGCGGTTATCGTGCCACTATTCTCTTTCTCAATTCCCTCTGTGATTAAAGCATCCATACAAGGAAGCACAATCCCGATTCCAACACAACCTAAGCCCATAAACCCGACTAAGAAATAAATACCTTTATTGAACCCCGCAAAGATCATTGCTGCAGTTAGTAACACCATACCTCCAAAGCCCAGCCATTTCATTAGCGTTTTGTTCTGACCAATGATCTTTCCTGTTCCATATGAAGACAGACATAACAAGGCTAATGGTATTGCCAGCACAAATCCCTTCATTGCCCCATGCATATTAAATTTAGTTTCCAGCATTTCCGATAAATAGAATTGAACGCCAAAGGTTACAAACATACAGATACCGCCTATGGCAAAAATAGCATACAACCATCGTCCCTTTTCACGCAAAATGCTCCCAATTCCGGATAAAAATTCTTTTATACCCTGTTTCTCAGGTTGTTCCTTCGCTTCCGGCTTTCGAACCAGAAAAAGAACTAAAGCAAATGAAATTAGACATAGAACAGGAATAGCGATAAAAGGTGCAAACCAGAGCCATATTCCAAGATAAGCTCCAAGGATCGGACTGAGTACTTTACCAAAGGTATTTGAGGTTTCAATAATTCCCAGACTTTTGCTTACATCCTCTTCTTCCTTGAATAAATCACCAACGAAGGGCAGCACAATAGGAAAAGCACCAGCCGCACCTATCCCTTGTAACAAACGTCCGGCCAGAATGACCCAATAGGCGCTAACGCCCTTCATAAACCAAGCCGCCACCACGCAGACGACTCCACCTATAGCAGCAATGATCAGACTCGGAAGAATCACCTTTTTTCGTCCATAAGCGTCAGACAGGTACCCTGCAATAGGAATCATCACGATAGCCATCAATCCATAAACAGTAATCAGCATACTCACCTGAAAAGAGCTAATGCCTAGTTCTTTAGAAATCTGCGGCAAAATAGGAAGCAGCATGGAGTTACCGAGGGTCATAATTAGTGGAATGGATGCCAGTGCAAGCAGATCCCATTTTCTTTCCTTCATGAACTGACCACCTTTGTCATTGTTTGCGACGACTCTCTATATTGTGGTTTGTTCATCCCTCTTTATTCATACATATAAAAAGACCGTCCCCTCGCCAATGCGAAAGGACGATCTTATGATCAGAAGATGGTGCTTTACAGCGAATTTGTAATCATGGTCTTCGCTTTTACAGATGGAAGAAACCGGTTTGGTTCTCCTAGGCTAAAAATATGCAGTAAGTGCATCGCTCGAGTGCAAGCTGTATAGAACAGTTTACGCTCGCTTTCTCTGCCATATCGTTCAGCTGAACCATCATAAATGATGACAGCATCAAACTCCACACCTTTAGCTAAGTAAGCAGGTAACACCAATGTTCCCTTCTGGAAATTCGGCGTTTCCTTCGTAACAAGTCTTACTGGCAGCCTACTATGTAGTTCATCATGAACTCTTGCGCTTTCTTCTGCTGTTTTACAAATGACAGCCACATAATGATACCCCTTGGATTGCAAATTCCGGATATCCATTTCAACTGCATTCAGAAGCTCATCCTCGCTAGACACCACACTTAGCTGAGGTTCTTCTCCTCGTCGATTAAACGGCACAATTCTTTCCCCTCCAGGAATCATTGAACGCGTAAATTCTACAATTTCAAAAGTGGAGCGATAGCTTCGGGTTAACGAGATCACTTCTGTATTCTCTTCCCCATAAATGCTTACCAAACTAGACAAATCACCGAGCACCTCACCTTGTGCATAGATCGCCTGATTCAAGTCACCCAATACGGTCATTTTTGCCCTTGGAAATAAACGGCGCATGAACTCTAATTGGAAAGGTGAGTAGTCTTGTACTTCATCCACAATCACATGACGAATTAGCGTATTGGTACGGAAGCCTTGGCTTAACTCCTTCAAATATAGGAATGGTGTAGCATCTTCGTAGGCAAGCTCGTTCACTGCGATTGATTTTAGTGTTTGTTCACAGATCTCATCCCATATTTCCGGCAGAGAATGAACACCATTCAGACGTTCCATAAGCTCACGATCAGTAAACAGCGTACTGTACAACCCCTTAACATCCACAAAACGACCTCGTTTAGTCCATCCGCGCAGCGGTTTTAAGCGTTGGCTGACTACATACCGGGATAACACTTCTTTTTCAGTATCAAAATCATCAAAACTATCCTGCGTGGCTTTCTTCTTACGTCGCAACATCTGATATGCACGATGGTAATCACTGGAGTCCAATAACTCAATTTGATCTTCAACCCATGAAGCATTTCTTTCCTCATGGCTAAAATCAGCGATCTTCTTCAGTAACCAGCGTGTCATTAAGTCTACACGGTTCGCAAGCTTAATGGCGGGATCATAGGCATAGAAATGACGTTCCATTTCTTCTTTACTGACTACCGCTCTACCTTGAAACATTAAAGGCTTGAACAGCATGCCTTCATGTTCCAGCATCGTAGCATACCGACGAATCACATCGAGAAAAGGTACAGATGATTTATAAGCGATTCCTTCTCTGCGTATACCCACTTCAGGGCCATCAGGGGCATTCAATAGATTTTCCGTCTGACTAAAGACATCTTCCAGCTGGAATTCATGTCCTAAACGATGCTCAAGATACATCTGAAAAGTGGTTTGTTGCATATTTTCTTCACCTAGCTCTGGGAGCACAGTTGAAACATAGCTATTAAACAGCGGGTTCGGCGAGAACAACAACATCTGGTCTGCTTGCAGAACTTCACGGTATTTATACAAAAGATAAGCAACCCGCTGCAATGCTGCAGAGGTTTTCCCGCTTCCTGCGGCACCCTGAACGACCAGCATTCGGCTTTTGTCGTTGCGGATAATCGCATTTTGCTCTTTCTGGATGGTAGCTACAATACTCTTCATTCGATCATCGGCACTATGGCTAAGCACTTGCTGCAAAAGCTCGTCGCCGATCGTTACCCCAGTATCAAACATAACTTCAATAACACCATCAGAAATCACAAACTGACGTTTAAGATTCATTGTACCGGAAACAAGTCCACCAGGTGTCTCATAAGCTGTTGGGCCAGGAGCTCCGTCATAATATAAACTCGATATAGGCGCCCGCCAGTCATAGATCAAGAAGGTGCCATCATCCTCCATCAAGGATCCAATTCCCAGATAAATCTTTTCCGTTTCTCCATTTGGTGCTTCTGTAAAGTCAATACGCCCAAAGTAAGGAGAGACGAGTAGCTTTTTATATTTTTTTAGAGCCTTGCTCGACTGTAAATGATGGCGTTCACGTTCATTCAAGATTTGGGATTGTTGGCGCAGACTTGTTGAAGTTTCCCCTAAATCATCTGGACTACTGAAGTTTACTGTTACCTCTTCCCAGAAGTCTTTCCGCATATCCACCACATCACTGCGATGGAGTCCGAGCTCCTCAGATAATCGCCGGATATGGGCAGACAAAAGCTTAGTCAATCCGTCAACCCGCTGCTGTTCCTCTTTCCATTCAATTTCATGATTCTCCACTACATTTCATCCCCTTTGGAAGGTTGATATTTCAAGTGAGGATACTCTTAATAGATGAATCCTTAAGCTTATATGTTGCACATCACAAGGTTATGTTTTAAGCTTCGCGATCCGTTTCTTTTTCCTCAGTCGCTATACGGTTCATCTGATCTGCCACTTTATCAAGCCGTTCTAATTGATATCCGTAATCGTAAATAGCTGCGGCTACAACATACAATCGTAGTTGACCTATTTTCTCCGCATTATACCCCAGGATCGTTGAATTCAAAAATCCATCATTCTCGTCTCCCAAGGGTTCCGATTCATTAGTGTTTGGTTTTAGTTTATCTTCAAATTTCAGCAAGATCAGTTGATGATATTTGATTAACTGCTCCAAATGACTGTCAAACAATGCATCTGTCTCTTCACTTCGATCCGCTTGAAAATAATGCCGATCCACAGCCTCAAGAACATCGAAGCCCTTTTGCAAAGAAGATAACAGGTTCTTATAGACAACCATTTGTCTAGTCTGACTGTACTTCGCCCTCTTTAGCTGTTTCTGCTCTTCCTCAAACAAAGCGTACTTATCCGCTAAAGATTTAATAGATGACTCCAGTGCAAGTTTTTCATCACGAAACACACTTTCCTTCATCTCATGAGATACAGCCGTTCTTAGCAGCAAGGAAAGACTGGCAAAGACGTTCTCAATTTGCTTGATGTACTGTTTCCGTGGTTTCGGAGGAACTACTATAATATTGATTAGAAATGCAGAAACAATCCCTGTCAATGTTAATAAGAACCGATTCAGCGCGAACTGCCATTCACCAGAAGCCTCCATCACTGTTATAACGGTGACCAGTGTCAGGCTAATAGTATCCGCCCGGTTAATTTTCATACTGATCATAATGACAAGAATGCAGACCAACCCAACCGCAATTGGACTATTGGATAACAGCATTCCTCCCAGAAGAGCGAGTACCGCGCCCATTGTAGTCGTTGTCAGCTGATCAAGAAAATAACGCCAAGAGCGATAAATAGATGGCTGCATAGCGAAAATTGCTGCAATCGCAGCGCCCACAGAAGATGGAAAATGTAGCAGTTCGGCTAAATACAAGGCAAGCGTGACTGCCATTCCTGTTTTAAATATGCGAGCTCCAAAAGCCAAAAATATCCCCCCTAAAAATTGGCCCACTCTGCAATATGGACATCTACGAATCCCTCATTCCTCTAATTACCCAAGCCTAATGTTGATGAATTTTATGATCATTTAAGCTCTCACTTATGATTCTTTCAGCTTTCAGGGAATACTAATTCAAGTAAGTACCTATCACATATAACATACGAGGTGAGTGAATGAATAACAACATCAAAAAATTAGTGACCATCACAGCTGTTCTTTTCCTCAGTCTGTCTCCAGCACTTGCTCCTACTCGGAGCGTGTCAGCTGAGAATGTAACCTCCACTGCACCTGATTATGGGCCTTCGGAAAAAGGTCATAGACCCCCACCAGGGAAAGACGGGAAATTCAGAGCCGGCGGACATTTCATTATTTTCGAAACAGCCAAGCTGCTTGAGATGGATCGTACGGAGCTAATCAATAGCCTAAAAACAGGCAAAACCCTCCCCGAGCTTGCCCTTGAGAAGAAAGGCTGGACAGAAGATCAATATATTCAAAAGCTCAGCGAATCCGCAAGTAAGCGGCTGGATCAAGCCATCAGCGAGGGACGTCTAACAAAAGACGAAGCTCAAAAGCTAAAGGCTGGACTTCCTTCTATGCTGAAGAAAAAAATAAGTAAAATGGGTCATTTCCAAGATCATAAATCTTCGGAACATCATGTGATGAACCCTCAAGCAAAAACGCCTTCGGTGTCCTATTTAGGACGGTAAGCGTTTATGCGAGAAATATAAGGATAATGTATAGCGTGAAACATATATATTCTTATATTTTAAAATATCCCCACAAAAACGGGTATCTTCATTTCTTATGAGGATATCCGTTTTTTATAGGCTTCAAATAGACTGATGGATAACATCAGCCACGCGCCACTTGCAGCATAACCACCAATTACGTCGCTAGGATAATGAACTCCCAGGTAAATACGACTCCAGCCAATGCCCACAGTCATGAATACCGCAAACGTTATTAACAGAATTCTTTCACTTCTTCGCGGCAAATGACGCCACAGTAAATAGGCAATTACCCCATAGAGGGAGAAGGCTGCCATGGAATGTCCACTTGGGAAACTATAACCGAGCTCTTGGACAATACGATTGAAATTTGGACGCTCCCTTTGAAACCATAACTTCATAAGTGTATTCAATAGCTGTGAGCCTAGTCCAACCCATAGGAACAGAATTAGCTCAAGCCGATGTTTCAGCAGAAAATACAGCAGTGCCATCGTGCCGATAGATATGCCAATCGCTACCTTAGAGGAACCAATCAGAGATAGTCCTTTGGCGAATGTGGTCAGTCCAGGTGATTCAGCGGATTGAACAAAATGAATCAAATAATTATCAAATGATGATACCTTATTCATATGAACTAGGATCGCAATAACGACGAAACAAGCAGCAAACCCTATAAAATAACGAAAACCTCTAGACCAGTTCTGATAATAAAGCATAAATACCTCCGTGTCTAATTTTGTGCCTGTCGATCACATTTCCTGAGAAGCTATAACCCGTGCTATAATTATAGAGAAATAAATATACAAAAAGATGGAGTGCTGCCAAAGTGGAGAGTCTAAAATTGCAGGAACGTTTGTTGAATCAGTTTATTTCCACAAAGGTGCCCGTGACGATTTTTACAACAAATGGTGTAAAAATGCAAGGCGTCGTAACCTCGTATGATGCATTCACAATCACTTTACAGGGTCAAGGTGATGGCAGACAGAATGTGCTCTTCAAATCTGCAGTATCCACTATTGTACCTCTTAAGCCCGTCTCACTCAAATAGTTCACACATTCATTAAACTTCTTCATCCTATTTTCAATAATAAAGGGAACACCGGACTACATCTCCGGTGTTCCCTTTATTATTTTCTTAAATTGTCTTATTCACTCTTCAAAACGAGTTTCTTTTATACTGGGAAAATCACAGGCTTCACACACACCGGCTTGGATACATCAGCAGTATTCCCAGTAAATACGAGACGACCACTGGTTTCTTCAATAGAGAACACAACCAGGTTATTAGCGTCACGATTTGCAACAATAAGATAAGCCCCATCCGGAGTTAATGAGAAGTGTCGTGGATGCCCTCCACGAGTAGATACATATTCAATTAGTGTAAGCTTGGCAGTAGCGTTATCCACTGCAAACACTGCGATGTTATCAGCTCCACGGTTAGAAGCGTAAAGATATCTTCCATCTACTGAAGTAGCAATTTCAGCGCAAGTATTCTCTTCCTTAAAATCTTCAGGCAAGGTTGAAACTGTATCTACCGTGTGAAGAGTCCCTGTAGCACTGTCATATGTAAACGATGTTATCGTGGAATCCACCTCGTTTATAACATAAGCAGACTTTCCATCTGGATGAAATGTAAAATGACGAGGTCCGGCCCCTGGATGAAGCGCAGTATCTCCGTGAACTTCTAGTTTTTTCAAGTCTCTATTGATTCTATAGGACCGAATAATATCAAGCCCAAGATCAGAAACAAACAGATACTGTCCGTCCGGACTGAAAATAGCCGAATGGGGATGCGGGCGATCCTGACGTTCAGGATGATGACCATGACCGGAATGAATCGCAACATCCGCCAGTTGATTAGCAACTTTTTCTTCATCTAATGTGATCAAGCCTACACTGCCACCATGATAACTACATACAACAATGTATTCATCGCTCAGATCTCTTGAAATATGGCATGTGGTCGTTTGACCATTACCTGAAGCAGGCATTGAGGCTATTCGATTCAATTCGCTCAATTTCCCACGCTTAGCATCGATAGCAAAGGTAACGACTTCTCCCTCTTTTCCACCTTCACCATTTGGCTTTTCTCCTATGGCATATAAACGCAGGGCTGTAGCATCTACATTAACAAAGGTGGGGTTAGTTAGACCCTGAACCGAGTCGATTAATTTTAACGTACCTCCTGCTTCGCCATCGAATTCAAATACCTGCACACCGCTTTCCGTGGCACTTGCATAGGAACCCGTAAACAGCAATAACTTAGTCTGCTTTTCCATCTCTACATCCTCCTCCAAAGTATTGCTATTATATAATTTACAATTTTTAAACGTTAAAGACAAACTATAAAGTAAAAAGTGTGACAAATAGTTCAAAAATAAGGCTTTCCAATGATTAGGGATTGTGCTATAATGAAAGCGCTAACATTAGTCTTTTATTAAGTATAAAGGGGGAACATGAATGAGTAGCATCCTGCTGGAAGCCAGAAATGTATACGAGGACTTCGAGGTGGAAACAGACATTCTGTTCTTTAAGGTCGGGGACCATGATTTGGTCATTTTTCACGGCAGAAACTACAACATAAAAAAGAGAATGACTGCCGAGCAATTAAAACGATTGTTATCCAATTCTACTTACTATCATGTGTACGGTGGCTGTTATGTCAATCTAAACAAGATCAGTTCTATCGAAGACGACTGCATTTATTTCGGAGAAAAGGGCCTATTCGCTAAAAACGTACGGGTCCCAAGACGGAAACAAGAAAGTATTCGTCATCTATTGAAAGGACTGAAGTAAACATCTTATTCCCATAAGCCGGAAGGGCATGTTACCGATGCCATTTCCGGCTTTTTGCTTTTTATTAATAGAAACTTAAAAAGATCCTATCTTTTTTTATACTTTCTTAAGGTTTAGGATCTGGATTTCTGTTAAAGTTGTAAATAGACAAGCAACACCTATATTGAAGGGAGTCATTACTAATAATGGACAAAAAAGATCTGAATGGAAATGAGAACTTAGAAAACAACGGTACTCCGGAAGAAGAATTGAACACTACCGAGAATACCAATGAAGTAAATGAAGTGGAGGTCGTAGCTGCTGAAGAACCTGTGAATACAACAAAAGAGGAAGAAAGTGTTCCAGTAATGAACAAAGTCGGCAGCAACAATAATACGACGCCACCTGCTCCACCAGTTTCTCCTAAAGGTAACAAGGGCTGGATGATTGCCTCTGTGGTTCTGGCTGCGGCACTCATCATTGTATTGATTAAGCCTCCATTCCAAAAGGACGACAGCAGCACAGCTGTTGCTAGCGTTAACGGAACTAACATTACTAAAGAACAACTTTATGATAAATTGATCGAAGCAGGCGGAGAAAGCACACTGCAAGCTATGATTACTACTGAACTCGTTGATCAAGAAGCTAAAAAAGCCAACGTAACCGTTACTGATGAAGACATCAATGCTGAATTAGAAGACCTTAAGGCACAATTCGGCGGAGAAGCTGCATTTAATGCTGCATTGCAACAAAGCTCAATGACCGTTGATGACTTGAAGAAGCAAATGCCGCTACAAGTTAAACTGCGTAAGATTCTTGAGCCGCAAGTGACTGTAACGGATCAAGAAATCAAAGACTACTATGAAGCAAATAAAGCTACTTTCAATGAAGAAGAACAAGTTCGCGCTTCCCACATTCTCGTTGAGACTAAAGAAGAAGCAGATGCAATTCTGAAGCAATTGAAAGATGGAGCTGATTTCGCTGAACTAGCAAAAGAAAAATCTTCAGACACTGGTTCCAAAGCTAATGGCGGAGATCTAGACTTCTTCAAACGTGGAGATATGGTAGCTGAATTCTCCGATGTAGCCTTTAAACTTAAAGTTGGGGAAACAAGCGGTGCTGTGAAATCCGATTACGGTTATCACATTATTAAAGTTACCGACCACAAAGACGCTAAAAACTACACCATGGAAGAAAAGAAAGATGAAATCAAAAAGACGCTTGTGTCTCAGAAGGTTTCCACTCTTTCCACCACTTGGTTGTCAGATACAACTGCAAAAGCAAAAATCACAAATTCACTTACGGATGCCAAAAAAGAAGCAACAGCTTCTCCTGAGCCATCTGCAAGCGCAGAAGCAGGAACTGAATCTGCTAAATAATATGACTGTAAAAAGCAGGACAAGCGTTAAGCGACGCTGTCCTGCTTTTTTTGTACCTCTATTTTCGAACTTTTAATTAATGTCCTTTTTTACGGACCTGCTTATCACGATTCTCTCCCCACTCTTTCGCTTGTGCGGTAGCAATAGAAATCGCCCTTCCCTCTTCATATCCATCTTCTAGCAGTGCATTAGCAATATCAATCGCCTTATTACGAATAGGTGCAGTAAAGTTTTTGAGTGAATCTGGATAATCTTTTTTGTTCCACGGCATACAAAAAACCTCCTTAACCTGACTATATAATTAATTAGCCTGGTCTAGGAGGTTTTAAACACTCTCTTAAGCTTATTTAAAGACTTTAACGCGATCTTCAACCGGTTGGAATTGTTTCTCACCTGCTGGAGTTACTGTCTTACCAAATGGCAATTGAGCAATCAGTTTCCAGTCTTGCGGGATGCCCCAAGCTTCTTTCACTTCGTCATCAATTAGTGGGTTATAGTGCTGCAGGGATGCACCTAAACCCGCTTCAGAAAGTGCAGTCCATACTACGAATTGCAGAATGCCTGAAGATTGGTTAGACCAAACTGGGAAGTTCTCGGCATACAAGGCGAAGTTTTCTTGAAGGTTCTTCACTACCGCTTGATCTTCAAAGAACAATACGGAACCGTAACCTGCTTTGAAAGATGCTAATTTTTGTGCTGTTCCTTCAAATTGTTCAGCTGGAACGATTTTGCGCAAAGTTTCTGTCGTGATATCCCATAATTTATCATGCTGTTCACCTAAAAGAACAACCGCTCTGGAGCTTTGGGAGTTGAATGAAGTTGGGCTATGCAAAACCGCTTGCTCAACGATTTCAATAATTTGAGCATCGGCTACAGTGGATTCTTTACTGATGGCATAGATGGAACGTCTTCCTTTAACTGCTTCAAGAAAATTGTTAGACATAAAATAACTACCTCCATTTATTTAAGTAACTTACTTTTGTACATCTTATCACCTTTTTTCTGAAAACACAACATCTATTCACAACTTATTTTGTCGGATATACAATTAGCCTCGGTTAGTAACATCTCCCCTTCACTTTTCCGATATACATTTCGGCTAAAAATAAGCTACAATAGTGCAGCAAAAGTACAGAAGGAAGGTTATATAAATGAATTTTTCAACAGATAAAGTTCTTATTCTACATAAAAAAACAGTCATATTCTCTTGTGTAGTGCTCTTTTTCCTTAGCTTGGCACTTACTGGCTGTAAAGACACAAAATCGTCTAATTTAAACGCTGTGGAACTTGATCAAGCTGAGCTTAAACCTGTATCTTTCTGGGTCGCCACAGACACTCACTTTTTGGATAAGGATCTTCAGGATGGTGGGCAGGCTTTTCAGACCTATGTCACTGGAGGCGATGGAAAAATGCTGCCCTACAGTGATGAAATGGCTGAAGCTTTGGTCTATGACGCTGAACAGAAAAAACCTGCGTTTATCATCCTCAGTGGCGATTTAACTAATAATGGAGAACGCAGCAGCCATCAAAAGTTAACCGAAAATTTAAAACGAATTGAACAACAAGGAACCTCTGTATATGTCATTCCAGGCAATCACGACTTATTTAATCCTTGGGCTAGATCCTTCAGTGGCGATAAACAGCTCCTTACGGATTCAATTACAGATAAGGATTTCGTCAAAATGTATGCGGATTTCGGCTACAAAGAAGCTGTATCACGTGATAAGGAATCACTAAGCTATATCGTCAAGGCAGCCCCCAACTTATGGATTCTCATGATAGACAGCAGCCAATACCTTAATAATAAAAAATACGGTTTCCCTCAGACCGATGGGCGTATTGCTTCCTCTACGCTTTCATGGATGGATGAATCCGTTAAGCTTGCAGCCAAAGAGCACGCTTCTGTGATCACGGTGATGCATCATAATTTATTAAGTCACACTTCTATGTCTGTTTCAGGCTTCAAGCTTAATAACAGCCAGGAAGCTATAAAATCCTTACGGAAGAATGGACTTAATCTAGTTCTCTCAGGACATATTCATATGCAGGACATTCAAGTAGATCCAGCAGACACGAATGAAGATACAGCATCCTCTGAACAAATGCCAATCTATGATATCGCTACGAGTGCGATGGCCGTCAATCCGCATCAATATGGAGCCATGACCTTCGATCCCGTCTCGCGAACCGTAAATTATAAAGCAACGTCTTTGAACGTAGAAGGTTGGGCTGAAGCTAATCAGATTACAGATCACAATCTCTTAAACTTCAAGGCTTATGCCGAAGAAGCCTTTGCTACTAACTCCTATGACAAAGCTATGGATAGTCTTAAGGAAAGCCCTTTAACGGAGTCTGAAAAAGAATCCATGGCGAAGGTAATGTCCAAGCTGAATGTACGATACTTCGCAGGAACTGCAGGTACCTTTGCTAAGGATATAAAAGCGTTGCCGGGCTACAAGCTTTGGGAGGAACAGCAGGACGGTTTCTTAGGAGGGTATGTCCAAAGTATGGCTGAAGAAAAAGCGCTAAGTAATGTCGACCTAGAAGTGGTTTTAACGAAGCAATGAAAAGATGCCATATTTCATATAAAAAACCCAGCTTCACCCGCATTTCTGCGAAGTTAGAAGCTGGGTTTGTTTGTGTTATTTAGCCAATGAGGATCGAACTAACTATTTACGTGTAATAGTAATCCAACCATCTTCATCTACATACACAGTAGCATGAAGTGCTTCAGCAAGCAGACGCAGCGATACATAGGCATCACCATATTCGTCAACAAATACAGGCTCTGCAAGCTTCACTTTTTCACCGTTAATTACTGCTTCGGAAGAACCGATTTTGAATACCAGCTTATCACCGTACACACCATCAGTTACGATAATAGCACGATTGACTGTATCCCATTCCACAATAGCATCTAAATCTTCTGCAAAATACCGAAGAGGAATGTACGTCGTATTATTGTCAACGATCGGATAATAATATTCGTCGTCTGGTTCGATGACAATCGTTCTCTTGGTGATACCAAGATCGTCTTTCAATATACGATAGACGTTAGAATTTGGATCAAAATTGTTCAAAGTCTCTCCAGGAGTCAGGTCACCAGAAGAAACATCAAGTGCTCCTTCAGTACTGATTGGATCTGCCGTTACAGCACCACCAATGTTCCAAATCTGACTGGAAGCCTTAAGAGAGAAGCTCTTTAATGGCATATCTTCAGTACCTGGAAGCGCCACTTTCAGATCAACATTCTGTTTACGAACATGTAGTCCACTGTCTACAAAAATGTCGACAGCAAGCTTCGTATCCTTACTCAGAACCGTTTTAAGCTCAGGGGTAGCTTTGTAAAGACTGTCTAGTTGATTGTCATAAACCAGCAGTAACGCATCCACAGCCAATTTTGCTGCATCATGTAGTACAGTTACAACAGCTTCTTTATCACCCAGAGGAATGACTCCAATACCTGGAATTTCATAATCACCGGAGGCTTTTTCGTCCATAGCTTTAATCACAGGATATAGATAGTCATATAGACCACCAACCAATTCTGTAAAGCCTTCCGTATCTTTAGAGATCGATTTCAGGAATCCTTTTAACAATGCCGGAAGCTCATCACCCGTCACTTCGGTATGTAACTTCGTCATATTCACCTGCTGGCCATACACAGCCTCACTAACGGGTGTTACGCTAATTGCGCTTGGATTAGGAAGATTCTTCACCACAAACTTCGTTAGCAGCTTACTAAGATCTTCAGCTTTAGTCAGATCCAATCCAACTTCAGCAAAGACCTCATCATAGCCTTGAACCGGGAAGTAAAACGGTTGTTTTGCTCCTTCAACCGTAAAGACTAAAGTTTTTTTGTCCATAAACAATGAGAATGGAATATTCAATTGTTTATAGCCGATCGTTCCATTGGCAGATACATTACCATTCTCTTGTAACTTTGCATTGCTAATACTCAGGGAAAAAGAATTTATGAGATCGACCATTTCCTTATCTTCTGCGCTAATTCCTTCTGAAGGTTCAGCGTTCATAGAAAACGTCATGCTGGATTCTGATGATTTAACATCGACATCCCCGATCAATGCCTTATTAACATCGAAACCTCCAACCGATTGACAACCGGCCAGAACAAGCAGCAGTGCGACAAAAGGAATAAACCATTTTGCCCTAGCTTTCATTCTCCTCATAGCAAGTCTCCTTTTTTAAGATTTTTTGAAATCAATCCATTATCTCAGCAAAGGCAACATTTGTAAATCAAAGTATTGCTTATTGTAAAAACACTATAGATTCAACAAAGTTCGCCATTCGATAGAAACCCATTCATTGTATATTACGCCTTTAAATAATGCTAAAATCAGTAAATGCGCAGGATAAAAAGACCACCACACCCAGCGTGGTACCCGGTGACGCTCTAAATATCCCCAAAGTGCAGGCGCCAAAGCAATCAACAGCGTTGGTAAAATACTAAGCATTTGCACAACCCAATAATTATAAAACATGTAGAATAGATTAAGTGCCAAATGTGCTACAACAAGCCAATATGACTTCGTATAACGGAATATCAATACTAGCAGCAGGCCGTACGCATTATAATCTATCGGGAAATAATCCATTAACGCGATAGCTGCAATGACGACTGGTATTCCAAGCCATGGAGTAGGTAGTTTATCTAAAATAACCAATACGGTTGCGGATAACAAAAGCGTAAACACCACGTTCCATCCACCAGGATTAATCGCTAAATTGTATGGGATCTGAGCAATAATAGCGATAATGAGCAGTCGGAACAAGTATTTCGGTCTGGATGATGTATGGATATGCCCCTGCACAAGCCCGTAACAATAGATTGGAAAGGCTATTCTTCCTACATATCTCCAAGCAATATCCTCTGGAAAAAAGATATAGCCAATATGGTCGATTAGCATCGTCAGCATGGCGAGAATCTGCATATCAAACCTCCTTAAAATAAGTTGATATCATACATTCGCCAATGAATACTTCATCTCCTTCGCCTGTACACAAATGATGACTGCAATAAAAGAGAACTGAATTTCTGGTTTCTTGCCTCTTGACTTTATGGGGTGCAATTGAGTACTATGAACGAGCAACATCATATGGCAATGATCAAAGACATGATTTCCTATACGAACTGTCCAGAGAGAGAGGTCTAGGCTGAAAGCTTCTCCAGTACACGATTGTGAAGTTACCCCTTTGTAGCCGTGACGCTGAATCCGCCGATCTAAATTTTGCGGTAGTATGTGGCACCGACTTATCCACGTTAAAGGATACCAATGAGGTCCTATCCTTGTGATAGGTCGAATTAGGGTGGAACCACGAGCTGAACGCACTCGTCCCTTTCTGGGAGAGATGCGTTTTTTTGCGTTCACCACTAACAATTTTTGAGAAATGGAGGCTAACAATCATGGAGATCAAGGTAACACTGCAAAACGGAACAATTAGAGAGGTACTGCAAGGAACGACGATTAAAGAAGCAGCAGGTGCCATAAGTACCAGTCTGAGAAAAAATGCTGTAGCTGGAATAATCGATGGAAGATCCGTTGATCTAAACCAAACGATCGAACATGATTGCCAGCTCGAAATTGTTACGTTGGATAGCAAAGAAGGCCTGGAAATTTATAGACACAGTACAGCACATATCATGGCGCAGGCCATAAAACGTATATATGGAGATAAGGGTGTTCAGCTCGGCATAGGTCCAGTAATCGAAGATGGCTTCTATTACGACATTGATATTGAGACACCTCTATCCACGGATGATCTTGTAGCAATTGAACAAGAGATGGCGAGAATTATTCAAGAGAATCACCCGATTGTCCGCCGTGTCGTTCCCCGCGCTGAAGCAATCAAGCTTTTTGAAGCGATGAATGAGCCCTTAAAGCTGGAGCTTATCCGTGATCTACCGGAAGACACAGTATTATCTATTTATGATCAAGGTGAATTCTCGGATCTCTGTCGAGGCCCACATCTTCCCTCAACTGGCTTGGTCAAGGCTTTTAAGCTGTTGAATGTAGCAGGTGCCTACTGGCGTGGAGATTCGAATAATAAAATGCTGCAACGTATTTACGGAACTGCTTTTCCTAAGAAAGCTCAACTTGAAGAGCACTTACTCTTTCTTGAAGAAGCTAAAAAACGTGATCACCGTAAGCTCGGCAAGGAACTGGAATTGTTTATGTTCTCTGAAGAAGCTCCAGGTATGCCATTCTATCTTCCCAAGGGGATGACTATCCGCACAGAGCTTGAGAATTTCGCACGTGAATTACAAAGACAGAGAGATTACGATGAAGTTCGTACACCACTGATGATGAACAATCGGCTTTGGGAGCAATCCGGACACTGGGATCACTACAAAGACAATATGTATTTCACCAATGTAGACGAAACAAAATTCGCACTCAAACCGATGAACTGCCCAGGTCATATGATGATCTACAAAAATAACCTACATTCTTACCGAGAGTTGCCTATCCGAATTGCCGAATTTGGTCAAGTACATCGCCATGAGTTCTCTGGGGCACTTAACGGGATGATGCGTGTTCGTACTTTTTGTCAGGATGATGCCCATATCTTCGTATTACCAGAGCAAATTGAAGATGAAATAAGCCGGGTAATCTCACTGATTGACCATATTTATCAAGTGTTTGGCTTTGAGTACAAGATTGAATTATCTACTCGCCCGGCAGATTATATGGGATCAGAAGAACTATGGGATCTAGCTGAACAATCATTACAAAGTGTATTAGACAATCTCGGGATCGAGTATCGTGTGAATGAAGGTGATGGCGCATTCTACGGACCAAAGATTGATTTTCATATTTTAGATGCGCTAAAACGAAGCTGGCAATGTGGAACCATCCAACTAGATTGGCAAATGCCAGAGAAATTCGATCTTACTTACATCGGGGAAGATAACCTTAAGCACCGCCCAGTCGTAATCCATCGCGCTGTTTATGGGTCGATTGATCGTTTTATGGGGATTATTACGGAGCATTATGCCGGCGCATTCCCGCTATGGCTAGCACCCGTTCAAGCGAAGTTATTGCCCGTCTCTGAGAACTACGTTGCTTATGCATTTCAGGTGAAACAATCCTTAGAACAAGCTGGCATTCGTGTAGAGGTTGATATCCGAAATGAGAAGCTAGGTTACAAAATTCGTGAAGCCCAACTTGAAAAATCACCCTATATGCTCGTTCTCGGTGAGAATGAGAAAAACTCTGGCAGTGTTTCTGTAAGAAAACGTGGTGAGGGTGATCTTGGTTCAAAGAGTATACAAGAGATTATTGAACAGATTAATAAAGAAATAGTTAGCAAGTAAAAACGCCTTCGGCGTCCTTATAAGGACGGTAAGCGTTTTAGCGAGAAATATAAGAATAATTTATACGTGTAGCATATAAATTCTTATATTTTAAAAAATAAAGTTCTGCTTCAAATTAAACGTTAAAGGGCTGTCTATCGTAGAAATCTACGAACAAGACAGCCCTTTCTTTGATCACTTATTAGTATTCACAGGGACACTATTTCACGTACAGACGACTGCTTTCATCCCAATACTCGCCTGGTTTGAGACTGAATAAGCCGATCTCATCTGCTGGCAGATCTACCATTGGTGCATTAACCAAGTTGATTTGCGGCTCTGGGCAGAAGAACTGCTCAGAAGCACCATTATTCCAGATCATCCACTGCTTGTATGAAGTCCCGACGTCATAAACTAAAGTGACTCCAGCTTTGCTGTCGGTAAGCTCCATCCGGTTACGTCCATTCTGAGCTACAGCAGTGTAATGGTTGTCCATCGAAGCGAAATAAGGATTCACACCTTCATCACGAAGCTGAGCTTCACCTGGCTCCAGCTCTTGGAATTTACCAGTCGGCAGCATACGGTCATTCAATTCCCAGCGATTACCGATGGTCGCTTTTACAAGGTAGTCTTGTGGTGTGCTACCTGGTGCGAATGGTGCATTAATCGCGGTATGGAATGCCAACAAGCAAGGCATCTCTTCATCACCATCATTATGGACTTGTACCTGTTGAGATAAGCCACCTTCACCAAGGGTATAACGTAGTTTCATTGTGTATTTAAACGGCAAGTATTGATAAGAAGGATGGTTCTCATCCACTTTGATGAATACGGTTACGAAGCTTTCGGTCTTACCGCTACCGAACTCTTCCACTTCCCAAGCTGCCGTATGTAAAAATCCATGTAAATGGTTGCCTGTTGCGACTTCATTTACCGGGAGTTGATAAGTTTGACCATTCCAAGGAAATTTGCCATCTTCATAACGATTCGGAGGAAATAATACAGGAATACCATGGATGCCTGGACTTGCTTTGAAGGCTTCCATTTCCTCAGCTCCCGGTTCATGCAAGAAACGGTAACCGTTTTCGGTATCACGGAAACAGATCAAGTTGCCACCGATGCCTGGTAGGATAGCTGCCTCATAACGGCCAGCTTTCAACCAGATGGCTGCTTCTCCTTCATATTGTCCTTCATAGGCTGTGATAGACATAATAATGTGTTCTCCCTTCCAGTGTCTGATAATTGTCTCTACTTGATAGATTACCACATCTGGTCATGACGTGACATGCCCTTTTTTACAGCTGTTCCACTTCAACGCTCATGACATGATCAATTTTCTTCACATCATAATAGATCTCTGTTGCGTAATCTTTATCCGGCGCTGAGATCACCATATCGATCATTTGTCTTCCATCTTCCAAATCCTTAATTTTCATTCTGCGGATCGCCCGGGATGGACTTCTAGTACTTCGTTGGGTACTAACCTGGGGTCTCTCAATTTTTTGGATCACTTCAGTAAGTACAAAATTAGCCTCCATGATGATCCTCACCGAAACTTCATGCTTGTTAAGCACTTCAGGACCAATCGAACGAATTAAATGAGGAACCAAATTCACCGCAAACATTAGAAGAATAACCGCATATGCTGCTTCAATATAGAATCCTGCTCCCACAGCTATACCAATCCCCGAAGCTGTCCAGATGAGTGCTGCCGAGGTCAAGCCTGATATCGCATCACCGCCTCTACGCAGGATAACACCAGCCCCCAAGAACCCTATCCCACTGACAATTTGAGCAGCGAGGCGCATCGGATCCATATTTGGATGCTCAGGACCTGCAAACTTATCAAAGGCATGAATAGACACTACGGTTACAAGACAAGAGGCAATACTAATGACCATACTGGTCCGAATCCCCAGCGGTTTCTGCTTGATCTGTCGGTCAATCCCGATGAACAGCCCGAACAGCATGGCCACTAGCAGCTTAATTAATGATTCAATATGAAAATCCATAGTTCATTCTCCTTTCTCCACAGATACTCCATTATAACGGAAAACGGAGATTATGATTAGCTTTATTTTACAGCAAAAAAACGGCACTCCTATCCTCCATGTATATGCGCAGACAGCTTATAAAATCCGCATAACGAAGAGGATAGAATCCGTTTTGGTGAAAGATTATTTAACCATGAAGCAACGATTCTGCACCGTCACAATAAATCTCAGTTCCTGTAATATGATCGGAATCCTCGGAGGCCAGAAAAAGTGCCAGCTTTGCAACTTGATCAGGACGCCCAGGACCTTCCTCTAGCGGTTGATCCCCTTCCGGAAATTCGACAGGGATTTTTACCTCTTTGAGATCCTCGGATGGAAAAGTGTTGTCATCAATATTGGTCTTAATAGCCCCAGGACAGATCGCATTTACGCGAATTTGAAATTGAGCCAGTTCTAATGCTGCCATCTTCATAAAAGCAACCTGACCTGCCTTTGTCGTACTGTAAGCAGAAAAACCGATGTTAGAAAATACACGATTTCCGTTAATGGAGCTGTTAATCAGGATGCTGCCACCGCTTTCTTTTAGATGCGGTATCGCATATTTAACAGTCGCGAAGGTTCCACGAAGGTTGATGTGAATCGTCTGGTCCCAAGACTCAATATCCATCGTTTCAATGGGCGTCATGGCTCCATTAATCCCTGCGTTTGCAAAAACAACATCAAGACGACCCCATTTCGCGGCCGCCTTGTTTATGGCAGCTTCCACTTGCGGGGGTTCAGCAACATCGCATTCAATTACGAGGGCTTCTCCGCCTTCTTTCTCCACTTGTTTTCTAACCTTTTCTGCGTTCTCAACAGTTCTATCCAGCAACACAACTTTGGCCCCGTTACGAGCGAACTCAAGCACAGTTGCTCGTCCAATGCCGGAACCACCTCCTGTTACAATCGCTACCTTACCTTCCAGCTTCTTATCTGCCATGTTTAAGTATCCTCCTTCTTGTCATGCAAGCCTTCCAGTTAAGTTCTTTCCTTAACCTTAACCTCGCATACAAAAGTTGAATCGATAGATCTTTAATACCCCAAAGGATTATTTTTATTCACCCTGCCGAAGATGGATAATGAGATCATTTAAACCGGCTTCACGGATGCCCTCTACAATAAGATCAGCAAGCAGACGTGCTCCTAAAATCTGAAAATGTGTATTGTCTTGTACGCCAACTGGATGCAAGATATATTCTCCCGGATAGGACCACATGAACAGATCCTTTGTTCCTTCCACACCATAGGCTTCAAAAAGCTTACGACTCTTCTCCGCCAAATCGATTAGGGGGATCTGCTCAGTCTCAGCCAACTCTTTCATTGCCGTTAAATACTCTCCATGACTGTCTACTATAGCTTCTGCAGGATCAAATCTCCGCCTATGTACAGCGGTCACCAGTACCGGGTAGGCTCCTGCTTTCCTAGCAACTGTAATCATCCGCAGCAAATATTCTTTATATGTAGTGAAAGGTTCGGTGTGTCTATGTTCATCCCCTTTTGAATCGTTATGACCAAACTGTATGAACATATAATCTCTGGGCCGAAGCACAGTAGAAATGTTGTCCAAATGCCCTTCCTCAATAAAGCTCTTGGAGCTACGTCCTGAAATGGCTCGATTATCCACTACAAGACCTGCTTTGAAGCAGCGAGGCAGCAACTGGCCCCAGCCAGCATAGGGATAACCAGCTTCTCCTTGATCGGTCACCGTAGAATCACCAGCCAAATATAAGACAAGCGTTTCGTTGTCAGGCTCAATGTCGAGAGCATTTATTCGAGGCGCAATACCTGAGAAGGAGAGCTTTAGCTGACCACCCATGATTCGCATCGCAAATGATTCTCGTATATACTGACCTGCCGGGACGTTCAATGTATCTAATACGTACTTACCATCACCTGCTCGAATTATTGTACTCGTATCTGCTAAGGAGTCACCAAGTAACAAAGAAATCCGGTAAATCCCATCAGGAATATCTAACAGGAAGGCTGCCTTCTGCGGAATGCAGAAATCACTTCTTAATGGATCTGCTCCTCCCCTGGAACGCCCGAATACTGCTGAGTCTGAAGTAAAACCAAATCGCGCATCCGGAGAGTATCGTGAGTCCGGCCGAATTTTGGTGTAGCCGGGCGCTGTATCTTTAATCCCAAAGTCAAAATGATAGCTATCCAAATTCAGCCGCACCTTTCTTCATTAGATATTTTATCCTTTCAAACCACTGGTGCTGATTCCTTCCACAATCTGCTTTTGAAAGATAAAGAAAATAATCATGACGGGTGCCAAGCTAAGAACGGACATGGCGAACATGGGTCCCCAGTTGGACACGGACTCACTGTCGAGGAACATTTTCAGCCCCATAGAAACTGTATATTTAGATGGAGAGTTCAGGTACAACACTGGCCCAAGCAGGTCTTCCCAGCGCCAATAGAAGGAAAAGATCGCTGCAGTAGCCATAGATGGACGGATGAGTGGGAGAATGATTCTGAAATACAGTCCAAATTTCCCGCACCCATCAATCGTAGCCGCTTCGTCAAGTTCAACAGGTATTGTCCGAATAAACTGCAGCATTAGGAAAATAAAGAACGGAACACCGAAGAACTGTGGAACCACGATCGGCTTGATACTATCGAGCCATTCCAATTTCGCATAGATGATATATTGCGGGACTAGCACTACATCTGAAGGAAGCATAAGCGTCATCATCATGATACCGAACCATAAGCCATGCCCTACAAACTTATTACGTGCAAATCCGAAGGCTACCAGTGAAGAAGAAACCACCGCTCCTAGAGTGGCTACAACGACAATAATTAATGAATTCTTTATGAAGACACCAAAGGAATATCCGGCAATCCCTTCCCAGCCTTTAGCATAATTCCCCCATACCCATGGATCGGGAAGAAGCTGCTGAGCGGTAACGAATACAAGCCGGCTCTCTTTAAAAGAGCTCATGATCATCCACAAAATCGGATACAGCATAATGATAGCGAGGCCACCGATAAGAATGTGATACAGCGGCCATTTCAGTTTCATTTTCGCCATGGATTATTTTCCTCCTTCCGATTCGTAGAAGACCCACGATTTGGATGTCTTGAACAAAATTCCGGTCATGATGCCGACTAGCAACAACATCACCCACGCCATAGCTGAAGCATAACCCATATTATTAAACATAAAGGCCTGACGGAATAGATATAGAGAATACAACATTGTACCGTCCATTGGTCCGCCTTCACCTTTAGAGATAATATAAGCTGGAACAAAGGTCATAAATGCACTGATCGTCTGCATGACTAGATTGAACAGAATAACTGAGCTTAGGAGGGGCATTGTAATCTTAAAGAACTTTCTGAAAAACCCTGCACCATCTACACTAGCTGCCTCGTACATTTCACCAGGAATATTCTTTAGACCCGCCAGAAAGATCAACATAGATGAACCAAATTGCCACACGGATAAGGTGATCAACATAATAAGTGCAGCGCTCGGATTACCAAACCAACTTACTGGACCAAGGCCGAAAAAACCGAGCATGCCATTAATAATTCCAGTATCACTAAAAATATTACGCCACATGATGGATACCGCCACACTGCCACCTATAATAGAAGGTAAATAATAAGTTGTACGATAGGCTCCAATCATTCGCGATTTTGTATTTAGAATCATAGCCACAAATAATGCAAAGGTGAGACGTAAAGGCACACCAATAAATACGTAAAGCAGCGTCACCTTTAATGAATGTAAATATTTCGGGTCATTCGAGAACATTTTGATGTAATTATCAAATCCGATCCATTTAGGTGGAGCGAACAAATTGTATTTGGTAAAAGAAAGATAAAGAGAAATGATCATCGGGATCAGTGTGAAGCAAAGGAAGCCAATGACGAATGGACTGATAAAGGCATATCCTGTAAGGTTGCTTCGTAAACTCCGGCCTGTTAGCTTCTTTTTCTTAAAAGCCAGCGGATTCGAAGGAAGGGGATTCGTGGATGCCAAGGGTCTCCAACTCCTTTTTATGTGAATAATAAGGGAAACGGACTGCCGCCTAACCAAATGGCATGCCGTTTCCCATGTTAGACGCAGTATAGTTATCTATTACCTTCTATTACCGGCTGGAGAGAATAGCGTTCGCTTCTTTTCGGAACTGTGCGGCGGCGGCGGCTGGGTCAATTTTGCCGAAGTTCATTTGTTCAGCAAGGTCTGTAAGGAGTGCTACTACCTCTGGCGATCCAACTGGCGGACTCATTGGAGAAGTAGTAGGCTCCATGTCAGCTACGAATTTAAATACTTGCTTACCGGAATCCGTTAATTGTGAAGCTACAGATTCTTTGATTTTGCTTGAAATTGGCACACCACGTTCGCCTTTGATTAAATTGTTGGCTTCGGGATCATTAATCCAGAAATCAACGAACTTCGCTGCTTCTTCCTTCACTTTTGAGTTAGAAGTAACCGACCAGTACATACTTGGCTGCATGTAGAGTCCTTTTTCCATATCCGGACCAGGCATTTGTGCCAGTGCCATAGGACGATTTACAGCGATTTGCAAAGCAACATATTGGTTAGACCATTGCCATACGCCGATACCTGTTCCTTTTACAATATCCGACTCCTCGATAACGCCTTTGTTTTGGCTCAGTTTGTCTTGGGATGGAACCGCTCCATCTTTAATTAAACCAGACAGCATTCCGAAAAAGTCAGTGAACAAGGCATCATCCTCATATCCAAGCGCTGAACCATCATTGTTATAAAGTGCCAGCCCTTTTGTACGCAGATAATAGTTGAAGAATACGTCAGCTGCCATAGAACCGTCGATATACAGTCCAGCTGATTTAGCTTTCGCAGCAATTTCTTTGTATTGATCCCAAGTCCAGTTCTCAGGAATGGAATCCACCCCTGCCTTCTTTAGCAATTCTGGGTCATATTGAAAACCAAGTACGTTAACGCCTAATGGAATTCCGAATTGCTTCTCATTGATTACCCCAGTACTAAGGACGTTCTCATTCACATCGCCGACTTGGATCTGAGAGTTCAAATAAGGCTTCAAATCTTCGAGCTGTCCGTTAGACCCATATTGATTAATATAAGAAATATCCATTTGAACGATATCAGGAAGTCGATTCGCTGCTGCTTGAGGCGCAAGCTTCTTCCAATAATCATCGAATGAAGCATATTCAGGCTCAATCGTTACATTCGGGTATTTGGCTTCATACATATCAATCACTTGTTGTGTATAAGAATGCCGTGTATCTCCACCCCACCAAGCTATACGCAAAGTTACGGGTTCTGCTGAAGTCGTAGCTGCGGGTTTCGTTTCTGAAGGCGTGTTTGTAGCGGAATCCGTAGCGGCAGCACTATTATTGTTATTACCTCCACCACAACCAGCTAACATCGATGACAACAACAATGGTACGGCTAGTAAAGCGAATCTCTTTTTCAAATTCATGTCCCCTTTTCCTATAATAGTATAAAGGCTCTGATCCCTTTAGGTAGCGCTTTCATGTATAAATCTTCTCAAATATTCAGTGATTGTTGAATACAAAAAACCGTCTTGTTTGTTCAATAATCAGTTCCCTTGAGAGGGTTTCATAAATTCTGTGGGTGTCTGCCCAGTTACTTTTTTGAACACTTGACTAAAATACTGTGCATTCCCACCGAAGCCGAACATTTCAGCGAGCTCAAATACTCTTACATCACCACTATGCATAATGTGTTCTGATGCTTTAGTAATCCGGTAATTGGTAACGTAATTAGAGAATTTCTCCCCCGTGATTTTCTTGAATATTTTCCCGAGATAATCAGGATTCATATATAACATCTCAGCAGCGACTGAGCTAAGTGACAGTTCCGCATTCTTATAATCATCCGCAATAATTTTGAACATTTTATCTACGATTAAGGATTGGCGACAGCGAAAATGACGATCATACATCGCTGTCAAACGAGCAGCAGCATCTTTTACATAGGCTTTAAGACCACTTAAAGTCCTGATCTCAGCCAGTTCCACCATACTTGAAGTAAAGGTATTTCTTTCATCAGGGACGGCTAGACGTATCATCGCAGAATACAATTGTAAAACATAAGATCGCGTTACATTAATATCCACACGCTGTTCAGCTAGCAGATTAAATAACCTCTCTAATTCAAACTCTACTGCACTTTGTTCACCCGCCTTAATCAGCAGACAGATTTGCTCTTCATCTAATTCAATGTCATTTCTTCCGCTTAGTTCATCACTAGGAATATCACTTCCTGTGATCAAACCTCCCTCTTCCATATAAAAACAGTGGTTAAGGCATTGCAGAGTCTGACGATATAATCTCCGTGAATGTATCATGAAGTCCGCGTCACTAATCGCAATGGTTACATCCACTTTATAAAATTTGTAGAACATTTTCCGTACATCAGAAATTCGTTCAAGCAGTGTACTATTCAGCGCAGTCTCTCCTTCGACTTCCATTAGTGTCAGAATAAATCCGCCTATCCTTGTACTAAGCAGCGTTTCTTGCAGCATATCCTGTGCAATATTTTGCAAAGCAAATAGTTGCTCATATTCATAAGAACCTTCCAGTCTGAACAAGATCAAACGCACCACTTTGTCATTTAATTCGATGCCTAGCAGCTCCTGATAATACTCTAAATCTTGACTCCCGTACGTTTTGTTAGAGATCCATTCCTTCAAAAATTGTTCCTTTACATGCGGTAGTACTTTAGTAAAACGTTGCTTCATGTCATTTACAAATTCCGTCCGGCCCTTAAGTTCATCGAGCTCTGCTACCAGTTCAACTAACGCATCATGAATTTGATTCTCGTTGCACGGCTTAAGCAGATAATGTTTCACTCCATGCTGCATAGCGATACAGGCGTAGTCAAAATCCTTATACCCCGTCAACATAACGAACTTTACCTCAGGAAACCGTTCACTGCATTTCTGCACCAAGCCTAGTCCGTCCAATCCGGGCATGGAAATATCAGTAATCACTATTTCAGGGCGAAGCTCCTCTATTTTCTCTAAGGCTTCTATCCCGTTTCGCGCAGTACCCACAAGTTCCGTTCCTGCCTGTGCCCAGTCCACTACCTGAGATATGCCTTCTAGTATCAACCGTTCATCATCAACCAGCAGTAACTTATACATTCTCTTGCACTCCTTTTAAATAAGGTATACGTACATGTATTGTCGTTCCTTGACCTGGCTCACTTTCAATCACTGTACCCCATTCTGGGCCAAATACGATTTGAATACGCTCTGCGATGTTCGCTAACCCAATGCCTTCGCCACGTGTCTTAACTCTTCCCTGCTGTAAATCTTTGATGAACTCGGCACTCATCCCCGGCCCATTATCACTAACAAGAATATCAAGGCCCTGTTCTTCCTCACTTACGGTTATAGAAATCGTGCAAGGCTCGATATTAGGCTCCAATGCATATCGGATCGCATTCTCGATCAACGGCTGAAGCGTCAGCTTCGGAATTAAAGCGTCATGCAAATGCTCTGGAAAATCCATGCGGAAATCAAGTCTCTCGTCAAATCGTGTCTTCTGGATAATGACATAATTGCGCACAATGGTGAGCTCTTTTTCAATCGTAATCAACGGGTCTTTAAGACCAATCGAACTGCGAAACAAATAGCCAAGCGCTTCTACCATTTCTGAGATTTTAGCTTGCTTGTTCATCTTCGCTAACCAATTGATCGATTCAAGTGTATTGTACAAAAAATGCGGATTGATCTGTGCCTGCAGTGCTTTAAGCTCGGTCTCTCTAATAATGAGCTGCTTCGCATAATTCTCATCGATAAGTTCTCTGATTCTGCGGATCATCATTTTAAAGGTCCTGTTAAGCTGACTTACCTCGTCCTGCGCAGTTTGTGAAACGACACCTAGCGACTGTTCCTCCAGATTATCCAGATCACCCTTCTCGATTTGTTTCATTTTTTTGGTCAGCTTTGAAATCGGGCGTACAATACTTCGGGCTAATCGATAGCCTAAGAGCAATCCAATTAGTAATATGAGCGCGAATATGATGACGACCAATTTTTTTACAAAAGTAATATGTTTGAACATCTCATTGAAGGGGGTCGCATTGATATACATCCATTCCATATAAGATGATTTAGTCTTCGTTATAAAATATGTTCCTTCTTCATACTTAGCCGTACGATAAAGCTCGGAACGTTCCGTTTCCGCTTTAAGCTCATTTGGCAGCAACATCGGAGTTTGGGGATAAACCGCTAGCCCTGAAGTCGCATCTGCAACAATCAACTGATCGCCATCCGAAGTGTTACTAGTGCTATCTGCAATAATACGATCAATCCGAATTCGAATGACTAACGTCCCTAAATCGTCCAGCGTAAAGGTTGATCCGGTGTAAGATTTAATCTGCCGAACAGCCAGGAGTGAATTCTTATTCCCTTGGGGATACCACACAATACTACCGCTAGCTTCCTTAGCCAGAGGCTTTAATTGATCCTGGAGATCCTGTGATACACCTTCCCGATTACCCGCAGTCATAGCTCCGCCATTCGTATCCAACAACATCATGGAATAAACGTATTTCTCTGCTCCTGCAAAGGCAACTAACCTGTTGATGATTTTATTATGTAGGACCTGCCGTTCATATGGTTGAGGATCATCCTGTAACTGGCGAAGACATTCCTGAATTTGCTCATCAGAGACCACTGTAAAAGAAAGTTGTTCCAGCTCTCTCAAAGTACTCTCTATACTGATAGATGACATTCCCAGCACTTCAGATGCCTTTTCATAGATTTGCTTGTCATAAATTCGATAAACATACTGCAGGACGGTTAAAGAGAACAGAAAGGACAGCAGCAGCAAAAATGAAATGATCAATATCATTTTATTAAAAATACCCGAACTCCTGTAAGCGCTAACATTCTTCCAAAACATAAGCATCCTCCAATTCACTCCAAACCCTTATTATGGGAATAATATTTATCGTCACTATATCCTATCATAAATGATATTGAAGCATTTGGGAAAACTTACAACAAAAAGGACTTAAAGTGAAATCCAGAGTCAGAATTCACTTTAAGCCCCTATCCTGAGCCTAAGATACTCCTATACAAAACTAACCAAGCATCATTCGATCATCCGCCAGTTTATGACCACTGATGGTCTCAAATTCTCCCAGCAGGCGTTCTACCGTAAGATCCTTTTTCCTTGTTTCATCAATATCAAGGATAATACGGCCTTTATCCATCATGATAAGACGATTGCCAAGACGTATAGCCTGCTCCATGTTATGGGTAACCATAAGCGTAGTCAGCTTCATCTCACGGACGATAGACTCTGTCAGTTTAGTAATCAGCTCCGCTCGTGAAGGATCAAGTGCCGCTGTATGTTCGTCTAACAGCAAAATTTGCGGCTGGGTAAAGGTTGCCATTAGCAAACTCAGTGCTTGTCTCTCCCCACCAGATAATAATCCTACCTTAGCTCGCAGACGATTCTCCAATCCAATCCCGAGACGACTTAACTCCTCACGAAACATCGTCCGTCTCGCTGCATTTACACCAAACGATAATCCTCTACTCTTCCCTCTTTTAAAAGCCATCGCTAAATTTTCTTCAATCGTCATCCGTGGAGCCGTACCTGCCATCGGGTCCTGAAAAACCCGTCCGATCCAGCGACTGCGCTGATATTCTGCTAAATGGCTAATCGAATTCCCTTCAATACTAGCTGAACCAAGATCCGGCTTCATCACACCAGAAATAATGTTCATTAGCGTTGATTTACCAGCACCATTGCTTCCAATAATGGTAACAAAGTCACCAGGAAGAAGCTCCAAATCAATGCCAAGTAGTGCGATCTTCTCATCCGGTGTCCCAGGATTAAACAGCTTAGATACGTTATCTAGTTTAAGCATCGATGGTGCCTCCTCTCTTGCTGCTAAGCGCTTGTTCAGCTAATTCAAGCGAACGTTTACGCGCCATATTCTTCTGCTTCAAGAAACGCTGAATCGATGGGAATACAAGTGCGAAAATAACGATAATCGCCGTAATCAGCTTAAGATCCGAAGGTCTCAACCATGGTACATACAAGGCTAATGCAACTACGATTCGGTAAACAATAGATCCCAGAACAACTGCCAACGTCGCAAGGAATACATTTCCAGCACCGAAAATGGCTTCACCAATGATTACCGAAGCTAAGCCGATAACAATCATCCCTATACCCATTGAGGAATCCGCAAAGGTAGAATACTGAGTGATCAATGCACCTGAAAGTGCCACCATTCCGTTGGATAAACTGACGCCGAGAATTGTCGTGTTATCTGTGTTTACACCCAGACTACGGATCATTCTTGCATTATCTCCGGTAGCCCTTAAAGCAAGCCCAAGATCAGTACGCAAGAATAAATCCATTAGAATTTTCACAAATAAAACAATAAAAGGAAGAACAAGAAGCGGATTGATGGACGAGAACAACGTGGTATCACCCATTAGTGACCAGTTAGGCTTACCGCCAAAAATTCTCAGATTGATGGAATAAAGTGCGATCATCATTAGAATCCCGGATAACAATCCATTAATCTTGCCCTTCGTATGTAGTAGACCGGTGCACATTCCTGCCAGCATCCCACCTGCAATAGCAGCAAGCGTGGCTAACCAGGGTGCATAACCATTGGTAATCATAACGGCCGCAATAGCACCGCCAGTAGTAAAGCTTCCATCTACAGTCAAATCAGGAAAATCCAAAATGCGAAAAGTAATATACACCCCTAAAGCCATAAATGCATAGAGCAACCCCATTTCCACAGCCCCGAGCATTGAATCATACATAGAAGTCTTCTCCTTTCAAGCATCAAGGGGCGCCCTCATGGAATCGCCCCTATAGAATGTCTTATTGAATAATATTGTTAGCTTGATCAGCAACTTCTTTTTTCATCGCATCCGTCACTTCTATGCCTTGTGCGGCAGCCGCTTTAAGGTTAAGGATAAGATCGAGCTTTTCTTGCATCGTTACTTTCATATCTGCTGGCTTTTTACCATTCTTCAGAATGTCCACTGCCATTTGTCCAACTTGGTAACCATGGTCGAAATATTTGAAGCCAACGGTTGCAAATGCGCCTTTTTCAACGGTATCCCGGTCGCTGGAGAAGAACGGAATTTTCTTATCATTAGCTGTTTGAATAATCGTATCAACAGCACTCACTACTGTGTTATCCAAAGTAATGTAGAATGCATCTACACGACCAGCTAGTGATTCAGCAGCTTGCTTCACTTCAGAAGTATTTGTGATGGCTGCCTTCACAAGCTCAATACCATGTTTATCCAGCTCTTTCTTAGCAATATCCGCCATAATTACAGCATTCGGTTCACCTTCATTGATAACAATGCCCAGCTTCTTCACATTAGGAAATTGAGTAGCAATGAATTGCATTAATCTATTAATAGCTTCAGGATTCGTATCTGATACACCAGAAACATTTCCACCTGGGTGCTCCAGATCAGTTACGATCTTTGCATCGAGTGGATCAGTCACTGCTGCGAACAGTATCGGAGTGTCCTTACTTGATTTACTAAGCGCTTGAACAACCGATTGAGCAGAAGGTGTTGCAATAGCCAATACCAAATCATTAGTGTCAGCTGCAATCTTCTGAGCAATGGTCAAGTTATTCGCAGGGTCAGCTTGAGCATTCTCAAGGTCAACCTTCAGGTTCTCTCCTTCAACAAGCCCGGCATCCTTCAAAGCAGCAAGAATACCTTCGCGTGTAGCATCAAGTGATGGATGTTCTACGTATTGGGAAATTGCGATTTTGTACGTTTTGGAATCAGCGGTTCCAGCATTCGTTGGCGCATTTCCAGTGCTTGTTGCGTTTCCTGAGTTTACAGCGGCATTATTGTTGCCACAGCCAGCAGCTACTAGCATGAAGCATAAGCTTAAACCTGCAAAAATGTTTCTCTTTTTCATTAAAGTACCCCATTTCATTAGATTATTAACGCGTGCATCAAAGTGAGCGACTCAGCATTATCACTTTTATCGATAAAAGCATTAAAGCATAAGCTTACACGTACCTCACAATAATGATGGAAATCTATTAAACCTATATTATATGGAGGTTGTTTATCCGTCAATCACTTATCCTACTTCCATAGAATACAAATTTTATAGCGCATAACTCACCAATATAGGAAGGACTTGGTTATGTCTTACAGTGATTGCCTTGGTCCTCATTACATAAAAAAAAGCCCCCTGCACAAACTTAAACTACAGTTTGAATATGGAGCGTGTCATATGCCTAATAACCACAAAAAATTACTATCCACTGCTACTGTATTGCTCGCTGCCGTTTTATCAAGTACCGCATGCGGTTACTCTTCACAATCACAAAAACCCAAGGTAAACGCCGTAACTCCCGATGGCATGCAAGCCTCAAGTTATTATGAAAAGTCCGCCATCACCGATGCTCAAGGAAAGTACTGGATTCCACTCAAACCTGCGATTACATCACTCGGCTATCGAATGAAAGATGATGCTACTCATGGTGGATACACCAAAATTGGCTACAGTGATGTTATGTATATGCTGCGCCCTGGTTCTACTCATGTCTTCTCCCTAGGTGAGAAAATCACATTACCGCAGGCACCTAGACGACAAGAAGGTCAAATCTATATCACACCTTTAGCCCTATCCAAATTTCTTCAAACGGAGGTGGGTTGGAATCCTCAGTCTGGTGAAATCAACATAGCCACACCGACCGACCATGAGGCTATTATAAAAACACCATCTGCTAAATCACTGGATGGATCAAAACCATTTCACATCCAAAGCATTTCTGAAGCAGACAAGAAGGAATTAGTTACTTATGCCAAAAAATTCTTAGGTGTACCTTATGAATTCGGTACCGGGCCTTATGAAGAGACTAAGAAATTTGATTGCTCTTCTTTTACAAGGCATGTATTCAAACAATTCGGTGTAAACTTACCGCGTCTAGCCAAGGATCAAGATAATATAGGTTCTCGCGTGCAACGCAGTGCACTAGATGTCGGCGATCTTATATTCTTCACTGTCCCAGGTCGGTTTGAAAGTGATGCTATACCCGGACATGTCGGTATCTACATTGGGGATGGAAAGTTCATTCATACCTGGGGTGATCCCGGGGTTCAGATCAGTGAGCTCGACTCAGGGTATTGGAGCAACGTAATCCTGCATATGCAGCGCATTCTGTAACCTACATTCACTGACTAAAGGCACCCATAAAGAAAGCCTGAATCCTCCGCTATGGAAGGGTTCAGGCTTCTTTGTTGCAGCATAAAGCGGTATTCTTAATCCCAATTCTTGCCCTTGCCACTTAAACGTACAAACAGCTTTACTAACTCTACAATCACTATAATTGCCAGTGCTGCAGCAATTACAATTCCCCACTGTAACCCGCTTAAATGTGAGACACCAAACCAGTCATTCAGTCCTGGGATGATAATCACCAGCACCAGCATAAGTGTAGAGATCAGTGATGCCCACAGCATATACCGGTTGCTGAACCAGCCAATCTGGAACAACGATTTCGTATTGGATCTGACGTTAAATGCATGAGAAATTTGCAGCAATCCTAATGTGGCGAATGCCATCGTAACCGCAATTCCCTCATTGTAATGGGTATGTGCCCACTGGTATACAAACAGCGTAAGCGCGGCCTCTAATATACCCTGGTAGATGATCCCGATTCCCACGCCTCCAGCAAAGATACTGCTGCTGGCTTTGCGTGGTTTCTTCGACATCAAATCATCCCCCGCCTTCTCAAGCCCAAGAGCTAGTGCCGGTAGGGTATCGGTAACAAGATTAATCCACAGAATATGAATTGGCTCGAGTATCCGCCAGCCGATCATGGTTGCAATGAATAGCGTAAGCACTTCCCCAAGATTGGCTGAGAGTAGGAACTGGATGGCCTTACGGATATTGCTGTAAACCTTCCGTCCTTCTTCAACAGCAACAACAATGGTCGTAAAGTTATCATCTGCTAGCACCATGTCTGAGACGCCCTTTGCTACATCCGTTCCTGTGATCCCCATCCCGACGCCGATATCTGATGATTTAAGCGCAGGAGCATCATTCACACCGTCACCCGTCATGGCAACAATCTTCCCTTTTTTCCTCCACGCCTTAACGATCCGAACTTTATGTTCAGGAGATACACGTGCATAAACCGAATAATTAGTGACTTTCTCAGCAAATTCCTCTTCACTGAATTTATCCAGCTCACTGCCGGTCAATACGCCCGTCTCATCTTCGATAATACCTAATCTTTTAGCAATGGCCGCTGCAGTATCTCGATGATCTCCTGTAATCATTACAGGTCTAATCCCCGCTTTACGGCAGATAGCTACCGCATCCCGTACTTCCTCTCGTGGAGGATCAATCATACCGACTAAACCGATAAATACAAGTTCTTTCTCCGTAGCTTCCGGGGAGAGGTTAGTCGGTAGCTGCTGTTCATCTCTGAAAGCAAATGCCAACACCCGCAGTGCATCATTCGCAAGCATTGTATTACTTTCCATGATATGTCGTGAATGTTCATCATTAAAAGGAACGATCTCTCCATCCACGAAGATATGGCTGCATTTGGACAAAAGCACATCTGGTGCACCTTTCGTTAATACACGATAACGTCCGTTCTCAACTTCATGAATCGTTGTCATCAGCTTGCGATCGGAGTCAAATGGCAGTTCATTTTTACGTGGGAATTTCTTTTCTAAATCCCTTTTGTCAGTACCTATACTGAGCGCGTAGTCTACTAACGCTGTTTCCGTAGGATCCCCGATAATCGCTTTACCACTCTTAGTTTGCGGGTCCTTAGCTCCATCATTCCCTCCAGGTTCTTCAGAGGAATTCCCTTCATCAATGCTGGAATCATTACAAAGCGTCATAGCCTGAAGCAATAGTTCACCACCCGGTGTCCCTTCAAGACCTTCAGCAGCTTCTTTCGTAGTTCCATTGACATGCACTTTTTCGACAGTCATCTTGTTTAGAGTCAAAGTACCTGTCTTATCAGAGCAAATAATTTCGGTGCTTCCGAGCGTCTCTACAGCAGGGAGTTTGCGAATGATCGCTTTACGTTTAGCCATCCGCTGCACTCCGAGTGCCAAGATAATCGTCACAATTGCTGGCAGCCCTTCAGGAATCGCTGCTACTGCAAGTGAGATCGAGGTGAGAAGCATATCCAGCAGCTCTCTACCCTCAAATATACCGACGGCAAAAATGACTACACAGACACCAAGAATAATAAAGGTGAAATATTTTCCTAGTTCATCCAGTTTCTTTTGCAGCGGTGTTACATCATTCTCTTCCTCCGAGATAAACCCAGCAATCCTGCCGACTTCAGTCTGCATTCCTGTAGCTGTGACGACACCAATCGCTCTACCGTAAGTTACATTGCTGCTCATATAAGCCATATTGGTGCGATCCCCGATAACAATATCGCTTCCTTCAAGCACACCTATCTTCTTTTCTGAAGGTAATGATTCTCCGGTCAATGCGGCTTCCTCTGTTTTCAAAGAAGCAGCTTCTAACAGTCTAATATCCGCCGGAACTACATTTCCAGCTTCCAGCAATACGATATCCCCAGGTACGAGATCTTCACTTTTAATCTCTGAGACCTGACCTCCACGCCGCACTCTGGCATGCGGAGAGGACATACTTTTCAGGGCATCTAGCGCCTGCTCTGCCTTATTTTCCTGAATAACACCAAGTACCGCATTCAGGATGACTACCAACAAAATAATGACTGTATCTGTCCATTCTCCCAAAACCCCAGACAATACTGCCGCCACTAGCAAAATAAAGATCATTACATTTTTAAATTGTTCAATAAATTTTCCTAGCAGAGATTTGGTTTTTGCTTCTTGAAGTACGTTCTTCCCATACTGCTCCAGAAGTTTAGCGGCTTCACCGGAAGACAAACCATCTTTCCTTGTTTCCAGCCTTTTGAGCACTTCTTCCTCACTTAGTGTATGAAAAGGTACCTGCCCCTGCGATTTTGGATCATTTGAGTTCAAGACAATAGCCTCCTTCCGGGATTGAGATTCTGGTAAAACCTCTCATATGAGTCTTACCCAAAAAAGGCATGGTGATTCTAGAACGTTATGTACAATTTTAGAAATTAAGCTGTTCCGTCTGCTTGACTCGATCAAAGCTCTTGAATCTAGTCCCTTGATAAAGGAGTTCTCCTCTATCCCCTTCTACAATCAGACCAAAATCCCGATCTCTAACCTGCAATTCCAAGCGTCCACCATCTTCAAACTCAAACGTCACATAATAACTAGTATGTGCGCTCGATTCACCCGATCTACCCCATACCTCAGTCCGTTTCGTTACAGCTTTAGAGCTAGCTTTTATCAAGGGACTTGCGTTGTTGGCTATCCAGCTTCTCACTGATTTATAAATTATAAAGACGAAAACACCTAGAATAAACAAAGCAAATAATTTAAAAAATAGGGGCATCTCATGAATGAAACTTCCGAAAAAGCTTCGTTTATCAAAACCGTTAAAATCCTGCCATTCGCTCAAATTCATTCCTCCTGACTGATACAAGATAATAAAAGTCTTCTTTTCTACGAAATACGTCATTTTTCCCGTCCGGTTTCTTGTTTTCATCGTTTTCAAATGAATTTTTTTCACAAAACAATTTGGAATCAAATGATAAGGTATGGTATGCTTTTTATACTACATACAGTTGGGAGGTGTTATTTCGGTGCAATATATAGCGCGCTTGTCACTACTTTGGTTTCTTCGTATAGTCCTAATTCTAGGAATGATGTTTTCTTTTCCACCGGTTTGGTCTGGAGGATTATTCACTACGGAGCAAGAATCAAAGACAACCGAAATTGAACGCTACGAGCGAAAGTTTATAGCTCCCGTAAGGACGGTACCCCAAATAACTCCTCAAATAGGAGCCATCAAAATAACTGAACAGTGGGGAACTAAATCTATTGCGGTAGCCGCGATACTCCCTGTGCTTTCTTTTGTATTCCGTCCTGTGATCTATAAATTCTTGCTTCGACTGCGGCTGTACCTGTTAAAATTCACTTCTCACTTTCTAATATCACGCAATGCGAATTTCATATCTACCTTAAATGATTGTTACTGAAGGTCATTTAGAACTTCCATTGATAAAAATTCGAAGAAAGCGAAATAATTATAAGACACCTAAATGCAGGGTAGACTTTCGTGGATTATAGAGAATCGGATTTACCAGGAATCGGTAAAAATTTGTTATGCAAACTTACTTCTAGCATAGGAATCAAAATGGATCTATAAATTATTGGATACAGTATATAAATTAAAGAAGTGACATGCTGCTAAAATTATCCCAAAAAAAGCTGTCGCTCCCTACGAAAATGAATACGGTTGTTTCCCCTGCTAAAGGAGGAAAAACATTGCAGACAAAGACAACACAACATAAACAATTACGTAAAAATTCAGTATTCCGAGTTCTAACCGTTATTGCAGGAGCACTACTTGCCGCAGTAGGATTAGAGTTATTTCTCATACCACATGGGCTTGTAGTTGGTGGAATCACAGGTTTATCGGCATTATTCGCTCATACCACTGAAATGCGGTTGGGATTGTTTCTTTTTCTATTCAATCTACCTTTTATATTCATGTCTCGAAAGCAAGTGAATCTTCGCTTTGCTCTGTATACCGTTCTAGGATTAGCTTGCTTGACCATCGCTTCTCTTGCTCTACACCGTTTTCCTGCAGTGATTAGTGATCCTTTACCTGCTGCTATGGCAGGTGGCATATGTTTAGGACTCGGTATCGGTATATCTGTCCGATTCGGTGGTGTGAACAAACATGCAAGTGATCAAGGATATTCACTTCTGAGTGGTGGACCGCCAAAGTCAACCGAAGTCGTCATCATGATTCTAAACTGTGCTATTTTGCTTATAGCAGGCACACTATTTGGCTGGGAGCAAGCCATGTACTCCATTATTGCTTACTTATTGGCCTTCGAAGGTGTGAGATTCTCACTCCGAGGGTTATCCGATTCACGCGCTGCATGGATTACCAGCAATAGTTGCATGGATATCCAGGAAGCTCTCGAAAACTCATTAAATCGAGAAGTTGGGCTTGCTGAAGGCTCCGGGCAAAATGGAGAGCTGAGCACATTGTTTTGTCTCATCAACAAAATGGAAGAACATCAATTGCGGACCATCGTCCTTAATTGTGATCCTGACAGCCAAATTGTGCTCAAATCAGCTGCCAGTGATCAAAGATTGAGTAATCTGCCATCCTAACTATTAGGTCAGAATGATGAGCATAGTGAGTAGGATGATTACGTCTTCTTTGTTTGAAGGTAACCTTTATGATTCTACGTAAGATAAATAGCGTTTCTCCCGTGTATGGGGGGAGCGCTACTTTTGCGTTATCAACCGGGGTTCTTTCGCTGGAATTACGATATCCTGCAAAAGTACATCTTTTGGCTCAGACATCCGCTCCATTAAGCCCAAATCCTGCAAATGTACAGGAATATCCTCATTTATGGCTCGAAAGCTTCTTCTGATGCAAGAATTCCTGCAGATTTGCAGGAATCAATACATTAACCCTCCTCGTATCATCTAAAGATGTACTATTGCAGGATTCTCGCCGGAAAATTATTGGTTAGTCTACGTTCGTTAATCAGTGTTCGTCAGTCAGCGTTCATTAATCAACGTTAATGAGCCAGTGTTTGTTTGTCTGCTTTTCACTAGAATTCATCCTTGATTCACACAAAAAAAGCTGTCTCAAAAGCAGCATTCACTACTTTTGAGACAGCCTCTACTCCTTTAGCTAGCTGAGAATTAGACCTAAGATCTAGCCTATACTCGCTAGCACACTTTCCTAACGGAACATTCCCCACAAACGGATCAAGTGGAAGGTGTTGTTTGGATCAATTTTCTGAGCGATAATAAATTTCACAATTTGGTCTTCCTGCGTCGAGGTCAATTTCTCGTTCAGTACACCAGACGCATTCCGTACCAACCTGCGAACAACTGCCGTGTCCTGTAGCTCTTGTTTCGAGACGCCGTTAATCATATTTTTAATACGATCTTTGACAGTCGCGTTTTTCATCTTCAGCTTGATGCGTTCCACGAGCTGAGGGCTAATTCCGAATTGTTGATAACCCAAGTGTAGCACCTCCCGTCATATCCAATCTTTCACAGTATATGAGGCTTAGGAGCTAGATGTGCCTACTTAGTCAATTAATTCCCCTTGGAAAATTTGCTCGCCTTGTAAATAATGCCGAAGAGGTGCATATTCAGGAGATGTCCAGAACTTCTCATCCTTAAGCAGCTCTGCCACATCATCACGCGCCTGCTCCAGCACTTCAAAGTCAGCCGTCATATCCGCCAAGCGAAACTCCGGTAATCCACTCTGCTTGGTTCCAAAAAAATCACCTGGACCACGCAGCTCCAAATCTCTCCGCGAAATCTCAAATCCATCATCGGTGTCCGTCATAGCAGTCATTCGTTCACGCCCGATTTCAGATTTCGGATCAGCCACTAGTACACAATAAGAGGCATGCTGACCTCTACCAACCCGTCCACGAAGCTGGTGCAGCTGTGATAATCCGAACCTGTCTGCATCCATAATAATCATCAACGTGGCATTAGGAACGTCTACACCCACCTCTACAACCGTTGTGGATACTAAGAGTTGCAGTTCATTGTTGTAAAATGCTCGCATCACTTCATCTTTTTCAGCTGGAGACATCTTTCCATGCAAAAGCCCAACTTTATAGTTAGGAAAAGCTTGGCTCATCTGAATATGTAAATCTATAGCATTCTGTACATCCAGTTTCTCCGATTCTTCAATGAGCGGACAGATCAGATAAGCCTGACGTCCCAGCTCTATTTCACGCTTAATCAGATTTAGGACACGATCCATGAGATCATGCTTGACCCAATAACTAGTTATTGGCACTCGGCCTTTCGGTCTTTCCGACAGCGTGGATACATCCATATCTCCAAAAACAGAGATCGCAAGTGTACGTGGAATAGGTGTTGCAGTCATCGTAAGTACATCCGGATTATATCCTTTACGCCGCAATACACCTCGCTGGTTTACACCAAACCGATGCTGCTCGTCCGTAACTACAAGACCCAGATCACGGAAAAATACATCCTCCTGAATCAATGCATGCGTTCCTACAACAATATCGAGCATCCCCATTTGTAGTGAAGCTAACAATTCTTTACGTTTCCGTCCAGTTACGCTCCCTGTTAACAGACCAACCGTAATTCCAAACGGCTCAAACATCTTCGTAAGTGAACGCATATGCTGCTCTGCTAAAATCTCAGTGGGCACCATAAGCGCACCCTGAAAACCAGATCGCACGGTGGCAAAAAGCGCGACGGCAGCTAGTACCGTTTTGCCGGAACCCACATCACCTTGAAGCAGTCGATTCATGCAATATGGTGATCGCAGATCATGTAAGATCTCCAGCTCCACTCGTTTCTGAGCATCTGTAAGCTCAAAAGGTAAGCTGCGAACAAACTGGCGCACGGTTGCGTTATCTACGGTATGGACTACACCATCCATCCTACCGCGATTGAGTACCCGGAATGCCTGCATCTTCAACTGGAACAGAAACAACTCCTCATACACCATCCTGCGGCGTCCCTGCTGCCCTTCACGCGTATCCTCTGGCCTATGAATGGTAGCAATCGCCCGTTTACGGGGCATAAAATCATATTGCCGCATAATAGAATGTGGTAGTATCTCGGGAATTAAATCTCCATACTGTTGAAGCGCCTGATTAATACTTTTCCTGATCCACGACTGCGTGATCTTTCCACCGACGGAATAGACCGGCTGTAGAGTCCCTGTCTTCCCTTCCCCACGATCGGGGAATTCAAAATCCGTCACTGTAATTTGATTTCGCTTCTGATCCCATTTACCTGTGAGTACAATTTCTCTTCCCACAGTAAGTTGCTCACGCACGTAATGACGATTAAACCATGTAGCTGTGAACATCCAAGGCTCAGCAACCATTTTACAACTAAGTCGTGACTTGCCTCCAAAACGTTGCAGTACGGGGATACCGATCACTTTAGCCTCTGTAGTCACTTTATCCCCATGTTTGGTTTCACTCAGCGAGCGCGGGCGATAATCCTCATAACGGAACGGATAATACTCTAACAAATCCTTTACTGTAAAGACGCCAAAGGCGTGAAGCTCGCTTTGCTTTTGAGCACTCACGCCAGTTATGTTTTTTACTTCAATTTGATTTAATGACAGTGTCATATTCATCCCTCATTTTGCAGGCCAAATGAATACAGCTAACGTACCGTTTCCGACATGGCTGCCCACGACAGGGCCGACGTTCGTCAGCACTTTCTCTTCTAGTGTAAAATGTCCTGACAGCTCTTTCAGGAACTCTTCACCGGAAGCCGGTTCAGCCGTATGACCCACGGCCACATTGATTTTGTCTACACCTTGAATATCCTTCTTAAATAATTCAATCATACGGGCAATAGCCTTCTTACGGCCTCTAACTTTCTCCACCGCATATATTATTCCTTCTGCATCAATAGACAGGATCGGCTTAATATTAAGAAGCGTTCCCAGAATGGCCGAGGCCTTTCCGATTCTCCCGCCTTTTTGTAAATATTCAAGTGTATCTACCAAGAAGTAAAGCTTACGAGATTGGCGCAGACTTTCTACAGCTTCAAGAATCGCTTCGGGACTCTTATCTTCAGCAGCCAATCTGGCGGCTTCCACCACCATAAATCCAAAACCGTAAGAAGCGGAGAGAGAATCTACTACAGTGATCCCTTCTCCCTCTTCCTCCAACATCGATTTAGCCAATAGTGCTGATTGGTACGTACCGCTTAGTCCAGAAGAAATATGAAACGAAAGGATAGGACTTCCCGGGTAACGTTCCAAAATATCTCGATACACATTCATGTATTCAACCGGTGAGGGTTGAGAAGTAGTCGGCAACTGTGACGAGCGGGGAAGTCGCTCATAGAACTGCTCCGGCGTCATATCCAGATTGTCCCGGAAAGCCTCTTCGCCGAACATCAAGGTCAAAGGGACGACCTCAATGCCATACGTTTCCGCCATTGCTGGCGGGATATCAGATGTGCTGTCGGTGACGATAATGGTACGATTCATGGATTATCTCCCCCATACTATAATTTTGCCAACTACGTAATTAGCAAGTTGCTCCTGAACTGTTATAGAACCCTCAGCATCTACCTATGGCTCTACGGAGAAAAGATAATAATAAAGGGGTTGGCCACCCTCATGAATCTCTACTTCCACATTCGGGTAAGTCTCTTCCAGCCACTCGCTTAAGGAATCTGTGACCTCAGAATCAGTTTCTGCTCCAATAAGGATCGTGACGATTTCATCGCCATTCTCAAGCATATTGGACAGCAGCGCCTGACTTGCAGCTAACAGATCATCTGCGGCAGCGACAATTTTGGAGTTCGAAATTCCGATAAATTGCCCGGATTTAATCTCCAGATCATCAAAGCTTGTATCACGGACAGCATTTGTTACTTGTCCTGACTTGACCTGTGAGATTGCTTCTAGCATGTTCCCAGAATTAGTCTCCACGGAATCCTCTTCTTGGAACGCGAAGGCTGCAGCGATTCCTTGAGGAATGCTTTTGCTTGGAATAACCGTAATCTCACGTTCGCCTTCCAAGAGCTCCTTAGCTTGCTGAGCGGCAAGAACAATATTAGAGTTATTCGGCAGAATGTAAACATGCTTCGCAGAGATGGAAGAAATCGCGTTCACGAAATCCTCTGTGCTAGGGTTCATAGTCTGACCTCCAGCTAGGACTACGTCCACACCGAGGCTTTTGAAAATATCTGCAATCCCAGCTCCTGATGATACTGCGATGAAGCCGTAAGGCGCCAAATCATCTGCTGGTGGTTCGGCTGGAGCTGATTGTACACGGCTCTGCTCATCCGGCATATCCGCGAAAACATCTGGCATAGGTGCAATATCCATACCTGCAGTTAACAAGTCGCGGTGTTGCTCACGCATATTGAGAATATGAATCTGCGTAATTTCCCCATAGAGGAGTGCCAGATTCAAAACTTCACCTGGAGCCTTGGAATGCACATGCACTTTAATGGTTTCATCATCCGAAATTACAATAATGGAATCTCCATTTACTGACAACGCTTTCCTAAAGGTTTCCTCATCAAAGTCCGTTCTCACGTTACCGCCTAACTGGCGATTAATGAAGAACTCCATATCATATAGAAATTCTATGTCCTCTGTTGAAAGCTGTGATTGCGCAGAAGACTGTACAGAAGACAGTTCGCTTTCTGGTTTCTTTAACACCGGTACCGGTGTTGGCACGACTGGTGCCTGAGGTTGTCCTTTTACAGGTTCAGATACACCGGAGCTTCCGCTCGTCAGATGCTGGTGAAACCCTTCATAAATATAGACCAGTCCTTGACCGCCAGAGTCTACGACACCGACTTGCTTCAAGACAGGCAATTGTTCCGGTGTATAGGCTAAGGCTTCCTTTGCTTTGGCCAATACCTCTGTCATGAGCTCTGTAACATCTGTAGTTCGGCGAGCATAGTAGACAGCATGTCTTGCAGCCTCTTTAGCCACTGTAAGAATAGTTCCTTCTACAGGCTTTACAACTGCTTTATAGGCTGCGTCCACTCCGCTTTGCAATGCAGCAGCAAATTGCTGTGTGTTCAGCTCATCATGTTGAGCTGCAGATCTGCTAAACCCTCTGAACAATTGAGATAAAATAACTCCGGAGTTCCCCCGTGCGCCCATTAACAAGCCCTTAGAGAGTACACCTGCACATTGACCGACAGACGTTGTATTATTTTTCTTCAATTCATTCGAACCTGCGGTCATCGTCAAATTCATGTTAGTTCCGGTATCTCCGTCTGGAACCGGAAAAACATTTAGGGAATTGACGTGTTCTGCATGCTGTTGCAGCTTATCCGCTCCAGCCAATACCATAGCGGTAAAATCTGTTCCGTTTATAGAACGCTTACTCAATTGAGAATTCCCCTTCCTAACTTCATGCCTAATCATTCTATGATTAACAGGACATAATGCACTAATTTACATTGTACTATAAGTATTAAAAGAAATAAATGTTTTTGAATCGGTTGACGTAGCAAAATTTGCTGTGATATTATAGATAAGTATTGTTTTATGCAGGTGTTAGGAATAAGGAGGTGTAATCTATGTCCCGCAAATGTGCAGTAACAGGCAAGAAACCGAGCAGCGGCAACCACGTGTCTCACGCCAATAACCGCAACCGTCGTTCTTGGGGAGTTAACGTTCAGAAGGTCCGTATCCTCGTGAACGGTAAACCAAAACGCGTGTACGTCAGCACCCGTGCTTTGAAAGCCGGTAAAGTTGAACGCGTTTAGTCTTTTGCAATTTTAAAGACCGAGCGATCACTCATATGAAGCAAAAAGCACCCTTTACATTTGTAAGGTGCTTTTTTTCATGTTTTCTTTTCTGTTCCAAGCCCAAGATCAACTCTTCTGAAATGTGTTCAAAATCGCTTTAACAAAACCTCCCAAAAACCTTGGCAGCTTAAACGTGTAAAATTTCATGGTTTACCCTCCCATCAATTCATGCCGTACGCAGGAGACTTTCTTCTTGTTCTAACGGTAACGTACTGCAGTCCTCCCTGCCAAAACAAAAAAGGCTACATGAGATTTCTGCTCATGTAACCATATTTATGCGTCGAGGACTTGGCCTATACCTTTAGTCGTAATAGCCTATTTTTTTAACGAAGTGCCGCTTCCGCTGCTTCTCGAATCTCAAGGATCGCTGCAGCACGATCACTCCGGCCAAAAACTGCATTTCCTGCAACCAAAACATCCGCCCCTGCACCGACAACCAATGGCGCTGTAGCTTCCGAAACACCACCATCGACTTCAATAAGTAGATCTGGATTAACTTCATTCGCCCATTCTCTAATTTGAGTAATTTTGCGCAAAGTGTTAGGAATGAATGCTTGACCTCCAAAGCCAGGATTGACGGTCATCACGAGAACCATATCCACATCCTCAAGCACCTCACGCACCGCTGATGCCGGAGTGCCAGGATTAATAGCTACTCCTGCCTTAAGACCCAATTCCTTGATCTGATGCACCACACGGTGTAAATGAACGCAAGCCTCAGCGTGAACAGTAATCACACTAGCGCCTGCGGCAGCAAAATCAGAAATATAACGTTCTGGAGACTCAATCATTAAGTGAACGTCTAGTGGAAGCTTGGTATGTAACGAGACCGCTTTTACGATTGGTGGACCAAGCGTTATATTCGGCACAAAATGACCGTCCATTACATCCACATGGATCCAATCCCCGCCACTGACCTCAGCTTCTGCTACCTCTGAACCTAAACTTGCGAAATCGGCAGACAATATAGATGGTGCTATTCGTATCATGACTTAGTACCTCCGCTTTTTATCTTTCATTTCATTAAAAAATAATTTGTAATGTTCATACCGGCTATCAGCGATATTCCCAGCTTTCCATGCCTCGATGACTCGGCAGCCTGGTTCATGCTGATGACTACAACCACGGAATTTACAATCCCCAGCATAGTTTGCAAATTCACGGAAACAAGTAGAGAGCTCTTCAACACCAAGCTCAAGAAAATCAAGCTGACTAAAACCAGGGGTATCCGCTACAAAGCCGCCCCCGCCAATATCCATCAATTCTACATGGCGGGTAGTATGACGACCACGGCCCAAACGTAAGCTGATCTCACCTGTCTCCAGTTTAAGTCCTGGCACAATACGATTCAATAAGGTCGACTTTCCTACCCCAGATTGTCCGGCAAATACACTAATACCACCAGTAAGCCGCTCTCTTAGTTCATCACTGCCAGCTCCTGTAATTGAGCTTGTAACCATCACTTCATAACCAATATCTTCATAGAGCTCTTTAACATACTTAGTGGCTTCACCATTATCATTAGCCAAATCCTGTTTGGTCAGAACGATTAAGGGTTCCAGTCCCGAGTGCTCAATATGAACTAGGAACTTGTCCAATAGATTCAGGTTCATATCAGGTTCCCGTACAGAAAATAATAGAACGGCAAGGCTTACATTCGCTACAGGTGGACGAATTAACTCAGATTCTCTAGGGAGAAGCTCATCCACCATCCCTTCACCATGCTCAGTCAGCATATAGATCACGCGGTCACCTACAAGAGGAGCGATCCCCTTTTTCTTAAGTATGCCTCGGCCTCTGCATTGAACTGAAACTTCCTCTGTTGCAATTAATCCTTCACGAAGCGGTTTTACGTAATAATATCCGCTTAACGCCTTTACTATTATTCCTTCAGGCATACATAGTGAGCCTTCCTCTCCTGATTTTGCGAAAATGACCCAAGTTTGAACATCCCCGGGTCACTTCGCTGCCACAACTATTCAAGCACTTCTGTCCTGATTAGTTATCGCTTTTATCTTTAGATTTGTCTTTGTTTTTATTATTATGCTTGTCACCATTTTTATTACTGTTCTTGTTGTTACCACTATTGGTCGATTCATTATTCACCGAATTGTTAGTAAGGAATCCCGTCTGATTGGCTGATCCAGTATTAGTAGACCCTTCGTTGTCTGAACTTGGAGGCAGGATCTCAGGCTCAATGGTCGGTTCAGCAGTAGGTGTAGGATCTATCGGTGTCTGAGTCGGCTGCGGAGTCGGAACCGTCGGTGGTTCAGGTTCTTGCACCGTGCCATTCTTCGCATCAATATATGGAATCACATAAGTGTCTAAAAGCACACCATCTCGGGTAACAATAACAGAGCCATCTTTATTCGGAGCAAGCACTAGATTAACGGACAGCACTTGGCTCTTTCCAATGGTACGCGTTCCCCAATCTTGTTTCTCACCATTATTGCGCGCATCAACGAACTCAATTCGAATCTTGCTCTTCTTTCCATCCTGTGCAGGAGCTACTGGTACATTAAAGGTATAATTCAGGGCTTCAGGTGGATAACCTGTACTTAAGTAAATCGTAATCGCTGTTCCAGGTGGAACAGAGGTACCTTTCTCATAAGCCCAAGTTTTCGTTACCTTACCTTCATCAACTGTGAAGCTGGATTCTTCCTTTACATCTCCGAGGACCAGTTTGGATTCTTCCAAAAGCGCCTTAGCTTCACTCTCCGTCTTACCGATGAGGTCTGGCATCGTGACACTTTCTTCTCCTTTACTAACGTAGAGGGTGATTGAAACCGTCTCAGGATCAAACTCGCTGTCAAAGGCTGGGTCTGATTTTACAACCTTACCCACCGCCGTATTTTCATCGAAGAGAGGTTCATTCTTAATTTGATTTTGAGGTACACCCTTTGCCATCAGCGCTTTAACAGCTTCGTCGAAAGTGTAATTCGTTACATCTGGCATCTTAGTTAATGGTTTCGCCGTATTCACAGTTAGTATTAGGGAGGCTCCCTTTTTCACTTTGGCGTCCTTTTCCCTACTTTGCTTCATGACCACATTTTCTTCGAAATTCGGACTGTAGTCATACAGTATAGGATCAGCAACCTCAAGCCCCAAATCCTCAAGTTCAGTCTTCGCTTGTTCCAGCTGTTTACCGACCACGTAAGGAACCGATACCTCGGGAACAACTAATTGGGATTTAACGTACCACACGAGACTGGCCATAGCCAGCAGTAACACTAAAGTTAAACCAATCCATAATGCAGGTTTAGTCCATTGTTTTTTACCTTTTTTCACAGGTACCGGATCGTCATCATCATCTTCATCATTATCCATCCGGTCGTGGCGATGATTACGATTTCCATTGCTTCTTTGGATCGGTTTAATCGCTGGTATTACCCGCGTTCGATCCTCGTCTTCCTCATCGTTAAAAAGAACTTTTGCTTCACTACGGCGCTCAGGCAACAAGCAGGTTTCTAAATCCTGCAGCATTTGCTTTGCAGACTGATAACGCTCTTCCGGATTTTTACGCATCGATCTTAGAATTACATTCTCAACGCTTTGCGGAATAAGTGGATTTATGAGCCTTGGCTCTTCAAACTCTTCTTGCAGATGCTTTAGAGCTACGCTAATCGGACTCTCCCCTAAGAATGGAAGACTTCCGGTAAGCATTTGATAGAGTACAATCCCTAATGAATACAGGTCGGATTTCTCTCCTGTTGAGACACCTTTGGCATGCTCTGGTGAGAAATAATGAACGGAACCTACTACAGAGCCTGTCTGAGTAATGGTAGTAGATGTTACCGCACGAGCAATACCGAAATCCGTTACCTTCACCCGGCCATTGCGCCCGATCAATATATTATGTGGTTTAATATCCCGATGAATAATTTGATTCTGATGAGCGTGATCAAGTGCATCACAGATTTGTGAAGCGATCCTTACGGACTCGTCAACCTGTAATGGCGCTCGTTCTTTTATAATTTCATTAAGATTCTTGCCCTCAATATATTCCATGACAATATAATGAATTTCGTCTTCTTGTCCTACATCGTAAATACTAACCACATTCGGATGAGACAAAGATGCAGCTGATTGCGCCTCACGCCTAAAACGGCGGATAAATTCCTCGTCATGAACAAATTGATTACGCAATACTTTGATGGCGACGTTTCGGTTTAAAAGAATGTCATGTGCTCTATAGACGAGCGCCATTCCACCTCCGCCGATCCGTTCGATGACTTGGTAACGGCCGCCCAGTTCGTGACCGATCATCAATCCCACTCCTTTGTTTCGGGCACAGCGGCCTCTCCATGATGTTCTAACAAAGCGACGCTAATATTATCGCCGCCGCCAGCAAGCAGTGCCAACTGAAGTAAGCGGTCCGCTCTTTCCTCTAACGGTATCTCATGTATTCCCGCTACCTTGCCCAAATGCTCATTGTTAACAAAATTACTTAAACCATCACTGCAGAGAAGCAAAAGTTCCCCAGGTAGCAGGGTAACAGGGGCTAAATCAACCAGCACCTCAGCATCTGTTCCAAGTGCTCTCGTCAGCACATTCCGTCTCGGATGATTATCTAATTCCTCCACACTGATCTGACCGTTCTTGAACAGCTCATTGACTAGCGTGTGATCTTCGGTTAATTGAACTGCTGCACTGTCCTTTATTAAATAGGCTCTGCTGTCTCCGATATGGCCAATATATCCGTTTGAACCATTCATCAGGGCAGCAACGACAGTAGTACCCATATTGTGGTACTTATCGTTGCTGGAAGCCTCCTTGAAGACAGTGCTGTTAGCTTCCAAAATAGCAGCTGATAACGCATCACGCAGTGCTTCGTCCTGAAGCTCAGGCAGGAGCCCGTCTAGGGTATTCCTCATCGTCTCCAAAGCAAGCCTGCTCGCGGTTTCACCAGCCTGATGTCCACCCATCCCATCGGCAATTATGCCGAGTGTATAACCGTGGCGCGTCGCGCCGATCCAGACCGAATCCTCATTGACAGAGCGCACTCGGCCAATATCGCTGGCATGAACTGTTCTGATCAAATATCCTCACCCCAACTCCATATGTTTGGCACGCAGCTGTCCGCATGCGGCCGCGATATCATGGCCTTGCTCACGGCGAATGGTAACATTCACTCCGTTGTCAGCCAAAATACGTTGAAACTCAAAGATATCATTGCGTGAAGTACGTACATATTTCCGCTCTGGCACGTGATTTACTGGAATCAAATTGACGTGGCATAGCATGTTCTTGAGCACACCTGCTAATTCCTCAGCATGCTCCGGCTGATCATTCACCCCGCCGATCAATGCATACTCAAAGCTGACCCGTCGCCCCGTCTTAGCTTGATAATAACGTAAAGATTCAATCACATCATCAAACGGAAAGCGGCGGTTAACTGGCATTAGCTTCGAACGCAGTTTGTCGTTAGGTGCATGAATCGAAATCGCCAAATTTATTTGTGTATCTTCTTCTGCAAATTTATAAATGCTCGGCACAATCCCGCTAGTGGAAACAGTAATATGCCGTTGTCCGATATTTAGACCTTTCTCATGAATCATAAGACGCAAGAATCTCATTGTTGCATCATAGTTCTCAAACGGCTCACCAGTACCCATGATAACAATACTGCTGACACGTTCACCCCGCTCATCCAAGATCTGTTGAGAGCGTACAACCTGAGCTACAATTTCACCCGCTGTCAAATCACGTTTCAATCCACCAAGCGTAGAGGCACAGAAGGTACAGCCGATTCGGCAGCCTACTTGAGTTGTTACACAAACGCTATTTCCATAATTATGTTTCATGATAACTGTCTCGATCGCATGATCATCATGCAATCCAAACAGGAATTTCACTGTTCCATCTTTCGATTCCATTTTAGTAATCTCAGTGAGCGCTGCAATGGAGAATTGCTCGTTCAGCTTCTGACGAAGTCCTTTAGACAAATTGCTCATGGATTCGAAGTCACTTACACGTTTTACATACAACCAATCAAAAATCTGTCCACCACGAAAAGCAGGCTCACCGTTATCTTTCGCCCACTGCTGTAACTCTTCTAAAGAAAAATCATATATTAAAGGTTTCATAATTATTAGCACCTGTTCTTTCATAAGGATATGCGTATTATTTCTCATTCTTCCTATTTTAACACAAATTTCAGAGACGGTAAAAGAAATAGCCCACCGTACGTTAGCCCGGCGGGCGGAAGATACAACGATTGTCAGTAAATTTGCTATATTACAAGACTCTTTGAAGCTTGGAGATAAAGAACCCATCACTGCCATAATGATGTGGCAATAACTGAATCCCCTCACCTGCAGCCAGCGCAGTACCTTCCAATCTCCCCCACAGCGGGGAAGCAAATGTTATAGAAGTGAAATCAGGATTTTGCTCCAAAAAAGCAGCTACAACCTCACTATTTTCCGTTTGTTCAGTCGTACAGGTACTATAAACCAGAACACCGCCCGGTTTCAACAGTTTAGAAACCGACTGCAGCAGCTGACCCTGCAGTGATGCTACACTTACAACATCCTCAGGCTGCTTACGCCATTTGAGATCTGGCTTACGGCGGATTACACCAAGCCCAGAGCAAGGCGCGTCCAAAAGAATTCTATCGTAGGAATGATGCTCTAAGGTATGCTCCAGCTCCAGTGCATCTGCACTGCCTGTTACTACGCTTTCGAGACCTAACCGTGCAGCTTGATCCGAGATAAGCTTAGCTTTATGTGGATGCAGATCGTTAGCGAAAATAGATCCTTCATCTTTCATCAGCTCGCCCATGTGGGCCGTTTTGCCCCCAGGCGCGGCGCAGCAATCAAGCACTCTCATTCCAGGCTCAGGTGCAACAGCTTCAGCTACAAGCATGGAGCTTTCATCCTGAACAGATAGATATCCATCCCGGTACCAGGATGAAAGAGCCAGATTACCTCCGCCTTTTACAACAATACCATAAGGACTTACTTCAGAAGCAGAAGCTTGCAGACCTTGTTCAATCATCTGACTCAATAGGGCTTCACGGCTAATCATCGTAGTATTTACGCGTACACTGACAGCGGGTGGCTCATTGTTAGCAGCGCAAATAGCTTCCGCAGTGTCAACACCATACTCCGTAATCCAGCGCTTCACTAACCATATAGGATGGGAATACTGAATAGATATCCGTTTCGCAGGACCCAATCCATCAGGTATTATCGGCAGATTTCCAGCGCGCAGCACACTACGAAGCACGCCATTAACCATACCCGAAATTCCTTGATGGCCCTTTTTCTTAGCTATATTAACAGCCTCGTTTACAGCTGCATGAGATGGTATGCGATCCAGGTACATAATTTGATATAAGCTTAGACGCAGTAAATTACGCACCCAGGGCTGCAATTTAGCGATCCCTTTGCTAACAAATTCCTCGAGCACAAAATCAAGTGTATTCATCCGAGAGATGGTACCATAGACAAGCTCTGTAACTAGTCCAGCATCTTCTCTGCTGAGTGCAGACTTCTGCAGACTGCTGTTCAGCAATAAGTTGCTGTAAGCCCCTTGTTGTTCGACTTTAACCAGGATATCGAGAGCGATATCGCGGGAAGAAGCTGTAGCAGCTTTACCTTTATTTCCGCTACCGCCCTTTTTACCACTCACTGCTTTATGATCGTTACTTTTTTTATTACCAGAGTTATGACTTACTCCTGATCGGCCCGCACCGTTACCACCCGCGCTCAACCTAGCACCATCCCTGGTTTCATGACACCGCCACGGCTAAAATCCGCAGCGCTCATCGCTTTTTTACCAGCAGGTTGAACCGTAGTTAGCAGCAGACTTCCGTCTCCTGTCTTAACCTCGACACCATGTTCAGTGACCGAAAGTACCGTTCCTGGCGCACTATCAGATGATTTCTGCTCAGCAGGAATTTTTGAAGCCCATACTTTGAAGGTCTCTCCATTCCAAAGCGTAAACGCACCGGAAAAAGGTACTAATCCACGAATTCGATTATAGTTATCACGTGAGCCAGCGTTCCAATCCAAACGCTCATCCTCACGATTTAGGTTAGGAGCAAAGGTCGCTTGACTGTCGTCTTGCGGAGTCGCTTGAACAAGGCCGTTTACTAATCGCGGCATTTCAGACTTCAAAAGATCACGTCCAGCAAGGCTAAGCTTCTCGAACATCGTGCCGGAAGTATCCTCATCCTCGATAGCCACCTCGACGCGTGAGATCATATCTCCAGTGTCAAGTCCTTCAGCCATATACATCAAGGTAACGCCGGTAACCTTCTCACCGTTAATGATACTACGTTGAATCGGTGCGCCACCCCGGTATTTAGGAAGTAGTGAACCATGAACATTCACACAACCATTACGCGGCAAATCCAATACAGCTTTAGGCAAAATTTGACCATAAGCAGCTGTAACAATCAGGTCAGGCTCATATACAGCTAGCTCTGCGACAGCCTCAGGTTTGCGCATCCGTTCAGGCTGGAGCACAGGTAAACCGAGAGATAATGCGGCTTCTTTAACTGGTGAAGGAGCCAAGATCTTTTTACGTCCTTGCGGTCGATCTGGTTGGGTGACGACTGCTACAACTTCATAGCCTTCATCCATCAGCATTTGCAAGCTTGGTACCGCAAAGGCTGGGGTTCCCATGAATACAATCTTCATATCCTCACTCCTCAGTCTCATTGCGTTCAGCTGTCATCTCGTATACTTTCTCAGCGATATCGGTAAACAGTACTCCGTTCAGATGGTCAATCTCATGTTGAAAAGCCCGTGCAAGTAAACCACTGCCGGTAATGGTAATTTCTTTTCCCTCACGGTTAAGACCACGTACGGTTACTGTCTCTGCACGGCGTACATCACCATTCAATCCGGGAATACTAAGACATCCTTCAGGTCCTAGCTGCTCCCCTTCTGTACCGATGATTTCCGGATTAATCATTTTGATAAGCCCGTGCTCTTCATCTGCATCCACCACAATTAGGCGCTTCAAAATACCAACTTGTGGAGCTGCCAACCCTACACCTTCAGCGTCATACATCGTATCAGCCATATCATCTAACAATTTTTTAACATTAGGTGTAACTACAGTTACTTCTTTTGCTATTTTGTGCAACACTTCATCCGGTTCCTTAACGATCATACGTATCGCCATTAAAAACACCTTCCCGTTCTGTACATCTCTATATTTAGAGTTTATTGATCTAGCTCTTTTTTTACATTGTAACATGATAACGATTTACATCAACATTTGCGGATCAACATCAATGCTGATCTGAAGCCCTGTATCCCGTACAGAATCCTCCAACTCCTCAGCCACTTGTCGAACAAGCCCTATCACATCGATGGCGCCGCGCCATTTTATCATACATTGGAATCTATATCTACCCTTTAAGCGAGGGATTGGAGAAGCTACGGGACCTAACAGATCTAATACATCCGTGGTTAGCTTATCTAGACTCCCATACCACCTTAGATTTCTGGCCTTCCCCTGCAGATTCATAGCGTAATTCTCTGCCATCCGGAGTAGTAGCGGTAACTGCTCATGGGATAATGTAACGAGTATCAGTCTGCAATAAGGTGGATAATGTAGCCCTCTGCGGTGCTTCAGCTCTTCCCTTACAAAAGAGAGATAGTCATGCCCGCTAGCATGAATAATAGAATAATGCTCTGGTGTATAAGACTGAACAACAACCTCTCCCGGAAGCTGATGCCGACCTGCTCTTCCAGCAACTTGTGTAAGCAATTGGAAGGTCTTCTCCGCTGCACGAAAATCGGGCAAGTTCAACGCTGAATCTGCTGTAATTACGCCAACAAGAGTTACGTCAGGAAAATCCAAACCTTTTGCTACCATCTGAGTGCCTAGCAGAACATCCGCTTTTTTGTCTCTGAATTGATTCAGCAGCTTCTCATGCGAACCTTTTTCTGTCGTTGTATCCACGTCCATACGAATCACCCGTATCCCAGGGAACAACTTACCAAGCTCTTCTTCCACCCGCTGCGTCCCCGTTCCGAAGAACCGGATATGCTCACTTTCACACTCTGGACAAAGCTTAGGTGCCGGTTCAGCATGACCACAATAATGACAACGCAAATTGTCACTACGACTATGGTACGTTAATGAAATATCACACTCGGGGCAGCCTGCTACATATCCGCAACTCCGGCACATAACAAACGTCGAGAAACCTCTACGGTTAAGCAATAACACGGTCTGTTCTCCACGTTCCAGTCTTTCAGCCAATGCAGCATGAAGCTTTCGACTGAACATTGAGCGATTACCTTCTTTAAGCTCTTCCCGCATATCCACGACATTTACCTTCGGTAGTTCGTTACCAAGCGCGCGGGTAGGCATCTCTAGAAGGACTGGTGAAAAATGAATATCACTCTGCGCTCTAGCAGCATGATAGCTTTCTAACGAAGGCGTGGCGGAGCCTAAAATCACGGCTGCCCCACACTGTTCGGCTCTGCGAATCGCTGCATCACGGGCATGATATTTCGGATTTTCCTCCTGCTTATATGAGGTTTCATGCTCTTCATCCATAATAATCAAACCAAGGTTAGGGAACGGGGCAAACACCGCTGAACGGGCGCCAACGGCAACCGTAGCCTTTCCTTCACGGATTTTGCGCCACTCATCATAACGTTCGCCAACAGATAATCGGCTATGCATTACCGCAACACCACTTCCGAAGCGCCCCTTAAAGCGCTCCACCATCTGCGGCGTTAATGCGATTTCTGGGACGAGCACTACGGCCTGTCTGCCCTGATCCAGACAACGTTTGATACATTGCAAATAGATTTCTGTCTTACCGCTCCCCGTAACGCCATGTAACAGAAAAACTTCATGGAGCTGTTCTTCTAACGTTCGTGAAATACGTGTGTATACAATCTCTTGTTCTGCTGTAAGTGGCAGAGGCGTAGTAGGCTTAAAATCACGTCCTTGATAAGGGTCGCGATAGACTTCGATTTCACTGATTTCGATAAAGCCTTTTTCCTCTAAACCCTTCACGGTGCTTGCCGTCACTTGAAGTGCAGACAAGACTTCCTTAAGCGCCATTGGGAGTGTAGCTTCCCTTTCAATCAGAAAGCTAAGTACTTCCTTCTGTCGCGCGGACTTTTTGGGGAATTTATTCAACGCCTCACGAGCAGCCGTGATCCCTATCGCAAGATCTACTGCTTTCAGCTTCTTCTTGCCCATTTTATCTTTAATCGATTGGCTCTCTACAAGAACTCCACGTCTTAGCATGAACTTCACCGTCTCCGCAGCCTCCGGAAATGCACGGGTGAGCTGCTTCATGGAAACTTCGCCATTACGTCCGATAAACTCAGTAATTAGTCGTTCCTCATTCCCTGTATCTGCAAACATAGGGAATAATTCATCATCAGAAAATGCGGCATCTTCTTCCACATTTCCTAGCGAAATCAGTCGTTCTGCCTTCCCTTTTAGAGCAGTGGGCAGCATCGCTTGCAGGGCTGAAATTCGTCTGCATGCATATCTTTTACTCATCCAGTCCGCTAGCTCAACTAATTCAGGAGATAAAGGTGGAAGCAAATCCAGCACCTCTTGAATAGCCTTAAGACCAGGATTCACTACTGTTTCACCTGACTCCAGAGAAACGACAAAGCCTTGCACCGTGCGGTGTCCAAACGGTACTGCTACTCGGCTGCCCACTTCAATCCATAACTTTAGTGATTCTGGAATACTATAATCAAATGGCCGGTCAGTGCTGCGTACAGGCACATCCACAATGACCTTGGCAATATCCATTATAATGAAGCTCCAGTAATTCGCTCTGCCACGAGCGTCAGCAAGCGGCGAGCGACCTCATCCTTAGACAATTGTGGCAATTCGAGCACCAATCCATCTACATCATAAATCGATACAATATTCGTATCCGATCCGAATCCGGCTCCTGCAGCCGCTACATTGTTTGCAACAATGAGATCGCAGTTTTTGCGGACCAGCTTGTCCTTTGCATAAAATTCTGTGTTTCCCGTCTCCGCAGCAAAGCCGATCAAGAACTGCTTGTCTTTGTTCTTACCTAGCGTTTCCAGAATATCCGTTGTTTTTATAAGCTCAAGTGTCAGTGTATCTCCACTTTTTTTAATTTTGGATGGCTCACTTTGCTTAGGCCGGTAATCCGATACAGCAGCCGCCTTGATCATGATATCGCAGCTATCCCACTGCGCAGTAACCGCATCGTACATCTCTTGTGCAGATTGAACACGAATGACATTCATATCCGGGTCCTGCGGAGGCGCTTCATCTGTTCGCGCAGCAATCAAGGTAACCTCAGCACCCATTGCACGTGCAGCACGTGCCAATGCAAAACCCATCTTACCGGAGGAATCATTGGAGATATAGCGTACCGGATCAATCCGTTCTACTGTACCACCAGCTGTGATGACGATCTTTTTACCCTTGAGTGGACTAGACTTCACACTTTCTTGCAACGCAAAAAAATCCTCAACATTACTTACAATAGTCTCTGGTTCCTCTAAACGTCCTTTACCCACGTAACCACATGCCAGCAGACCTTCTCCAGGCTCAATAAACTGAATACCTCGTTTAGCGAGGGTATCCAAATTGCTAAGTACAGCGGGATGCTGATACATATGAACATTCATAGCCGGTGCCACCATTATAGGTGCAGTAGTAGCGAGTAACGTTGTGGATAACATATCATCCGCAATTCCGTGCGCCATTTTAGCAATAATATTTGCAGTTGCTGGTGCTACTATCACAAGGTCCGCCGAATCAGCCAAATCAATATGCGAGATGGAGGATGGGTCCCGTTCCTGGAATGTATCGCTATATACTCGTTGCTTCGACAGTGACTGTAGAGTTAATTCTGTAATGAACTGCTTTGCCGAAGCTGTCATAATGACATGAACCTCGGCTCCTTTTTGGACAAGCTTACTGGTCAGGGCTGCTGCTTTGTAAGCGGCAATTCCCCCTGTAATCCCAAGTAAAATAGTCTTCCCCTTCAAGCTCTTCAACATGATCTCCCCCCTGTTCCCTTCTCTTACAACGAATGATCTATTTCTTAAACTTCTTATATTTTGAGAAAAAAATAACAACCTTCCGGTTGTCAGAAACAGCCCGGTCTTGGGCTATCAGCATTCATTAAAGACCCATAATTGCTCCATAACCCAAGAAGAAACGGCATCGCCTAATAACAAATAGGCGGTATCCGTTTCTACAAAAGGTCATATCTAAATAAACTTGAGACTACTCTTCACCACGGGTAAGCGTAATGCGATCTTCGTAAATTTCCTCAAGAGCAACACCGACAAATTTATGCGATCTAGGGTTCTTCACATCTGTCTTGCCACCCTCACGCAATTGTCTAGCACGACGTGCTGCGGCTACAACGAGCGAATACTTACTGTCAACCTTGGTCATCATTTCATCAATTGATGGATATAGCACAGGGACACCTCTTCATAGTTTACTGGTAATACCTTCAGCCTTGCAGCATTCATTATCTAACTTTACAATGTTCGGCGATAATAATGCTTTCTATTCTCTTACAGGCCAGATCAATCTCATCATTTACAACAGCATAATCATAATGCTGCATTAGATTAATCTCATCCTCCGCTACAGTCATGCGGTGATCGATCACATCTGGATGTTCCGTACCCCGTCCGCGTATGCGGTCCTTCAGCTCATCCATAGAAGGTGGAAGAAGGAACACAAAAATACCTTCAGGAAATTTTTCTTTAACTTTGAGAGCTCCCTGAACCTCAATTTCGAGAATAATATCTTTGCCGCTATTGAGAGTTCTCTCTACAAAATCACGTGGAGTACCGTAAAAATTACCTACGTACTCCGCATATTCAAGCAGTTGATCGGCTTCTATCATAGCCGAAAACTCCTCTTTGCTTTTGAAAAAATAATTCACGCCGTCTTCCTCACCCGCACGCGGACTGCGAGTAGTAGCAGAAACTGAGTAGACAAGTTCGGGCATCTTCGGTCGTAGCGCAGTACATACAGTACCTTTACCCACGCCGGAAGGTCCGGATAATATGATGAGCAATCCTTTTGACATAATACACTCCATTTAGTTGTTATTCGTCGTTGTCGTCATCTTTACTGGATAAGCGATGCGCTACAGTCTCCGGCTGTACAGCCGACAGAATGACATGATCACTATCTGTAATGATTACGGCACGAGTCCGTCGGCCATAGGTGGCGTCGATCAACATATGTCGATCTCGAGCCTCCTGGATAATACGTTTGATCGGTGCAGATTCCGGACTGACGATGGAAATAATGCGATTGGCGGACACAATATTCCCAAAGCCAATGTTGATAAGTTTGATTGCCATGTTCCGGTAGTTCCCCCCATAAAGTTCTATGCTATTGCCTGTTCCCGGTTACTCTATGTTTGCCGCTTGTTCACGAATCTTCTCCAGCTCAGCTTTCATGTCTAGCACAAGACCCACGAGTGTTAAATGATTACATTTCGATCCGATTGTATTCGTCTCCCGGTTCATCTCCTGAATGAGAAAATCCAGCTTGCGTCCTACCGGTCCTTTCCCCTTCAGGAGGGTTCTGCATTGTTCGAAATGACTATACAACCGGGTCAACTCTTCATCAATATTACAGCGATCTGCAAAAATAGCGATTTCCATCCCGAATTTATGCTCATCAAAAGCGAACGTCCCATCATTTAACTCATTTAATCGATGACGAAGCTTGTCACGATATTCAATGATTACAACAGGTGCAAGTTCTACCATTTCAGCATGCATGGATTCGAGATGATTGAGACGCTGTTCAATATCAGCGGCTAGAAAACTGCCTTCACGGGCGCGCATCTCTAGCAGAGACTGCAAACTCTGCTCAAGTCCCGTCTCCAACATTTCAGAGTAGTCTTCTAAGGCCGCGGACACGGCACCCGCAGCCTCATCTTTGCTTTCCATAATACCGGGTATAGAAAGTATATCACGTAGAGTCAACTCACCGGACAAACCATACTCGTTCTTAAGCTGATCTGCTGCCTTAAGATAAGTCATGACAGTAGAGCGATTCAGAACCGGTCCGGAAGACGACTCATCGTGCTCTCTATTGATGGTAACATCTATCCTTCCCCGTTTGACGTGCTGCTGAACCTTTCTTCTCAGCACATCCTCATAACCCGTCCAATCCCGGGGCATCCGCAGTACAACTTCGCAGTATCGGTGATTCACCGATTTCACTTCGAACATAATCTTGTAGCCGCCGAATTGCAGGGACGATTGACCGTATCCGGTCATGCTAAATGACAACGGAATCACATCCATTACACTATTGTAATTGATTATTACTAGCGAAACAAGGGGGACAATTTACGTCCTGATTTCTCCCATACATACTCGATCAACTGTGTACTCATATCATAGAACATAAACGGTGTCATCAAATAGATCCCATTGAAATGGGCAGTTGCAACATCTAGCAATTCCTTGGCGATGGCGACCCCTTCTGCTCTTCCTGCTTCCCCTTCAAGTCCCTTCATGCGATTCCGGACATCATCCGTAAGCTGGATTCCCGGAACCTCGTTATGCAGGAACTCTGCATTACGCCCACTAGCCAATGGCATCACACCAATAAACACGGGAATATCCAGATGTGCAGTTGCCTCAGCGATCTTTACGATAAGCTCCTGATCATAGACAGGCTGAGTCATAATATAATCTGCACCAGAGGCAATTTTCTTCTCCAGTCGCTGTACGGCCTTATCTAAATGTTTAACATTCGGGTTAAAGGCAGCACCGATAACAAAATTCGCTTTCTGCTTCAAAGGTTTACCTGAGAAGGAAATACCATCATTCAACTGCTTAATCATACGAATAATTTCAAAAGAGGTTAAGTCGTAAACCGAACTTGAGCCGGGAAGATCTCCGAATTTCGCTGGATCTCCAGTCACCGCTAACACATGATCAATTCCTAGCGCATCAAAACCCATCAAATGCGATTGAGTACCAATCAGATTACGATCGCGACAAGCAATATGCACTAGTGGACGGAGTCCAGTTTTAGCATGCACCAAATGGCCCAAAGCCATATTGCTCATCCGTGTAACAGCCAGTGAGTTATCGGCGAGTGTCAGCGCATCCGCACCTGCTCTTCTCAACGCTTCTGCACCCTTCATGAACTTGCCGATATCCAAATCACGAGGTGGATCAAGCTCAACGATAACCGTATGACGTTCCTTGACTAGATCAACCAGGTTCGGCTCACGACCATCTCTTCCCTCATCTTCGCCAAAATGCTCCTGCAAAGATACACGCTCCACAGTCGGAAGCGTCGGTTCTGGAAGTGGCTGAGGTACGTAATCTTTCAATGCGGAAGAAATTTCAGCAATATGCTGCGGAGTAGTACCACAGCAGCCCCCAATAATTCTGCAACCCATTTCTGCAAAAGTAACTGCCATTTGTCCGAAATATTCCGGTGAGGCCCCATACCGATATTCTCCATCTACATAATCCGCAACGCCCGCATTCGGATAGACCGAGGTAGGCAGAATAAGATTGCCTTGTACCGCTTTTAGTGCTCTCTTAATCCCGTTTGGGCCAGTATTACAGTTAAATCCGATGATATCCGCTCCATCACCTTCTAAGATCCGGAAAGCCTCTGGTAACGTCAATCCATCTAATGTACGTGCCGATTCATCCACAGCAAATTGGCAAATGACTGGGAGAGTACTATGTTTACGTACTGTTCTTAGCGCAAGATGCAGTTCCTCGACATCGTAAAAGGTTTCTAGCATAACGCCGTCTACTTCTTCTTCTAACAAAGCTGTAATCTGCTGTGTAAAATACCTCTTCAACTCTGTCGATGAGAGATTTGCACGCTTACCGGCGCGAATAGAGCCTACAGCACCTAATACATAGCCTGTATCTCCAGCAGCTTTACGAGCGATTCTTACTCCGGCGCGATTAATTTCTTCAACCTTGGACTCCAAACCATATTTGGACAGCCTGTCAAAATTCGCTGAGAAGGTGTTGCTTTCTAGCAGCACTGCTCCTGCATCGATATAGCTGCGATGGACATCTTCGATAACCCCCGGAGAGGTCAAATTTAATTCTTCGTAGGAAATGCCGACAGGGAAACCCTTCTGATATAAATAGGTACCCATCGCTCCGTCTCCGACCAATACTTTGTTTCCCCATGCGGAACGTAAATCCGGCTTCACTGCAAGATCCTCCCCTGTCACATTAGGTTCTACTTTAGTTTCATACTAATGTAACATAAATCGCTATGGATGATAAGCTTTCATAAGAAAAGCAATCAACCCCCCAGTGGTATGAATGATCAAGTATTAAAAGCCTCATACTAACGTTAAAAACAATAAAAGGGGTATTTAAGTGAAGAAAAAAACAAGAAAGCTTCTGATCCGAAAATACACGGTAATTCTACTCTTATGCATTCTCTGCTTATTATTTCTGTATTTGGGAGATTGGATGTACGGATATGGTCTGGGCAATATCGGTTATATTCTAAATTACTTGCTATATACCCCCTCTGAGAAAGTCGCTGCTTGTATTTTGTTGCTCTGTCTGATTATTCCCGATATCCTAGCCTGGAACACGGGGCATCAACCAGAACGAGGAGGGGAACTGTGACTTCTTATCGCTGTAATAATAATTAGGAGCAATGGAATCAACACCATAAAGAAGGGAAAGACCGTATATAGCAGTTTCCCTCCCTCTTCAATATGCTCTGTGAAGCTCCGTGCGTTCAGCATCGAACTGAACAGGATTATTAGAGCTACCGGATACACCATTCTTCGGTAAGGAATCTTGAACAAATCTGAAATCCCAATAAGTGCTGCTGCAAAAAAAACAGACAATTTGAAAAAAACACCTATTATTAGCACCATGACAATTAGAATATCCACACGTTGAATAAAATCGGAGATAGAGATCTTACTGATCGTAGGCATTAAGGGGAACGGAGAACGCCTGACAATATCAGTACCGAGCACCGATATATTTAAGGCCATGGTCATACTTAACAGTATACCTGATACAAATATGCCCGCTGCGATTACCCAAGGACCTTTTTTAACGTTATTCAGATAGGGCATAAGCATAGTAAAACAGATCATTTCACCAAAAGGAAAAATGTAGTTTTGATGTAAAACAGAAGAAACAATTGGCTTAATTCCATTCTCAAAAACAGGGAGCAAACGGTTCAAATTAATGGAGCCCGAGAACATTAACATGCTCGAACAAAATAAACCGATTAATATCACAATCACCGCAAACACCAACGAAGTTCGGGACAGCACTTCTACTCCTTTATGCAATACATAAGCACTAGATAATACCATTAACATCGCTACAATGAATAACGGCGTCCTGTGCATAGTAGCCATAACTAGCATAGAGCTACCATCTCGTAGATCACGACCAGCCAAATTAAGAAATATCACGATATAAGCTATGGATATCAACGAACCCACATATTTACCAAATAGTTGCCGGATATATGCCGTAAGGGGCAGATTCGGAAACTTTCTATAAAGATAGGCATATCCTGCAAAAACAATTAATCCAATCAAATTCCCCAGCAAAATGGAAATCCAAGCATCCTTATCAGACTCCATTCCAAGATTCACTACCAGCGCCGTCCCTAGTTCAAACAACACTGTCAGGGTGAAAAATTGAAGTAGTCCTATTTTTATATTTCCCATAGCTGCCCTCCTAAATTATCATTTCTTTTTGGACTGAAAGGAATCACTCCGCATGTCGGTATGCCGAATAACTATATCCACATTAAACTTGATCTCACAGGTTGCAAATATGCTATCCCAATGATCTTTTACTTGCTTCCACCCCCGCGGATTCTCTCGTTCTACAACTTCACCAAATCCAAGATAATCGCTTTTTAACGAACGAGCTGCTGAGACAGCTGCATGTAACTTATCATTGATACTCTGTTCTAGAAGTTCCGAAAGATTATTTAAGACCTTGGGATCTGTCAAATCCAAAGCATTAGGCGATTCTTTTAAACCTGCCTGCTCAGTGATATTTATTGTGATTACCGGATGCTCCGCGTCCTTCGCATCAGCATGAATATGTACCTGAGATAAATACACGATGAACGCTACATATTCATCCTCACCAATCGAAACCACTACTGGAATTTGTGTAATTTTATTCTTTAGCAGGGCAGTGCCTATAGCTTCATCACCTCGTAGCCAGCCTATCAGCTTGTCCTCTTTAAATGCAGCGAAGTCTGTAACTCTAAGAATGGCCTCAGGATCTATATTTTTCAAACTGTCGTTATTATCTTTTTTGTCCAATTCGCCTGTTACCATTACCCCATTGACGATAGGCCCACCACCTGGAATTTGAATACCACGAATTATATCGTCTACTTCCATCCGGTAATTATATCCATACTGTTTAGAGGTCGTCTGCAGCTTCTCCACTAGATCATTGGCGGGTATTTTGCCAAACGTAGTCATGGTCGTCATACTATCTACCGCCGGCTGTCCCTTTGATATAAAAATAAAACTGGTTAGCCTAGTTTCACTCTCTCTTTCTAGGACATCCATCATATCTTTGATACCTTCGCGAGCAAACTTTTCCGAAATAACGATCACTCGGATATGTCCTAAGGACAAGAAGCGCGCAGTCTGACGCGAGGCATTAGCCAACGCTTCAAACATTGTACGTCCACTGCCTTTATATACTACGACTGGCGAAGTACCTCTGGCGTTCTCGCCAGAGATTTCGTCAGCAATTATAATCTGAAAAGATAATACATATTTTTCCTCATCTGTAGGACCTCTATCAATAGCCACTCCAGAAACGATTGCCCTTCTATTTAGCTCCACACTGTCCCAGCAGCCTGTAAGACTGAGAAATATCAATAAACATAGCAGGACAACCCCAATAAAAATAGTGCGATTACTCTTCATCCTGCGCTCCTTTTTTTGGATGCTCTGCCCCAGTAGATTTTTCAAGGATTTTAGGAGAAATATTCTGTTCATGTCCTGTTGAGATCTTCTTTCCTTCCGAAATGCCTTCTTGCCTCTTTGTTGTAGAAACTTGCTCCGTTCTCAAAGCCCATAAGGGCAGTCTTAAGAACGCATCTTTTTGACCATGTGAGGATATAGGCACAATAGGGGATAGATAAGGGACACCGAATGAACGCAGACTATTCATATGTGCAAGCAAAACAATTAAGCCTAAAGTAATCCCATAAAAACCAAACATACCGGCCAAGACTAAAAATCCGAACCGGATAATTCTACCTGCTATCGCCATGTTATACGCAGGTATAGCAAAGCTCGCAATCCCTGTCAGCGCTACTACAATAACCATAACCGGTGTGATGATTCCTGCTTCTACTACTGCCTGTCCCAAAATAAGAGCACCAACAACGGATACTGTCTGTCCTACTGCACGCGGCATTCTTACTCCAGCCTCTCTAATGATCTCGAACGCTCCTTCCATCAGGATTGCCTCCACAAAAGCAGGAAAAGGTACATTTTCACGTTGTGATAATAGATTGATTAACAGGGTTGTAGGAATCATCTCATAATGGTAAGTGGTTAACGCTATATAAACGGAAGGTCCAAGAATTAGTACAATAAAACTGATATATCGAACAAGACGCATGAGAATTGCAATATCGAACCTTTGAGCATAATCCGAGGCAGACTGAAAAAACAGTGTAATTACCGCAGGCAAAATCAATACAAACGGGGTGCCATCTATAATGATCACAACCCTACCCTCTAATAGGTTCGTCGCTGCAACGTCAGGCCGTTCACTATTATTAATAGTTGGAAAAGGTGTGAAGGTTTTATCCTGAATTAGTTCTTCAATATAACCGGATTCCATGATGGCATCGACATTAATCTGTTGTAGCCGATTTCTCACCTCTTCTACCAACTTCTCGTCTGCATTGTCTTTAATGTACATGAGGGCCACATCTGTGTGAGTTACCTTTCCGATCTTTAAATGTTCTAGTCTTAGCTTAGAAGACTTAATTCTTCTCCGAATCAAGGAAATGTTCGTAGCTACAGATTCAACAAAACTATCCTTTGGGCCTCGCACGACTAGCTGGGTGGATGGTTCGCTGACGGAGCGAGCTTCTCCTCCCTCGGTCTCACACACAATTGCACTGTCATAACCTTCAATCAGAATGACCGTTTTGCCAGAAAGGATCGCCAGTAGAACCTCATTCCACTCCTCTTGCAGCTGTGCTTGACCTATTTCCAAAGCACGGTTCAATACGAATTCCTTAAGATCATTTGTTGCAGAGATGTTCTCTTTGAGCATTTCGTCTGTAATTCCGAGTAACGAACCAATTACGAATTCATCGACCGTTTCCTTGTTGACAAGCCCATTAAGATGAATCACTGCTGCTTGAACGGGGCTCTCACCTCCGATCTTTACCTGACGAATTTTGAGATCAGGACTATGACCCAACTCATTATCTATTTGGTCGAGCGTTTGGTCCAAATCATCGGTAAGCCTCGGAATTCGAGTATCTTCATGAACTGAGGCTCCTTGTTGTTCCTTAGCGGATTTGTTTCTTCTGTTTATCCCGTTTATGTTCAACAAGGTCCCCCCTTTTTTCAATCTTAGAGGTATTATTCTCGGTTATCCCTTCCATTATTCGGCTACATAAAGTCGTAAGGATGTGGAAACACAAGAAGGCAGCCCAAGAGATTCTCTTGGGCTGCCTTCTTAAGTATTTTTCTAAATGGCTACACTACCTGTGAATGCAACCTCTGCAGGACCTGTCATATACACATGGTTATCCTCTTCGTTCCATTCAATATAGAGATCGCCACCCTTTAGACTAATCCAAGCTGCCCGGTCCGTCAGACCATTGAGCACAGAAGACACTAAAGTTGCGCAAGCTCCAGTCCCACAAGCAAGTGTTGGTCCAGCTCCGCGTTCCCATACCCGCATATCTACTCTGCCTCGATCCAGAACCGTCGCGAACTCAACGTTTACCTTTCTCGGGAACAATGGATGTACCTCTAGCTTAGGTCCCCATGTCGCTAGATCGAAAGATACGGCATCTTCTACATAAATAACGCAATGAGGATTACCCATAGATACTGCAGTAAACTTAAATTCGGTTCCATCCGATTCAATCCGCTCTGAGAGCACGGGTTCTGCATCAATAGCTACCGGAATTTGAAGACCGGACAATACAGGTTCACCCATATCAACCGTTACAGTTTCCACTACACCGTCTTTTACATTCAAGGTAACCATTTGTTCTCCGGCACCAATCGTTTCAATAACAATCTGCTCGGAGTTTACCAGGCCATGATCGTAGACATATTTGGATACACAGCGAATGGCATTTCCGCACTGCTCTGCTTCCGAGCCATCAGAATTCATAATGCGCATCATGTAATCGCCGCGTTCAGACGGAAGGATGTATACAAGTCCGTCCGCACCAATTCCGATGAATCGATTGCATAACGTTACAGCAAGATCCGCTGCATTACTTGGTAGCTCTTGCTCGCCGAAAACTACGATGAAGTCATTGCCTAGACCGTGCATTTTTGTAAATTCCATTGAAAGTCCACTCCTAAAGGTTATGTTAAGTTAGATACGAGCTATTTACTGCAACAAGTATACCTTTAGGAATGGAGCGTTACTATTAACTTTATGCCGAAATTTTTGTACTTTTTATCATCGAATTACTGCCGCTACGACCTCGATTTCGTTTACCGCCCCAAACACTGCCAGCCCCCATCAAGAAGGTCGGAATTCCCGCTGTTACGAATACTAGACACCATTCACGGAAATTAAGCGGCACTGTTTTGAAGACGGGCTGGAGAAATGGAATATACATAACAGCCAGCATCAAAATCACGGATGACAAAACAGCAAGAACTAGGTACTTATTCTGGAACGGATTTCGATGGAACACCGAACGAGAACTGCGGCAATCGAAGACATGAATCAACTGAGCCATAACGAGTGTCGCAAAAGCTACGGACTGTGCTCGAATCAGCTGCGCTGGATTTTCTGGTGCTACACGTAAGGTTAGCCAAAATGCTCCTAACGTACATAAACCGATTAAAAATCCACGGCTTATGATCTTCCACCCTAAACGACGGGCAAAGATATTTTCCTTTGCACCACGCGGCTTATGCTCCATTAAGTCCTTCTCAGGCTGGTCAACACCAAGCGCCATCGCTGGCAGTCCGTCTGTCACCAAGTTGACCCATAAAATTTGAATAGGCACTAATGGCAGAGGCAGACCGAGCATCATGGCAAAGAACATGGTCAAGATTTCCCCTACATTTGATGCGAGCAGGTATCGAATGAATTTACGAATGTTCTCATAGATGTTTCTACCCTCTTCAATGGCAGCAACAATGGTTGAGAAGTTGTCATCCCCTAGCACTAATGAAGATGCTTCCTTGGTCACATCTGTTCCGGTGATCCCCATAGATATTCCTATATCTGCCGCTTTGATGGCTGGAGCATCATTGACTCCGTCTCCGGTCATAGCCACAACATGACCACGGCGCTGCAAAGACTTCACGATACGAAGCTTATGCTCTGGAGATACGCGGGCGAATACGTACACATTATCCGATACTTTATCCAGCTCATTATCATCCATCCGAGTCAGTTGAGCCCCTGTTAATACTGTGCCCCCACGTTGCAGAATTCCTAATTGGTGAGCAATGGCCTCTGCAGTCGTTCCATGGTCCCCAGTAATCATCACAGTCTTAATTCCTGCTCGGCGTGTGACGCTAATGGCATCGCGAACTTCACGCCGTGGCGGATCAATCATTCCAGCCAATCCGATAAAGACAAGCTGGCACTCCGCATCCTTTTCACTATCCACATTTTCACTTGGACGCATATCACGATAAGCCATACCTAGGACACGAAGTGCACCTGAAGCCATTTGCTCATTGGCATCAAGTACTTTCTGCCGCAATGTTGGCGTTAAAGGCACGACACCGTCCTCCCAGAGCATATACGAACAGCGATTAAGCAGCACATCAGGCGCGCCTTTCGTACATACCATCCGTCCTCCGGGATGACCAATAATAACTGACATTAACTTCCGCTCGGAATCAAAAGGAAATTCCTTCTCACGGGAGTATGTTACGGCTAGCGTCTGGGCAGTCAAACCCATCTTCCCTGAAAGCGCTACTAGAGCTCCTTCCGTTGGATCTCCTTTGAGTTCCCAGATCGATGAGCTGTCAGAAGATTTATCAACTACAATGTCCTTATCCTTCCCTTTACGCTTACCTCGCACTTCGGTCGGAAAGGTCTCAATAATCTCCGCATTACTGCACAAAGCACCCACCTGTAGCATCCGTCTTAAACTTTGATCATTTTTGAGATCTACCGGTTTACCTTTCTCCAGAACCTGTCCGTTCGGAGCATAACCTTCACCTGTTACTTCAAGGCCACGTCCGCCCGTCCATAATCGGGTCACCGTCATTTTATTCTGAGTCAATGTACCCGTCTTGTCCGAACAGATGACGGATGCGCAGCCCAAGGTTTCCACTGAAGGTAATTTACGAACGATAGCCTTTCGTTTGATCATCCTCTGCACGCCCAGCGCAAGTGCGATGGTTACAATGGCCGGAAGCCCTTCCGGAATCGCAGCGACCGCCAAGCTTACCCCGGCCAAGAACATTGCTGTGGCAGGCTGTCCATGTAAAATACCGGCTGCTACAACTACAATAGTTAAACCTAGTGATACATAGATCAAAATTTTCCCTAACTGCTCGAGACGATGCTGAAGGGGAGTCTCCTGAGACTCTGTATTCTGGATCAGGTCTGCAATCTTACCCATCTCTGTGTCCATACCCGTACGAATTACGATAGCTTTACCAGTACCCCTGGTTACCATTGTGCCCATGAACCCAAGATTCTTCTGATCGCCGAGCGGAATCTCCTCCGCGCGGATCACATCCGAATGCTTCGAGACAGGCAGTGATTCCCCAGTTAGCGCGGATTCCTCCACATATAGAGAACTGCAATCCAGCCATCGTATATCCGCGGGTATTCGATCACCACTCTCCAGCAAGACAATATCACCTGGTACTAACATCTTTGCTGGAATAACCTCGCTGTTCCCCCCACGCAGTACTTTGGCAGAAGGTGCGGAGAGCTGTTTTAAAGCTCTTAGCGAACGTTCGGCGCGGAACTCTTGAACAAACCCAAGGGCTCCGTTTAAAAGGATAATCGCGATGATCGTGATGGCATCCAAATATTCGCCAAGCAAACCGGATACGAGTGTCGCACCCATAAGCACAAGCACCATGAAATCCTTAAACTGGTTCAACAGCAGGGTAAACGGGGATACGGTCTTTCCTTCGGACAGCTCGTTATACCCATTTTGCTTCCGTCGCTCCGCGGCATCCTCTCCACTGAGGCCCGTCCTCGGATGGACATTGAACATTTTCTGCAGCTCTTCTGCACCGAGCCGGTGCCAACTGTTTTGTTCCATGACTTTTCTTTCCCTCCCGGTCGTTTCTTGACTTCCGGCGGCGCACAGCTTTTCCACCTGTTCATGACCAAGTGTATTCAAGGTCGTCCAATAATATCACCGCCTAACCAATTCCCCTTTTGCACGAATGTCCCAAAGTATGGCATCATAGAGAGGTAAGCTTAAACGTCTTCGGTGTTCTTATAAGGGCGGTAAGCGTTTAAACAAGAAATATAAGATATAAAGTATGATGTGAAACTTATACTTTCTTATATTTTCAGAAATTCATTTCACGTCGACAGGAGAGCTTTATCATGGCATTAGACGGCATTGTTACCCGAGCTATCGTGCACGAACTGCAATCATTCATCGGTGCGCGTATAGGCAAAATATATCAACCGAGCAATCACGATCTTATCTTCAACCTGCGGGGTGCCGGTGGCGGCGGCAAGCTATTGCTCTCTGCTAATCCGACATATCCGCGTCTGCATCTTACAGAAAGAAGCAGCATAAACCCGTCAGAAGCACCTATGTTCTGCATGCTCATGCGTAAGCATTGTGAAGGCGGGGCTATTGAGAGTATCACTCAGGTAGGCATGGAACGAATTATTCACATAAATGTTAAGACTAGAGATGAGCTTGGAGACGTCTCTGCCAAAAAGATCATCATTGAGCTCATGGGACGGCATAGTAATATCATCCTTACTGAGCTCGGCACAGGAACGATCATAGACGGCATTCATCATGTTACTCCATCAATCAGCAGCTACCGGATCGTAATGCCCGGTGTCGCTTACACAGAGCCTCCTCAGCAACACAAGCTGAACCCTCTGGAGATCGATAAAGAACGATTTCTCAATTTGATCTCAGCTGCTGAAGAATCCGCTCTACTGGAAGAAGATGAGAAGGAGGCCGAACCGGAAGAAATCATTGAAGGTGAGCTCGCCAACCTGATTACAAAAGAAGAGGTTGAACAGAAACCTGACGGCTCAGGCGGTCCTTCCCCATCAGCTGACCCGGTAGGCTGGATGGTGCATGCCTTCAGCGGAATGAGTCCACTTGTTGCCGGAGAGATTGCTCTTCGTCTCAGAAATGACCTTGCGATAGGTGATACACAGGGATCTGCACCAGAATTTCCAACAAAGTTATGGGACGCCTTCCAGTCTGTAATGGGACCTGTCCATAATTGCGAATTCTCTCCTGTTTCAGGTGCGAATGCGAAAGGGAAAATGATTTTTTCCGCAATTCCTTTATCTCTATTGGGTGAGAATGCGAAGCAATATAACACGATTAGTGAGTGCATGGAGGATTATTACGGGGATAAAGCTGAACGTGATACGGTGAAGCAACGGGTAAGTGATTTGATCCGTTTCCTGAGCAACGAACGTAGCAAAAACGTTAAGAAGCTTGCCAATCTACAGAAGGATCTAGACGAAGCGCAAGACGCAGATCGCTATCGTATTTGGGGTGAATTGCTATTCGCGTCCTTACATGCCGTGTCCAAAGGAGATAAAGAAGCCTCGTTGGTCAATTATTATGACGAAAATCAGGCAGAAATGGTCATCCCACTCGACCCTTTATTAAGCCCATCGGATAATGCACAACGTTATTTTAAAAAGTACAACAAATATAAAAACAGCCTTCTTGTCATTAATGAGCAGCTGATTAAGACCCATGAGGAAAAATCCTACATGGAAAGTTTACTTCAGCAGCTTGCCCATGCCTCATTGAATGACATTGAAGAGATCCGCGACGAGCTTGTAAGTCAAGGATATCTTCGCGACCGAAGCAAAAAAGGCAAGAAAAAGAAAAAAGCAACCAGACCTACATTGCAGGTCTTCACCTCGTCTGAAGGCATCGACATTTATGTCGGAAAAAATAATTTACAGAACGAATACGTCACTAATCGACTGGCTTCACCTAATGATACTTGGCTGCATACCAAGGATATTCCTGGTTCTCACGTTGTCATCCGTAGTGAGGAATTTGGAGATGCCACACTGGAAGAAGCCGCCCAGCTTGCCGCTTATTTCAGTCAGGCGAAGCAGTCAAGCAGTGTGCCTGTAGACTGTACACTAATCCGCCATGTCCGCAAACCGAGTGGCTCGAAACCCGGATTTGTGATCTATGATCATCAGAAAACATTGTTTGTCACTCCAGATGAAAATCGCATTAAGAGTCTTCCAAATACGCTGAGAAGCTAATTAACAAAAAGAACCGGCTGTCGTCCATTTGTGGATGACAGCCGGTTTTCGTTTTTCAGTATATTATGTTCAACTGATTGAACTTAGTTTTGACGTAACATGCCAGCAACCTTCTTCAACTGTTCCAGCGCTTCAACAGAAACCGTAACACTACCGATATCTCCATGGAATACAACACCTTGGCGGGCACCATGAAAATCCGAGCCACCGGTTATAATTAAGCTGAATTCTTCAGCCATGGTTAGGTAACGCTCTGAATCAGCGGGTTCGTGATCCGAATGATAAACCTCAATCCCTTTAAAAGCCCCCCGCTCAACAATTCCTCGTACTAACTGGTCGTCACCATATAGGCCTGGATGCGCCAATACTGGAGACCCACCCGCCTCGATAATCCAATCACAGGCTTCCTCGGGCGTGATTCGTGGGGGTGACACGTAAGCCGCTGCACCTTCGGCTAAATACTTATTGAACGCATCTCTCATATCCGTAGCTGCTCCAAGACGAACCAGCTCATCAGCAATATGTGGTCGCCCAATACTCTCATCAGGCTTCAGTTCCCGTCCAATTCCCGCGACAACTGCCTCAAGCGTAATTTCAATCCCAAGCCCACGTAATTTTGAGAGGATCGCCTCATTCCTTAGTGCCCGTGTTTCTCTTAGCCCTTCCAAACGGGAAAGAAACAACTCATTTGCTGGATCTATGTAGTATCCAAGGACGTGAATATCTTTTCCTCCAGCACGAGTGCTGATCTCTACACCCGGTACAACAGTGATTCCGTATTTCTCTCCTGCTTCGAGAGCTTCCTTCACACCAGCCACAGTATCATGATCCGTTATGGCAACTGCGATTAGTCCCTTCTCTTTAGCGAGACGTACATTTTCCTCCGGTGGCTGCATGCCATCAGAGGCTTGAGTATGCGTGTGAAGATCGCATCGTGAGGCGTCAATATTCTCCGGTCTTTCGCCCTTCAGTTCATCCAGTCTAGTTTCATTCTCCATTTCTATCACCTCTATCGCTAGTTTCTAAGTTTCCTGCCTCTGGTCATATTGCTTTAGTTATCATTCGAATGCTCGCGCAAAAAAGTCAAGAACGTCACTGCAGAAATTGGCAGCAGTGTCGATTTTAGATGAATGGCGTAGAATTGTCTTTTAAATGAGGCATCCGAGATATTCACGATTTTCAGTAGTCCAAGCGCAACCTCATGTTTAACAGAAGAGGTCGAGATAATAGTAACCCCAAGACCCGCCTCCACTGCCGACTTCACAGCACCCGTACTACCAAGCTCCATCACTATTTTCATCGATCCCGGATCAAGCCCCTTCGAGAAGAGCTGCTCTTCCATCACACGCCGCGTTCCTGAGCCCTGCTCACGCAGGACAAAAGGGTGCTGAAGCACCTCCTCCAAAGTGACCTCTTGCTGCTCTGCAAGCGGATGATCATGGGGCACAATCAACTTCAATTCATCCCCCATCACCTGCTCAATCACCATATCAGGATGTGTTACCGACGCTTCAATTAAACCAAAATTCAACTGATGTTTTAGGATTTCCTCCATAATTTGCGAGGTATTCATGACCTTCATCATGATTGAAATGTTCGGATATTGCTTTCCAAAAGGACCTAAGAGCCGTGGCAGCACATACTCCCCAATGGTAAGGCTTGCCCCAAGCTGCAAGCGCCCTTCCAACATATGCGTAAACGCCGACATCGCTTGATCCGTCTCCCGCATCAATTGGATACTGCGCAGCGCGTATGGCATTAACGTATGACCTGCTTCGGTGAGCATGATTTTTTTGGTAGAACGATTGAAGAGCTTGGTTCCAAAATAATCCTCTAGCGCCTGTACTTGCATGGTCACTGCTGGTTGAGTCATATGTAATGTCTGTGCCGCTGCCGAGAAGCTTCCTCGCTCTAAGACAGTATAAAAAATATGTAATTGATGAAAGTTCATGCTCTGCAACTCCTTGTGCTATCTATAAAAGAAACTTAAGGGATTATGTACGATATGAAGCTTATATATTCTTATTTTCAAAAAGGACATGCAGCCACCGCCGCATGCCTCCTGTTCGTTCTTTATACACTATTTACGTTTACGCTTCTTCTTCGTTAGCTTAGCGCGGCGGGAATTGCGCAGCAGCGAAAAGTAAGTTTTTAAATCTCTCAACTGTGGAGTCGCAGAGATTCTCCCAAGAAACGAAACGATGATCATAGAATATAATGGCTGACCTGAAATATCTTTTTCACCTATCAATTCCGTGAACTCAGCGATTACTACAGAGTCATCGTCAATTAAATACGCGTTAAAATCACTGTCTGAAAAGGGCTTGAGCCGATTCTGCATCAGGCACTGCCACATCCATGCGGCGACCTCTTCGTCATCGCTTACACCTTTACTGATCCGGTCCAAATAACGACTCTTCGCATGATTTGTTATAACGATGTCAGCGACCCTGTAGTCGTTCAGCATGATGTGGAAGGGCTCGTAAGAACTGGGCCAATCCGTCCCTTTGTTGCGCATCATCATCACACTCCACCATAAGGGTCTTTGTATGTACTTAATGTTGTCATCTTACCTCATTGCTGAAAGTTGTACAAGTTCCAGAGCACGGAAGAAACCACGGTTACCCGAGATCTGCGCATAAAAAAACAGGTGCTACTTAAGCACCTGTTCATCTCCAAGAATTACATACCGTAGTTACGGGACTTGTCCGGCCCATTACTGGTATACTCTGTCTTAATTTCGTTACGATAGGATCTTTCGATCTTACGAACGTAGGAGAGTCTGCGGACATTCTTCATAACTTCCTCGGCACGTTCTGCATTTACATACATCACTGCATAATGCATTTTCCGAGAAACATAATGTAATGTTCCGTATTTCTCAAGGTTACGTGCCGCTTTAACGTCACTTACCCAAATGATGTATCCTGTCCGTTCCGCAAACATAAGCTAAACCGCCTTTCTCTCTCTAAATCCTAAGGGAAGCTTATCCGCAGGAGCATTTTCCCCCGCTACCGCATCCACCTTTAGGGGAAGGATCATTGCTTGGTACTTTAATGCTATCCGATACTGAAAAAGCAATCGCTTCCGACATGGAATGCAGAATGTCATCAAGAGTCTTCTCCGCCTGCTTAAAACGAGCGACCTCTTCAAAATTCTCCAATTCCGCTTCTACTGCCGAAACCTCATCCTTCGCTGAATGATAGTTCGGATGAAAATGTCCGAATCGCTGTGTTTCTTCAAACAACTCCTTCTTGGCTTGAAGCTGTTTGACCATGGCCTGAATTTCTGGGTTCGAATCAACCCGTCCTTTCCAGTATAAGTAATCCGACACTTCGGCGGATTGATTAATCATATCGCCTAATTCATAGGCGTATGTCAGCACTTCAGCCATATCGACCGTATTTAATTCCGCTACGCTCATGAACTCAGCTCTTTTCTACGTTAATGTTCTACCGAATTCAGTAGACTTTTCTATCATACCATAATCACTCGCTTCAGCAGAAGAGGAATTTCTTCGCCTTTTGGGAATTACTAACTTCATTTCCTTCCAGTCTTCAGGGGCCAGCTCTATTTCCTCAACCGTTTCACCATCGTTATACAGCAGATGGCCTGCCACTTTCCAAGGATTACCTTTTATTCTGGAGGGGATGAAATCTAACATTTGGTCCTTTAAGGAAAACCGCACCTTAATTCCCCATTTCAGCCCTTGTTCCATTACTTTCTGAGCGGTTGAGCTATGATAATGGCGCCATTCCTTGCTCCAGATCTGTGGCACATTTTCTCCACCTAATAAGATATCCTCCTCCTGCTCAGGAGAAATAACTGGTAGGTTTAAAAAGGGATTCCCTCTGTCGAGTAGCTTTAGTTCAGCATTTAGTTCTGGAAGTGAATACAACGCTTGCCCGGTTTCGGCTTCTTGATGAAATGAAGTCCATTCAGCATCCACCTCTTCCTCACGTCCTCCAATCATCCTAGAAGGGGCCAATCCTGCTAAGAACAGCTCCTTACGCATCTGTTCCACATTCTCCGGAGATACAAGAAAATGAAGCGGTCCGATACGTTTAAGGCTCTCTTGCAGTCGCGGATGGGCTGCAATAGCCCCTCCGTCCTCCTCCGTCTGACAAGTCAACAGAATCACTTCAGAGAGTGATGTTCGGCCAATGCTCTTTCCCCATTGCTCTAAAGATAGCTCCACCACAGATGGCAGACCACCCAGTGCATGATCTTTAATCCAAGCTATCGCTTCTTCTGGAGGCATCCCTCGCTCTGATGCATGCACTAGCATCTCACGAGTCAGTCGGAAGCTCCACATCGTATCTGTTTGCAGTAGTTCAGCGCATTCAGCTAAAACCCAGCGCACAGTATAGAGAACATCCGGTGGAATCAGGACTTCAAAATCGGGTTGCACAATAAACTGGTCATTCGAATGCTCTGCCACAGAATCAGGGAAGGACTCACTACTGTACATCAGCTTCGGTTTTGCAGCAGTCCAGCGAAAACACTGGATACCCTCAGGCGTGCTCCCCAGTTCACACCATCCAAAGCCTGTTAGACAACGAAGCCAGTTTAAGCTTGATTGTTCCAGCTCTTTCCGGGAAACTGTTCCGATTAAATTCATATCTGCCATCCAGTCCAGAAGCTCAGGCAACGCTGTCCATTTTTCTGATACAAAAGCATTGCTGGATATTAAATAGCGAAAATGCTGATCGGCAGGCCCAATGCTTCCAAAACGATGAATAACAATCCCATACAGGATGTCAGTCATTCTTGTCTCAGGAAGTTGCAACCAACTTCCCAGCATATCCTTGTCCAGTCTATAGCCTGTTTTCAGCCTGGTAATAAGCCCAAGACACAACATGATATCTACTACAAGAGCCGCTGACAGAGCATCCATTTCATTCGAAGGAGTGCCCATAGAGAGCCCCGCTAAATGCTTTTCCTGAAAAGAAAGCTGAGCCGCTAAACGATTTAAATTCTTTTTATGAATAATTCCCTTAGCGGTCAAAGGCAAGCCTTCACGAGCCATGAACAGCAAGGCCTGAAACAGATCTACTGCCAGTCCAGCACCCGCCTCCATGGATAGATTCACTGAATAACCCTCAATAAACTTAGGCTGGTATGGGAAGAATTCTTGTTCTAGCACTAATAATTGTTCAACAGGAATCTGATACAGCTTCTCCCCCAATATTTTATGCCTCGCAGTTAACAACCCCGCGCGCCGCAGTTCATTCATTGCAAGCTTTTGCTCTGCCCGGCAGAGCGTCGTAGGACGCCACCGCTCTTCTTTCCCCTCGTCAAAGGGTTGGGCCGCGTAAGCAGCACATAATCGCTTTAAGACCTCTAGGGCTTCCGCTGATAGCTGGTTCAATGGATCGTTCGCTCCTTTCCGTTCGGCACCATTTTAACGACATATTCATACCCCTGTTCTGTTAAAAACATCCGTCGGCGCATAGCGAATTCCTGCTCCCGGCTATCTTCAGATACCAGCGTATAGAAGTACGCTTTGTTCTCACCCGCCTTCGGACGCAAGATTCGACCCAAGCGCTGGGCCTCCTCCTGCCTGGATCCAAAAGCTCCTGAAACCTCAATAGCAATCGACGCATCTGGCAAATTCACCGCAAAATTCGCTACTTTAGAGACAACAAGCACCTGTATTATTCCCTCGTTAAAAGCTGCATACAACTCATCTCTTTCTCGCTGCTTCGTTTTCCCCGTAATCAGAGGTGCACCGATCTTATCCGCCAGTTCAATTAATTGGTTGAGATACTGTCCAATAACCAGAACCGATGATCCTTGATGGGCTTTTAGAAGATCGACTATAACCTCAGCTTTTGCAGGATTGCATGAGGCCATACGAAATTTCTCTTTCGCTTCCGCATACAAATACTTCTGTCTCAGCTCAGAGCTCATCGGTACGATCATCTCGACACATTCTACCTCTGCAATCCAGCCCTGCTGCTCCAGCTCCTTCCAAGGCATGTCGTAACGTTTAGGCCCGATCAATGAGAATACGTCCCCTTCCTTCCCGTCTTCTCTAACCAGAGTTGCAGTGAGACCTAGTCTTCTAGTAGCCTGAATATCTGCTGTAGCCCGGAATACTGGAGCTGGAAGCAGATGAACCTCATCATAAATAATCAAACCCCAGTTGCGTTCATTGAACAGCTTCATATGGAGAAAAGGACCGCCTTTGGATTGACGGTGCGTTAATATCTGATAGGTAGCTATAGTAACAGGCCGCACTTCTCTTTTTTCACCGGAGTATTCGCCAATAGACTCATCAGCCAAATCGGTTCGCTCAAGCAGCTCATCTACCCATTGTCTTACCGAAGTTGTATTTGAAGTTAAGATCAGTGTTTCGCATTGTAGACTTTCAAGAACGGCCAATCCCACTACCGTCTTACCCGCTCCACAAGGCAACACAACTACCCCGCTGCCTCCCTGCCCTTCTATGCCTTGAAACATCTGGACAGCCTCCTGCTGATATTCACGCAGTCCAAAAGCTTCACCTTTCGCTCCATCCTTTGCGTGATTGTGAGACTCCTTCCAGGTCAAACTTAGAGCTTGTCCGACATGATAACCAGCATAATCCAGTACAGGGTAGCCTAGTCTCATCAGCTCTTGCTTTAAAAGCCCTCTGTTCTCCGTACGGCATGAGCTTTCTAGTGGATTTATTCTCTGCAAACCTAACTCCTTTAGACCTGATTCATTAACTAGTCCATTCAGAATCTCAGCTGTCTCAGCCCTAAGCGTAATGATCTCATTCGAAGTCTCCTGACCGTGAAGGGTGAGCTTTCCATACCTAGAGAGAAGAGTTGCGATCTCATCCTCCAACCCGGCAGGAACACCCCAGCGCGCGAGTTGATGCAGACTCGAAATAATCGTTTCAGCTGTATAATTAAGCGCTGCAGCATTCCATAATGATAATGGAGTGATTCTATAGGTGTGATAAGCCGGAGGACTCTTTACGAGCTCTGCAAAAGCTCCTAGTTCTTTCCTAGCCTTCTCAAAACCAGGATGTGCACATTCCAGTAGAATCGTCCGATCCCTTCGCACAATGCAAGCCCCTGTTTCATTCATAACGTTCCCTCCCCAATCATTAATTTTATTCAAGCCTGCGCTATGTAATCTGCTTACATTCATACAAGCAAAAACGCCCTCGGCGTCTCAAAAGGACGGTAAGCGTTTATGCGAGAAATATTAGGATAATGTATAGTGTGAAATCTATATTTTCTTAGATTTGAACAGGAAAAAGCTCATCCCCGCATAACGGTCATGAGCTCCCTATCAAACTATTTAATGTAAATGCTGCTGCGAAATATCATGAAGCGCTTCTCCAGCCTCGTCCGCAAAAATGTTGCGCACAGCCAAGTCACCGATGGACACTACACCCATCAGCTTCTGGCCACTAGTCACAGCCAATCTGCGAATTTGCCAGCTCGACATCAGTTCTGCAGCCTCATCTACAGATGTATTCTCTGAGACGGTCTGAATTTCTCTACTCATTACCTTTTCCACAGCTGTTGATCCAGGGTGTTTAGCCGCGTAACCTCTAATCACTAGATCACGATCTGTAATTACACCGAGTAATGTCTTATTGTCTTCATTATCAATGACTGGTATAAATCCAGTGTCATGCTCTCTCATTTTAACAGCGACTTCATACACATTATCCAGTAGTGTAACTGTTACTGGATCCTTCGTCATAACCTCTTTCACTGTCTTCAAGAACGAACCCTCCTAAACGTAATCTCCATGTTATGGAATAGGTTCTCCTCTATGAAACGAAATTATACGATTGTCTTCTCTTGCAAACAGGAATTCGCCATAGCGATTAATAATTTCATCCCATGCAACATAGCATCCTCGTCAAAATCAAATTTGCTATGATGATGCGGGTAAGCTGCATCTTTATCTGGATTCCCAGCCCCTACGAACATAAAGCAGCCAGGAATTTCTTTTACATAGTAGGCAAAATCCTCAGCTGGCATCAGCTTTTCCATCCGAATCACTTGAACAGCTTCTCCTAGTGCTCCTGGTGCCACCTCGGAAAAACGCTGGTATTCGCCCTCGTGATTTACGAGTGGCGGATATCCCATCACATAGTCTATCTTAGCTTCCGCACCGTATGCGCCAGCTATTGAAACTGTCATTTCTTCGATTCTGCTGCGGATCAGATAACGGGTCTCCTCGTCGAACGCCCGTACGGTTCCTGTAATGCGACAATGCTCAGCAATGACATTCTGGGCGAATCCCCCTTGAATGGTTCCTACACTAAGAACAGCGGGCTCCAGCGGGTTCACAGAGCGGCTTACGATGCTCTGAAGCTGAGTCACAAGCGCCGCCCCGGCCACAATACTGTCTATCGTGCGATTCGGCATACCGCCATGTCCACCCCGGCCGATGATATCAATGAAAAATTCATCAGCAGATGCCATAAGAGGCCCTGGCGCACTGCCCACGGTCCCCATTGGAAGCGGAGTCCACAAATGCAAACCATACACCGCATCCGCGCCTTCCAGCATGCCTTCGGCAATCATCCCCTGTGCACCACCCGGGCATACCTCCTCCGCTGGCTGAAAAAGAAAACGCAGCTCCCCTTCTAACTCTTCAAGGCGGCTGCTATAGTAAGAGGCTACACCCAGCAGTATTGAAGTGTGTCCATCATGCCCACAGGCATGCATAACTCCTTCATTTTGCGAAACGTAGTCATTCTTATTCTCTTCTTTAATAGGTAGTGCATCCATATCCGCGCGAAGGACTACCGTTTTCCCCGGCCGATGTCCTCGCAATATACCCGTTACACCATACCCAGACGTGCTTCTCCTAACTTCAATGCCGAATTCTGCTAACTTGTCTGCTATAAATGCTGACGTTTCCTTTTCATGAAAAGACAACTCCGGATGACGGTGTAAATGGCGTCTCCATTCCACGATCTCCGGCATGAGAGAATCAACCGCTAAGCTCTTCATACGTTCTCCATCCCCTTCTTCATAAACCCGCATCAATAGCATGCGACAGCAGTCCTGTACACTTTGTTCCAGCCGTATACGGCTATAATTCTTTTATTGTAGCAGAAACGCAAAAAACTGGGTATCGTTAGGAGGTGCCTACTCTTGCACAACGTTTAGAAACATACTATCATGAGGTAGAACATCAGCAAACGGATCATGAATTCATCATTATACTTCATAAGGGGGATATGCGTGCTATGATTTTTGAGAACACGGGCCTCGTAGGATTGAAGAGTGATCTTCTCTATCTGGACGAGAGTGCGACAAAGGCTGGCTTCATTCGCTGGCAATGGGAATACTATCGTGCCACTTACGACTGCAAAATTGAAGACCCACAGGATGGTGGCGAATACTTTCTACGCATCAACACTCGCGCTGTCGAGGGGAAGCTGGAGAAAGCTGATGCCGTACTTGCAATTGAAGCCGTATACTTAGGGAAAGCAACATTCCCCCATGGCCTGGAGTATGACTCCCCGGTGCCTAAACCAGTATTGGACACTGCTGCTACTCGGATTCTCGAATTAAAGCAGCTGTTGGAGGCTTGAGTAACAGAAAGGGAAAGACGAAACAAAATGTCAGCCTGCCCAAAAGAGGAACACCCGATTTCCAACTACTCATCTTAACACTACTACTTGTGGGTTTCGGTCTAGTCATGGTCTTCAGTGCTAGCTCCAGTTTGACCTTAGCAAGCTCGAAGTTCGGTAATGACCCTCTATATTTCATGAAACGCCAAATGATTTGGATCGTACTTGGAATCGTTGTTATGTTTATAGCCATGAATATTCACTACAGTAAATTCAAAAAGTGGTATGTCCCTATCTTCATCATCACCGTTATTCTCCTGCTAATTGTAGCCTTCTCCGAAAGAATCAATGGCGCCAAGAGCTGGTTAAGTATCGGGAAGCTAGGGATTCAACCTACCGAGCTGGCCAAAATATCAATTATCCTGTATCTCTCTGCACTGATTACCAAAAAAGGTGAACGGTTTAGAGATTTCCGTACAGGATATATCCCTGTAATGGTCATTGTGGGTATAGTTGCCGGACTTATTATGATGCAGCCAGATTTGGGCTCATGCCTTATTCTCGTGGCTACCAGTGGACTTGTCATTTATGCAGGCGGTGCCAGCATGAAGCATATCCTTGGCTCTATTGCACTCTTGGTGCTAGGGGTAGGAATTGTTATGGGGGCTAAAGCAGCGATTGATTCTCTTTCCCCCGCAACCGACAAAGTAGCTGCCAATCAGGACTATAGAAAAGGCCGTATTCAAGCTTTCATAGATCCCTATCAGGATGCTGAAGGCGAAGGATATAATATTATTCAGTCTTTGACCGCTCTCGGACAAGGTGGAGTCAGTGGCTCTGGCTTTGGCAAAAGCATTCAAAAGCTGGATTATCTTAAATACCCGTATACGGACTTTATTTTCCCCGTCATTGGTGAAGAATTCGGCTTTGTAGGAACGGCATTATTTCTGATGTTATATCTGTATTTTATCTGGCGAGGTATTTTAATCGCATTAAGGTGTAAAGATCCCTTTGGCACACTAGTGGGCATTGGTATTATGGGCCTCATTGCCATTCAGGCCTTTGTCAATATTGGTGGCGTAACGAAGACGATTCCGCTTACTGGTGTAACCTTGCCATTTATCAGCTACGGCGGTTCTTCACTTCTTGTGAGTATGCTGTCCATGGGAATTTTGCTGAGCATTTCAAGAGAAACTAATCTTCCAGCTAAAGAGGAAGTCACGAAATCTGTAACTACAGTTAGACAAGTTCGTTCCCGGTAAGATTCATAAATCCGGATGTAATGGAATATATAAAAAAGCAGTCCAAGTTAAATATCTTGGACTGCTTTTTTGTGTACAAGCACTTTTGCATTAAGCAATTTCATCGTTCTTAAAGGCTACGCCTTCAACTTTGACATTCACTTCAACAATATGAAGTCCAGTCATGCTCTCCACAGCTTCGCGTACGTTCTGTTGAAGCATCCGGCACACTTCATGTATCGGAGTTTCATAGAGAACTATTATACGCAGGTCTACTGCTGCTTCTAGCTGTCCCACTTCAACGGTAACGCCCTTTTGGACGTTCTTGCCACTAAGACGCTTTGCCCAGCCCTCTGATAGGCCACCTGACATGGCTGCAATACCTGGAGTCTCCAAGGCAGCCAATCCGGCAATTTTCGAGACGACGTCATTTGAAATTCGTATATTTCCCATTTCCAATTGAAGTTGTTCTACCATGCCATATCCCCCCTTAACTCATTATCAATTATTGTAATTCCTAAACAGGCTAAAAAGCAAATCAGTTTCTCGCTTTCTCGTTTACACTTAGGAATAATTTGGGTATATTGATTATGAATTGATCCTGAATACATAGATTGGAGTGTACTTTACATTGAAAAAATGGATTTCACCAGCTTTGCTGGCAATCACCTTTATCCTTAGTGCCATAGGACATTATGCAGATTGGGACCACACGCTTCAGTTCGTTCTCTCTGCAGTAGCCGTTGTGTTTGTGGCTGGCTTTCTGGGCCGCGCTACAGAAAGTGTAGCACATTATGCTGGACAGCGGTTAGGCGGATTCCTAAACGCTACCTTCGGTAATGCCGCAGAGCTAATCATTGCCTTTTTCCTAGTGAAGGAAGGACTGTTCGACATGGTGAAAGCCAGTCTTACCGGTTCCATTATTGGCAATCTGCTGCTTGTCCTCGGTTTAAGTATTTTCGCTGGTGGGATGAAGTTCAAAGTACAGAACTTTAACGTAACCCTTGCCGGTATGAACGGTTCCCTTATGATCGTAGCGGTGATCGCTTTATTTGTACCGGCTATGTTCTTCAATACCCATTCCATAACTGAAAAAGATACAGACGTGCTGAGTTTAATCGTTGCTGGGCTGCTCATCGCTTCGTACATGGCCTGGCTTGTCTTCTCCATGATTACGCACAAGAAACATCTAGAGGACGTTACAGAAGCCGGTAAGGAAGAAATGGCTCATGAGCATGCGCCTAAGTGGTCCAGAAACAGATCCATCCTTTATCTACTTCTTGCTACCGTAATGGTAGCCTTTGTGAGTGAGTGGCTGGTAGGGACGCTTGAGACACTAACTGAGCGCTTTGGATTTAGTGAACTGTTTGTAGGCGCCTTCCTCGTGGCAATCATCGGTAATGCCGCAGAACATAGTGCAGCCATTATGCTAGCCATGAAGAACAAAATCGGCGCGGCAGTAGAAATAGCTGTCGGGAGCAGTCTTCAAATTGCACTATTTGTAGCGCCTGTACTTATCTTCGCCAGTTATTTCATGGGTGATACTATGGACATTGTGTTTACAACGATCGAAATTGTCGCCATTGGTGTCGCCGTCTTTATTGCCAAATCAATCACTCAGGATGGTTCGACCAACTGGTATGAGGGTCTCTTGCTATTAACGGTTTATCTAATTCTCGGAGTCTCCTTTTATCTAGTATAAATACTTCCCTATTCATTCTATAATTCTCAAAAAAAAAACGCACATGAGTGACGAAAGTCCTCATGTGCGTTTCTATGAATACTATAAATCAAAACTTATTCTTCTTTTGCTTTGTTATTCAATGCCTCATAGAGTACTGCTAAATTCCGCTCCAGCTTACTCAGCACCATTTTACCGGTAATCTCTGGCACCAAACCTGCTCTAACCGCAAAATCGACCTCTCTTGAGAAACCGTACATTTGGGTATCGAGCACTTCCTCATAGAGAGGGCAGTAGCGTGTTGCCAGATTTTCCATCTGCACTTCAATAAGTTGCTGAATTTTATCGGCATCTTCTTGTAGAAGATTGATCGCTTTAAGATTAAACTGTTCCTGTAATTCCGACGAAGTCATGCCTCTTCCCCCCCATGTCCAAAAGTTAAGCTGCTTTTACTATTTTACTTAATATTAGTCGAAATCGGATATCAATACAACAATTCTGTTTATACTAACCATTTATTTGAAAGAAGCAGCTATGTTGTTTATAAGGGCTGGCATTAATTCCTCATCTATTTCTAGAAAAAACGCCCCACCGTAAATCGGTAGGACGTCTTTACATACAACTATTACTCAGCTACAACTGTAAAGTTCAAACCGTGTTTAGCAAAAACTTCACTCATTGCCTTCTTAGCTTCTTCTGCATCTGTTCCGTGAACATGAAGCTCGTAGCTTTGGCTTGATACCAAAGTCGTGAACAAACCAAGGATACTCTTAACATCAATGTACTTGTTGTCCGCTTGAAGAACGATTGAAGAGTTGAACTGACCTGCCGTTTGAGCAATATCAACGATTGCCGCATTGTTACTGGACATAGAAATCCCTCCGCAACTTGATTATGAAACATAAGTCATTTGTAATCATTTCTTATGATACCTTGAATCCGCTTACTTGTGCAAGGTGTTTTCTTACTTTTACAGCTTATTTCAAGTTTTCAGGATTCAGACCTTCCAGTTCTGGTAACACGAAGATTCCATCCTTACGGATTAATACATCGTCAAAATATATCTCCCCGCCGCCATAGTCTGGACGTTGGATTAATACAAGATCCCAGTGAATGGAGGACCGGTTTCCGTTATCTGTAACATCATATGCTTGTCCTGGTGTAAAGTGCAGGCTGCCTGCAATTTTCTCATCGAACAGAATGTCATTCATTGGGTGCAAAATGTAAGGGTTAAAGCCTATGGCAAATTCTCCAATGTGACGTGCGCCGTCATCTGAATTCAGGATTTCATTCAAGCGAGCGGAGTCATTGCTTGTTGCTTCAACAATTTTACCGTTCTCGAATTTGAATTTGATATTTTCAAAAGTCACTCCGTTATAAACGGATGGTGCATTATAGCTGATCGTTCCATTTACAGAATCACGAACAGGAGCGCTGTAAACCTCGCCATCCGGAATATTCTTTTGTCCAGAGCATTTCTCTGCACCGATTCCTTTGATGGAGAACTTAAGATCTGTTCCAGGACCTGAAATATGTACCTTATCTGTTCTGCGCATGAGATCAGCCAATGCATCCTGAGCCTTGTCCATTTTGGCGTAATCCAAATTACACACTTCGAAATAAAAGTCCTCAAATGCTTCTGTACTAATATTTGCAAGCTGAGCCATACTCGCATTGGGATAACGTAATACTACCCACTTCGTATGCTTCACGCGTTGTTCACTATGCACTGGATGGGAATACAAAGAATTATACAATTTCATATTTTCTTCTGGAACATCGGACAGGTCATTTACATTCTCACCTGCACGGATGCCGATATAGCAATCCATTTGCTTCATCCGGTTCAAGTCAATTTCAGCCCATGTCTGAAGACTCTCACGTGTTGCATATTTAAGCATGCTGCGTAGGACTGTACGATCTGTCAACTGAACAAAAGCATGACCGCCAGCTTTACCGATTTCCTCAACAACAGCTTTGATTAAATCTCTTTCATTGCCAATCATTTCTACAAGCACGTTCTCGCCTGGCCGAACATCTACGGAATAACCTACAAGATTTGCCGCCAGCTTTTGAATTCTGGGATCTTTCATTGTGTACTCTTCCTTCCTCTGTCTGAAAAATAAGCATGCTGTTCTATTGTAGCACGCCCTTTATGGAGCGCAAGACCTGCATAACCATGTAAAGATTAACGGTAACCTGTGAAATCCACCTTAGATACGTAAGTTTCATTTTCAGATTTATTCATCTTTTCACCGGAATAGCTTACTTTTCGATTCAAGGTAAGCCTTCTGGGAAGATTATGCTTCTTATCAACCGTTAGGTGGTAGACCGTTTCTATATTTGCCTGTTTCAGCTTTTGCTGTAGCTCATTATTTTTCTTCTGCCACAGCTTCTCCAAAGCTTTCGTCACTGCCTGATCAGCCTCTGTGTTGTTCTCAGCAGATTCGGGGACTTTAGGACGAAGGTTCTGCATCTCTTTCTCCAATTCAGCTGACAGCTGCTTTCTAGCCTCTGAAGGCGTCAATTCGATTCGTAGCACACTTGTCCCTCTGCCAGCTCCAGCCTCTTCGGTTACACTCGTCTCCATGGACTCAAGCTCCTCAAGTTGCTTTAGCGGATTTAGCGCAGGTAATGGATTTCCCTCCTCCGAGGAATTTTCAGTAGTCTGAAGTTCCCATCTGCCCTCTTTTTTCTCTAACTGACTGTAATAAGGTTTCAGAGCATATGCGCTACTCTTTAAGTCTTTAACGCCATCAGCTGCTGTTTTTTTGGTCATAGATTTATCTGGAAGAAGCGTGTACAGCTTGACCTTTTTATGATCCTCCACTGTGCCTCCGTAGAACAATAAGGATTCAGGAACCGTTGTTCCCCCTCGGTTCAGCATATTCGCCCCTTCAAAAACAACCTCATCACTTCCAGCCATCCCTGCCAACGCCAAACTTAAATCCTCCTTCGCAGGTTTGTCTCTTATGACGCTACATCCGCTACATAACAGGCAATACAGTGTCAGAACTAGAGGGACTCCTCCCTTAAGTAATAATAGCTTTCTCACGGACCTCAGGCCTTTCTCGGAGTATTTTGCTTAAGTACAACCCACTTATAGGGTTCTCCCTTCCTGCAAGCCTTATACCGCAATTAGAGCCAGAATAACTGTGCATATAAAAAAAGAACCCATGAGGCTTACCTCACGGATTCTTAATATTGCTATCATTTTCTTTGGTATCAAAAACAACTTGGTTCCGGCCGTTATTCTTAGCTTTATACAGCGCCATATCCGCTCGATAAAATAATGACTCAACACTTACTCGATCGTCCATCCAGCTCCATTCCGCTATTCCGCAGGATACCGTTACACTAGGTTCAGTTTCTTCCATAACGCGTTTGCGTATACGCTCAGCTACATAACCCGCCTGCTGCATTCCCATTAACGGTAAATAAACGGAGAGTTCCTCCCCACCCCACCTCGCAGCAATGTCGCCTTGACGGATGGAAGATTTCACAATTTCACTAACCTCTTTTAGAATCTTATCGCCTTTTTGATGACCATAGGTATCATTCACGATTTTGAACTGATCAATATCCACAACAATTAAACAACCGCAGAAGTCCGTAGACTGTCTTTCTTTTATCTCTTCGTCCAAATAATGACGAGCATAGAGACCTGTTAGGCTATCTCTATTCGCAAGACGTCTGACTTCAGCATGTAGCCTGGCGTTACCTACTGCTAGACCAATATGTCCCGCCATCGCCTGCAATAGCCTGTAGTTGTCATAGGAAAAATAATGAGAATCTCGATGTGCCAGCATAATCGCACCTCGCACTTCTCCACCTACACTAAGAGGTGTGGCAATCAACGACTGCGAACCGGTAGCATTCATTAGTCGGGAAGTTGTCTTAGGATTATCTATGTAGTCAGACATGATCAGTGACTCACCTGTGGAATACACCTTTCCACCTAAACCTGCCCCTACTTCTAATACTTCATTCTGCAATGACGGATGGTTGCAGGCAATAACTTCTAGGCCACCCTTTTCCTCATTCATATGTAAGATACAGCAGTAATCTGCACCAAACATTTCAAGTAGCTCTTCAAACGCAAATTGAAAAATATCGCCTAAACGCAAGCTTTGATTCAAACGCTGGGTAAGCTCATTACTCATGCGAAGCTCACGGATTAGCTGATTGGAGCGCTCATAAAGCTTGGCGTTCTCAAAAGCAGTCCCTGCCGTATCGGCTACCATTGTGAGAAACCGTAAATCAACGTCAGGGAAGATTGGATTATCCATCACCATATGGAATACCCCATAAACCCCCTGCTTACCACCTAACGGAAGCCCTATTTCTACATTTCGGTGATTTTCATCACTAGTGTGCAGCGCAACACGTCCATCCTTAAACGCCCTGGCACAGACATCATCACTGGACATGTGGAAAGGTAACGGTTTGACCTGAGGATTAGTGCTGCGATGATCTTGTGACATATACAGGTCGAGTCTGGCTCCAGGATACATCGCAGAAATGCTATCAATGACTTCCGAAAGTACAGCATCTACATCAATATTGTCATGCATCCGCTGGACAATCTGAAATAACAATGAACGACGATTGCTTTCACGTTCTGCATGAATATGGGTACTTGCAAGATCAGCTACAAATATATGTTCAAATTTATGATAAAAACAGGTGCGGTAATGCAGCGACATAGCTTCTGCAGTATCTCGTCCACCCATTTCATATTGTTGCGTAGGCATAGAACAGCCCAAAAATGCAAAAATTTTATTGTCGACGCGAGTGAATAGCGGTATGGTAAAAAAACTCAGATCCTTACCTTCTACGGTTAACGGAACGGCAGAGATTGTTTCTGAAATCAAGCTAGAAGCCGCCGCCTGTTCCCACTGCTGCCTCCATAGTTCTTGTTGATCCATACTATTGTTTAAATATTTACCTTCAAAATTCAGCACACACCATTCCCATGATTTAGAGAATGGAAGGACATTGAGCCCACCAAACCATTCATTGAAACTGTCTGCAATCAAATTTGCTAGATAAGGGAAGTCATGCGTTACTATTTCCGTTTCCCTAAGCCAGGCGGTGGGATCTTCGGAATCTCTACTAGCGTGTAAGTTGTCCTGTAACAGCATACGGCTGTCTTTATGGACGTATGCTTTCTGCTCTGACATAACGAAGATCCCCTTTGCATCTTGATTAAGAAAACTATCTTCACTAGTAACAACTAATTAACTATATTTTACTCCCTTTCTTTGTGCATTGCATTATATTTTCATCATTTCCGGGACTTTTTTTTAGGACCAAAGAACTATCGACAAAGATTGACAAAAACTCTTTTAATAAGCGCTTGACTTTATATACTCTATTCATATAATATTTATTGTTGAACAAGACTGTAACAAGTCTTACTTGGGCGTAACGTTGTGTCACCCTCACGCATTTCGTTACTGCCAGGGCAGCGGCTGAACTTCCCTGGCAGTGTGGAAGCCATTAATGCTAATCACGGATACGAAATGCGGCGCAAATAGGCCCTACCCTGAAATTTCAATTATAAAGGAGTCTACTATAACATGGCACGTTACACCGGACCTAAATTCAAACTCAGCCGCCGTCTGGGAATTTCCCTTAGCGGTACAGGAAAAGACTTGAAACGCCCTTTTCCACCAGGACAACACGGAGCTAACCAACGCAGAAAAGTAAGTAACTACGGAATGCAGCTTTTGGAAAAACAAAAACTGCGTCACATGTATGGTTTGGGAGAGAAACAATTCAAAACTCTCTTCACTAAAGCACAAAAGCTTCCAGGTCTTGCGGGCGAAAACTTCATGTTCTTGCTTGAAAGCCGCTTGGACAACCTAGTTTACCGTCTTGGATTTGCTAACTCCCGTGCTGGTGCACGTCAGTTGGTATCCCACGGACACGTAACTGTTAACGGCAAAAAAGTCGACATCGCTTCTTACCGTGTAAGCTTGGGCGACGTTATCGGTCTTCGCGAAAGAAGCCAAAGCATGGCTTCCATCAAAGAAGCTCTTGCTAACCGTTCCCACCTTCCAGCTTACCTGGAATCTGCTGAAGGATCTTTCGAAGGTAAATACATTCGTTTGCCAGAACGTTCCGAGCTTTCCCAGGATATCGATGAGAAACAAATCGTCGAGTTCTACAACCGTTAATATCTCGCTTATAGCGAGTATGACCAAAGCCTCCGGATTTATCCGGAGGCTTTTTGTTATTCTAATAGGTAATGAACACTCCGACTGCATTCAAAATCGCCAATTTGTGCTATAATAATTCCGTTAAAAGGAGGAATTATCGTCGATGGTTCAAGAGAACAAGAAAAAAAACGTAAAGAAGCCTTCACCCCGCAGATCTGGGCTTAGCAGGTTCGGTTCTGTAGTTAAGTGGATGTTTATTCTTGGCATAATAGGCATTCTGTTCGTCGGTGGTGCAGCAGCAGGATATGTCACTTCCATGGTGAAAGATGAACCTGTTCGCTCTGAGGAAATGATTCAACAGCAAGTCGGACAAAATGCGATCACCGGATTCGCATACTTCCGTGATGGCGCACCGATCGGCCAGCTTCGTACAGAAGAAGATCGAAGGCTCATTCAATACAACGACATCCCCCAGATTATTATTGATGCAGTTCTCGCTATAGAGGACAATAATTTCAATGAGCATAATGGCGTGGATTTCAAAGGCACCTTACGTGCCGTCAAACAAAAGATATTAAATGAATCCGTTCAGACCGGAGGCAGTACACTTACTCAACAGCTCGCAAGACGTGTATTCCTCAATCTGGATCGAACAGAAGATCGTAAAGCAAAAGAAATTCTACTTTCACTTAGACTAGAGCGCTTCTTGACCAAGCAAGAGATTTTAACGGCTTATCTGAACAAGGTTCCGTTCGGTAATGGCTCGAATGGCTATAACGTATTTGGGATTAAAGCTGCATCCAAAGGTATATTCGGTCTGGATGATCTAGACAAGTTGAATATTGCCCAAGCGGCGTATTTGGCCGGTCTTCCACAGCTCCCATCCGCTTATTCAGCATTCAATGGCGTTGGAGAATTCAACGCAAAGGCGTTCAATAGAGCTATGGATCGTCAACAGCTTGTACTTCGTCGTATGCTAGAGGAGAACAAGATCACTACCTCCCAATATGATGAAGCACTCAAGTTTGATATTAAAAGCTCTCTCGCTCCTCACACTAAGAAAGCCTATGCTACATATCCATACCTAATGATGGAGACGGAGCGTAAAGCATCTGAGATTCTTTTGTCACTAAATGAAAAGAATAACAGTACAGCTGAAACCAATAGCTCTAGTGATAATGCCGTACTTCTTGAGGAAGCAAGACAACAGTTAATGACCGGCGGTTACCGAGTCTATACCACGATTGATAAGAAAGTATACAGTGCAATGCACAGTATTTCCGAAGATAGTAGTAATTTCACCAAGGACAGCAAAACAAAAGGTGTTGAACAGACGGCTGGCATTTTGATCAACAACAAGACCGGAGCCATTCTCGGTATGATTGAGGGCCGCGATTTTAATATCGAGCAAATGAACTACGCAACCCAAATGGTCCGGCAACCCGGCTCAACGATGAAGCCGATTTCAGCATACTTACCTGCCTTAGATGCAGGACTGATTCAACCTGCTGGAATCTTAGATGATGCTCCAATCATTTTGAAGGATGGCGGGAAAGGCTTCCATATCCCTAAAAATGCTAACAATCGCTATCAGGGTTTAGTTACGGCTCGCTATGCACTTAATAAATCCCTCAACCTACCGGCGCTTAAACTATTTAACGAGAAGGTCGGAATAGAGGATGCTTGGGCCTTTACTAAAAAGCTAGGGATCACTACACTCACCGAAGATGATTACAGAGCGCAGACTGGGGTTATAGGTGGTCTTCGATACGGTACATCCGTTGAGGAATTAACCAATGCCTATTCCGCCATTGGCAATAAGGGAGCATTTAATGATGCTTATATGATTGAGAAGATTGTGGATTCAGAAGGCAAGATCGTTTATCAGCACAAGGTTAACCCTGAACAAGTATTCTCTGAGCAAACTGCTTATCTAATGACCGATATGCTGCGTACAGTAATCACAGAAGGTACTGCAAGCACAGTAAGAAGAGATTATAAACACTTTAAAGACGTTCCTATTGTAGGTAAGACTGGCTCTACTCAGAACTATGGAGATGTCTGGTTCATGGGCTACACCCCTGATGTCACACTTGGCATGTGGGTTGGTTATAAGGAACAAATTAATACCCTTACAGGAGATACACAAAAACGACAAGCACAGACCTTATGGGCTAAAGTCATGAATGCTGTTATTGATAAGCAGCCAGACTTGTTCGTTACAGACAAATTCACACAACCTGAAGGAATTACCAAAAAGACAGTTTCCGCGTACAGCGGTAAGCTGCCAACGGCTCTAACTGATAAATTCACAACGGATCTTTTCAATACGAAATATGTACCTAAAGAGAGCGACGATGGGATTTCCAAAGCCAAGTATATTACTTACAATGGCGTCAACTATATCCCACTCGAAGGTACACCGGAGGATTTCCTGAAAGAAAAAATCGTCGTTAAACGTGAAAAGCCGATCCAGGAATTAGTTAAGGAGCTCTTGGCAGCCTTCCCTAAGATGAAGGAGCATAAATCGCTGGAGTATTATATGCCAGCCGATGCTAAGACAGATTTCCCTACTGAAGTCGATCCACGTGTGGACGATGGTGCTTCCCCTTCTGCTCCTGGGAATGTTAGTGTCTCATATAGCACTGGAAAAGCTGTGATCAGCTTCTCCCCAAGCGGCTCTCCAGATGTAGTAGGGTACCGCTTATACCGTTCTTTAAACGGCGGGTCTTTCCAGAAGCAAGCTGTAATTATGGCTGACGAGAGCAAGGTATTCTCGCCAGGAACGCCTGCGAGTGCCAATGCAACATTCTATGTCAGTGCTGTTGATGTCGCAGGTAATGAGACAGCTTCTGGCAGCGTTGCTGGAGGCACTACACCAACTCCGGAAGCAACACCAACTCCAGATCAGCAACCGGAGACAACGCCTCCTACAGGCTCTGAGAGTACACCAGGAGAGGATATCGAGATTCCTGGAACCATTCTACCTACGCCTACTTCAACGCCATCTGGCGAAGGTAGCAGTAACGGAAACAGTAATAGTAGTACAGCCGGCAATACGACTGGAAACCATTAACCGGTAGTCCGAAGAATAACTTCACACAACAAAACACCGTTCCCTTGAATTCATTAGGGAACGGTGTTTTTTTATGATCCATTCTAATCTTCTATCGTTGATAAATCGCCAGTTGGGAGATGAAGCTCCCAAGCCTTTAATACACGCCGCATGATTTTACCTGATCGTGTCTTAGGAAGTTTATCCTTAAATTCGATCTCTCTCGGCGCAGCATGCGCAGACAGTCCGGCTTTAACAAATGCCGCGATCTCCTCTTTGAGAGCAGCTGTAGGAGTATAGCCTTCTCTCAGCGAAATGAAAGCCTTGATAATTTCCCCACGCACCAGGTCTGGTTTACCAATTACACCCGCTTCTGCCACAGCAGGATGCTCTACCAATTTACTCTCCACTTCAAAAGGTCCTATACGCTCACCAGAAGAGTTGATAACGTCGTCAATCCGTCCTTGAAACCAGAAATATCCATCATCATCCATATAAGCAGAATCACCAGAAATGTACCAACCAGGAATGCGGAAATACTCCTCATACTTCGCCTTATTGTTCCAGATCGAATTCATCATGGATGGCCAAGGCGTCCGTATTGCAAGATTCCCCATTGAGAATGGTGGGAGAACATTGCCTCGATCATCTAAAATCGCTGCTTCAATGCCTGGCAACGGACGGCCCATAGAACCTGGTTTGATATCCATTCCAGGATAATTACAGATCAGTTGCGCTCCCGTCTCTGTCATCCACCAGGTATCATGAATGCGCTGGTTGTAGAACTTATCTCCCCATCGCACGACTTCAGGATTTAACGGCTCTCCAACAGACAGGACATGGCGCAGGCTGCTCAAATCAATTCCCTGAATTGAACTCTCTCCTGCCCCCATCAACATACGAAATGCTGTAGGTGCACTGTACCAAATACTAACCTTATTTCGTTCAATCGTCTTATACCAATCCTGAGGACTAAAGCGTCCCCCTCTCACGACATTCGTTACCCCATTTAACCAGGGAGAAAATATTCCGTAAGATGTTCCTGTCACCCAGCCTGGATCAGCTGTACACCAGTAAATATCATCTGGACGTAGATCCAGCACCACTCTACCTGTATAATAATGTTGAATCATTGCTCTTTGCACATGATAAACGCCCTTAGGTTTTCCTGTAGAACCAGATGTATAATGCATGATAAGGCCATCGTCCAGGTCAAGCCATTCCAATTCGAGCTCAGAAGACGCGTTATCCATCTCCTCAGTGAAACCTAAGTTACCTTGCTCGATATCAGTGGTACCGCCTACTAGAAAAATATGACGCAAATTCGGAAGCTCATCACGCTTCACACGATGAAGTAGTTCAGGTGTAGTAACCAAAGCAACCGCACCACTATCTTCCAGCCGGTCCTTAACTGCTGTCTCCATAAAGGCTTCGAACAGAGGGCCCGCTATTGCCCCAATCTTCAGGATACCTAGTAAACTAAAATATAGTTCCGGTTGACGAGGCATAAAAATAAATACCCGATCTCCCTTACCGATACCATATTTACGCAATACATTTCCGAACCGATTCGACCGTTCCTGCAGATCGGCAAATGTATAGGATTCATCCCGCACCGCATCACTGTAGAGCAGGGCCGTTGCCGCTCCCCGTCCTTCTTGAACGTGGCGATCCACTGCTTCATGTGCCATATTAACCTTTCCAGTGTCATACCATGAGAAGTTACGTTCAACATCCTCCCACTTAAAATTGGCTACTGCCTGGGTGTAATCAGACATATTGGAGCTCTGCACACGGCCAGGCAAAATTTCGCTATGGACTTGACCCATCACTCTTGCCTCCCTCACTCGTTTGATTTAAGCTTTAAGGGTAAGACTCTTCTCTTAGATAATGATGTCAATGCAATGAATGTGAATTTTTTATGTCTGAATTAGTATAACATAGCAAACGTTTACATTCCATATTTTATCATCCGAAAGGAGCACGGCTATGGAGCATCGTAAAATTCCTGTTTCCCATACGCTTTCATATAAAGGTAGAACAATAACAATAAGTGGCCCCCGATCTCCAGAGGACCTTAAAGCCCTCCACATGCATCATGATCTTGATGCCTTCCGCAAGCCGATTGAACAGCAAGAAGCTCTCATAGAGATTGCTAGCTTGCCAGAAGGACGTATAATTACAGCTGTAGAGGATGGCACTATAATAGGCTATGTAACCTTTCATTATCCGGATGAAATGGAGCTTTGGTCACAGGGTGGAATGATGGATCTAATTGAGCTTGGAGCTATTGAGGTGAGTAATGATTATAGGGGAGCCGGACTAGGCCGGCTGCTGATTTCCACTGCTTTTGAGCAAGAGCAATTGGAGAATTGTATCGTCTTTACAACAGAGTATTATTGGCACTGGGATTTAAAAGGGAGTGGGCTTGATGTGTGGGCTTATCGTCAAATGATGGAGCGGCTAATGAAAACTGTAAATATGGTTTGGTATGCTACGGATGATCCTGAAATCTGTTCACATCCAGCAAACTGCCTAATGGTTCGTATTGGACAAGAGGTACCTATGTCCTCACAGGAGACTTTCGACAGGGTACGCTTTAGACAGCGCTTCATGTACTAAACGAGTATTAAAGATGCTGCAGCATATATTCTAATATAGAATGTGAGCGCCCTGAGGCTTCCACCGTGAACTCCTTAAAACTCACATTTGCTGACCCGTCAGACTTATCAGACATCGAACGAATAATAACAAAGGGAGTGGCGTTCATCACACACACTTGTGCAACCGCCGCCCCTTCCATCTCCACGCACGCTCCGTCCAATTCCTCTCTTAATTTGGCTACAATCTTCGCATTAGAAATGAATTGATCACCTGAAAGTACTTTGCCGACCAAGTACTTTTGGCCTAACTCGTTACACGCCCTCTCAGCAAGGAGTACCAATGAAGGGTCTGCCTGAAAGACAGAATTATCCTGATAAGGTATTTCACCTTTTGAAAAGCCAAGTGCTGTAGCATCCATATCATGCTGAACACAAGTAGATGATATTACAATATCTCCAATATTCAATTCAGGGTGCACAGCCCCAGCAACCCCAGTAAACAACACACGAGACACACCAAAGGAATCAATTAGAATTTGTGTCGTAACTGCTGCATTTACTTTACCTACCCCAGATTTACAGAGCACTACAGACTTTCCTAATATATTTCCTATGTAATAATGAATTCCTGCCTTGACCTTCGTCTCCTTATTCTCCATCCTTTCTAGTAATAGCTTAATCTCTTCATCCATCGCACCAATTAATCCGATTATTTCAGGCAAAGATAACGCCTCCTCCGATGATTTACTCTGTAAAAAACATAAAAAGCTCCAAAAGGAGCTTTTTACGGAAATACTGTTTAGTTCTTAAATTACTTATTCAGATGATTAACAGACAGGCGGAGAATCGTTTCATGAGGCAAGATAACCCGCGGATTCTCAACCGTCTCTTTCTTCATGAGTTTCGTCAAAAGTCTCATTGCTACCGCACCTAGGTCATACATAGGCTGGGCTACAGTTGTCAACAATGGACGAACCATCGAAGCCATACGGATATTATCCACACTAATAATGGAGAAGTCATCCGGTACCTTCAGGCCTTCATCCTGAATACTGTGAATTGCACCAATAGCCATCTCGTCGGTTGCGGCAAAAATAGCGGTTGGCTTCTTCTTGAGTCCAAGGAAATACTTCATGGCTTCGACACCAGATTCATAGCGGTAGTTACCGATACGTACCAAGTCTTCTTGATACTCGATTCCAGCCTGTTCAAGTGCCTTCTTATAACCATGGAAACGTGCATATCCATTCGCAGGATCCTGGAGTGTACCACTGATCATTGCGATTTCTCGGTGACCGTGACGAATCAAAGTATTCACTGCATCAAAAGCAGCGGTTTCATGATCGATGTCAACGGAAGGATAAGTTCCCTTCTCATCCCGTGTAGCACATAGGACAATCGGAACTGCAGAAGTCTGGAAAGCTTGAATATGTTCTTCGGTTACCGTACCACCCATGAAGAGCAGACCATCGACCTGTTTCTCCAAAAGAGTATTGATGACACGGATTTCCTTTTCTTTACGCTTATCCGCGTTACACAATATAATATTGTAATGATACATGTTCGCGATATCTTCAATCCCGCGTGCAATTTCTGCAAAAATCGAGTTTGAAATATCAGGGATGACAACCCCAACGGTTGTCGTTTTCTTACTGGCAAGTCCTCTCGCCACGGCATTGGGACGATATCCCAAACGCTCAATCGCTTCAAAAACTTTCTTCCGGGTCTGCGGTTTCACGTTAGGGTTATTGTTCACAACCCGTGATACCGTAGCCATAGATACGCCTGCTTCTCGAGCTACATCGTAAATGGTTACCGTCAAATTACTCTCTCCATTGCGATAAATTTTATCGTTCGACTAATTAAAAATATGATACGACACTTTGTACAATTGTGCAATGATAACGCTTCATTTTCCTTTCAAAATTTCTTTCAAGGCTGAAGACGTAACCCCTAATTACAATTTTTGACTAGTGTAGGTTTCCCTATTCACGAGCACAATAATGTAACTTCTATCTATCGTAACAAAAAGTGAGTGAAAAATCCAACATTCCGTGAAAGTTTTTCATTATTTTCACAGAATGTTTTAATAATTTGCGTTTTTAGTCGTTTGGAACGTTAATTGAGACAGTCTTCGACTAGTTTCTTCCATCCAATTCTGGTCTTTAAGCCCCTCAGCTAGTCGGTATAGATCAAGTAACATATCCACTCTAACCTGAATTGTCTTTCGGATAGCCAACTCTAATTCTTGAAATCCTCCGACAACAACCTCTGTCAAAGCTTCTTTTAGGACACTAGCTAATTCATTTCTTTGAGTAAACGAAAAATCTTGTCTTGGCACATCCGCGTTCAATTCTTTCACTAGCTTTCCTAGATCTGCTTTAATAAACGACAAGGGCTCATAACTAGTACATTTCGGACAAGTATAGACAGGGACATGTGTAATCTTCACCCTCGTATTAAAAATCAATGAATGCATATGTAAGTTCATGAGGCCACCGCAGCTGCACAACTTCTCCATTAAGTTATCTGTATACATCTTCTACACCTCTTGCAAGAAATGAATTAAGTACAAAGTATGACTTTTCAATTTCTATATTCGACCTCCCTCGATTAAAACCCTCCTTAATTGCATATAATGATTAAATTGGAAATTTGTCTATAATTTACAATCCTTCAGATGACTTCGTATTTTAAATTTGATAGAATATGAAGGATCATGTGATACGAAAGGAGCTTAACAAAATGAGACTAGCTGGAAAAAAGGTCATAGCACTCGTAGACGATGAATTTGAAGATTTGGAACTCTGGTATCCCGTGTACCGAGTTAGAGAAGAAGGCGCTGAGGTTCACTTGGCAGGTTTGGAAAAAGATAAAACATACATCGGCAAATATGGTGTGCCTGCAAAAGCGGAGTACTCCTGGGACGATCTTAATGCCGCAGATTATGACGGGATTTTAGTTCCTGGCGGCTGGGCTCCTGATAAAATCCGTAGATACAGTGCCGTACTAAAACTAGTACAGGATTTCAATGCAGCTAAGAAACCTATTGGGCAGATCTGCCACGCAGGCTGGGTATTAATTTCCGCTAAAATTCTGGAAGGTGTAACCGTCACCTCCACACCCGGCATCCGTGATGATATGGAGAATGCCGGAGCGATATGGAAAGATGAAGCTGTGGTTACGGATGGACATATTATTTCTGCTCGTCGCCCGCCAGATCTGCCGCCCTATGGCAAAGCTTTTTGTGATGCGTTAGCTGGGGAGTAGGGTACTGTACAAATATATTGGTTAAAAAATAAACAAGCCCTGTTTCTCACTTTTTGAGGAACAGGGCTTGTGATTTGATTCGCTCTACATCAGATTTCATTACTTAATCCGAAGGGAAGCCTTCTCCTTGAATAAGGTTGGATAAGAATTAAATTTGAAAGTCAAGGGTTGGGGGAGCTTTTCCTTCCCTACGTTAAAGAAAAAGGTTACTGTAGTTCCCCTGCTATCTTCATTAAACTCTTTATATCCTGAGTAGCCATCTTTAACCCATCCTAACCAATGCCCACTACCAGTGCTATCCACAAAATTATCGTCCAGTGCAAAACCGCTATCAGCAAACGCCTCCATATCATCTTTAGGAATAAAGTAATCCAAAACCAGAATTCCCTGCTCTTCGTTCTCCATCCGCTTTGAAATCGTTAGATTGTTATCCGGTGCCTTTAGAATCTGCTGTGTTTCCGTGTCAATCACGAGCTCGACCTTTGATTGATCTAGAGCGGAGATTCCTTCAACTTCTAGTTTGATTGGTTCAGCAGGTCTCATATTGTCATTGTTGAAAATATAAGTTTTCAAGCCCCCTACTACTGAAGAAGCACCACTTACCCTCATTAACTCCTCTTGATGCTCCCCTTTCCCGATAACCAGCTTAGGTGAAATTATATTAAAAATCCTCATTTTATTCTCTTTGTCAAAGGTTTCCCGCATGTAAATACCCGTAGGTCCAATATAGATATTGTCCATTTTGATTTTCTGTCCACCAATAGACAGACTATCCTTCAGATCAACAATCTCTCCCTTAAAATAGTTGTTATCGTCTTCCAGCGGAATTTTAACACTTAGCTTTTTAATATCCATGCTCGAGCTAGAAGGGTCCTTGGATTCTGGATATAGAGATAATGTAATATTCAACTCATCTGTCAGATCATCTCGATATTTATCCCAGACGATTTGTTCTAACATGCGGGTCGTCCCAGGTGAACCTGCCTCTTGTGCATTAGAATTGCTAAACCCGCTATATCCGGTGAGGTCGTAATTATTCTTTTGATTTTTTTTCAATGACAGGCCTATCATTTGCATCTTCTGATCTGTATTATTCTGGATTGTATAAAGCACAGCAATACCTCTATGATCTGCCATGATTCCGTTAACCGTCCACTGTATCCCATCCATCTCAGGAGAGGAGATATTTACCTCCTTCAGTATACCTGCATCAAGTGCTGATTTAATCGTCAGATTATCAGCAACAATGGGTCTAAACACTTCAAGCTGACCCCAGCTTTTTGGTGGTAACTGCGCACGAACAGGATTGGCCATCTGATGTGCCCAAGGTACAATAATTAATAAAGCGATGGCTAGGACCGCCAACGCAACAACAGCGTATCTTTTTCTAAAAGAGAATCTTTTGTGGCTACCTTGCTGCATCCCCTTGCGAATCGCGGCATCCAGCTTAACATCCGGGATCTCCTCAGCCTCGACATCAATTCTCTGAAAATAATCGTTAAGCAGCTTTTCTTCAGACTCAGCCATAAAATAGATCCCCCTTCCGTTTCATTCTGTCACGCAGCTGTTTCAGACCTTTATTGAGCCATGTCTTCACGGTGCCCTCCGGTTTATCCAGTACCTCTGCAATTTCTGCAAGGGTCATATCCTTGTAATATTTGAGTACAAGCACCTGGCGATACTTCGGCTTTACCCCTTCCAACGCCTGTTCCATGTCTAATCTGCGGTCGCTTTTCATTTCCATGATCCCTACATCACTTCGAGCAGCTTCTGTGACAGCGTTCCTCTTTCTGCGCTTCAACTCATCGTTACAGCAATTGATCAGAATACGTGTTAGCCATGGAGCAAATCTCTCGGAGTCTTTTAAGCTTTTACGTTTAATCCATGCACGGCAGGTTGCCTCCTGTAGAACTTCCAACGAATCCGCTTCGTTTCGTAAATAGCTATAAGCAATGCTGTATAGCTTTCTTTTCTGTTCAGCTACCAGCTCATAAAATATGTCTTCATCCGTAGCGGCTATTTCCATTTCGTCATTAATAATGTGTTCCATGCTTGTTTTGTCCTCCCCCCTTGCTTTCACGCATAAATCATTCCTGTGCAACTCGCTCTATGTATAGACTGCGCCGAAGCGCAAACGGTTTTGTTTTTTTATAAAATACAAAAGAAAAAGGCCCGGCAAGAATGCCGAACCTTGATGTGGACTTGATGATGTAGCGCTTGATAACTATGAAGAAGCTTTCTCCTTTGTTTCCACGCTCGTTCCAAGCGTAATACCGCTTTTCTGAGCATAAGCACTTAGGATTTCTTCCGTCTCCGAGCTTGTACGATGATGGAAGCAAGCTTTAGCAACCCTTGTAGCATCTATAGCCAGTGTATTTAGGGTACGGTGTTTAACCTTCAGCAGTGCCTGTGGCGACATGCTAAGATCACTAATCCCTAACTCCAGCCAAAGTGGTAAAGAACGCTCATCTGCCGCCATTTCACCACATACACTTATATCTATTTTTGCATTACGGGCTGCTTCTACAGTCATACGGATCATTCGCAGAACCGCTGGATGATATGGATGATACATATGCGCAATTTGTTCATTCATACGATCTACGGCTAGTACATATTGCACCAAATCGTTCGTACCGATACTGAAAAAGTCAACTTCCTCAGCAAGTAAATCCGCAATCATAACCGCAGCTGGAACTTCAATCATAATACCGACTGGAATATTCCGATTAAACGGTATACCCCGTAGCTCCAGTTCAGCCTTCACTTCTTCCAATACTGCTTTTGCCGCCTGTACTTCTTCCACGGAAGATATCATAGGGAACATTAGCTTTAAATTCCCGTATGCGCTCGCCCGCAAAATGGCGGTTAGCTGAGTTTTGAACATATCTTGTCGATTCAAGCTGATTCGAATGGCACGATAGCCAAGGAACGGATTCTGTTCTTCTGGTAGCTGGAAGTAATCCAGATGCTTGTCCCCGCCTATATCCAGCGAACGGATCACAACCATATTGCTGCCTACCTTCTCGACAACCTGTTTGTACACTTCAAATTGTTCATCCTCAGTTGGAAAAGAACTGCGATCCATGTAAAGAAACTCTGTACGGAATAGACCTACACCCTCGGCTCCATACTTGAGCGCTAAATTCAGTTCTTTGACTGAGCTGATATTACCGGCCAATCGCAGGTTAACGCCATCTTTAGTGACGGCATCGACTGTAGCAAGCAATTCCAGTTGTTCTTTCTTTTTATGCTGCTTATTCCGAAGAGAAACATATTCATTGATCGTTACCTCATCAGGATGAATTTGCACAGATCCCGTGTCTCCATCTATCACGAGCATGTCTCCGGTCTGAATAGGGTTAGACAAATTATTCTCCAAACCTGCCACGAGCGGAATGCCCAGTGCACGAGCCATAATGGAAGAATGTGAGGTTTTACCGCCCATCATAGTAACAATACCTAGAACATAAGTTGGGTTCAAGTGAGCTAACTGGGAAGGAGATAACTCCTTCGCAACGAGAATATACGGCTGTGTATCCGATGGCAGCGTGACCTCAGGAGCACCTAAAAGATGCTTTAACAGACGGTTACCGACATCCTTGATATCCACCGCCCGCTCCTTCATGTATTCATCATCTAGCAGATCAAACATCGCTACAAAATGATCAATCGCTTCCTTAACAGCCACTTCCGCCGCCTTATACTGGCGTTCAATAATCCCCCGGATTTCGCTCATGAACACCGGATCATCCAAAATAGCCAGATGAGCATCAAAAATGCTGGACTCCTCCGGACCGACTACTTCTCTGAATTCTTTTTTGATGAATTCAATCTCGTCCTTAGAGGTACGGATACCTTCGTATAAACGCTCAAACTCCTTAGCTAGATCCACTGGGTTCACTTGTGTGTCTGGTAAGCTCCACTCCCAGTTCGGTAAGACAAAGGCCTTCCCGATAGCTACACCTGCTGCTGCGCCTATGCCTTGTATCATCCTTCTATCCCTCCAACGTTACTTTCATGTAAGACTACGGACATTACTGAAGATTGCCCCTTTTTAACATTTTTAAATGGAGCATAGCTCCATGATTTTACTCGATCAGGATTCGTAATCACCATTGGTGTAGCGAGTGAAGCTGCATGCTCACGCAAATAAGCGAGGTCGAATTTAACAAGCAATTGACCTGGTTCCACGCTGTCGCCTTCTTTTACAACCGCCTCAAATGGCCCTTTAAGCTGCGAAGTGTCGATCCCTATATGCATAAGTACCTCCAGCCCTTCCGGCGTAGCAATACCAACGGCATGCATTGTAGGATAGACGTGCATAACCTTCCCGAATACAGGCGAAGTCAGCTCCCCTTTTTCCGGCAAAAATGCAACTCCATCACCCACCAGCTTCGCTGCAAAGATGTGATCCGGCACTTCCTCAATGGGCATCATTCTACCCTGCATCGGAGAACTGAACAATACCTGAGGCAAATCACGAAGCATTAGCTTATTAATCTCCTCGCGGATCAACTCTGAATACGTACCAAATACTACCTGGACATTCCCGCCACCGAGCTTGATAATCCCAGCAGAGCCAAGACCTTTGAGCGCCCCGGTATCAATATATCGATCATTATGGACGGTAAGCCTCAAACGAGTGATACAGGATTGTACTTGTACGATATTCTCCTTACCACCAAGCGCCTCCAAGATCAATGGTGCCTGATAAGGGATGTTTCCTGCCCAATCACCGAGTTCCGAACCTTCTTCACGCCCTGGTGTCGGGATCTGAAAACGGCGAATCGCCCAGCGGAACAAGTTATAATATACAATCCCATAAGCTATACCGATCGGAATTAACAACCAAGCCCTCTGGGACAGATGCATATTCAAAAAGAAATCAATAGCCCCTGCGGAATAGGAGAACCCATGATGAATCCCCAACATGTAGGTAATCACCATAGCAAGACCGGACATTACTGTATGTACCGCAAATAAGTAGGGAGAAGCAAACAAAAACGCAAATTCAATCTGCTCCGAAACCCCGGTTAGAAAACAGACCAGAGCCGCCCGCACAAAAGTCTTTTTAATCTTAGGCTTCAAGTCCTCGCGCGCTTCCTGAATAATTGCAAAAGCAATGGCTGGCAGTGCGAACATCATAATCGGAAACAAACCTGCCATAAAAATCCCCGCCGTAGGATCGCCTGCAAAAAAACGTGGCAAATCCCCCTGAACGACAGTGCTACCATCAGGAGTTGTAAAGTTACCAAACTGAAACCAAAACACATTGTTGAGAATATGGTGAAGACCGAAGGCTGTTAGTACTCTATATAGCACTCCATAAATAAAAACGCCAAAGCCGCCTGTCTGCAATATCCCTTGAAAAAGATCATCCAGTCCTCTTTGCAGCAGTGGAGAGATCCCTAACATCACCCATGCAAAGCCAGCCGAAAACAATCCCATGAACAGCAAAACAAAACGTGAACCTCCAAAAAACTGTATCGCCTCTGGAAGCTTGATATTTTTGAACCGGTTTTGAGCGATACCGGCAACTATACCCAGCAAAATTCCGATAAGTGTTGCAGGTTGTACAAGCCCGTCTCCCATATGGGTAACAATCCGGTCGTAAGTGAACATTCCAGCCAGTGCTGCAAGACCCGCCGTTCCAGCTTGATTGGATAATCCCCATGCTACACCCACAGCGAACAAATAAGGCATAAAATAAAAGATTCCCTGCCCAGCGTATGTAGCCACTTCGGATACCGAAGAAAGTCCCCATGCAGACCAAGGTAAGCTGCCCAAACTAAGCAAAATGGCTGCCGCCGGCAGTACCATGGTAGGAAGCATTATGGCTCTGCCCAATTGCTGCAATGATCCGAGCCAATTCAAGGCTACCCTCTCCTTTCTTTCTATATTGAATGGTAAGCGCTGCGGGGGTTTTTGTCAAAATAAACTGAAGGAAAAGATCAGGTTATATTTAAAACAAATAAACACTCACTCCACAATAAAATCACCTAGAAACACCATTCTCTGGGCTCAGGATTCCAAAGCACTAAAGCAAACAATGCTAAAGTTGTTTAAAACCGATAAAAAGTTACTCCGAATGAATGTGCGTCTCTAATAATGCTTCAAGTGAATGAGTAATATTTATTGAATGAAGTTTTGTATGCCGACTGAGTCTCTTTCTTTTTGCTGCCGATGATTATAAAAAAGTTAATTGTACTTTGTGCAACTATTTATATCCTAGAAACACTGAAAACCATATAAGTGTACTTTGTGCAATTATTTTTAATAATCCCACCCTTTTCCTTATCTTTGGTGTGTAATAAGTGTACAAAGTACAACTAAACCACAATAGAATAGAGATATTTCCGATATAGTTGTATATATAGTGCAATTATTCTCCCACTCCTACCATATTTGATCTGGTCGCATAGCTTTCACTTCGTATTGTCGAACCCGTTCTCCCGTAATTACAGGCTTTATTAGTCCCTTCTCACTCAACGAGTGCAACAATCTTCGCGCCGTTCGAAAGTTAATGCTGAAATGAGTGGTCACATCCTTTGGACGGATCGCCCTACCCAGTCGCCAAGCCAACCGCAGAACCTCCTTCTCCTCAGACAAAATATCCACGCCTGCAGATTTGCGCGCCAAATGAGGTGCCAGCACCAATTGCAAAAGCATCCGGCACACCTCGGGGCGGTGCTGAAGATCATCAACAGAAAAATGAATCATTTTCCACCCCATTCCGGTCAGAAAAGTGTCCCGATTAACTGCGTAGTTGAATCTCTCGCGGTCCATGTCCTTCACATGACTTTGAAACCCGTCGCACTCAATCCCGAGACTGCCGCCGCTCTGCGGAAGAAAAGCGAAGTCCAGAAACTGAGATTTACGGTTCCAGTCGTACACTTCGTATTCTGGATGCAAATCATCAAGGCTCTCAAACAATGGCCACCATACATTCTGCAAGAACAACTTCTCCGCATAATTATGGCCTCTAACCAGCCTCCCCCTTCTTTCTCCTGATCTTTCAGTCAAGTGCTTGTTAATGAACATACCATGTGCTTCTTCAAATTCCATTGTGGTATCCTCCCTATAAAAATAAAAGAACGCCCTTCACCGCAAATCATGCGGATAAAGGACGTTCTTCGTCTAACTTCAGTATAACAAGCTCAGTTAGTGATTTGCATTAGAAATTGCACAGTCTGTACAGCGAATCGTAATCAAACGATGCTATTGATCTTGGCTGTTCTTCAACATTAAATTTGCAACTACTTCAGCGTCAAAAAATTTAGTTCGCTGGTTTGTTAGTTTGTTCTTTTGTCTGTCGGCTCGCCGGTTCATTGTTCTCTCGGTTGGTTCGTTTGTCGGCTCGTAAGCTCGTCAGTTCATCGTTTGCCCGTTCGTCGGTTCGTTCGAAATCCCTTGATACACGCTCTGATCATCATTTTTTCAATAGTCAGATAAAGTGTTGCACTACCGAACCTTATGCCCGAGTACGCCCATGCATCGTGATCGCTTCTTCGACCTTGATACAACGGTCCATAATCGCCGTCATACCGTGCTCAGCGGCGATTTCAGCAGCTTCCTGGCTGATTATACCCTGCTGGAGCCAAAGCACACGTGCGCCGATTTCAGCGGCCTCCTGTGCGACCTTTGCGCAGTATTCGCTTCGGCGAAACACATTAACAATGTCCACCGGCTCTGGAATTTCCGCTAACGTATGATAGCACTTTTCTCCCAGTATTTCACCATCAACCAATGGGTTTACAGGAATGATCCGATATCCCCGACTTTGCATAGCACCCGCGACCATATAGGAGGTACGGTCTGTTTTGTCAGACAGGCCAACTACTGCAATATTACCTGCAGAAGCAAGGATATCTCCGATCTGTTCCCGACTTGGATTCTCAAAGCTCATACACAGTGCCCCTTTCCATAGTTACACTTTATGATCCTTAATTAACTGAAGCTAAATTCGCTAGCTCCCTTACTTCTATTGTACCCACTCCACATTCGCACCAAGCGCACGCAGGTGATCAAAGTATTGCGGATACGACTTAGCGACATGGTGAGCATCCTTGATCAATAGTGGTTTACGCGCTCGTAAACCTACTACTGACAGCGCCATAATTACACGGTGGTCGTAATGCGCGTTAATGGTCACACCACCTTCGACGCCTTCAGGCATGCCGTGAACGATAATTTCATCGCGGCGTTCCTCAACATTGGCTCCTGCACGAGTCAATTCTGCCAAGTAATCAGTTATACGATCACATTCCTTATACCGAAGGTTCTCAACGTTATAGAATCGTGAAGTGCCTTCAGCAAATACTGCAGCAGCTACCATAGCCAGCACTGCATCGGTTGCAGCATCTCCGTCGAATTCAACGGCTTTTAGAACGCCGTTCCCTTGTACGTGAACTGTTCCTTCTTTATGAGTAAGCGGTACTTCCATCATACGCAACACATCAACAATGGCTCTTTCTCCCTGCTTACTCTGTTCCATAAGTCGATGTACCTTAACATCTGACTTTGTCACAGCAGCAGCTGCTAGAATAGCCGCAGAGCCAGGATAGTCACCTTGAACGGTATACGTTTTTGCCGCATAGGCTTGACGACCCGGCACTTTAAAGGACATATAATCATCCGCCGCATGAACCACAATTCCTGCCTGCTCCAACACTTCTAGTGTCTGACCTACGACAACCTTTGATTTCAAATCATCAAGGACAATAATTTCACTATCTTCTTCAAGCAATGGTGTCAAGAATAATAGAGCACTTAGGAACTGGGAGCTGACAGCACCCGAAACTGTAATTCTACCCCCAACAGGTTTGCCACCGCAGATCGTGATCGGCAACTTACCTTCATTATGCTCTACCTTCACACCAAGCTGTTCAAGAGACACGATCAGGTCGTCATGTGGACGTTTGCCCAATGAGTCAGGATACGTGTTTACGAATGTAACTTCAGGGCTCAGCGCAGCAACAGCCATTAGAAAACGTAGTACTGCTCCAGCATTCCCCACATTAAGTTCCTTAACATCCTTAGGTTTCCGACCAAAGCCTTGAATCACAATCTTCTCATCATCTTCTGTGAGTACAGCTCCCAAATCTGCAATACAACGACGGATGGCATCGCTATCTTCACTATGTGCCGGATGATAAATCGTACTTACGCCTTCTGACAATGCGGCAACCAGCAAATAACGAGTGGTATAGTTTTTGGAAGAGAGGGCCCCAAATTCTCCTTGCAGGGATGGCGTTGGCCTAACAATAACGTCCATAATATAAACTCTCCTTAGTAGATATAGTTGTATGTAGTGCTCGTTTGACAGGGTATTCCATGCTTGTGTTATCATTAAACCATTCTTCTGATGAAAAGAGGTCACAACCATGCATAATGTTCCACAAATTACACCGCAAGAATTGCGGCAGTGTCTAGAGACAGGAGAAGACCTTGTACTCATCGACGTTCGTGAAGACGAAGAGGTTGCCTTCGGGATGATTCCCGGTGCACAGCATATCCCCATGGGAGAAATTCCACACCGCACTGAGGATATTCCAAGCGATGCCAAAGTGATCTTTATCTGCCGTTCCGGTGCTCGAAGCCAGCGTGTCTGCGAATATCTACAACAGTTTGGCTATCATGCTACAAATTTAAGCGGCGGTATGATTGAATGGAATGAAACACTCTCTTAAAAGCTCAGCCGCGGTAATGCATTAAAATATATTGCGACACTTCTGCCGCTGTCAGTCCCGTTGTATCGACCGTGTAATGCGCGAACAGGTAAGCTTCTCGACGGTCTTCCATGATACGTCTAACCCGTTCTTCTGCATTGCCGGCGAGCAGCGGACGATTCTGATCTCCACTAACGCGGGCAATAATCTCTTCTTCTGTTGCCGTTAGCGCAACCACATGCCCTTTACTCAGCATTAAATCTGTATTCCCCGGCGCCAATACCGCGCCACCACCAGTAGATATTAATTTATTCTCAGACTCTAGCATACGCTTTAGTACTGCTGTTTCCACGCTTCGAAAGTAATGCTCTCCATCTTCCGCGAAAATTTCTGCAATACTTCGGCCTTCAGTTTCAACAATGACATGATCCAGATCAACCAGCTCGTAACCCAGTTCCTCGGCCAAAATTGCGCCTACTGTTGACTTCCCAGTTGCCATCATCCCTACTAAAATAATGTTCTTATTTCTTTGCTCTTCGTTGAACTTTTTAAATTCTTCTGTATCCCCAGCCATGTCTATCCTCCAACCGCGATATTTGTCATATCATAACACAGGGTCAAAACATTAGACAATCTGCTTCACTTAGTAAATACACATCAAAACTTCAACAAAAAAGGCCCGAAAGCCTCCCCATTTCTGGTGAAGCAATTCGGGCCACTTTTTTAAAATATAAGAAAGTACAAGTTTCATGTTATACATTAACCTTATATTTCTCGCATAAACGCTTCTTACCGTCCTTTAGGGACGCCGAAGGCGTTATTGCTTATAACCGTAATAAACTAGATTATTCTGCAGACATCCAGTTGTGGTGGAAAACGCCTTCTTTGTCTACACGTTTGAACGTATGTGCGCCGAAGTAATCGCGTTGAGCCTGAAGCAGGTTCGCAGGCAGTCTTTCTGTACGATAGCTATCATAGTAAGCCAATGCGCTGGAGAATCCAGGTACTGGAACACCCATCGTTACAGCTGAAGCGATAACTTTACGCCATGCGGATTGGTAATTATCCATAACATCCTTGAAGAAAGGATCAAGCAATAGGTTCTTAAGATCTGCATTGTTCTCGTAAGCATCCGTGATGTTTTGTAGGAAACGGGAACGGATAATGCAGCCACCGCGCCAAATTTTAGCCAACTCGCCATATTTCAGATCCCAACCGTATTCGTCGGAAGCTACGCGAAGTTGAGCGAAACCTTGAGCATAGGATACGATTTTACTTGCAAACAATGCTTTACGCACGTTCTCAATGAATTCAGCTTTGTCACCATCAAATGGTGTAGCTTCTGGTCCGTTAAGCACTTTGCTTGCTTCTACGCGCTCATCCTTCATTGCAGAGAGGAAGCGTGAGAATACGGATTCGGTAATCATGGACAAAGGTACACCAAGATCCAGTGAGCTTTGGCTTGTCCATTTACCAGTTCCCTTTTGGCCAGCGGAATCAAGGATCACGTCAACCATTGGTTTACCAGTTTCTTCATCATACTGAGCAAAAATATCTGTAGTAATCTCGATCAGGTAGCTGTCGAGCTCACCGCTATTCCACTCTTTGAAAATGTTGTGAAGTTCTTTTGCATCCAGACCTAGAACGTCTTTGAGCAGCTGATAAGCTTCACAGATCAATTGCATATCACCATATTCGATACCGTTGTGCACCATTTTAACATAGTGTCCCGCACCGTCTGGTCCGATATATGTACAGCAAGGCTCACCGTTAACTTTAGCTGAGATTGCAGTTAGGATTGGTTCAACTAGCTTATACGCGCTTTCTTGACCGCCAGGCATAATGGAAGGACCTTTAAGAGCTCCTTCTTCACCGCCAGAAACCCCAGTTCCGACAAAGCGGAAACCTTTTTCTTCCAGATATTTACTGCGACGAACCGTATCAGGGAAATAAGCATTTCCTCCGTCGATAATAATGTCGCCTTGATCAAGATGCGGCAACAGTTGCTCGATGGTAGCATCAGTAGCTTTACCAGCTTGAACCATGATCAGAATTTTGCGCGGTGTTTCCAGCGAAGCTACAAATTCCTCAACAGAAAATGTGCCTACGAGGTTTTTACCTTCCGCCTCAGCAAGAAGATCATGTGTCTTCTCCGGTGAGCGGTTAAACACGGATACGGAAAAACCTTTGCTTTCGATATTTAGAGCCAAATTCTTGCCCATTACCGCCAAGCCAATAACGCCGATTTGTTGTTTTGCCATCTGGTCCTCCACCCTTTGCACCCTATATTTTTGGGAAATCCATTTCTCGCAGTATAAGAATACCACCCTTTATTAGAGACAGCAAAGCCTGCCCTGCGAATAAAGATCAAATTCATCGACAAAACCATTGCCAATATGAAAATGATCACAATGACTATTTTAACGTTTTTAGCACCAGAAGTGAACCCCTGTCTGCAAGTTATCAAACAAATCTAAGACACCCCGAAATTCGGGGTGCCCCTAAGCAACTTATTTCGGCACCTTGTTTACCATTCTAACATATACAATTCCTTCGTCAAAAAGGTAAGCTGAGCTCGGCATTTCTCCGCGCGAATCATATCCTCAGCCTTAAGTGCATCATTTAATCGATCCAGCTGCTCATCCACTTCAATCCTGCGCTGGCGAATTCGTTCCTCTCCTTCAACAGAATAATAGAGCTTGGTCAGCTCCTCATCGGTGAGCATAGGACCCTTCTGGTATAAGACTCGCTGCTGATAACCCGAGATTTCGACAAGACGAATCACTTCGCCGAACAAAATATTTTCAATAATAATCTGACGGTCTCTGAAGCGCTTTACAATGGCATGGCCTCGCATGTCCCCAATTAACTTCTCCATCCATTCTGACAAGCGAGCATCACGAATCATATAGTCACCCACGAGTTTATAGCCATCTTTGATCCTTTGAAAACGTAATTTCACCAGTTTACGACCCGTACGGACCGAAATTACAAAGACCTGTTCGTTCTCGCTCCAATATAGGGAATAACCTTTTTGAATCAAATCCTTGATCAGGTCCTGGATATGCTGTCTGTCGAAACGCAGCTCCAGGTTACAATACTCCACCTCGTCGTTTTTGTTCACGGCACTCCCCCCTAACTGCTTCACATCTGCAAAGCCAACACAATTGTTCAATTTCCGATTATTTATGGCTGCCGGACCTCTTCAAGTAGTAGTTACTTTTGCGTTCGTCTTAGTCTTATTTTATACTTCAGTTTATGTAGCGGTAACTTGGTTTATTGACTATTTTTACCCGCAACAGACTTTCTCCAAACGCTGATTGAATTTTTTATTTCTTTTAGTCCTTTTAATTCCTAAAAAAAGCCGCTGACAACTAATTCTCAGGTTGTCAGCGGCTTTTCACATCTAAGGTCAACTAGTTTTAAATTTCAACTTCGTTCTGTGTACAATTAGTAAATGCAGCCCAAAGAGTATCAACATAACAATTGCACTCATCAGAAACGGAACACCGTGACCTACATGGTCCCATAGTCTCCCTGATATCACTGGTCCTGCCACCATCCCTGAGCCTTGCAAGGTCAAGAAAAGCCCCCAGACAGTCCCTCGTTCCCCCTTAGGCACTTGCTTAGCCAGAAAGGCGTTCCATGCCGGGAGAATAAGCGCGTAGCTTATACCGACCAATGCCACCGCGATAAAAGCAAGCGGGAGCCAGCGTACCTGTGAGAACAGGGCAAGGGAAAAGGCGGCAAGCAAAAAGCCAATGTTCAGAAACACAGTTGTTCCTATTCGGTCCACCAGCTTGCCTGCTGGAATTAGAGCAAGCACCGTAATTCCCCCACCTGCAATCAGAAGCAGACTAAATTGATTCGGACTAACATGAAGCTCCGTACGTGCAAACAAGGTAACTACAGGCGTCATCAAGCCAATGGCAAAAGCCTGAAGAAATAAGGCCGGATATAGTAGGCGACTGACTTTAAGCGTCGTTCTGACCTGATGCAGTGTTCTTTTTATACTTTCTAATGGACTGATTTTTTTACGCTCAATAGCTCCGCCGAGCCCCTGCATGTCCCTTACAACTGCATGAGTGCCACTTGACGAGATTCTTTTAGGTAGAAAAAGCGCAACTACAACTACTACAGCAGCACACCCTAGCAGGACCAAAAAGGCTACACGATAGCTTTGTCCACCCTGATCCATCAAAAAATTCACTACAATCGGACCGATTCCCGTTCCTGCGAGCGATGCCATCTCTACAGCACCCATAGCTGCTCCACTGCTGCCGCTTTTAGTAGATCCCGCCAATTCCGTTATTCCGGTCATCACACAAGGCCAAAGCGGGGATGTCCCGATCCCAAGAATAAGACAGGCAATCGAGAGCGTAACTGCTGTTTTGGCATATATTATCATTCCAACAGCTACTAGGATCAACAACAAGGCACTTGTCATGGTCCAGCGAAATCCTATGCGCTCCATAACCCAGCCAGAAGGACTGCGGAATAGATTATCCCCCAAATACTGGAGTGCAAAGGCAAAGCCTACTACCGTAACAGATAGACCCAAAATATTCTCCATATATACGGGTAACAAAGCGACAAGTAGCGACCCTTTAACAAACTCAACTAAAAAAATAATTACCCACATCTCCATGATAAATGGCGACGTCAAACTGATATGTGTACGTTGCGCAGCTTTTGTGGACATTCTATCACATCCAAATCCTAGTATTCTGTAGATTGTTTTGTTATACTGATGCTTGCCTTAAATTTTAATATTCGCGAAAGGTTGTGACAGCATTAAATGAATCAACACCGTACTCCCCTCTTCACAGCTTTAAAAAAGCATGCCGCCGGCAATCCCGTTCAATTTCATATCCCGGGGCATAAGAAGGGGCTAGGAACCGATGCCGAATTCCGTGAGTTTATCGGCGATAACGCTCTATCCATCGATCTAATCAACATCGCACCGCTTGATGATCTACATCAGCCAACTGGAGTAATCCAGGAAGCTCAGAAGCTGGCTGCGAAGGCTTTCGGCGCCGACTATACGTATTTTAGCGTACAGGGCACGAGCAATGCCATCATGACGATGATCCTCTCTGTCTGCTCACCGGGTGATAAAATAATTGTGCCGCGCAACATTCATAAATCTGTGATGTCGGCCATTATCTTCTCCGGAGCCAAGCCTGTGTTTGTCTCGCCTGTTCAGGATGAGAATCTCGGGATAGATCACGGCATAACGACCAGTTCGCTGGAACGAGCGTTAAGGCGTCATCCAGACGCCAAAGGAGTTCTAGTAATCAATCCCACGTACTTCGGTGTATGCGCCGACCTGCGTTCGATTGTCGACCTGGCTCACCGTTACGGTGTACCCGTATTGGTGGACGAGGCACATGGAGTACTGATTCATTTTCATGAGGATCTGCCGGTATCGGCCATGCAGGCCGGCGCGGACATCGCTGCCACTAGTGTGCATAAACTTGGCGGCTCCATGACGCAAAGCTCGGTACTGAATCTTAATGCTAAGACGGGTCTGATTAACCCGCAACGGGTACAGACCATTATGAGCATGCTGACTACAACATCTACCTCATATATTTTATTAGCGTCTTTGGATACATCAAGACGTAATCTCGCGCTGAACGGTCATGAAATGGCGGAAAGAACCATCAGACTGTCCAACTACGCACGCGAAACGATCAATACCATCGAAGGCCTGTACAGCTTTGGAAAAGAGATCCTTGGGACAGAAGCAACATTTGATCATGACCCAACTAAGCTCAACATTCATGTGCGCCATTTAGGGATCACAGGATACGAAACCGAAAACTGGCTGCGCGAAAAGTACAACATCGAAGTAGAACTAAGTGACATGTATAATATTCTTTGCCTTATTACCCCAGGTGATACCCAAGAATCAGTAGATAAATTATTAGCTGCACTTAGGGTGTTGTCCGCCATTCATTACAGCAAGGGTGAAATCTACGAACTTAAGGTTCAGGTTCCAGAAATTCCACAGCTTGCTCTGATTCCAAGGGACGCTTTTTATGCGGATACGCAGTTAGTTCCATTCCGTGAATCTGCTGGCTACATTATTGCAGAGTTTATATATGTATATCCGCCTGGAATTCCTATTCTTCTCCCTGGCGAGGTTATCACTCAGGATAACATCGATTATATTATTGACCATGTGGAGATCGGACTTCCGGTTAAAGGTCCTGAAGATCGCAGCATCACGAACATAAAAGTGATTGTAGAAGCCGATCCTATTTCCTAAGATCCATCATTTTCCTAAAAAACTTCATTCATTTATACAAAAACCCGATACCATAATAAGTATCGGGTTTCTGTATATAAACATCAACTGTCATATACACAATAGAACAGCTTAATTTAGTCGCTAAAATCTATTCTTGCTGAGCAAGCAGATTGTTGTAAGCTTCTTCAACAGCTTTCCATTCTTCTTCATCTTCGATATTGTACAATACCATTTCTTCGTCTTCTTCTTCCATACGCAGAATAATGCCATCCGCTTCAGGATTTTCCTTTTCTAACAGCAGCGCGTATAGTTTCTCACCGATGTCGAAAGTTTCAACCAATACCATTTCAACATCTTCGCCCTGCTCGTTCGTCAAGGTCAGCACAAACTCCTCGTGCTCATGGTCGTGATCATGCCCGCAACCGCATGCTTCACCATGCTCATGTTTGTGATCGCTCATTGTAATACCTCACTTTGAATTGTATTATCCTACATCTGGTATACTACCACGTTAGATTAGTTCAGGTCAATTTAGAACCCTTAATTAAGAGCTGTAATTACCTTTTCTGACACAAGAACGTAATCCGCATTTTTGGAAGCTTTCATGTAGAAGCCTACCCGATATTTGCCGGTTTCTTTAAAATCATAAGTAAACTCCGAGGTCGGAAACCAGAAATTATCCTTCTGCGAGCCTTCAAGCTCCTGCGACTGAATATCCTTAACATTACCAGAGGGGTCCGTTATGGCTACTTTTACAGCTGAAACCTCTTCTGTTAAGCTATCTACCTGGGTTAATATTTTAATCTTAAGCTTGCCTACGTTTACGTTACCAAAGACCGTATTATCCTTAAAAAGAACAATATGAACATTAGGCTTAAGAATCGTCACTTTTCCAGATCCATCCCAATTCACTACCCCGCCCGCTTCTCTAGCGGGAATATATGTTTTTCCATCAATCAAATAACCGCCGTCTACAATTTCCGTCCCGTTGTTCCATACCCTGATTTTCTTACTCACAGAATCGGCGAACAATAAGGAGCCACCCATCAAGGAAAAAGCAAACACACATAAAGTGACTTTTTTCCATCTATTCATTTGAAACCCTCCAAATAATTCATGCTATTAATGTATACTTACTTTGTCTCAGCAAGTTGCGCTAATTGTAGGTAAATATTTCATTCATCTTCCGAAAAATGATATTATGTACTTGTTCAAAGTTGATATATTAGCTAACAGCGATTTCAGGAGGGTACTTTCTTATGAGTCTGAGCCTACAAATGCTAGGAACTGGCAATGCTTTTGCTAAAAACTATTTTAACAATAATGGCTTGCTACTAGCTGATGATTATACCCTACTGATTGATTGCGGGATTACAGCCCCACTTGCCATGCATACCATCGGGAAATCCTTCAGTGACGTTAACGCTACTCTAATTACGCATATTCATGCGGACCATGTTGGAGGTCTGGAAGAGCTAGCACTTACGCTAAAACACGTATACGGGAAAACAATGAGATTACATTTACCAGAGACGCTTGTTGAGCCACTTTGGAACAACACCTTAAAGGGTGGATTATATCAAAAAGATGCAGTAGCCTCCCTGACCGATATCTTCGAGGTTACATCTATGAAACCCGGAATTACGTACAAGCTCGCGCCTTCTCTTTCGCTCGAGATCATACATACGCCGCATATTCCTGGCAAAGATAGCTATTCCCTTCTAATAAATAATGAGATTTTCTACAGCGCAGATATGACTTTTCAACCGGATCTACTTATAAGCCTTGTCCGTGAGCGCGGCATCCGAATGATTCTGCATGACTGTCAGCTTGGTGGATCAGGTGTTGTTCACACCACACTGGAGGAGTTAATGTCTTTACCTGAAGATGTTCGACGTATCATCAAGCTCATGCATTATAGCGATGAACAACCTCAATTCGTCGGGCTTACTGGAGAGATGGAGTTTATTGAGCAGCATGTAATTTATAAACTCTGATTATGATTAAAAAAAGACCGTACATTGACGTCTGATGACGTGTGTACGGTCTTTGCCTTTAGAACTATGAGAAACTCGGAAGATTATCCAAATTGTTGGTTGGATCCCCATCCGCGTCGCCGCGAATATAAGTTCCTCCGTCTTTACCTTTAAAAGCATTCACTCCGGCAATATTTCCGGCCTGTACTTCTTGAAGCGCTTGATCATACGCCAGGACACGTCCTGTAGAGGTCTGGAAACTGGTTAAATCTCCGTCTCCATTTTTCTGTACAGCTACGAAACTTTCGCGTTCGTTATTTGGCACTTCAGTTCGCCCCTTGCTCTTGGATTTGCCATCATATGGCACATCCTAGCTTGCGTAATGAGACGGTAAATTATGTGTGCAAATCTTAAAGCGTTTTCTGCATCCGTACATGTAGAATACCTGCGTCATAAAAAGGTTCCGTTGAAATCACTTCATATCCTAGCTTCTTGTAGAAATTCTCAGCTTGGCACTGTGCATCAAGAATCGAAGCTTCCAGTCCAAGTTCCCGAGCAAGCTCTTCCATAGCTAGCAACAGAACACGTCCGTATCCTTTGACTCGATAATCTTTCAGTACGGCGATACGCTGCATTTTGGCTGTACCTGCTTTGTAATAAATCAATCTTCCTGTAGCCACAGGTACACCTTCATCTATAATTAGAATATGGTGCGCATTCGGACCGATAACATCGTATTCATCAATTTCTTCCTCAGCCGGTACCATTTGTTCCTCTACAAATACTTTGGTACGAATATCCAGCCCCATTTGAAGCTGTTCCTCTGTAGTTACCCGTAAGATTTCTGCCGCCATGTTAGTCCCAAACTCCTCTCTCTATATATATCCAACGATAGTTGTCTATTATATAAAAATTCGACTAGAAAGAAAAGCCTGAGCATGAGAAATCGTCTTCTGTCACTACTCTAATCTGCAGAATATACTTCTTCAGGAATCGAACGATTGTATGTGTCTTGCATCACTGGTGACAATGGAGGGTACTGACCTTTTGGCTTTCCATCTAGGTTAGTCATTTCTTTGATTTCCATGATTTTTGTTGGCTTCGCCTCGGAACATCCTCCCAAGACCATCAGTAACAGCAGACAAACGCTGACTTCCCATTTCAAAAATTTAGGCATGGTTTTACTCCTTTCACCGTTCAACTGCGGTTATTCTCATTACAGCTTTGACGGTTCATGAGTTTTATAAACCATTGGATCACTTCATTGCCCGATTCTAACCCTTATAGATTCACATTTCCAACGGCATGGACCATGTACATCATTCCTCCCAAAAAGCCAGCTAATACAAAATAAGCGATACCGTATTTCCAGCGTGAGCTAGCCGGCACATCGTAATACTTGTCGTTCTCATAGACAGAATAGCTGATATCACAATTCATCTTTAGATGAAGCCCATTCTCTAAGGTCACAGGCTCTAGCTGCGAGATACGTACCTTTTCAATGATGCATTGCTGCGGAAGCGTAGCTCTACCAATGTAGTTCAGTTGATCCCATCTCACCCCTACATACTGCTGTCTTTCCAAATCACTGTAAGTAGTAAAAGGTAAATCTCTTCTATGCTCTGGTCCTGGAATCATGTAGCCTGCATCTCTAAGTGGCTCTACTGGAATTAAGAAACTCTTCGTTACAGAATAAAGGCGATTGTTAGTGCGTCTCTTCACATATTTGTTATACAGATCGTAAGCAAATAACGCCCAAATAATAAAGAACAAGATCGAACGCATATAGATGATGATGGCTAAACCACCCACGAGCCCCACAAGCCACAGCCAGCGCGTCACCGCGGTTGCAATACGGCCGCCGTCAAGCGGGTGAATCGGCAGCAGATTGATCAGATTAAGTAAAAAACCTATATAAGCCAAGGAATAGAGAAGTGGACTATCCATGTAATAAGCCGCTCCAAAAACGGCTGTAGCCCCAATGGTTCCTAAGATCGGACCTCCAAAAGCAATATAAGCTTCTGTCTGGGCATCCAGCGGCTGTTTCTTCATTGTAATTAAAGCTCCCAAAAATGGTATAAACAGCGGAGCGCTGACTGGAAGCCCGATCCGTTTCGCTGCTATTACATGTCCTAATTCATGGACTAGCAGGAGCAGGACAAAGCCCACGGCAAACCCCCACGGATAAATCAAAGCATAAGCCCATATTGAAATCATCATTGATATTAACGGCCCGGCAATTTTACCTATTTTCAGAAGAGACAAAATCGCCTTTCCTTTAAATAGGAGCATCGCCGCCCCGCCCCCCAACCATTTCCATGGCGTGGAAGAATTCTTTTTCTGCTCATTTTGCGGCAAGATCTCAAGCTCCTTTTTCTTTCAATTTTTATCTAACTGCTGTACATTACCCTCCATTTTATCATAAGCGCTTAAGGAGTATTTCCATAAAAAAGCACTTGGTTAAGTATACGACGCAACTTTTAGAATCGTTTCAACGTCAAACAAACAGATAATGGATAATTTTCACTATTATTCAAGGGTAGAAAGTGATTCCGCTCCAATACACAACCACCACCTCACACAAAATAACCCAAATTTTATGGTTGCCCTATGGGCTAACGCCGTGAACGTTATAGGCTACGAACCATAGACTGTTATCAGGGTTATTCAATTGAGGAGGTTATTTATGGATACAAATGCAAATTTACATCAACAGGTCAGTTGGAATTGTATGAACAAATACGTTGGTATTACAACGACTGACGGTCAGTCCTTTGATGGCTTTATTGCCCATGTAGATCAAAACTATGTTACTCTTGCGGTTCCTAGCAACGAAATGGTAGAACGTTTAAACGGAATGCCTACACACGAATCGGCGTATAGACAATTTGGCTTCCGGCCTGGCTTTTTCCCAAGACGTCGCTTCTTTCCACGACGCATCCCTTTTTTCGGCATAAGCGATATATTTCTACTCCCGTTCTTTATCTGACGTGGCTCATGGGGATGGAGCGGCATCCCCTTTTCTTATTATTATTTTAAAGACTATGTAAACTATCATCCCTATAGATTGTAAAAAAAGAATTGCCATCCTACTCTATCGTATGGTATTATGAAATTCGTCGCAGGACGGTAGCTCAGCGGGAGAGCACTATCTTGACAGGGTAGGGGTCATGGGTTCGAACCCCATCCGTCCTATATCGAAAAGCCTTGAATTTCAAGGCTTTTTTTGTTTTCTATTCACTTATCATTCTATTAAAAACCCCTGTGATACGAATTTGATACGAATCGCGATTACTTTTCGTATCAGTTCATGTGATCCTCTGGGAAAATATCATCGCTTCTATCCTCCAACCAATTCCTAAATTCCGCTTTACTGATATATAATTTCCTTCCCACTTTTGCAACATGAAATACGTGGAAGCCTGTTTACAATCCTTTCAATTCTATCGCTGTCCATGCCATCTTCAGGCTCATGGAATCAGAGCCAAAAGAGAAAGAAGCCGCTACTGAAAGCAGCAGCAATATTCCTAGGAGTAAAAACAGACCGAAATACGATTTCCCTCTTAAATTAGGGATAACAGCTGTTTTATCATCTAGCTTTCTATTTTTTTCATATGTTGACACTAGCTTCTCAACTACAAAATCTAGCTGCTTATCAAAAGATTAGATATCGGAATAATACGAAAAATCAATATTTAGCCTTGCAGCTTATCCCCAGGCTCCATCACAGCATGTCGAATATCCAGCACATTAACGGCTGCATAAATCCATGCGGCAATATGATCTTCCAACTTCATCTTACATTTCACTCCGATCCGTTACACAATCTATTTAAGTTAATTACATCTCAAACATTGATAATGATTATCAATTATATCTGGAACCCTTTATCTCTCCTTATGGGGCCTCATCCCTATGATTCCTTATCTAAATGTTATTTGAACTAAACAGGAATAATCTCTCAATATTGCATCTCCTATAATTTAGCATTAATATAAAATAATGAGACTTACTGAAAATCGTTAATGAGTATCGTTTTGAGGATTATTGCATTTTCGCAAACTCACTAAGGAGTAGGAGTGTTTTTTATATGTTATAGGGGAAAACGAATATTGGGACCAATGACTGAAGCTGATGCTCTACGTGAATGGTTTACTCTTTCCGGTACAGTGAAGGACATTTATATTATTGAGGTTGATGAGAACAATAAAGTAAGGCGCCAGATTGGACCTACAAAGAAGAAAAAGAAATAAGCATAGCCTGCAGCAACCTACTATAACTTGATTGAAAAAGAGATAAAACGTAAAAAAGCCCCACCGACCTTTATAGGTTGATGGGGTTTTTTATTAAAATGGAAATTTAGTAAGGGAGAATATTAAGAGTACCATCCCAACAATCGAAGACAGAGCAGCCATTTTATCTTTAGTTTTAAAATAGGTAGCTCCTCCATTAAAAATCAGAGCTCCACACATCCCCATCATTGTCCAAGACATGATCACTTGATCCTGACCGCGGAAAAATAGTATTGCCAGAATGATTGTTGCTGCACTAAATAAAATACCGAACAACCTTAGTGCTTTCAGCAAAAAATCCCCTCCCGAAATATAATGGGCTAATGAATTTGCAGCTTACTCGATATTACAAGAAAAAATGTAGCCAATGGGCCACAAAGCAAAGAAATTAAAAACCAATTTAATCCACTCCTATTTTTACCTTGTGCTAACCCAGCATTTATTAATGCTAATGTACCCCATCCAACAAAATACCCATTATCCATCACGCACACGACCTTTCAACATCATTTTATAGGAATACGAATATCCAATATAATGGTTTCATCATAAGCAAATGTTGCAGGGATTTGTTATACATGCTGAGATTTCAACAACTACTTTATTCTTGTGGCGATAAGCTGGATCGTTTCATCAGAGTCTTTTACAAGACATTTCAAAGTAATGCCCAGGGCAAGTGAAAATAAAGAGATCATAAAACTTATGACTGTAATCATTGCTCCTCTTAAGTCATTTGTGAAATTATAACGCAAGATTTCTGAGAAGCTGCTAGTAGAAAAGAAAATAATAGTCAAAATAAAAAACAATCCAAAAACACAAAATAAAATGTTTGATATTTTATTAACTCTTTCAAAATAGCTCATATATTCAACTCCTCTGATCAAGATAATAATCCACCAAGACATAAATGGAACCGGCAATACCAAAAAGGATAATGGCTATACTACTATTCAAATGATATTCCTGTATAAAGCGTTCATCGTATGCCTTGTAAAAGAAAACATATCCCCCGATACCACTCAGAAGCAATATCATTATGCGGGTAATCAAAGGATTTGCAATCATTCGAACAACCCAAGAGAAAGGAAAAATTATAATTGGGTAAAGAACGGCTGAAAAAAGAAATGCTAAGAAAATAAAAACAAACCCTATATTTTGAAACCCATAGTATTCAGTCGTACTGATCTTATTTCCTTCCCATAGCTCTAATCCAAAAGTGGCCAAGGTGAATAAAATCGTCGAAACAAACCATAACATGATATGCTTTACTACACGCAAAGTAATCCCACCAATTTTATGCTTTATATATCAGCCATTTTATTCATAAGTTCTATTGTTAAATCTGCTTCCAATAATCATTTAGCACTTGGTTCTATTGAAGTTAAAAAAGGTTTTTGCCCTATTCTACTATTATAGGAAACAAAGTACTCCTCATTTATATTAATCAACTTAAATATTCCTTTTGGGATTGTGACTGTAGTTTGATCACCGCTCATATTTTGTACTACTATTTCTCTTTTATCTACTGACACTACATTAACAACAGCAGATGTACTTGCCATCAAAAGGTACCATATTATAAATAAAAAAATGATCAAAGGAAGAAATGAGAAGATTTTACGATTATTCATATCTATCACCTCAGAGTAAGGATCATCTAATGGGCATGGTAGTTACCTCCTATCCATTGCCGAACAATTCTTGTATGTATTTTTCCGACATATATTCTCTAAATTCTTTATCTAATAAGTATATTTCATCTTGTTTTATCCACTGGTAGTTAAAAACAGTTCCACAGTCCTCTCCTTCACCCTCTCCAGTGAATCTCCACTTTTCAGGTAATCTTGTTTCTGGAATCAGAAGGTAGTCATGTCTTTCAACATTTGCATCTATATAATCCTTATAATAATATTGTGTTCCTATTTTCTTTACTAATTTAAATTGTTTAAGTCCACTTTCTTCTTGAATTTCCCTGAATAAGGCTTCTTCTTCTGTTTCCCCGGCATCGACATTACCACCTACTAATCTAAAGGGTACTTCTGGTACATTAAGATAAACTAATAAGGTCTTTTCTCCAACTTCATTGTCTTGCAAAATAAATCCGTATACCTTCTTTCTAATCGGTTTCCCTATCTTCATCGTGTCCCCCTATTTAGCTTCTTATAAACGAAAATAAAAAAGTATTTGATCATTGATCAAATACTTGCTCAGTCGTAAGGTGTTATGAATATATGCTCCCTTGTGGTCATCTACGTTTACGCTATTCGAACATCCATAAATTTACTTTATTGTATTCTGAAAACCTAAATTAAACAAGTGTAACTCTTTAATTCCCACCGCTGATCAAAATAGCACTCCGCTTCTGTTTAGCACATTACAATCTATTGTGCATTTTATATAGAGAAGCTTAATAGAAAGGGGTGGATCAGAATGGCAACTCGTCAACCTGATTTGGTATTGATCACTTGGAGCAGAAATCCTTTGGTTCGTGGCTCTGCACGTAGGATTATTTCTGTCCGCATCATTGGAAATGCTGAGCCTTGTCGACCTAGCTTAAGACCCAACGGGCTACTTGACACCGCCTTAGCTTGTTTATTAGATAATGACATAGGTTTTAAAGTGGTGTTTCGTAAAAAAACTTCAAGGATTAGCGGCTATTTGCTGTTACAACGCCATTAATATTTTCAGAGGGCAGCTAAGTTGCTGCTCTTTTTTAACGTTGAATAGAACCTGAATCTGATCGAAATTAGGTGAGTCCATGAACTTACAAGATGTAAAGAAGAGCTATGATTTAATCGTAAGCTTAGGTATGTCTTGTGCTCCTGCTATAAATATGCAAAGAAATAACTTGAGAACATTCTCCATGCCTCTTGACTGGATGATTTCTTATTCATTAACTGATGTAAACAGACTTTATAAGAATAGATTTCAGAATTTCATGGAGTTAACAAATCTGAAAATGCTCGAAGAGACACATTTTTTTCTAGAGGATGGAGTGCCCGCTTATCCTAATGGAAACAAGAATGAGTTAGTGAAATCGTATTTTATTCAGGATACCTTTTATAACATTATCTCGGTACATGATTTTCCTATCACCTTAGGTAAACATTGGTCTACGACCTATCCATCTTATAAAGCAAAGCTGGATTTACGAATTAAGAGATTTTGGGACAAATTACTAAGCAGTAAAAAAATTCTATTCATTAGATGGTTCGCCACATACGAACAGGCTGTAGAGCTACAAGCGACTTTGTCTGATATATTAAAGCCGAACGAATTCACTGTCCTTATCCTTTATCCCGTTCGTGAATTAACATCAGTACGAGAAATCCATTGGAATATTAATCATATTTGTGTGTTAGAATTTCCTGATGATATGAACGATTATGATAGCTGGGATTATATTTTGAAAGATATACAAGTAACGAGCGATTAATTTATCTCTTATTAAAAAATGACCCTCTCATGGGTCATTAATGTTGACGGCTTCGGTCAATCAAATGATTAATCATTTCTTGCGCAGCAAAAACATATGGATTCAGATATAACCTACTGATACCTACAAATATAGCAATAGGGTTACTGACTCCAAAATCGCTTTGGCTCCAAAGTGATTTTGGATTTGTAAGTTCAGGCTGTACAAGATCATACTTTTCCATCAGCCTTTCCTTTGTTCCACTATCCATTACAGCTCCGTTTCCTTTATCCGCGAAGACTGCTCCTGATGAAAAACACGCCATGATCAGAACAAAGGAAAAAATGAGTATTGCTAGTTTCTTTTTACACATAATACAGCTCCTAATTCTTTCTATGGTCTACACTAAACTCTAAACCTTGTACCAACTCAAATATTTCTCGGGTAATCGCAGGAAATCTATGTATTCGACAATCTTGATCAGTTCTAGATCATATTCTATAAAAATAATGGGATAAAAAGTATTAAATTCTATAATACACCTTTCTCTATATAAAAACAAAAGCACCCCACAGCTATAATTAGTAGGGTACTTTTGAATAATTTCCGTATTTACAATAGCAACATCCCACTAAATATTCTATGGGGTTGGAGTTCCGCCATTGGCATTTAGCGTTTCGCCACTTATATAGCTCGATTCCTGGCTAGCAAGAAATACATATGCCGGAGCCATCTCTGCAGGCTGTCCCGGACGGCCTAGTGGTGTGCTCGCGCCGAACTCCTTCAGCACTTCCTCTGGTTGCCCACCCACCACCTGAAGAGGTGTCCATACGGGACCTGGTGCCACTACATTAACTCGAATGCCCTTATCAGCGACTTGCTGAGCGAGAGATTTACTGAATGTATTGATCGCAGCCTTGGTCGTCGCGTAGTCCAATAGGATCGGCGAAGGGTTATAGGCTTGAATGGAAGAAGTGTTGATGATGGTGCTACCCGGCTGCATATGTTTCACTGCCGCTTTACACAGCCAGAACATGGCATACACATTCGTCTTAAATGTATCGTCAAAATGCTTCGTAGTAAGATCAGCAATATCGGGGACGAATTGCTGTTTGCCCGCTACATTGGCTAAAATATCAATCCCACCCAGCTGCTTGACCGCAGTATCGACGAGCTGTTCACAGTACTCCTCGTCCTTAAGATCACCTGGGATGGCGATTGCGGTTCGTCCTGCTTCCTGCACCAGCTTGAGAACCTGCTTTGCATCCTCTTCTTCCTCCGGCATATAGGATAAGACAACATCTGCGCCTTCACGAGCAAAAGCAATCGCAACAGCTCGGCCTATCCCGCTGTCTGCCCCTGTAACAATCGCTTTTCGTCCAGTCAGACGTCCGGTGCCTTGATAGGTATCTTCACCTGTATCAGGCACGGGATTCATCTTCTTCTGAAGCCCCGGCTCTTGTTGCTGCTGTTGAAATTCAGGTCCTGCCTTGGTGTACTGAGTGGTAGGATCTTGCATCGTATATTGGTTAGACATCGATCAATTCCTCCTTTATTTTTAGAAAACCATTTTTTATTTAACGAACTCTTTTTTTATGTAAACACAACAGTACACCGCTAAACATACCTCATCGATAGCATAGTCCTGAATATTTCCACAAAAAATACCCCAACTACCTGTTAAGGTAGCTAGGGTATCTCATACTTTAAGTATCATTAATCATTTAATGGCCTTAAATTTCCTCTGATCTGTCTGGAACCGACTCATAACGAGTACGTATTTCACGATTTTTAGCGTAGATGTATAAATCTAAAGCCACTATTCCTCTACGTGCCAATTTTACTAGCAGGACGAAGAAGTAGATTCCCAAGCCAATTGATATCAACCAAATTAAAAAGAACAAAACACCTACTCCCCCTCCGAAAAAAAGACCTGTGTGTTCCATACGATTTATCCGCTCCTTAAGCAATTTTCATTTTTTATCAGTCTATATTGCATAAGCTTAAATAAATATATGGAAACTCACACATGAATCGGGACACCCTCCATACAGTTTCGCGTATACATTACATAAAGGAGTGATAAATCATGGGCTTTTTTATTTTCCTCTTTGTTCTGTTAGCGCTACTTAACATCTTTTTCCCACGATTCGGATGGTACATGAGATACGGATGGATGGTCAAAGGTGACGTTGAGCCGAGTGAGGCTTATTTATTAATGACCCGCGTCAGCAGTATAGTGGCACTTATTGTCCTCTTTTTTATCTGGTCTAGTTTCTGACTTATCCTAACGCTCTTAATACATCCTCAATCTTACGCTGATGCGACAATACGCCGTAATTCATCCAGGCCATGAAATCCACCTCATATACGCTGCCGTTACGTACAGCAGGTAAGTTGCGCCAGAGTTGTGTATCCAGCAGTTCCCGTCCTCCCCCTTCAAGCTGATCAAAGGTAATAAACAAATGATCCGCAGTCAGATTGGCAAGCTCTTCTTTTGTCAGGTTCACCCGATTCTTTCCACGGGTCAACTTCCGAACCAAGCTATGGGGTTGCAAGCCCAAATCATGATGAAGCACACTTCCTGTATACCCCAAATGCTCACATCCATAAAGAGTGATTCCGTAGACTGAGATTCTTAAACAAGCTATGGTCTGACTATGGACGGAACGGGTAAGCAGCTGCTTGGCTTGCTGTGCCTGATGCTCATAATTGTCGATCACTTCCTGGACACGTTCCGTTCTGCCAAAGACGGCTGCTGCGGAATACAAAGTGGCACGCCAATCCTCTTGATGAACAGGTAGCTTGAACAACGGAGCGATCCGGCTGCACTCCTCCAGATGCCAACGATGAAAGCCATTATCCAGCAAGATCAATTCGGGCGTATACCGGGAGAGCTCCTGCCAATTACGAGTCGAAATATCTACCTCAGGCACATTGTGGAGAGCCAAGTACTCTTGTTTGCCCCACTCGGCGTGAGAATATTGCGCCACAGGCGTAATATCCAGAGCCAATAGATAATCTTCCAAAAAAGGAGCAAACACCCTCAATCCATCCTGATGGAAGCTTCTGTATTGGCCTGGAGTAACACCCACCGATCTTTTAAAACGCCGATTAAAATAATACTCATTACTATATCCGACGGATACCGCGATATCATGCATACGATCATTCGTCAGCAGTAGCTGCTGCTGCGCTCTTTCGATACGAAGCCCGTTCAAATGCTCCAAGGGAACCCTCCCTGTCACCTCTTTAAATGTTTGTGTGTAACGCGCACGTGTAATACCTGCAACTTCAGCCAACTGATCAACGGTTACGGCTTGGTTATAATGCTCCTCCATATAGTGAATGGAACGCTGTATTGCCTCATGATCACCCGTGACCTGAACGAAAGAGGAATTTGCACGCATGATTAGCAGTAGCAGCTCCTGAAAGCGCGTATGGCCTGCGAACCATTCGATCTCATCTGTGCTTCTACGGCTATGGTAGATAGCCTCTAGCAGTAATTTACATTGTGAAAAGGGTCTACAGCTTAACAAACCAGATCGAAGGATGTCCTCTTTAGTCCTTCCTTCTATTTCACTCTGCCTGTTTTCCCCGGTTTCGATGATTTCAAAAGTAAGCCGATAAAAGCTAAGCCCCCGCTCCTCGGCATTGATTTTGCTTAATAACCCTGGTTCGAACAAGAACCCAGTACCTTTTTCCAGTGGAAACTGCCTCAACTCAGCCTCAACATACCCCTGTCCTTCCGATACAATGAGTAATGTATGATCCTGAAACACCTCACTCTGTCCGCTTCCTGACAGGGATTGGGTTTCTATATTTATCAAGCTATAGAATAGCTTCCTTCTATGGCTGTCTTGCAAATCTTTTGCCATTCTCCCGCCCCCAATTGAGAACCATTTTCATTCACTTCAGTGTAAAACAAAAAATAAGGTCTATCAAGGGTGCTGATAGACCTTATTTTTGCTATTCCTTCAAGGCGGCTGCCATTTATTTCACCATAGCTTCCAGCAGGTCATCAAGCTTCATCGAATTGGCCGTGATGGCACCAGTCTGCCAGTGGGAACGTTCCATTCTATAAACATTCCCGTTCTTCACTGCGGGCAGGCTCTTCCACAGCGGCCCATCAAGAATTTGGATCGCTTCCTGATTACCTTCAGTATCCCAGCCCCCGTTGTCAGGGAATACGATGATATGATCCGCTTCAAGCTGAGGAATAAGTTCTTCGGAAATAATAGATTGATATTCGGTCATTTCTGCAGCCATAGGCACGGGTGTCAGGCCAAATTGAGAATAAATCACACCGATAAAACGGTTTTTAACACCGAACAAAGCAAAGGTCTTATCCGCTACGTTGAGCCGGATCACTGCTACTTTTTCTTGCCCCAGAGCCTGTTGCAGTTTAGCTTTTCCATCTGCCACTTTCTGATCATACTCGGCGAGCACAGCCTCAGCCTTCTCCGGAATACCGAGCGCATCTGCAATCGCTGTAAGCACTTGTCTTGAGTCCTGCAGCGCCGCCTCAGGGAGACGATACGTTGGTGCTATCTTGGAATATTGTTCATACCTCGCCGCATCCGCGCCTCCGTCCGCAATAATCAAGTCAGGGTCTTTCTCCAACAACGCTTCCAAGCTTCCGGTGATATCAAATTCTGGCACATCGAGATTTAAGTAATCCTGTTTGCCCCAGCTTGGATGATACCACTGAACCACCGGGGTAATCCCCAATGCCTTCAAATAATCTTCAAGGTAAATCCCGGCCACCCGTTTAGGGTTGACTGGAATCTCAACATCTCCGAATTCCCCTGTAATCGTCCGAGTTGCAACCTCTTCCGAAGCATTTCCACTTCCTTCGCTCGGTGTGCTGCTAGCTGAGGTTGATTCCTCTGCATTCTCTGTTTTAGCAACATTATCTTTCGTAGTATTGCTATTCGTTCCGCATGCCGCCAGCGCGGTCAATGCCATAATAAGTACTGCTGACCATAAAAACTTCCGACCCCATCTTACCATTATCCCTTCACTCCAATGCTATATTTTCATTGATTATCATTCTCAATAATCATTATCACAATAGTAGCATGACTTTTATAGCTTTCAATGCACTTTCTCTGCAAAAATCTTATACAAACTATTAACTAGTTTCTTCCCTTCTTCACAAATTTCTTATTATTTACGATTGATTTATACAATGCTTTCGCTTACAATAAACTCATAAACGCGCGTTTATGAAAAGAGGGGAAACATGCGCAGCGAAGATATAGCTAAGTTGGCCGGGGTTTCCCGAAGTACGGTATCCCGCGTGATCAACAATTATTCCAACGTCCCTGAAGAGACCCGGGCCAAAGTGCTGCGGGTGATTGAGCAACATCAGTACGAACCGAACAGCTTTGCAAGGGCTTTAGCCGGTAAGAAGACCGATACGATCGGACTCTTCGCCATCAGTATGAACGAGAAGGAGAATACTACCCGAATTTATCAGAACAATTACTTTGCTCCATTCGTTGATGCCGTAGTCGACACCTCGAATGCCCGCGGATGTTATGTACTGATTCATACAGTTTACTCTCCCGACGATTTCATCAAGGTAAAGCAAGCTTTTCTTCAAAAACGGATTGACGGCGGTATCATTGTCGGCACTCAGAAGGATATTAATATCGTCCGAGAAATGGTAGGGCTCGACTCTCCTCTCGTATTAATTGATTATGATATTTCTGAGATTATGTCGGAGCATCTTGACCGCAATCATCTGGCCATTGTGAACTCCAAAGATTACGAGGGCACCACTGAAGCGATTGAATATTTGATCGCTCTGGGTCATCAAGAGATTGGCATCATCTGTGGGCAAATGAATACGTACTCTGGACGAGAGCGTTATACGGCTTATGAAGATACGTTGAAGAAACATGGCCTGCCTGTAAATGAGAGATTTATTCTGAAAGGTGATTTTCTGAAAGAGACTGCTTACGAAGAGGTTAAGAAGCTTCTCGCTTCTGGAGAACCTTTGCCAACGGCCTTCTTCTCCTCCAACGATGATATGGCTATATCAGCGATGGAAGCGTTCTCCGAGCACGGAATCATTGTCCCTGAAGATCTCTCCATGGTTGGATTTGATGACATTCAGCTAGCATCCCGTATTCAGCCTAAGCTGACCTCTGTACGCTTGCCGATCTATGAAATGTCTAAGGCTGCAGTTGAAAAAGTAATCGAGCTGTGTGATTCACAGCAGCCGACGTTTAGCACGATCAGCTTTCCAGCTCGTTTAGTGGAGAGAGATTCCTGTCAACCGCCGAAGAAATAGCTTAAGATCAATCCTTCGCTGAAGAAATCTACATATTTTTCCGTGAAGCTGCTATTTGATTCGGTATCGAAACTACTGCTTTAATTGTCTTGCTTAAAAGCATTGAAAAAACTCCCTTCCCTCGAGGGAATTTTTTCTGAAACTTATAAACGCGCGTTCACAATCGAAAGGAGACTTTCTCACATGAAATTCGGAACCTTTGACGACACTCGAAAAGAGTATGTAATTAACACACCTAAAACCCCTTACCCTTGGATTAACTATCTTGGTAATGAGCAATTTTTCGGACTTATTTCCAATACAGCTGGTGGCTACACCTTCTATAGGGACGCTCGTCTCAGAAGATTGACCCGTTACCGTTATAACAATATCCCACTGGATACCGGCGGCCGCTACTACTATCTTTATGACGATGGTGATTTCTGGACCCCAGGCTGGATGCCAGTAAAACGCGATCTCGACTTCTATGAATGCCGTCACGGTCTTGGCTACACTTCCATTACTGGCGAACGGAACGGAATTTCTGTGAACCAGCTTGCTTTTGTCCCTATGGGTCATAATGCTGAAGTACATCGTCTTGTAGTGAAGAACACGAGCTCTGCTAAAAAATCCGTGAAACTGTTCTCTTTTGCAGAGTTCTGTCTCTGGAATGCACAAGATGATATGACTAACTTCCAACGCAATCTCAGCACCGGTGAGGTTGAAGTGAAGGATTCCGTTATCTATCACAAAACTGAATATCGTGAGCGCAGAAATCACTATGCTTTCTACTCCGTAAATAAAGAAATCGCTGGTTTCGATACTGATCGTGAAGCTTTCGTAGGGATGTACAACGGTCTGGAAAGCCCACAAGCTGTAGTTGCAGGCGAACCTACTAACTCCGTAGCTAGCGGCTGGTCCCCTATCGGATCACACGCACTTAACATTACGCTTGAACCAGGTGAAGAACAAAGCTTCATCTTTGTACTCGGCTACATCGAGAACCCTGAAGAAGATAAATGGGAATCCCTGAATGTAATCAACAAAAAACCAGCAGAAGCTATGATCGCGCAATTTGCTACAGATGCACAAGTAGACGCTGCGCTCGCTGCACTTGCTGCTCACTGGGATAACCTGCTGTCTAAATATCAAATCCAAAGCGGCGACGAGAAACTGGATCGCATGGTTAACATCTGGAATCCATATCAATGTATGGTTACCTTCAACATGTCCCGTTCTGCTTCCTACTTTGAATCCGGTATTGGCCGTGGTATGGGCTTCCGTGATTCTAACCAAGACTTGCTCGGATTTGTTCATCAAATTCCTGAACGTGCTAAAGAACGTATTCTCGATATCGCGGCTACACAATTTGAAGATGGCAGTGCCTATCACCAATACCAACCACTCACTAAAAAAGGTAACAACGAAGTCGGCACCGGCTTTAACGATGATCCGCTTTGGTTGATCCTAGGAACGGCTGCTTACATTAAAGAAACTGGCGATACCTCGATTCTTGATGAGCAGGTTCCTTTTGACAGCGATCCGAATAACACCGCTACGCTGTTCGAGCACTTGAAACGTTCCTTTGAGCATGTGACTAACAATCTCGGACCTCACGGCTTGCCACTGATCGGGCGCGCAGACTGGAATGACTGCTTGAACCTCAACTGCTTCTCTACTGAGCCGGGTGAATCTTTCCAAACCACTGCCAACATCGAAGGTCGCGTTGCGGAATCTGTATTTATCGCGGGTCTGTTCGTCTTCGTTGGACCGGACTATGCTGAAATCTGCCGGATGCGCGGACTTAACGATGTAGCTGTGGATGCAGAAGCTAAGATTGACAACATGAAAGAAATCACATTGACGCACGGCTTCGATGGCGATTGGTTCCTGCGTGCTTATGATCACTATGGCGACAAGATCGGTTCCAAAGAAAATGAAGAAGGTAAAATCTTCATCGAACCACAAGGGATCTGCGTAATGGCCGGTATCGGTGTGGAAAATGGTCAAGCTGAAAAAGCTCTATCATCCGTACAAGAGCATTTGGATACTAAATACGGTATCGTATTGCAACAGCCACCGTATTCCAAGTACTATCTGAACCTGGGTGAAATTTCTACGTACCCTCCGGGCTACAAAGAAAATGCCGGTATTTTCTGCCATAATAACCCTTGGATCATGATCGCTGAAACTGTACTTGGACATGGCGACAGAGCGTTTGAAATTTACGCAAAAATTGCTCCTGCTTACCTGGAGGATATCAGCGAAATTCACCGCACAGAGCCTTATGTCTACTCCCAAATGATCGCAGGTAAAGATGCCGTTCGTCACGGGGAAGCTAAAAACTCCTGGTTGACTGGTACTGCTGCATGGAACTATGTAGCCATCACTCAATCGATCCTTGGCATCCAAGCGGATTTCAATGGTCTGAAGATTGATCCTTGTATTCCTACTGAATGGGATAGCTTTGAAATCACACGTGTCTTCCGTGGAGATACTTATGTGATTCAAATCAAAAACCCGAACCATGTATCCAAAGGTGTAGTTAGTCTTACCCTGGATGGCACAGCTGTAGAAGGTAACATCATTGCTCCAGTTGGAGACGGTGCAGTACACCAAGTAGTTGTAGAACTGGGTTAAAAAAATCCGCTCAACCGTTCACTTGAACGATTGGGCGGATCTATAATTAACGCTGGATGACTCCTGAACTCTTCAGGGGTCTTTTTTTTACCCTTCCACAACATCTGCTCTTAAATCACTCGCAACCTCAAGCATTCTCGGGATCACAGCTTCATTATTTCCAGAAACGTAAATATCCCCTTGATAATGCCTAAATGGGATTGTAGTATCACCAAAGCTCCACATAAAGAAATCTCCCTCAATGGACATCGTAGTGGCGCCTGCTACTGTATAAACTGATGTATAGGTGAAATCAGGTTTGGATGCGAAATACTGCTTGCACTCTTCTAAAGATATGGTTTGTGTTGAACCTCCATCATTTTGCATAGCTCGTGTAATTCGATAACGTTTGCTCATTGTGATGCCTCCAATATTTTCTGTAAAATGATCAGCTACCTTGTCCCGATCAAATATAGCATACAATAAAGCGTAAATCCCTGCTATCCTAAACCTTAAATTACTTTGCCTGTCCCATAACTCACATACTACCTTCCGGAATCCATACCTTCATTTCACCACTGCCACGATTGCCCCACAAGTAATAGGGAACAGCTTTGACCTTAACGGCTTGAAGAGGTGCTTTCTCTCTGCTGTAAAGTCCACCACTCCAGCTCTCTTGATCAACACGCAGTCCATCTGCCTCGACAACAACAGCGCCACCAAGCAAAGTCTCATCAAAACTCGCCGTGAGTTCACTGTCTTCTTTTAAAGAAATAGAGCTTAAAGGTTCACCATTATCGATACTTTCAAGGCAATACACAAGCGGTCCGCGTTGAATCGTTACTTTTTGAGCATCTGCTCGCAAATTGGGATGAGCGTAAATGCGATGTGCCTCCATTGGGTCATTCACTTCGATTATGTCTCCTGCTCTCCACATTCTCCGAATAACAAGGTATCCCTGCTCGATGTTCTCAGCAGTGTTCAGCGCTTCACCATTGACTCTGATCTCCATTCCTAGACTCCACGATGGAATCCGTAAAGCAATTCCGAACTCCGCTTCGTCTGCCGGATTGATCTTCATCGAGACTGTACCTTTCCATGGATAGTTGCACTCTTGCTGAATCGTAACATCCGTTCCACTCAGCTTAGTGTTCAGATTACTTCCAATATACAAATTCGTATAGAGTGTATCGCCATGAACCGTGTAAATATATTGATTGAGCGAAGTTAGTAGACGCGCAACATTCGGAGGGCAGCAGGCGCAGCCAAACCAGCCTTGACGTTCAGACTTCACATGATGTTTCTCCGGGTTGCAACTGCATGCCTGAGGCCATACTTCCAGTGGGTTCACATAAAAATAGTGCTTGCCATCCTGTGCCATCGAGCCCAGTACATTGTTGTAAAGCGCCCGCTCCATGACATCGGCATAACGTGCATCCGGTGATATTCTCAGCATACGCTGTGCAAAAAAGATCAACCCAATAGAGGCACAAGTCTCTGCGTACACCGAATCGTTAGGCAGATCATAATCGAAGGTGAACGCCTCCCCTCTATGTGTAGAGCCGATCCCGCCTGTAATGTACATTTGCTTGTTCGTAATGTTATTCCACAGTCTCTCGCATGCTTCACGAAGTGATTCATCTCCAGTAATAGCGGCAAGATCAGCCATAGCAGTATACATATAAACCGCACGTACAGCATGGCCTACAGCCACCTTCTGCTCTCTTACTGGAAGATGACTCTGGTAATATTTTAAATCAAGATCCCCCTTCCGACCTGTGAAAAAATTGATCTTCCCCAGATTATCCCATTGTTCCTTTAAGAAATTCGGCTGTTGACCTCGCTCATTAATAAAAAAGCTGCTGAGCTTCAAATATCGTTCCTCACCTGTCAATCGATACAGCTTAACGAGCGCGAGTTCAATCTCCTGATGCCCATCATAGCCCTGCATTTTACCTTCTTCCGGTCCAAACATAGAATCAATATGATCAACCATTCGGCACATGATGTCGAGCAGTTTTCTTTTGCCAGTAGCTTCATAATAAGAAACGGCAGCCTCAATGAAATGTCCAGCACAGTACAGCTCATGACAATCGTTCAAATTGGTCCAGCGTTTACCCGGTTCTTTTATCGTAAAATAAGTATTTAAGTATCCATCTTCCTGCTGCGCCTCGCCAACGAGGTCAATCACTTCATCCGCTTGACGCTCTAGCTCAGGATCACGTGTGATGCTTAAGGAATAACCAACAGCCTCCAGCCACTTAGCCACATCACTATCTTGAAATACCCAGCCGTAAAACTCGCCAGTCTTCCGGCCCGCAGCAATCTCAAAATTAGCAATGGCATGACTGGGTTCAGCTCCCAGTGCTCTATCGTGCAATGCCTCATATTGATAGGGGATAACAACGTTCTGGACCAGCCTAATGTATCCGCCCCAGAAATCATCTTGAATGGTAACAGTTTGATCTTTTACAACTTCTTGATCCTGTATAATTTTGTTCATCTTCATCTTCCCCTCAGCCTTATTTCATACTCGCTAATAATAATTATAGGGGGTAGAATAGATTAAAAATACGATCAGAAGCAACCCCTTTTTTGTACTATTTCACACTTTAGAAAGGAGGGATAATTACAAAATGGGCCTTTCATTTATACATTTCGCTGCGCCGCCATTTCCTTATTTTCTAGAATGCAATCGCACGGTTTATCAACCCGGGGATCAGCATCCAAATAGAAGCCATATTGGGGTGTTTGATCTACTTATTGTAGAACAAGGCTGTCTATTTATCGGGGAGGACCATAATCAATGGGAGGTTTCGGCGGGACATACACTGCTATTGCTGCCCGATCGCTATCATTACTCCGTTAAGCCATGTGATGAGACCACTTCATTTATATGGATTCATTTTCATACCCTTGCAGATTGGTCTAGCTCTGAGGGTGGACCCGTGTATATCAACCGTGAAACACATTTTCGGCAGTTTCTTACTCATCCGTATACCATTCGAGTGCCACAGTTCGGTCCCCTCCCTGACCCTTTTGAACGGAGTGGACAAGCCGAGATGCTATTACAGCTGTCTACGGGCCGGCGTTCCAGCGCAGTTTGGCAGCAGCAACGGATATTTGAAGAAATACTGCGGATGATGGATCTGGCACAGCATGATACTTCAGAAAGTCACGCGGTGGAAATCGCAGAGCAGACGGAGACTTATATCCGTAATCATTATGCGGAGCCTCTCTCCAATGCCTCACTAGCGGACGCACTGCATTTTCACTATAACTACCTTACTCGCTGCATGAAACGAGTATATGGGCTGACTCCGATGGAGTATTTGACGGATTACCGTTTGGAACAGGCTAAGCTATTGCTGCTTAAGACTGAGCTTTCTATAGCCGGAATCGCAGAACGTACCGGCTTCGAGAGTGCCGCCTACTTCTCGCGTCGATTTGCTCAGCAGATCGGAATCTCTCCGCTTCGCTTTCGTAAGCGTTACTTCCGTTAAAAACACAAGCAGCACGTCTCCGATTATTGGACACGTGCTAATTCCTCCATACAGTAACATTCATACTTTCATTTCTGAATTGTTTACGCTTAGTTACTTGGTGTCTTTTGAGCGTTAGGAACCGGCTATCCCTCACACACTATGTAATATAAGACTTTTTAACCCTGATTCATAATCAGGTTTTTTTGTTCAACTGCAATTTTTTGGAAGTGACAAGCATATTTATAGACATGCCTTTAATGTGGAGATGTTAAATATGCGGCCATTAAGATACCTTATCATACTTTTAGGAAGCTTACTCGTTGCTGCGGGAACTAATTTTTTTCTCGTACCATATAAAATCTTGGATGGGGGAATAATAGGGATAGCCCTCATTATTAATTATTTATCCGGCGCTAAAATTGGCGTAGCTATAATTCTCTGCAGCTTTCCTATCTTTCTGCTCGCTTGGTTAAAGGAACGCGATATCTTTTACAACAGTGTACTCGGCCTATTGATCTCATCATTTCTGATCGAGCTTCTCGGTCCTTTCCAATATCACTTTCTATATTATTTTGAGTTTGGTTCCATTTCTAGCGCCATTATTGGCGGTTTTTTGATGGGAACGGGACTTGGGATTATGCTGCGGTTTAAAGCAAGTACGGGGGGCACCGATCTGCTCGCTCAATTTATAAAAAGGTATGTCCCGCTGAACCTTGGATTCATCATTTTTTTGACCGACTTTATGATTATCGGCGCGGGAGGACTCCTGATTTCCAAGGAAACCTTCTTCCACTCCATCCTCACGATTATCTCTGGGGGCGTGGCTACGGGTCTATGCACACTTGAGACGAAATAAATGGAAATAAATAAGAATACACACGATCATACGTTCGTATTATAATAAGGAGAAAAAATATAAGGTATCTCTACCTCACCTGGAGCGTGTGAACCTATGAATAAAGAGCGTGTCATTATGCTATCTGATTGCCAAAGCTTCTATGCCTCTGTGGAAAAAGCCTCTAATCCGCAGTACAGCAATAAGCCGCTGATCGTTGCTGGAGACCCAGCTAGACGGAGCGGTATTGTGCTGGCTGCCTGCCCTATAGCCAAATCCTATGGCATTACTACCGCTGAGACGTTGAAGGAAGCGCTGGCAAAATGCCCCGAAGTCATCGTGGTCAGACCACATATGCAGCAATATATCGATGTCTCCTCTCAAATCACAGATATTTTACGTAAGTTTAGCGACCAGGTAGAGCCCTATTCTATCGATGAACAGTTTATTGATGTCAGCGGTAGCCTCAGCTTATTTGGCAGTCCAAGGGAGATCGCTACCGCCATTCAGGATCTAATTCGTAGAAACACAGGTGTGCGTGCGCGCATCGGCATTGGATATTCCAAGGTTACCGCCAAAATGGCTTGCGACCTGTGGGCCAAGAAGAACGCGGATGGTATATTCACCCTCGCTAACGAGGAGCTTCCGAATGTGCTCTGGCCTCTCCCCATTAGCGAGCTGTTCATGGTAGGTCGCCGCATGTCCGCCCATTTCCAAAGCATGGGTATTACGACAATTGGACATTTGGCACAGATGCCGCTAAGCGAGCTGAAATGGCGCATGCGGGAGAAATTTCACAAAAAATGTGATATCGACGCCGAGCTATATTGGCGGATAGCCAATGGCATCGATGACAGCCCCGTGAGCCCAAGCACCTATGAAGTCGCACCCAAGAGTGTCGGGCACCAAATGACGCTGCCAAGGGATTACTATAAGCTGCAAGATATTAAGACCATCATTCTTGAGCTATCTGAGCTTGTATGTAGACGTTGCCGCAAATTGAAAGTACATGGTGCAGTCGTGTCTATCGGCTGCCAAGGTGCCAGCTTTGATGACCCCACAGGCTTCTCAAGACAAACTACAATGAGCGATCCTACGAATGCCACCTTGCTGGTATATGAGGCAGCTCTTTCTCTCTTCAAGCTCCACTGGGACGGTCAGCCTGTGCGTAGAATCCATTTAAGCCTGTCCAATCTATCTGACGAAAGCCAGTACCAGCTAACCCTATTTGAGTCTCGCCCTCGCTATCGTGAACTCGAACGTGCGACCGATGCCCTCAAGAATAAATATGGGGAGACGATCATTGGGCGAGCAGCTTCTTTTACAGATGCCGGGCAGCTTAAGGACAGATCTGGAAAAATCGGCGGACACTATAAATAAAAACTATATTAAAATACACACCTTATCGTTTATAATGCTATATTGGGATTGTTATTTTCACGTAGATGAAGCGACAATCGAAATATGTAAACATAGATAATCACATTCCAGAGGAGGACCGGAGAAGTTGGATAGCACGAGCAACACTAACACTACGTATTATGAAATCGTTGATCTCTGTCTTCTTGCTGGCAAGATCATGCTGCAGAATGGTGCAGAAACATCCAGAGTTGAAGATACGATGACACGAATGGCAGGATCCCTCGGGTTCCCAGGAGCACATAGCTATGTGACGCCAACCGTTATTATGTTCACCACAAATAGAATAGAACCTGTTAAGTTATACAGAATTGCGGAGCGAACAACAGATCTGCAGAAGGTATCGGAGGTCAATGACATTTCTCGGCGTCTAAGCGAACGTCAGATTACAGCTGAGGAAGCTCGTGCAAAATTAGGAGAAGTCGATGAAGCCTCACCTGTCTATCCCGTATGGCTGCAGATCTTAGCAGCCGCCCTTACTGGTGCTTGCTTCACCGTTATGTTTAAAGGCAGTTTGTGGGATGCTCTCCCCGCCTTGCCGATTTCCGGACTGGGCTTCGCTGCGGTCATTTATCTGCATCGTTTAGTGCAGACTAAATTCTTCGCAGAGTTTTCTGCTTCCTTCCTGATCGGACTTCTAGCCTTCTGTTCTGTAAAGCTGGGGATTGGTCAAGAGATGGACAAAATCATTATCGGCTCCGTTATGCCTCTAGTACCCGGACTACTCATTACTAATGCCGTTCGTGATCTGATGGCCGGTCATCTGGTCTCAGGCATATCCAAGGGAGCCGATGCCTTTCTAACTGCATTTGCGATCGGTACAGGTATCGGGCTTGTACTATCACTATTTTAATATCCATGTGAAAGAGGTTAGCCCTTCATGATTTTGCAACTTATAACCAGTTTTATCGCCGCGGCAACCTTCTGTATTCTATTTAATGCGCCTAAGCGCTCACTACTACAGTGTGGTTTTGCCGGAATGGTGGGCTGGATGGTGTATGTGCTTCTTAATGTAGAGTTCGGGCCTGTGGTAGCTACGTTTGCAGCTAGTGTAATAGTGGGCATCGTCAGCCAATTTTTTGCGCGATCCTTCAAAATGCCGGTTATTATTTTTAGTGTAGGTGGTATTATCCCGCTTGTTCCGGGTGGTCTCGCTTACGATGCTATGCGTAAATTTGTGGAAGAGGACTATACTCTGGCTGTTGAAATCGCTGTTCGGGCATTAATGCTCTCTGGCGCCATTGCAGCTGGACTTGTGCTAAGTGATGTAATTGGACAAATGTTCCGTCGTCGTGCAATCAAATAACAGCATACTTCTTCAAAAAAAAGAAATCGCCTGTTGGTACAATGGTGGTCACCCATCCATCTCCCAAGGAGCGATTTCTTTGTTCATCTCTATGCAAATAACGCTTCAGGGAAGACTAAAGGCGCAGCACCCGGATGAATACTATTGATGCTAGTGTTCTTGATCCAGGACAGCCCTACAGTACCCTCACCCGCATGAACAGCCACAGCAGGAATATAGGTCATAATCTCAGTTCGTATGTCAGGCGCCATTGCTTTGATGTCCTCTTCTAGCTTGAGTGCCATCTCTAAATTATTCGAATGCATGATACATACATCACTAACAAGCCCTACATCCTGTTTAAATATCTCCAAAAGCGCTTGTTGCGTCTTCTTCATTGTACGGATTTTCTCCACAACAACGACCTTCCCTTCGTCAAAACGAAGCAGCAAGTTTATACGCAGCAATTGGCTAAGTACAAATTGTGATCCAGAAACACGTCCACTGCGATGAAGCTGTGTCAAGCTTGCAGGAATTAAGTAAAAGGACATATTCTCAATAATATTTTCAATCTTCGCTTTAATTTCTAGTCCAGAAAGACCCTTCTTCTGCCAATGTATACCGCGCATGATCATTTCTCGGATTGGATAAGCGCCAACCTTGGCATCAATTCCAATTACATTGGCCTCCGCTATTTCGGCGCCTTGCATCGAAGCATTGTAAGTGCCACTGAGCTCTGAAGAAAGATGTACAGCAATAATTTCATCGTATTCTTCCTTCAACCGTTCGTATAGCTCAATAAACTCACCGATTGGAGGCTGTGAGCTGCCTACCTTTTCATGCTGGCGCATTTTCTCATAGAAGTCATCGATCGTAATATCTATATTCTCTTTATAACATTCGTTGTTAATAATAATCCGTAACGGAATAATATATACATGATTATTCTTAGCGAACTCCGGATCTATGATACTTGTACTGTCGGTTACCCAGGCAATTGATTTCATGGTCATTTGTCACTTCTCTCTCTCATAAAAAGGAATAGTAGAATGAAAGAGGAGACAAGGGCCAAGAATTCCAGACCAGTGAATCACACGCTCATCCTGAATAATCAACTTAAGAATTGAACAGCGGTTAAGTAATCCGCGTATTCGTAAATTATACAGGATAACAAGCGTTAATATAGGCAAAACAGGTCTTTCATGCAAATTTCAATCCATTTAATTCAACATTATTCGACATTTTTTCACATTATATATGACGAATATACCTATCCTAATAGAGCCACTTCATGTTATGAAAAAGCTAAACCACAGCAAAAATATCCCCGTTCCCGGCATCTGTCAGTTTTCCAACTTCAACTCATCCATCTGCTTCTGAATCTGAGCGACATCTACCGTTCTTTGAAAACGAACCTCCGAGCGACTGTAACGATCCTGAGTAATGGAAGTCTGTTCAAGCAAATCGCTAAGCAGCTTGCGTAGCTGTAGCATTTTGTCCCGTTCCGCTAGCGCATCGGCGATCGATTGATCACTCGGATCAAAATCGTCTGTTCATTCACAGCTCTTTCTAACTCCTGCAAAAGAGCTTCAGGTTGTTCAGCCGGCTCCTCACCCTCTTGAACTTTAACGACTCGCTCCAGCCGCTGCTTTAGCTGCGCGATTTTACGGGTTAGATCACTTCGCTTCACTAACGCTTCCGCAAGTTTCAGATCTGGATTCCCCCTAAAATTTTCTGATAGCTAGCGAATAAAGCTCGTGTGAAGAGATGCCGTGGTGTTCAGTACAGCTAATCCTCCCAAATCGATGTCTCTAAATGATCTACGAACTTGCGTAATTTACCAGCTAGCTTGCGGTTAATGGTTCCATCCTGATACATTTGCTGCACCTTATCCCGCTGCTCTTGAATGGCTTTCAGCTTCATTTCAAGCTTTTGATCATCAACAAGCCCATCCTTTGTCCAGCCTTTCCCTTGCTCCAGACGAGAAATTAACTGCTCATAACTGCATGCAACCTTCTCAGCTGCACTTCGGTTGTTCTCGTTCTTACAGACATTAATAGCAGCTATAGCAGCATGGGCCATGGCAATTTTCGCTTCTCTAGCACACTCAGCCTGTTGCAGCATTTGTTGGCTAGCTTCCCCTTCATTCTGACCTGAGAACATTCCCGCAAACAGTCGTCTGATCTCGGTAATCGATATTCTGATTTGTGAATTTAGACTTCTGGCTAGAAAGACCTCACTATGATCCAAGAATTCTCCCAGCTTCTGAGCCACTGAGGCGGGAATCTCATTGTTCTCTAGCAATCGGTTCAGTTCTTTACGTTCAGCTTGCAGACCCACAATCCTCGCTTCAACACCCAGTCGGCGGAAGTTCTCGAGTGCTGGATCATTCGATTGGTCCTCACGGTTTAGACTATAAACCTTTTCTCTAAATTCACTCAAAGCCGGTTGTGCGGATTCCTTACTTTCTTCTGTCATCATACTTTGCAGCATGGTCAAACCGGCAGCAATAACTTTAGACTTGGCCGCCTGCTCGACTCCTGTCTCACCTGATTCAGCAACTGGCTCTTCTTTACCTGCTAGAATTGGCAAAAAGATACTAGCGATCAGCAGCGACATTAGAATAACACCTGCGGCGATAAAGATGATTAAATCACGCTCAGGAAATGGCGATCCATCCCCAAGAAAAAAGGGAATCGAGAACGCACCGGCTAAGGTAACCGCTCCACGCACTCCTGAAATCGTGAGGATTAATAGTGACTTAACAGATGATTTCTCCATTTTCCGCAGACGAGATCCTACTAAAGAGAACACATACACCCATACAAACCGTAGTACAAACAGCAGCAAAGTAATGGCTAATACATAACCTACAACTATAAGATTATCCACGGCCGTATCACGGTAGATCACTTCAATAACATCTGGAATAGATAAGCCAAGAATAAGAAAGACCAGGCCATTCAATATATAGAGCAGAACAGACCATGTACTAGCGGATACCAGTTGTAGCTTATACTGCGGAGATACGGCACGGTCCTTCTCAACCGCATGAATAATTCCCCCTGCAACCACTGCCAAAATGCCAGATACCCCTATCTCTTCACTGATCAAATAAATAATAAAAGGAGTTAGGATTTGCAGCAGCACATGCACTGTGATATCCTCCATCCCCAGTCTGCGAATAATTACGCTTAGCCGAATCAGAAGAAAAGCCAATAATGCCCCAACGATCAACCCACCTGCAGCTATAATTACAAAGCTAATGGAGGCTTTCGGTAAAGAAAACATACCCGTAACTGCTGCAGCAATGGCAAAGTTAAAGGCAACAAGCCCGGAAGCATCATTCATTAATGATTCGCCCTCTAGAATGCGGTGAATACTCTTAGGAAGATGCACTCTTCCAGCGATTGCGCTGACCGCGACCGCATCTGTAGGTGACAAGATCGCTGCCAGAGCAAATGCAGCTGCTAGCGGGATCGTTGGAATCATCCAGTTGATCGAATATCCAGCAATAAGCACCGTAGCAAAAACCAATCCCAGCGCCAGCATTAATATCGGACCCCGTAAGTTCCATAATTCATTTCTTGGCGTCCGTTTCCCATCATTGAACAAAAGCGGTGCAATAAACAATACGAAAAACAGCTCTGGTTCCAATGTCATATGTATTCCCAAAGGCATTAACACAACCATTACACCCAGACCAATTTGAATTAACGGTATTGGCACAAAGGGAATAAATCGGTTTATGATGTTGGAAATTGCGATAAGGCCCAGTAGGACGAGTACAACTAGAAAAGTCTCCAAACCACATCAACTCCCTTTTTTATTTGGTTATTATATCGTAAAGCTTCGGGTAAGGGAAAAATATAGAAATAGAAGTTCTCAACAATAATGTCCCCTAGAAATCACACAAAAAATACACCAGATATATATTGACAAAAATATTTATTTATGTTATAATAATAAATTACGCTATTGAAATTACATTTTATTTTAAGTATTATATGCATTAGCCTAACGGCATCGCTCTTATCATCAATCATGGAGGGATCTTATGCATATTGCTAGTGGAATAGAAATGTTAGAGATTACAGCACAGGTTATGGGCGGGAGTGATACGATTTACCCCACGCTGCTCTGGGATCAAAATTCTGCTGTACTCGTAGACACTGGATTTCCGGGCCTGCTCCCAAAATTCAAAGAAGCTCTAAAAGAAACCCATGTGCCTTGGGAACAACTGCGCACCGTAATCATCACACATCAAGATCTAGATCACATCGGGAGCTTACCTGATTTACTGTCAGAAGAATGTCTAGAACTGACAGTTCTGGCTCACGAAATCGAGCAGCCTTATATTGAAGGAGAGCGAATGCTCCTTAAACACACCCCCGAAGCTTTAGCTGCGGCAGAAGCCATGATCCCCCCTCATGTACCAGAGGAATGGCGCCGCGCTTTCCTATCCGTGTTATCTCATCCCCCTAAAGGAAGAGTAGATCAAACCATAGTGGATGGGGAAATACTGCCTCTTGCCGGTGGAATTACGATTATCCATACACCAGGACATAGCCCTGGACATCTGAGTCTATACCATCATGATAGCCGTACGCTAATTGCCGCGGATGCTCTTACCGTTCAAGGCGGTGAACTGCACGGCCCCACTCCTTCGGCAACGCCTGACATGAAGCAAGCTTTAATCTCTCTGACAAAGTTCGCCGAGTATGAGATTGAAACGGTCATTTGCTATCATGGCGGAATTTATCGCGGACACGCAAACAAACGGATTGCTGAAATTGCGGAAGCAAGAGAATAGACTGATGCAAGAAAGCAGAGCCCTTATCTGGCTCTGCTTTCTTTTTATATATAGTCCTTACTCGTTATACTCACTTATGATTCCGAAACAACTGTAAACCGTTCACGAATATGCTGCGGCTGTTCAATTTCATCTACAATAGCAATCGCATAATCTTCATAGCTGACATAGCTCTCACCTTTGGAATTCACAAGCAGATGATCTTTGCCTTTCACATAAGAACCCGTTCTTGTCCCAATTGCAAAATTAGCGGATGGACTAACGAAGGTCCAAGACAGCGAGTCTGTACCTTGCAGGATCTCCAGGTTCTTCCCTTGATTCGTAGCCGTTGGCTTGATAAAGTCAGGGAAATCAGGGGTATCTACCACTTTAAGCGTCTTAGCTTCATCTACATATAAACTTCCCGCACCTCCAACTACAATCAATCTTGTATTAGGGGCATCCTTTAATGCTTCAATAAGCACATTTCCGGCATCCACATGCAGATGCTCTTGTCCAAATGGTGCTCCAAAAGCATTCACAACAACATCAAAACCCTTCAAATCTTCAGCGGTAAGTGCAAATACATCCTTTTCGATGACCTTTGCCTTACGATTTGCAACTTTCGATGCATCCCGTACAATGGCTGTAACTTCATGGCCTCTATCTAGCGCTTCCTGAGTGATTCGGCTTCCGGCTTTTCCACTTGCTCCTACAACTGCGATTTTCATATTATTTCCTCCTGTATATGTTTACGATGTTTTTACTTTAGTATTTATATCAAGGAGATCCTGAACGATGCTTCTGTCGATATCGAGATCAAACTTTCTCCCCCAAAAGCATTCTGTACCCGTACTAGTGATCCGGTCATAATCTTCTATCGTTAGTGTTCTTGGATAATCCGGTCCTGTTTCCCAGTCTGTATACCTCTTAATTTCACTCCGTACATTGTTCTTAAACCCACTATTCAAAATAATCGTATGGAAGAAGATTTCATCTCCACATAATGTGTTCTTAAAAAATCTAACATACTCTGGAGAAGTAGAAGTAAACTCCATGATGTATTCCATACATTCACCTGTAATAGACATCCAGTTAGAGCCTTTATACAGCGATTTTGGCAGAACACCCAACCTTCTATGCAAGAATGGAACGTTCATTACTGCTTTAATATACCTCATTCTAATGGCAGCCATACGCCTGGTTCTTGAGATCAGGAATCTAGGATAATAAACCGACACCCGCTCATAACATCCCCACGTTTCAGAAGTATTCGGTAATTGCTGATGCTTCACAAATTCGTTCCCCTGATTCTTCTTAAAGAAATCAAGAATAACTTCGTTGGAAGCTAAGGGCAGATCCTGACCACTTATGATGTGTATATAATTGAATTTCCCATGTTCTTTGATCAGCGCAAAACACTTCAAAACACATTCAATCTGACTGTAATGTCCCCACCTTACATCAATAGGCTCTTTCACAAAATGAATATCGTTACGATGAGTAATATCACCTTCAATACCACTCTTCTGATCGACATGTAGGAAAAACTCGACGGAGTCATTAGTTAAACTATCGATTAGCATATTGATCTGCTCAGGATTTTTGTGACAAAGGATCACATACGCCATTTTGAATGATTCCAACAACCTTCACCCTTCCGCCCATCTTTTTTCCAAATATTATAAAATAAATGGACAAAAATGGATAGTTCTTTCTATCCAGAAAAAGGTGAATTCGCTGGGTGATTAGTTACTTCGTATGACTTTTCACTATAAGTCTGATTCCAATGTTCCATGGATCTTTGAATGTAGGGGCTCCATTCTCTTCAACAACGGTGTAACCCGCCTGCTTAACACGCTCCACTACAGACGTACGCTCCTCTTCATTCGGAAGAAGTAAGGTGAAATAATCAATTCCTACTGCATCAGCAGGTGCCACAGGTGCGCCTTGCCCTGCCCATATATTCAATCCAATGTGGTGATGATACCCACCTGCTGAGATAAACATTGCCGCACTGCCATAATTAGCTACTAGATCAAAACCAAGCAAACCAACGTAGAACTCCTTCGCCTTAGTTAAATTACCCACATGAAAGTGTACATGTCCGATCACCGTTCCGGCTGGCAGCCCGTTCCATTGTAAACCTTCAGAAGCCGCCAACAAACCATCTACATCCACTGGGTCCGTTGTCATCATTACATGCCCTTCCGCATCATACTTCCATGTATCCCTAGGACGATCTCTATAAATTTCGATTCCGTTGTTATCCGGGTCCTGAATATACAGTGCTTCACTCACCAAATGATCTCCCTGACCCACTTCAATTCCCGATGCGATCAAATTGCGTACAACGAGTCCCAAGCTAGGACGATCCGGAACAAGGATAGCAAAATGATACAATCCAGCCACTGAGTTCGGACGAAGAACCTTTGCATTCTCAATCTCCCGCAGAATCAATAACACATTCTGACCGTCAGCAGTCATTTCCACCTCACGGCCAGATTGCCGCAAGACACTTAACCCCACCACGTTCTGATAAAAAGTGAGCGAACGCTCTAAATTACTTACTCTAATTTGTACCAGACCAATCTCTACATCCGGATGAAGTGTTGTTTTAGTTGTCATTATATTTCCTCCCACTATTCCTGTAACTTAATCAGTTACAAATTAACTATCTTTAGTATAGTTACCTTCTATATGTTTGTCAATTACCAACAAAAAAATCATGCTGACTGATTCACAGCCAAACATGATTCATAAGAACACCTCATCCTTAGGAGTGCCATTCCTGTAAATATTCAGATACACTGGATTCAAGAAGTCCAATTAAGTCTTCATCCATATACTTATAATCATCTGATATATTCAAACAAATTATTCTTTTGCCGATTACACCGTCTCTGAATTTATCTTGAATTCTTCGAACATGCTTCTTCTCCATCACAAAAATAACATCCGCCCAGCCCACATGTCCTTCAGAAAGTTTGATTCTGGCATGATCCTCTGTTCCAGCAGATCTCACTTCATGACCATCAATTCCTTGAAATATCTTCTCCGCAGTTAAACTCCGCCAGCGATTCTGGCTGCAGACAAACAGTAGTTTAATAGAGAGCACCTTCCTTATCCGATTAATACCTTATTTCGTTTGTCGGTTTAGATAAACCCTCCTATTTAAGGAGGCATCCGAAACCCATGTTGTTAATAAGTCTTTGTTAAAAAGATATTCATTACCAACTCTGATATAAGGGAACATAGTCCCTTCAAAAATGCCCGATCTACTTAAATTCTCATGCTCCGTTTTAATAATATTCATCACTTGATCTTCAGTCAGATTTAAGTATAAGGCCGTCTCTTTAATATCCATCAAAAGCTTATCTGCCGTTACTATGGATGGAGTCTGGTCTTGATCAACTTCCAACTCTTTATCGCCATTAGTTATTGAACATCCAATAATAAATGAAATCCCTAGAATAAGACTCGCCACGATAATTGAGATTTGATTAGACTTCATTGATCACCTCCACCGTACACTTCATAAAGAGGTCTGTAGCTTGGGTGTTCTTCGATTTGCGTAACGACAACACCTTGCTCTGAGTCCATCACACGGTAGGCTTTAGATTCTTCTCTTGTCGACATCACCTTATATTCATTATCCTTGTAGATGATGGCACAGTTATTATCCACTGCGATTCCGAGCAAACCTCCGTCTTTTACCATACGCGAAAAATCCTCAACCCGAATATCCTCATTATAATGCGGACAATGAATACCTGGCAGAATCCCCATCGCTTCAAGCTTAATATACTGCCAGTTCCCTTGGTCGTCGAACGCTTCAGAGTCACTATGCCCATATTCAAACCAGCAAATGGAACCTGCACTCAGCCCTGCCAAAATAGTCCCCGAGTTGTACGCTTCTTTTATAAGAGCATCTACGCCGGTATTTTTCCAAATCTCCAGCATCTTTCGGGTATTACCACCACCAACATAAATCAGATCAGCGGATATAATTAACTCTGCGATTTCTTCATGGGTATAGGTTTGGCTCACAAGCAATAAATGACTTGTTTCACATCCTAGAATCTCGCCGTACACTTTGTTGAACGTATCACAATAACCTGGTGCATCACTACTAGCTGTTGGAATAAATAACGCTTTCGGATTAACTTTCTGGGTTAACTTCACAACTTCACGATCCATTTCAAGCGTTTCTAAATCGATTAGCTCTCCCCCACCGATTACCACGATAGTCCCCATAATCTCCCCTACTTTCACTAGGATCTGTTTTCTCCCTTTCTGTATTCCTCTGCAAGAATGCTGTAAATCTCCAAATCAATGAGCCCTTTACCTGACCATACATGGGCTTGTCTTAACGTCCCCTCTTTCAGAAAGCCACTTTTCAAAAGGACCCGCTTGGACCGCTCATTAAAAGGCATGACTTCAGCTTGGATTCGATTGACCTCTGCCGTCTCAAATAAATATTTTTTCACCATTTCAACGGCCTGAGTTGCAATCCCTTTCCCCCAATAAGACTCCGCCAAAAAATAACCAATCGTGACCATATCCACTTTTTGATTAAAATCCATAGCTTCGATGATACCTAGCAGTATGTACGGATTATTTTTACGGAAAATTCCCCACTTCACTCTTAACCCTTTATTAAAATCACGTTCGAAATGTCCGATCATATTCTTTACTGTATCTTTATTATGTTTCGGAATAATTCCGCAGTACTCAAACACTTGATCATTGCTATAAATTCCAAATACCTCTTCAAGGTTACTAACTTCAATTTTTTTCAGTGTTAGTTGTTCGGTTTCTAAAGTAGGGAATTGCTCAAATACATGACTAAGCTTCAATTCGTTCCCTCCGTTACTTTTTGATGTTGCGAATCAAGGTTACCGCTCGAAAGCTCATCTTCTATCCCCGCGCATTCCCTCTATACTGCGCAGTTCTAAGCTCTCGAATATAGGGCTCTGTAGCTGGCATAACTGCATCTATGGCTTGTTGAATGGCTAACTCAATATCATAAGGAACTCTTACAAATTGTATATTAAAAGATGCTGTTGTCAGGCCTCCATACTCCCCCTCCAAAATCACATAAGATGCCTGAGTGACATCTAGAGGATTCCCCACACTGCCAACATTAAATAAAGTCTTCCCTTCTAAATGTTGTATAAAAGCATTGTGAATGTCCCCATAACCTACGATATCCGCTTGTCGCTTCTCCTGGCAGAGATCAGAACAACCAAACATAGATAACCGCTTCTCATAATCGTCCCAAGGCTGAATCCGTTCATAGTAGCTTCGCGGTGAAGCATGAAATAATCGGATAAACTTACCACTCATCATAAACTCAATCGAGAACGGTAATGTACCTAAATAAGCGAGGCGGTCTTTACCTAACAAATTCCGACTCCACCGGGCCATTTCAAAGTCAACATCCTGATTCATTAAATCATCCCAGTTTCCCATAACACTGATTTCACAATTGTTCTTAATGATATCAACGGCTAGATCTGAATTTGGTCCTTTACCAACAATATCACCTAGACAAAATATCCTGCTAATTCCACGCTGCTTAATATCCTCTAATACGGCTGTCAAAGCCGGGATATTTCCATGAATATCTGAAATTAATGCGATTTGTTCCACTGTAAATCCTCCGTTCATTTTCCACTTCAGCATATTAGAGTTTCCCTATATGAAGTATTATCTGTTTTATGCCTTCTAAATACAGATTCTATGATTACGCCCTACTTCCCTTCTTTAAGTCACTACTCTCCTGACCCGAGCCATTCGGAGCCTCTTGATATGTTTCCAATAAAAAAAGACCACAATCACGTTAGCACATGTTGTGGTCTTCATTCTACGTTGCGATATGGAGTGGTTATATTTCAGGCATTTCATTCACAATCTGCTCCAAAGTAACCTCCTGAAGGACATTCTCCATCGCCTTTTGCGCGAGCGAGAATACCGGCACAATGGCGCTGGCTATATTTTTGCCGACTGGACAATCCGGGTTAGGGTGCTCATGAACCGAGAACAACGAATCCTCCTCCACCGCGTTTACTGCCTTATAAATCTGAAGTAGTGTAATCTCAGCGCTACTACGTGAAAGTGAGGCTCCTGCGACTCCGGGGCGGGCCGTTACCAGTCCTGCTTTTTGCAACATACTAGTTAGCCGGCGGATAACTACAGGGTTGGTGTTCACACTACCAGCTATCCACTCCGAGGTACTTTTACCCTCTTTATTACTGTCGATTAACGTTAATATATGAATGGCTACCGCAAATCGGGTGCTGATGTTCACTATAAATCTCTCCTTTTGCCATACTACCCGGCTAGCAACAAGTGCATTAATCAGATGCAACAATAATAGTTACATTTTATGCATTTGTCAAACACTTAAGGAGATGCACTTCAGGATCTTAATTAGTGAATATTATGCTTTTTGAAATTACCACCCTTAACTTCTGCTACATCATATACTACAACAAAAGCGTTAGGGTCAATTTCATGAATGATTTCCTTGATTTTGCTTTCTTCCAGACGGTTAATTACACAGGTAATTTCTTTGAATTGTTCATTGGAGTAACCACCGTATGCATCAGTATAGGTTGCCCCACGTCCCAATCGGTCACGAATCGTTTCCACCATAATTTCCGGTTGAACGGTGATGATTTTGAAAGTTTTAGATCCGCTCAAACCTTCCTCAACGATATGAATCACTTTAGAAGCAATAAAATAAGCAAGTGCGGATAGAATCGCCCCTTGTAGACCAAATGCAGTTGAAACAACAATAAAGACAAACATGTTTAGGAATAAGATTAGATCACTTGTCCCAAAAGGTATTTTTCGTGAAAGCAATACAGCCAACATGTCGATCCCATCTAACGCTCCACCATTACGTAACGCTAAGCCCATACCAAAACCGATAATAATCCCGCCTACAACAGTAATTAATAATGTATCTCCTTCAATAATCGTTGGCACATGGTGCATAAGGCTTGTACCAATGGCTAATGAAGCAATACCGATAATGGAATAAATAGCAAAGCTTTTACCAATTTGCTTATACCCTAACCAAACAAATGGGATGTTAATTATAACAATTAGCAGCCCTAACGGTAATCCAAACAGCTGTGAGCCAACGATACTTAGGCCTGTTACACCACCATCTGAAACGTTGTTAGGTATTAATACGGATTCCAGGCCATATGAAGTTATAAGTGCCCCTATAATAATTAATATGACTTTTGAAAATATCTTCAGCTTATTTGATTTTTGGTGCTGTCTTATTCCATGCATTCCATTTCCCCACTTCAAATTAGTTTTTTATATCACTGCAAGTGAAAAACATCCACTGGACAAAAGCCGACAAAAAACAGTCTATAATAAATGTCACCACTTTGGCAAATCAGACGCCGCTAGTATGATATCTATTATTTTACCCATATGACTTAAAATAATCTTATCGTTCCATAAAAAATGAAAAAACCAGACTACGAAAATTCGTAATCTGGTACTCTTCTCTATCACACCTTCAAGTATTCGTTATATAATTCCTCAAAAGTATCGTATCGTTCAACTTTCCTTCCCACCTTATTATATTCTTCCAGATATTCATCCATGACCTGCAGGAACTGCTCTTTAAATAAATGCAGATGATCTGAATCAAAATACTGCATAATATCAAACTTTTTTGTTCCCCTTGATTCTGTCATTTCATCAAGAAAATTTTGTGTGCCCATGGCTGCATAATAAGCATAAGATTTATCATTTAATTCCACACTTGCTATAACCTTATTGCGGCAGTTACACCATAATTCCTCAAAGGTGCCACCAAGATTATCATAGGTTGGGACAGGCTGAATCACAAAATCCTTATACATTTTATTATATAAATCATTGACGCTTTCTAAAAATCTATATGATGCACTTCTGATTTCAACGATAGTCTTCGCATCGATCACAGCCATATATATATTTTCAAAATCATCAGGAACATAACGATACGTAGCTATTTCCTCCAGATATCTCTTAAGTCCCCTTTTAAAATAAGTATTGTTCAAATGTGTTAGAGCATTTACCGAATTGTATACAACTTCGCATGAAGCATACCTCACTGCTCCGATATCTTCAGAAAGTAATGTATTCGTATATTCTTGTTTTGCTATGTCTATATTCTTTTTCGCTCTACTAATACATTCACTCCCTATAGGCTTAGCCAAAGCATCGAGAGCTCTTTGTTTATATAAGTTTAGCTTTTCCAGATATTCGGGTTTCGCACAATATAACAGCTCTAAATCTATCAGACACGAAATCATTGGGCTCTCAAGATTCGCTTGATCTTCTATCCTTGTTTCCCATGGCGTACAATAGATGTCGTATCCAACATCCTCCAGAATAAAACACGAAGATATCCCCCAGCCTTGGGCCGTGTTATTAATTATAATTAGATCAAGATCGCTTTTTTCATGAAAATCTCCGGTACTGAAAGAACCTGTAAGCCCAATGATTGCAATGTCATCAGGAAAATCTCTCTTAGCACGTTCAATAACCATACTAATAAGTCTGTCATTTTTATTTAGAATTTTTTGTCTAATATCAGCATCCATATCCAATTCTCCTCTTACTCCATTTTAATTCCATTGTATATGGATATAGCTCCAGTAAGTATTCCGACTTTATATATATTCAATCTATACCAAGAAAATTTCATCTAAAGGTCTTCCGTCACAAGGATTAAAATCAATCCCTAAAATCTTTGCCATCGTAGGAGCTATATCTACCATTTTGAGATCCCCTATAGGAAAATCACTTTTCACCTTATTCCCTGAGATCACCAAGTTGCATCTATAATCCTCTTTATCGGGAGAGTAGCCATGCGTAGCATATTTAATCCCTTGTTTGTCCAAATCAACAATCGTAGGTTCATCCATGCTCTCATCGAAACAATAGCCTCTCCTAGCTTCAAGCATATATTTAGTAGATGGGCCCACATGAAGTTGATTCAGCCGCTCTCTAGTATACACTTCCTCTATACCTGAAGCGTCATCATCCATATATTCCTGAATAACAGCTAAAGCTAATTGTTCAGCTTCTTCATCACCTTCTTTAATATGCAGATAAGCGGATCCGCCCCCACACTGAAAGTAAGCTCTCCACTTCATTTCGCCGTTCTCTTTATAGATCAACCCTTTTTCCTGCAAAAGGTTGTTCAAATGCACTTTGTACCGAACATTGAACTGGCCATGGTCACCCAAAACTAAAAAAACCGTGTCATCCTTTATCCCGGCTTCATCCACTGCTTGCATAATATCACCTAATCTCTTATCCATACGTGTGATTACCCGCTTCACTTCATCGCTGTCAGTACCGTAGACATGCTTGGCGTCATCCAGATCAATCAAATGCATCATAAGAAGATTAGGCTTTTTACGCTTAATCGTTTCCATCGCACACTTTGTCGTGAAGTCATCCAGATAAGGCTGTTCAATTCCTTTTCGAAGCCGTCCATATTTCAGCTCCATTTCAATGCAATATAACGGGCTCCCGCTTTTTAACACCTTCAGTGCCTGATTTTCGTTGTTGATGGCTCTGATTTCAGGGATATTATATTGGATTGAGGATTTCCCTGATACCGGCCAGAGGATTCCTGCGGTACTCATGTTATGCTCGCGCGCAGCATCATAAATCGTGGGCGCCTTTATCGCATTTCTGAACCAGAACCAGCTTTGCTCCTTTTCCTTCACAAACGGCTGAAATGGATTGTTATGGTGGATACCATGCTTATCTGGATATACACCGGTTGCTATCGTAGTGTGTACCACATAAGTGAGCGTGGGATATACACTTTTTAATTGATTACTATGCGCTCCGTTCTTAATCAATTTCGATAGGTTTGGAAGACGGCTGGCCATTTCCCATTGGTCTTCTGAAAAGGCATCGTAAGAGATGACAATCAGATGTTTGGCCATTGCCGTTTGTTCTTTGCTTGACTTCATAGGATAAGTCCCTTCGGTTCATCTTGTTCAAGCTTCTCTTTTGGTAAAGTTATAAATACGAAGAATCCAATAATGAATAGTGGGATAATCGCTAAAATACTAAATTTAGCGTTGCCTGTTAGGGTAGTTGTTAATGACATTACAGCAGGACCCACAATCGCCGCAAACTTGCCAAAGATATTGTAAAAGCCAAAGAATTCATTGGATTTTTCCTTAGGAATAATCTTCGCATAATAAGATCTGCTAAGCGCTTGAATCCCTCCCTGGGCAGATCCAATTAGCGCTCCCAGAATAAATATATGCCACACTGAAGTAATAAAGTAAGCCGCGATACAAGAAATGATATATGTAAAAATCCCCACGATGATCATCGTTCTAGCTGAGTATTTTTTGGCAAGATTACCGTACAGGATAGCACACGGAAATGCGATGATCTGGATAACTAATAAGATCCCCAGTAAAGTAAAGGTATCAAAAGCATCCGCACCCAGTACCGATGTGGCATATGGCACTACCATTTTAATAATCGTATCTACCCCATCAATATAGAGAAAGTAGGCGATCAAGAATACAAATACTACTTTATGCTGTCTGACATTTTTAAACGTGTCTCCCAGTCTTTTAAAGCTATTAATGACCGGTTTGGGTTCAGGTTCTATGTAATATCTTTGCTGCACATCCTTGATCATAGGCATGGTCAGCAGTCCCCACCAAAGGGCAGTGATTATAAATCCAATCTGATAGCCGATTGATTTATCCATCCCCATAAACAGAATCAGCAGTAGGCTGATACCGAATGGAATAACGCTGGCGATATATCCAAAAGCAAACCCTTTTGAGGATACCTTATCCATCCTTTCATCCGTGGTTACATCCACCAGAAAAGAATCATAAAAAATATTGGCCCCGGCAAATCCTATGACTGACAAAATATAAAATACAATCAATAACTGCCACTGCCCACTCGCAGGTGCAACGAAAGCCAGCGAAGCAGTAGCTATCACGCCGATCAATGAGAAAAATATGAAGAAGCGTTTTTTCTTATCCTTATAATCTGCCATCGTCCCTAAAATCGGGCTAAGGATGGCCACCAGAATACTCGCTATGGAATTAAAATACCCCAAATCCATGCTGTTGTTAACATTCGAAAACATCCCAAATACAATAGGCAGTAAAGCCGTTGTAACCGCCATCGAATACGCCGAATTTCCACAGTCATATAAAATCCATGATTTTTCCTCTTTACTTAGTTTCATCTAACAGCCACCTTTTCACCTAGTTCCTTCTGTTATATCACTTAAGCATATGTGGCATGTTAAATGCATGTAAAACTACACTTCATAATTCCAATGGAGAGCTGATCCTCATGTCCTCTCCTGTATTGTCAAACTCTTAAGGACCTCAGCAACCTGTAGAGCATACTTTTTACTCAAACGTGACTTACCAAGATTACTCTTCACAATCTTAATCATTCGGGTATCTCGGCTCTTAGCGAATTTCTCCAGCATGGCAAAGCCCGCTTCAGGTTCACTCGCCACAAATACACTTAAGCTGTATTCAAGCCCCTTAGATAATACACGAAAATGCTCAGCGTCCTCATATTGTACTTCCCCACTAACCATATTTTCCATGATTCGAGTAGCCAACTGAAGACAATAAAGCGTATTCTCTTTCTCTTTTAAAAGAGGAGGATGCGCTAACGCTGCTACAAAAGCTCTTTGTTCAAGCCCGTTCGCACCCTCCTCCCACATGTCGATCAACTGCCTGATAAGGGCAAAACCATCCTCCCCTATACTTTGCAGCGCCATAGCAGACGCTTCACGCATCCTCCATCTGGAGTCGTTCATGGCTGTCTTAATGATGCTCTGAATCATAATTCGTTGCTCTTCTTCAGCGTAGCTGTAATAAGCGCCCAGCGCTCTAACCGCACAAAACGGCAGAAACTCACGGGGATCATTCACCCCAGCTTCTGCCTCTGTAAGATTAGCCCAGGAATTAAGAAACTCCCAGTCTGTCTCTGTTAGTTTAGGATGGGCAAAATGTTTGGCAAATTTGCCTGATAGCTCCAAATTCACTCGTGGTCCGGGAAGATTGCTCTCCTTCATCAGCAAATCTCTAAGCTGTACCCACTGCTCCTTATCGCTTACCCATTGCTGAAACAGCATATCAATCATTTTTTGTCCATCCATCTCTGGTCCCTCCGGTATTTACCTTTAGATTTGAACAATCCCCTGCATCTCGTATGGATAATCAATCTGCTTTTTTACCGAATTCATCGCTGCTTCTCCAGCCAAGCGTGAAATCAGATATAACCCCAGATCAATGGAAGTGGACACTCCACCACCTGTAATCACATTACCATCATGCACAATACGGGTCTCCACAACTTCTTCACAGTAAGGTTTTAGTAATTCATAGGCAGATGGATGGGTAGTAGCTTTCTTCCCTCCTAGCAGCCCCGCAGCCCCAAGCAGCAGTGAGCCTGTGCAGACAGATACCTTATAAGGAACATTGTGAGCACCAGCAATCCACGAGACAAAACCTTCATCATAACGAAGTTTCCGTGTCCCCATCCCTCCAGGTACAAATACCATGTCATACTCCGAAAGCTCTGGCAGCACTTTTCCAGCTTTAACTGTGAAACCTAACTCATCCGTCACTTCCTCCGACGCTGCACATATATCCCAAGACAAATTTTTGCCGATTTCAAATTGCCCCAATCGATAAATAACATCATAGAACCCCGCAAAATCTAAGAACGTAATCCCGTCAAAAAGTATAAAGGCGATTTTCAATTTCGCACTCTCCTCTTTATGGCTTGGTTAGGATAATAGGCTCACCTTTAGTCACAATAATCGTATGTTCAAACTGTGCTACCCGGCCATTGTCTACGACACTCAGTGTCCATCCATCCGACTGCTGCTCCACGTAATCTGCTCCAGTAGAAAGGAAGGGTTCAACCGTAATCACCTGTCCCTCTTTTAACACTGTAGTCACTCTTGGATTGTAGAAAGGTAAGATTTCAAAAGGCTTCTCATGGAGTGATTTGCCAATCCCGTGGCTGCACAGATTACGTACCACTCTATAGCCGCGTTTCCGAGCTTCGAGTTCCATCATTCTGCCAATCTCATTGACCTTCATCCCTGCTCTCAGATGATTGATCACGCTCATCATAGTTTCCTCTGCACTCTGGCATAGTCGAAGAATGTCATCATTATAAGGTGGTAGTTGAAACGAAACTCCGGCGTCCCCATAATAACCATTCAGTTCAGCAGATACATCAATATTGATCAAATCACCAGCATTAATCACTCTAGGACCAGGAATCCCATGAGCAACCTCTTCATTCACACTGATGCAGGTGCTGCCTGGAAAATTATACGTTATCATTGGGGCTGAAGATGCACCGAATTCCGCTAGAATTTCAGCTCCAATCTTATCAAGCTCCGCTGTTGTCATACCTGGAGTTACTTTCTTTTTCATCTCGGCGATGGTATGTCCTACTACTTTCCCTATGGCTTTTAGCCCTTCTAAATCTTGTATGGTATCACTCGTCATCTATCACACAACCCTCTCACTTCTGGTATGAATCACTTGTCTAACTTCTGAAATGCACTTCCATTCCACTGAAAAATATCTTCCATCTGTTTACCCGCTACATTATCGTAATAACTTCTCTTGAAGCTATGATCATCCACTTTATCAAGCTTTATCGAATACCCCTTTGGACTGCTGATAAATAAATCAGAGCCGAGTTTGATCCCTAATTCCTCTATAACGTTATTTTTTCTAAGCGTAAATAGCTTGTAGTAGTAACCGTTACTGGATCCGTACTGACCAATCGTAAAATCCGGATCGCCGTCGCCATTATAGTCCTCAAACTGAATTTGAAAAAAATCATTAAATATTATGGGATCCTCAAAATGTTCACTGAGTGGAAAGCTATTCAAAGTTCTCCCTTGATTATCGATAAGAACAAGCCCAAATCTGCCACTCCAATTCCTTCCCATCAACGGACCTGGTATTGTCCAATCCTCACTGTAGGTTCCATCTAAAAGCTGCAGATTCAAGAATCCAGTTCTATTAGTTAAGGGATAGAGATCATTATGTGATATCGTTACTGGCCCTGTAACCTTAACAGAAGACTCCAGCGACTCCGTCTGTTCTATGTTCGCCTGATCTGCTGTTCCATAGATGAGTTGTCTTATTTGATCTGCGTTTTTCACCGGAATAGAGTAGCCCTGACCACCATTCTCAGCTGTAGTAAATACTCCTTTATAACCGGGTTCATCACCTATTGCTATGTAATAATCCTTCGAGTAGCCATCACCATAAACAAGTTCCATTTTAAATTCAGGGGCCCAATCCAGCTCCCCCGATAATTTATTGCTCTTGTTCATAGCCTCCGAAAGCGCCTTAATCAGAGCGGAGTCCTTCAGTATTAGGGTCTCAAAATGTTCGGGTCGATCAACTTGGTTCTGATCACTAGTTGTTACAGGAGTTAAAGACACTCCGGCGATCCACCTTGCATTGATGAAGCCCACCTCATTCTTACACCCGCTTAAAAGAGCAACCAAGAACAAGGGTACAACCCATAGTAATTTCCTAATGCGAACCACCTCCAAGAAAAGAAACATAACCTAATTATAACAGCGTCCATAAATATAAAGAAATCGACTTTCCGAACCGTTACAAGCATAAACGCCTTCGGCTTCCCTATAAGGACGGCAAGTGTTTAAGCGAGAAATATAAGGATAATTTATAGCATGGAGCATATAAATTCTTATATTTAAAAAAAAGACTATAACCTGCTCCTTTAATGAGTGGTTCTAGTCTTATAAAATCAAGTAAATATGTAGTGATATGATCAGACGATTAAGCTTGAATTGCGCTAACCGTCTTAAGCCAAGCCTCTGCAATAAGTGCATGGCCCGCAGGTGATGGATGTACTCCATCCGGAGCCCAATAAGCAGGCTCTGCTTTCACGGATGCCGCAGCAAACAGGCCATCCAACGGAACAAGTAATGCACCATATTCACGTGCCAATTCACGAACAATGTGAATTTTAGGGTCCAAATCCTGGCGCCAAGTTCTACGATCTTCTGGGACAGGCAACACAAATGGCTCGATTAAGACTAAATTAGCAGCCAGCGAATGCTGCGTGCGTTCGATCAGGTCACGATATGCAGCTTCAAATTGTTCAGGCGTTGTTTCCTGACCAGAATCAAAGCGGCGCCAAGTGTCATTTATCCCAATATATATGGACACCCAAGTCGGCTTCAGATTCAGGCAATCCTTCTCCCAGCGTTCCTGCAAATCTACTGCACGGTTGCCGCTAATTCCACGATTATAGAACGTAAGATTCTTCTCAGGATATAAATGCCCCAGACGAGCGGCGACCATCAATGCATAACCTACACCAAGCGATGAAGCATCATCATAATTACGACCCCAATCCGTTATACTGTCGCCTTGAAACAGAATGACATCGTTTTGTCGGAATAACATCACGTAATCCTCCCCTATTTTCCCCTGTTAATATTAGCCAATATAGTATATCAAAAATGAATACTACGTACTAGGACAATCATTAACAATTCATGGTAGAAACCACTAGAGATCAACAAAAAAACCTGCTCAAATTAGAGCAGGTTTTCCAATAATACAATTAATAAGCTAAGCTAAACAATCCTTTAATGTGGGACAAGTAACGAATATTACTTGCTTCCTTCATCAAGGTTGCAGGCAATCCTTTTAGCGGAGTTGAGCTAGCACCAACGATGGCTACACCGTCTTTACGACCTAAGCTCGCAAGCGTACCTGAGTTGATCGGACTAAAGGATTCAAATGATTTATCCTTCAAGTATGCATAAAGATTGTACCCGATCAATTCGCCCATTTGCCAAGCGATTTGTGCAGTTGGTGGATATGGACGACCATCTTCGGCAAAGACAACGGCGCTGTCACCAGCAACGAATACGTCTTTGTGTGATGTGGATTGCAAGAATTCATTTACCGTTGCACGACCACGGTTCACTTCAAGACCGGACTCACCAATCAGTGGATTTCCTTGTACGCCGCCAGTCCATACGAAGGTGTTAGCAATAATTTTTTGACCATCTTTCAAGTCAATGACATTATCCGCTACATTCGTAACAGGTAGTCCTGTCAAGAATTGAACACCACGTTTTTCTAAGCTTGCCACTGCGCGTTCGATCAATGCATCTGGCAATACTGGTAAAATCTTAGGGCCTGCTTCAACCAGCATCAGTTTAATTTCTTTAGGATCCACGCCATATTTCTTAGTGAGTGTTGGCAACACATCAGCGATTTCACCAACAAGTTCAACACCTGTTAAGCCACCGCCACCGATTAGGATGCTTGCATCCGCTGGATTTTTAGACTTCGCATATTCACGGATACGCTCATCAATATGACGATGAATTCTGTTAGCATCTGCTGCCGATTTCAAAACCATACTGTATTGCTCAAGACCTGGAATGCCAAAATAAGCCGTAGTGCTTCCAAGACCCACAACTAAAGCATCGTAGGACAATGTCACACCATCAGATAGTGTAATTTGTTTGTTTTCAACAGAAAAAGAATTCACCTTTGCAATTTTCAGGTCGATATCTTTACCTGCAAAAAGCTTAGCTAATGGCATAGCAACAGCACCTTCTGCAACACTACCCGCTGCAAGACGATGCAATTCTGTAATAATTTGATGTGTAGGATATTGATTAACGACTGTAATTTTAGCTTCGTCCTTCTTCAGGTACTTGCGTACAGTTAAGGCGCTTAGTAGACCACCATAACCTGCTCCTAGAATGACAATATGTTTAGACATGATGTTTCCTCCGTCCTTACGAATGAGATATAAAAAATATTATTTCTGTTGACTGCGTTCGCCGGCAACTTGAAGATAAGCATTTACGAAACGGAAAAGCTTCTGTGCTTGTGGATCTTTCATCATCTTCATAAGACCAAATACACCGATCACATCGGTATTTTTATTCGCACGATCTTGCGCTTCGATCACTGTAGCTGCCATATTCTTCGCCGAATGCACCACTGGTTCAGCAAGTTCTTTAATTGCACTTACCGTATCACTTTTCAAGACTTCATCCGCAGCAACAGTTTGAACAAAGTCATATGACTTTGTGAGCACGCCGACAAGCTCTGTTAATTTTGGCAACTGTTCCACTAAGACAGTTAACGACTCCTGAACTTCAGGCTTCAATAGCTGCTCTAGAACATTCATTTGTTCTTGAGTGACAGCTAATTTTGGTGATTCTTGCTCAGGTTGTGTTTGAGTGATTGTTTCTGACATATCCGAATCTCCTCTGCAAATAAGCTTTGCTGCTTAATAGTAATAAAAAAATAAAAACTTATAACGCCATATTTCTATTATAGCACTTATCAAGTTATAAATGTCACAAAGTTTTTGATTTTTTCTAAAGTTTTGTGATTTTTATTACATTAAAATAAATTAGTCATAATTTTCGATATTTTTTATACATGTATAGATGATTAAATGCTTATTGTGTAAATTCATTCAAATTCATCTCCGCTTTCAATAAAACCTCGACCATTGCCGGATTGTTCTTTAATGGTAGCAATCTAAAATACAGAGAACGAACGAAATTTTTGGTGTTCACACGAGCAACGTACTGGCCACGGCTTCTCGGCCACCCCCCACATTGCTCCAAGTTGCGAATCCAGTCGACAATAAGTTGTTGTGGAAGTAAATGATGATCTATCATTGTAGCTACAATCGTAGCGATCCGTTCATCTTCTTCGTCGCTAAATATGTGCTGATCGTTGTAAAGCATCCTTTGGATGACTGCCAAAACCTCTTCCCTTATTGCAGCATCACTCTCCGAGCAGAGTACCAGTTCATCCAAGGCATCTGCGCCATGGGCTGCAGCATGAGCCCAGCCTTCTTCAGGCATAAATCCTCGTAAATCCTGTTCTTCCTCATAATATCTAATCAGCGCTTCCTTCACATTTGTAAACTCTGCGCTTGCTAAAAAAGCCTGTTCCCTATGCCGCTGAAGAATCAGCGCAACGATCAGTACCGAAAACGTTCTTGTGAACACAGCCTGATCTTCTTTGCTGCCAACGTGATAGAACAAACGCTGCTCGTCAAGGAGAATCAAAAGTAGTTCACGAAGCTCCGCATCACTAAACCATTGTTTCTCGTTAATCCATTTGTAGAAGGTGGAATAGATCAAGTCATCTCGTAGCTTCGGCTGTGGATCTCCTATGTACTCAAGCATCAATTTCACATAATCCCTTAATTGCTCCCCACTTCTAAGCTCGTAATCGTTCTCTTCAATTCTTTGCAAGTCTTTTATCAACTGTTCTCTAGTATCGTTCAACATTCCCACCCTTTCATTAATAAAAGCAATTTAAATTTTTCGTATCCTAATATCCTAATTTACATCCCAATATTTTACAACATAGTATTTATTCTTCGGCACTCCAAAGTGCTTAGCGAGCTGAATGTAAATGTAGTGAATTTAATCATTGACGAATATAATTAACTGTGCTATTTTGAGTTAGTAACTAATAGTTAGTTCATTTATAAATATCACTTATTTATAATTAACAAGCAAATACATAACATATGGAGGAATAACTCATGAGCGCTTTTACAGATTTGATTGAATCCCGCAGGTCTGCTATGAATTTTGTTGAAGGGGTGAAGATCCCTCAGAATGAACTAGAGGAAATGTTCTCTTACGCCAGATTGGCTCCATCTGCATATAATCTTCAACATGCCAATTATAAAGTGGTTGCTAATGAGAATTTAAAAGAAGAGATTCGTAAAGCGGCTTACGGTCAATATAAAATCCACTCCGCCTCAGCGGTAATAGTGGTACTCGGGGATAAGAATGCTTATCTGAAAGCCCCAGAAATCTTCGGAGGACTTAAAGCTTTAGGGGCTATGAGTCAAGAGGATTATGATGCAGAGATAGAAACGATTAACAATGCATACAAAGGAAATGATGCTTTCCAAAGAGATGAGGCTATTCGGAATGCTTCACTCTCTGCCATGCACTTCATGCTGATTGCCAAAGATAAAGGCTGGGATACCTGCCCGATGATCGGCTTTGATCCGGAAGCGATTCAATCCACTTTAAATCTACCCGATCATATGGTACCGGTTATGCTGATCACTATCGGCAAAGACAAGAAACATAAAATCAGACCACGTGGTTATCGTAAACCGGTCAATGAATTCGTTGAATTTATCTGAGGGTTATTGGAAGATATCGATAGATATAACAAAAGCGTTTCATCCGATATTTGAAGTTCGGATGGAACGCTTTTTTACTAAGGATGTGAAGCTTAAATCTTTCTTCACTACTTAGCATACTGAAGAAGTGCAATTGCTGCTCGTTCCCGTCGTTCGGCGTTCTCACTAACAAGAGCTTCCTTCAATATATCGAGCGCCATTGATAATGTCTCTTCATCCACATGCATTCGATTACTCATCGCTTGCTCTGAATCAGAAGAACCTGTAATCCACAGATCCACACGAGCACTAGGCATCGGCCCCTTATACTGTTTGACCACTCCACTACTGCTAAGAAACTCTTTTATCCCTGCGTTTAGATCGGTTATAGGAAGACTTTTCAGCCAAGTTACACCACGTCGATGGCATGTACCGATGTCTGGCGTGTCAAATAATTCATTGTAAAAATAATCGCCTAGATCACCTAAATGTACCCAATCCCCATCACACACCAGCACATAATCGCCATCCTGCATCGTATGTACGAAGAGTTGAATGGCTTGTATATGTTCTGTAAGCTCCAACTCACTGTATTGGTATGCATGAATCATCCGATCACGGAGCTCCACTTTACTGATGTTCTCCAAATCCCCTATTCCGGGATATCCGATACTCACATAATTATCCTCTAAAAATGCTGTGATTCGTTCGGTCCCAAGCGGCTTTGATCCCATCTGAAACAGATTCATAGATCATTCCTCCAAGTAATTAATATAATATTTTTTCAGCAAAGAGAACTCTTCTTAGCAAGCTCATATGCCTATCCTCCATCCTGCGTCCTCATTGGTGTAATTAAAAAAAGTGTGGACGAAGTCATGTCTACAGGCTGTATCACCAGTGGTCTTTCTTTTCCAGCAAACCTTATTCTAAGCGTCTCACTATCGATCGCCCGAAGGATGTCTCTGAAATATTTCCCGTTAAAAGCTACTCGAAAATATTCACCTTCTAGATACTCCAATGGAATCTCCTCCTTTGCCTCACCCACATCGGCGGTCCTGGATATTAAATGAAGTATACCGGAGGGATATACACCGAGCGTTACACTTTCACCAGCCAATATAGCAATACGTTCAACCACACGTAACAAACGCTCTGTCTTAACGATCATTTCGGATATATATACCTGTGGAATTAAATTATCGACATAGGGATAAGTGCCCTCAAGTAGCGCAGACTGAACCCTCAAGCCATCAGAAATAAATCTGATTTGTTTCTGACCTATCTCGATTTGGATGCTGCTGCCCTTATCATCGTTTATTATTTTTAAAAGATCCTCAAGGGTGCTGCCCGGTATAATGACATTTAAAGGACTTGCTCCGTAATCTTCTACGGTTTCAACAACATGCTGAGCGAGGCGGATGCCATCAGTCGCGACTACGCGAATGTTTTGATTATCTATTTGAAGTGAAACACCTGTGAGCACAGGTCTAGTCTCCAACGAAGAGACCGCAAAAACCACATGTTTAAATATTTGCTTCAAAAGCGTGTTCTTCATGCGTATCTTTTTGGTGTTTGGATGATCCACGTAATGGATTCTCGGAAATTCTGCAGTGTCCATCCCGCATAAACGAAACTGAGTATTGCCCGATTGGATATTTAGAATCAATGTCTCTGCGATTTCCAGCCTAATTAAACCAGGGTCAAGCTTGCGGATGATCTCATAAAAATAACGAGCGGGCACTACGATCTCACCTGGTTTGTGTACAATCATCGAATCCATCTTCACAGGAAGCTTATATTCAATGGTCATTCTTATATTGCTGGCTGTTAAAGTCAGACCCTCCGCTTGCGCCTGAATATGTATTCCGGAAAGAACACGGGAGGAACTATTCGCGGATATAGCTTTTAAGGCTGCTTGTAGTGCAGTGCTAAGAGAATCTTTTGACACATGGATTAGCAAAGACCTCACCTAACTCTCCTTAGATTCCTTTGCAAAATGTGCCTCAATAATGTTCCGAAATACCTGGGAGCGAGATACGTTCTGTTCCTCACAGGCCTGCTCTATCTCCTGCCAGATGTTTTCTGGTAACGTCAAAGATACCTTTTTAGTTATACCGGTGCTTTTTCTGCCAGCCCCTTCCCGAAGACCTCCCCTCGTAAAAAGAAACCCTAACTGCCCATCTTTAGTAGCTACGCCTACCTTAACTTTATCCTTAGAGCTGCTTGTGATATCGCTTGTGATTTTAGAATTGAATTCACTTAAAATTTCATCTCTGTGTTCGTCTTCGAATTTATGATCACTCAATCCTCACACCTCATAATTTGAATTTAGTAACTAAAATCAATAAATCCACTATTTTCATAATACCATACATGCCAATAATCCACCACCATTCTAGACACAAAAAAAACACCCCATAGATCGGAGTGTGTGGTTAGCTGGGTAAGCGTTCGAAATTGTGATTGTAAGAGTTAATTACCACACTATCTCAAGATATTCTGGTAATTTGGTGTAAGGTCAGACTTTCGTGGGTCTCTCAAATGCTTGAATGATTCTAACTTCACCTTAGGACCAGGAGTGATTCTAAAAGTCATAGTGTCCTCTCCAACGGAAAGATGTGGACCCACTGTAGGGTGTATATTGAGTGTAATTAAGAAATCAAACCGACGAAATCCATTCACTCGCTTTATATCTGTAACATCTACTAAATAAGGATACACTGTAGGAGTTACCGTCAGAAGTGGCGCATAAATCTCAGCCATTTTTTTCTCAATATGGGGTAAAAGGAAGAGCATTAGTGTGTCTTTGTACATGAGCTCGCGGGAATCCTGATCTGGAAGCTTCGGTTCCGATTCAGATCTAAGCGGAGCCTCAGATTGCGGTTGAACTAAGCCATTAGCGGAGCAAGGTTGTTGCCCCAGCAAGAACATACCTGCGATAAGAAGAGGAGCAATCCAGCTTTTTTTCATCAAAATAGCCTCCTTAGGGAACTTTTTATAAATTCCCCAATGAGGCCCTATTTTTATACGCTAAATCTCAATTGTGTTAAAAAGAAAGGGATCTCCCCTAAGATAATTCCTTAGAATCGCTTGCGCATAAGGCTGTTCTGCTTTCAGTCCCTCGGTTTCTCTAGGGTCGGGTGCGTGATGGCAATAATTTTCGATCATAACCATGACCGTAAAATTCTCTAAAGTCTGAAACCACTCCCCATCAAGCTTGGCCACACTTTCGTAACCCTTAATGACCAGTTCTCTTTGTAAAGGATACAACCCTAGAATGGTATGTGCCACATCATAAAGATAATATCCCCAACCACATCTTCCGAAATCAATCGGTCGAGGTTCACCCTCTTTAAATATGATGTTCCCTTGATGTAAATCACCATGGATAACCCCATACGTCCTTCTGTTCTTATTTTTATGCTGCTTGCTTAACCAGCCGTATAATTTCTCAGCCGCAGACTGATACAGCACGAACTCATCATCCGAAAGAAAACTATGGTAGTGCAGCTTTAATCGGAGCATTGCTTTTCTAAAGCTATGTTCATCCCACACAGGACGATTAAAGCCTGGAGGTAACTCAAGCTCCTGTGCCGCTTTATGTAGCTTGGCTAATAGAACGCCTTCTTTGTAAATTTGATCTTCGGTAAGTCTTTCGTTCGCATGTTCGCCTTCAACCCAGCGCATTAACGATGCATATATACCATCCTCATTACCTTGCTCCACTTTGAACGTAACAGAACCCGTTCGATCATGAACGCCTTTCGGCAGAGGGACATCGATTTTGCTCTTCAAAAGCTCCAGCCAAGCGATTTCGGAGTTAATTTCTTCTTTAGATCTCCCCGAGTGAAGACGCAGCAAAAAAGTCCCCTCTTTATTAGTCTCTATTACAAAAGTGCAGGTGTCCGATCGTTGGATAAAACGAATCTGTGTCCAATCGAGGTCAAAGTGCCGGAGCGCCATTAAAGCTGCTTGCTTATAATTATTTCTCATCGCAATGGAATGTACACATCAACCTCATCAGGCCACGTAGGATTAGCAAACTGATAAACTTCTATAGCCAGTGCATGATCATACTGCTCTCGCTTCATCGCCTCTACTCTTTCCGTCTCGTGCCCTACAAAGGAAGAAGTAATACTCAAGCCTATTAGCTTCATTTCCGGTAATTCGAGCACTTGGACTACACCTTCATCCATCATGAATAATTCATCCCTTCTATGATTATTTAAAATGAAAATATCTGAAATAAATATTTCTCTTGAAAATAATTTCAGAAAACTAAATAATATAAAGCAGTACTACATGTCGGATCTATCATCTTAATAAGGGTGGAGCTTCATTACAGACAGAAGAAAGGTTGAACATCGGCACCATGAACGCAATTCCAAACCTCAACAAGGAACCAGCCCGTGTGGAAAAAACACGCAAAGAACCTTTCCCCATCTCTATTCTTTCACTTACCGTAGGCGCTTTTGCCATTGGAATGACCGAATTTGTCATCATGGGTATTTTACCAAATGTCGCCAAAGATTTACAGGTTAGTATTTCTACTGCAGGTCAGCTCATCACGATGTATGCCCTTGGGGTAGCCGTCGGTGCTCCTATTCTAACCATCCTTACACAACGAATTCCACAAAAGAAACTGTTATGCCTGCTCATGGTATTATTTATTCTAGGCAACGGAATCTCTGTATTTGCTCCAAACTATACCGTTCTTATGGTTGCTCGTATCATCACAGCTTTAACACACGGGACTTTCTTTGGCGTTGGTGCAGTGATCGCTTCTAATCTGGTCAAGCCCAATAGGCGGGCCGGAGCCGTATCCATTATGATGGCTGGTCTAACGATTGCTAATATCGTCGGTGTTCCTCTAGGAACATTTATTGGGCAAAACATGGGCTGGCGCGCCTCATTTGCTGCGATAGCAGTCATGGGAGTCGCTGCACTAATCGGCATTCTTATTTTCATTCCAAAGATTAAACAAGACAAACCTGCTAGTGTAATCCAGCAAATTTCTGCGCTAGCTAATCCTAAACTGCTTCTATTCTTACTGATCGGCGCGCTTGGTAACGCCAGCTTGTTCACAGTGTTCACTTATATAGCACCACTGCTAATGGAAGTTACCGGCTTTGCCGAGCATAGTGTGACATGGATTCTAGTTCTCTTCGGCTGTGGTGTAACCATCGGGAATATCGTTGGCGGGAAGCTTGCAGATTGGAAGCTGATGCCTTCTATCGTGGGACTTTATTTCGCGGTTAGTGTCATTCTTACGATCTTTTCCTTCACAATGCATAGTCCAGTAGCTGCGGTCATCACAATATTCTTCTGGGGTTTGGTATCCTTTGCGGTCATGCCAGGACTACAAATACGGATCATGAGTCTGGCTCAGGCCGCTCCTGCCCTCGCTTCTACAACCAGTCATTCTGCAGGTAATCTCGGAAACGCAACAGGTGCCTTCATCGGCGGATGGGTCATTTCTCATCTTGCGATTACTTCGCTGCCATGGGTCGGTGCCGTTCTGGTAGGACTCGGTCTGGTACTGGGGATTGCTTGTTATGTAGCAGAACGTAAAGAGAAAGTGGCGTAATTTTTTATAGGGTTATATTTAAAAACGAGGGTGTCTCCAAAGCGATGAAAACTGCTTAGGAACGCCCTCGTTTTTTATTTTACAAACTATAGCTATCTACTATCTTATGGCTTCATTCTTCTAATGCTCAGCATCTGATTTGCCCCTTTTTGAAATTCATAAGGAACCTCCATCTCCTCCACAGCGAAACCTTGTTGAACCATCTCATCTATAAGGCGATTTAAATGCTCATATCTTTTGCAAGACAGATCAACTAAAGGGAAAATACGAAGCTCTCCGCTAGTCACCCGCATAAGTTCATTAATAGTCCTTAGATGAAAATCATAGTCCAGCCGATCACTATACATAAATAGGAAATGCGCAGACAAAGTCAGATCAAAATCCTCATCATTGAACGGCAGATTAGGTAAAATCACAGGAACATATCGCGCCGGGGTTTGTCTCTGATCCCTGATGTTATCGTTTAAAGCCCTACTCCTCGCTTGTGTCAAATCCTCTATAGACTTAAAGTAGTCCCATACAAAATTGCCCTGTACCTTAACCAGTTCAGACATAGCATGCTCAATATCTTGAACACCTTTATCTTCAAGCTCATCCGCAGAGTAATAATAAGCGATATCCGCAGCAGTCACGTCACTCCCTAACTGATTCGATATCGCTGTAAAAGAGCAGGCACCTGCAGGACAATCCAAAATCCGCCTGCCTATAAGATCCGCTTCTTTCAATTTGAACATCTGTAAATATTCCTCAAAGGTCCTTCCTATAAAAACAATCCTCTCCAACTCAAGCTTTCCCTCTACTCCGCTCATCTCATCTCACCTTTCCTCATCTCGGCTAATACTGCTCGCTTTTTACTTCTGTTTAAATATATGTATAAGATAATCTATAAGAAGTCCTAGAATCAGGAACGACCCAAAATGAATTACATACGTGGGAAATCTGACACTGATTAATATACTGCTTGCAGCCCATTCAGTATTATTAACATCAACCATCCAGTTTGCAAAGGGCTTCATGAAAATCAGCGTATCTATAATTGGATTAAGTCGTACAAGAATGATGTTTGCGATCTCAATCCCCAAATAATCACCCAGACAGATGATGATACTAATAATCGAAAACCAGAAACTGAATTTTCTCCTTAAAAACATCAAGCACCGCCCTCTCTTTTTTTCCTAATACATACAATTCGTTTAAAATTTAAAATATCCTTGTCGCGGATAGCTCCTGCTTTAAAAAATGATACAATCTGGAGCTCGCCAGCTTCAAGGGATAATCCGAAAGTTTACATAGGATACCGCAGGTCATATCGATAACCTTTCCCTCCAGTTTTCGCACTACCGTTCCTGCAGGGGCCGGATTCAAGACTATCTCAGGGACAAGAGCGACGCCTAAGCCACTTTCCACAAAATATTTTAGAGCCGACATGCTTCCAATCTCCATAGTATCGAACGGTGCACCACCTGATTCCTGTAGCATACTTTCTAATTTTTTGCGATAAGGACAGTTTGCTGCCGTAATAAGTAACCTATGATCCTGTAAATCCTCTGGCGTGATATTCTCCTTGGAAGCTAGCGGATGCTCTTCTGGCATAAGTAACACAAATTCCTCCGTAAATAAGGGTTCAAAATAAAGCTCCTTACCCAGCTCTGGCGCTGAACATACAGCCATATCAATTTCGCCTCGCAAAAGCAGTTCACTGAGTGCAACGGTTCCCGCGATCTCCACGGAGACTTTCACTTTCGGAAACTGCGTCATAAAGCTGCTTAACAGCTGCGGCAAACGATAGCTCGCCGTCGGATCCGTTACCCCTATGCGGAGGTTGCCCGCCTCACCTATCTTCAAATCGACCAAACGGCTCTGCAACCGCTCCATATCCTTAACAATATGTAAGCTCTCTTCATAAAACAATCTGCCAGCTTCACTTAAGCTGATTTGTTTTCCCCGCTCAAGCAGTTGACATCCTAAGTCGGATTCAAGCCTCTGCATTTGCATCGTGACCGTGGATTGGGCATAATTCAATTCCTCTGCTGCACGGTTAAAGCTTCCTGAACTCACAATGGTTTGAAAGGTTTTTATTGTTTTTAGATCCATTCCTGAGCCCTCCACTACTTAATTCAAATAAATTGAACCAAACCTTCAATTAATTCAATTATACGAAATCCAATAATCACTATAGAATACTCTATATCAACAACATACGCCAACCAAAGGAGTGAATAAGGATGGATCTTAACAATAAAGTAGCCTTAGTAACTGGTGGAGGTACTGGAATTGGCAGAGCTGTAAGTCTAGAATTAGCCCGACGCGGAGCCCTTGTTGCAGTGAACTATTCTAGATCCGAGGCGGAAGCTAATGAAACCGTGAATACGATTATGAATCAAGGTGGACAAGCGATAGCAGTACAAGCCGATGTTTCTAAGGATCAGGAAGTGCGAAGTATGGTCCATTCGATTATTCAGCATTTTGGGACGTTAAATCTGCTGGTGAATAACGCCAGTATTACTAAACATATTGCGCTGGGTGATCTGGAAAAAGCAACGGAGGAAGTCTAGGATGAACTCTATGATGTAAATGTGAAAGGAATGTTTTTCTGCGCCAGAGCAGTTGCACCATATATGAACCTGAGCGGTTCAGGCACCATCGTCAATCTCGGCAGCATCGCCGGACAAACTGGCTTAGGCTCTTCCCTTCCTTATGCGGTCTCCAAAGCTGCTGTTCATGGCCTCACGAAATCTCTAGCCCATGCGCTAGCTCCAACTATTAGAGTGAACTGTGTCGCACCGGGAGCTGTTGCTACTAGATGGTGGTCTGGTCGAGAAGAACAGATGCATAAATTAGCACCTAATCTGCTGCTCCAGCGTCTATCATCCACTGAGGATATCGCTCAATTCGTCTGCGCGACACTCGAACAGGAAGCAATGACCGGACAGATCATTACGGTAGATAGTGGACAAACGTTGTAACAACTAAACAAATGGCATATCAATTGAAGCGCCGATAGAATAATTAGGGAATTTCTCCCTGTAATTCTGAAATATCTACTCATCCAAATAGTAATTACGGAAAACCTCCCTATAATTTAGCTGATTTGCTAGAAAATAAAGAAATCTCCCTGATTTTTAGGGAGGAATTCCTTGTTTTCGTTCATTTAAGGCTAAACTCGGCTATTTTCGGGGGAGTTATTCCCTAATTCCTCTCTAGCCTGCTCGATCGTCGTTTGGTCTATTTATTAAAGATAGAAGCTGCCCCAAAAGTAGAATTCTCTACTTCTAGGACAGCCACTATTGCATAAATATTGGTGATGTCTTTAGTTAGGTTCACTACCCCAAATCAAATTTCCTGACACGTATGCTGGTGCTTTGCTCCAGTCCACATAGTTGGTATCTACTCCATTAAAGGAATAATCTCCGGTTTGAGTATAATTCGTCCAATCCTCTTTAACCACCCGCACCTGGATGTCGATGCTCGCACCCGCAGCAAGTGAACCCGCTGCACTCGAGAAGCCAACCTCTAGATAATAATCCGCATTCGCTTTAGCTGTTGGCAATTTTATAAATGTTCCTGTTACATTCGCACTTCCCACCTGTGACCAATCGCAGAAGAAGCTTTGTGGCTTCTCTCCATCAACCGTGTAATAGTATCTTAATTTCACATCGGAGAGCGTCACAGCACTTGTGCTCGTATTCACCAGCTTGAACTTTGGATTCAACGTATTTCCGGAAGCAGACAATGAACTATTATACATCTGTACTTTCAATGCTGCAGTAGGAGCTACTGTCGTATCCGCAATCGTGACAACCAAGGATTGTGTGGTTCCTGCACTAAACTCAAAGGTAAGCGTAATGCTTCCCAACGCTTGGGTTGCCAGATACTCTTTCTTGATCGTTACTGTAGAACCACTCACTGTATAATCTGTGCTTGCTACGAGGGTGGCCGTTCCGTTCTTGATCGTGCTGAGCGTGTTTCCGTTCAACGTCATAGTTACTGCTACGTCGGCCTGATTCGCTGTTTTCTTATCAAAGCTTGCGGTTGTTGGTGTTATCGTGGAGTTACTTACTGGTGTTGTCGTATCCGTCACCG
>NZ_JBHXIZ010000001.1:699913-1130977 GCF_042723305.1 Paenibacillus sp. NPDC058367
CGCAACCGCTAAGGATTGCGTCGCACCTGCGCTAAAGCTGAACGTCAGCGTGGTCGTTCCTACCGCTTGCGTCGCTAGATACGCCTTCTTAAGGGTTACTGTTGAACCGCTGACAGTATAGTCCGTTCCAGCTGCAAGGCTTGCCGTTCCGTTCTTGATTGTGCTGAGCGTGTTTCCATTCAGCGTCATGGTTACTGCGACGTCGGCCTGATTCGCTGTTTTCTTATCAAAGCTTGCGGTTGTTGGTGTTATCGTGGAGTTACTTACTGGTGTTGTCGTATCCGTCACCGCAACCGCTAAGGATTGCGTCGCACCTGCGCTAAAGCTGAACGTCAGCGTGGTCGTTCCTACCGCTTGCGTCGCTAGATACGCCTTCTTAAGGGTGACGGTAGATCCACTGACCGTGTAATCTGTACCACTAACCAATGTCGCCGTTCCGTTCTTGATTGTGCTGAGCGTGTGTCCATTCAGCGTCATGGTTACTGCGACGTCGGCCTGATTCGCTGTTTTCTTATCGAAGCTTGCAGTTGTTGGAGTAATGGTTGAGCCTGTAGCTGGTAGATTGACAGGATCAGCATACAATGTGCCTCGGCCATTCGTTCCGAGATATACACGTCCGTAAATTCTTGGGTCACCAGTAATCGCCATATTAATCTTGGCGTATTGGTGGGCATCGTCATTAATACGAACCCAAGTTGCGCCAACATCATCGGAACGGAAGACACCCCGCACGCCATCAATCTTCGCTACCGTGTATAGTGCCATGTAAGTTTGACCCGGCGCAGCCTTTCCATAACCAATGAGATCAGCTTCTTGTACGTTGGTTAACTTCGTGAAGCTCGCACCAGAGTTCGTGGAGTGCCACAAACCATACTTATTCTCAGTCGTATTTCCTCCTGCAAACCAGATGTCACCTTCAATACCTGGTACTGCTTTCATGCTGATCTGAGCTTCATTCGGCTGTAATCCAGCTACATTATTGGTTGGGAAACCTGAAGCTGAAGTGGCAGTAAATGTAGCTCCGCCATCCACACTAACATAGAAGACCCCAGCAAAAAATCCATAAAATTTGTTAGCATTCACTCGGTCAGATGCTACTTTTGCTCCTGCAGGTAATCCGGCGCTTGCTGTCCAAGAGTTACCTGTTGTTTTGGAGTAGTACACACCAATATCCGAGGTGCTCCACAAAATAGAGTTCCCACTTGCAGACACAGCTACTTGTCCATGCCCCACTGTTGTTTTGGTGCCATTTGACGGTTCGGAATTTGGCATGTACCAGTTCACTCCACCATCGTTAGAGATACCAATGGATTTCATACTTGGTGTCTTCTCTTTATCTGCACTGCCTACCCGTACCATATATGATGGACTCAACTCTGCATAATCAATACTCATTGTTGTTGCCCATGAAGGACTAGTCTGGAATTTAGTTGGAGCTACCGACAAATCCTCATGACGGAAACCAGAAACGTCACCAAGTGCAGTGATCAAATGGGAGGTTCCCGTTGGCGGGCTTATCAACCCTAATACTGCAGTTTCCTCCACACCTTTTGCCATAACAGAGATATTCACCTTGCCTCCGGTATCCCATGAGGTCAAATTGTTTGAGCCATAAATGGTAGCCCCCGTCCCATACATCATCCGGTTAGAGTTGAAAGGATCAATTTCCAGATCGCCCATCATCCAGCCCAGTTTTGGTGAAGGATCAAGAGAGGTCGAAGTCGTTCCGTGATCGAGCCAAGGTGCTGCTGTGATATCCATACTGAACTTATAAGTTCGTTCTGGATAATTGCCCCAGTCCCAAATTCGGCTCCATGTTGCACCACCGTTAGTACTGCGGAAAATCACTTCATCAGGCCACCAAGCGTTTAAACTGGATACCATAACTGTGTTAGGATTCTGTGCATCCACAGCTAAACCACCGAAGCCATACCAATTATCCGTTCCGGTTGAAGGACTGATGTTCGTCCATGCACCGCTTGTTTTATTGTATTTCCAAACCTCACCTTTACTTCCGTCATAAGGACCTACACCATTGCTATAAGTAATATACAGATCGCCTGTAGATGAAAGCACGCCATGATGTGGCAAGTAGCCTGAAGGTTGTCCTGCCAGAGCTGTCCAAGTTACGCCTCCATCTGTACTTCGATATACGCTGCTTGCTGTATCGGCAACCCCTACATATATCGTTTGAGTCGCATTGCCAAGTGTTCCTGTGCTCTTATCGAACGTAATCCAGGATAAGCCAACGAGATCATTTCCATAATCCAGTGTCGGATTCTGAATATATGTTCCTACATTCGTAAAGGAGGTTACCTTCGACCAAGTAACACCGGAGTCCGTACTTTTCCAGAGCCCATTGCCACTTCTGGCTCCGAAGAATAAAATATTATTCTTATTCGGGTCAATGACGAGGCGTTCACCCGCAGAGCGGCCCGGCATATTGCCACCTACCTTAAAAGGCAGCGGAGTGGTTTGCCAGGTGTTTCCCCGGTCACTAGAACGCATGATCTGACCGTTATTATCCCAGGAGTTAGTATAAGTACCTGTTGCCATATAGACTTTGTTCGGATCAATAGGATCTGTAGCAAGGGCATCTACACCATTCTTATTCCAATCGACCCAGCCTACGGAGTCACTAATCGAAGTCCAACTAGAGGTAGCCTGATTCCATCGATACGCACCACCAATATCTGTTCTGGCATAAATTAAATTGGGTTCGGACTGATTAAAAATAATTCCGGGTACAAAACCACCGCCGGCTCCCGTTACAACACTCTTCCAATTGTAAGGTTCACTTGCGGCCGCATGAGTAGTAGCTGGGAATGCAGAGAATAAAGAGCCTATCATCGCGCCAAGCAGGATTAACAATCCAGTTTTTCGGATACGATTACGAATCACGTTTTACGCCTCCTACAATTTTATTGGTTTGCTTTTGCTTTCCTCCTACTCTGTATCCCTGCTTCTTCCCTCCCCCCTAAATTCGACTATTTAAATTTTTCTGATAACGCTTTCATTATAATGGTAATGTTTTTCATAATCGATAGAAAATGGTTGTATTTTCATGAAGTTTGTCTCTAAAAATCGTACCATTTTCACACCTTAGATTACATTTCACAAGCATAAATGCCTCCCCTAAGAGGAGTGTCAAATCAAAAATCCAGAAGAATCCCAAAAAAGCCCTCTCCACCCTAACGGTGAAGAAAGCTACTACTGGTTAATGCGTAAGCACAAATTCATCCAGCATCTTACCATCCACATCATAAGCCTGATAAGTCAAACTATCCTTGGTAACACTAATCCCTGCGAACATTTGCTTGTAGTTTTGAAAATGCACCGCATGATAGAACTGATCCTCTTTTTTCTCATTAAACTTCCCACCAGATGCATTGGTCACCACATATACCGTACCTTTTTTAGCACCTACCGGATTCTCACCTTCAGGAACGATTTTTCCAGCCCGCAAAGGGTAGGATCTGGAGTACTCATGATTATGCCCCTGCAGCACCAGATCGACCTCATATGCATCAAAAATATCCGTCCAATCTTCAACCTTCTTATATGAATTGCCCCCGTAAGCCGGACGGTGCATCGCAACAATCTTCCATTCCTTATCCGTGCTCTTCAAATCTTGCTTCAGCCACTCAGCTTGCTTTTTCAAATTGCTCTCCGTATTCAATACAGACACATGTACAGGACCGTAATCGAAGGAATACGAGGTGCCCGCAATAGAACCTTTTGCCCCGTTATCTGGCAGGTTGAAATGAGAAGTAAAGTCCGTCGCATCGTCATCAACCTGATCATGATTTCCCGTAACAGGCATTAATGGTGTCCCCGAAAGCAAGCCTTGCACGTTACCAAAAAATTGATCCCAGCCCGCCGAATCCTCCGGATCCTCCGTTAAGTCACCATTATGCACAATAAACTTGGCCTCTGGAAAGGTCTGAAAGGCCTTGCTCAATGTCTTCCCCCACAGTTTAAAATCATCCGCCCTCTCCCCTTGAGAATCCGCGACGTTGATAAACGTAACACTATCTAGTCCAACCTCTTCCGTGGTAAATTCCGCAACTGAACTCCATCCTCCCTCAAGCCCGCTGCCCACTCTGTAAGAATATAACGTCCCAGGTTCAAGTCCTGTAACCTCCGCTTTGTGAACACCTCTGGGACCATGGTCCGTTTTTATGGCGCTACTATTTGCTTCTACCCTTAGTACATCCGATTCTACAAAAGAGGACATCTGTCCCTTTACTAACTCCAGAACTCCTGCGGAATTGGAATCGCTAGTATACCAAGTAAACGCACGACTCGTTCCCGCATCTCCCTTAAAGGTGGTAACAAGATCATACGGGGCTGATGATTTCTTGGAGCTCCCGGATTTGGACCACTCCATCCCAACAGCCACCAAGATCAGAACAATCACTACTATCCCTAGGATGATGGCGAATTTATAGTCTTTCATCACGGCTCCTCCTTCATTTTTCTCTCTAGTCTTCTAACTAAGATAGCCTTCCAGAAAGTCAGAAGTCAAATCTATAGATCTATACTTTTGTTAACGCAGTGTAAAACATTCAGCTAACATTCAGTCTATTTTAAGTTAAGCATAAGGTCTGTCTCCTAGAATTAGTTGTGCAACAAGGTTAGCCAACGACAGAGATAGAGATAGAAACGAGGTGGGAAAATGAGTAACAAGCTTCAATTCCGGCATGAACTAAAATTCTTCATTAACTATCATCAATACCTTGTATTACGCCAACGATTACAGAGTTTGATTGATACAGACCAGCATGCCAATGAAAGTGGCGAATATCATATCCGCAGTTTGTATTTTGACGACATCAACAACTCGGCGCTTGCCGACAAACTCGGAGGTCTCAGAGAACGCGCCAAATATCGTATTCGTATCTACAACATTCAAGACAACATCATTCACTTTGAGAAAAAAATCAAAATGGACGATTATATCGCCAAAATTAAAGAGCCGCTGACCCGTCAAATGTACGACGAGATCATGGCAGGTAACTATGAGGTCCTGAATGTCCCGGACAGTCCACTGTTCATGGAATTATACAATCAGATGCGCCATAACCTTCTTCGGCCGAAGGTCATCGTGGATTATGTTCGCGAGCCCTATGTTTGCCACAACGGCAACGTGCGGATCACGTTCGATAAAGAATTACGTACCGGTCTGCATTCGACGGATATTTTTGATAAGGATTTGCATCCGATTCGGGCGATTGATGAGAACTTTATTATTTTTGAAGTGAAATTCGATGAGTACATTCCGGAATACATTAAGATTGCGCTGCAGTTAGAGGGGCTGAACAGACAGTCCGCTTCAAAATATGTGATCTGCCGCAAATTCTTAAAAACCAACACTTGGGAGGATTATTGATTATGAATGCATCACTAGCAACAATGGCAGCAACCGCAACAACAGATACAACCACAAATACTTTTTCAGATATCATTAAAAACTCGGTGATAGACAACTTTGTCTCCGATATAAGCATCTCGAAAATGCTAATCACGTTAGGTGTGGCTTTTCTGATCGGATACTTTATTTATCTGCTCTATAAACGTGTATTTAGCGGAGTGTTATACTCCAAAAGCTTCAACGTCTCGCTAATGGGCATGACCATGATTACAGCCACTGTCATTATCGCTATCAACTCTAACCTGGTTCTGTCCCTCGGTATGGTCGGCGCATTGTCCATCGTTCGTTTCAGAACGCCGATCAAAGATCCAACTGATCTGATCTTCTTATTCTGGGCAGCAGTCGCAGGGATTGTAACTGGCGCAGGCTTCTTCACTTTGGCTATTGTGGGTTCAATCATAATCGGTCTAATTCTGTTCCTCTTCATCAAGCATTCTTCTATCGAAACACCATATTTGCTGGTCATTAACTGTGATAGCGATGAGAGTGAACATGAAGTCCACAACCATATCACCAAATCCGTGAAACGCTACAACGTGAAGCAAAAAACAGTATCTGCAAACAATATCGAATTAACACTAGAGCTTCGTCTGGATGATAAAGTAGGTGGCTTTGTCAACACAGTTTCCGACCTTAAAGGTGTAAAAAATGCACTTCTGATTAGCTACAGCGGTGACTATGTATCCTAAACATAATAAGATGAAAGGCGGTGCCCCAGATGAAAGCAAGAGGTAAATCTATCCTGCTGAGTCTTTGTTGCCTGCTGCTGGTCATCGCTGTAGCTGGGTGCCAGAACGCAAGTCCATCAGCAACAAACGAAACTGCAACAGATTCTAAGGATAAGGTAGTCTCGAGCGACGAGAAAAATCTAGACGAGCAGGTCTTTCCAAAAGATAAGGTCGTCGATGTCAAAATCACTTTGGACCCGGATGATTTTCAGGATATGCTGGATAATGCCAGCGCGGAAGAATATAAAACCGCATCGGTTGAGTACAACGGCGTTAAATTCGATAACGTTGCCGTGCGGACCAAAGGAAATCTTAGTCTCAGAAGTGTAGTACAGATGACAGACTCTGATCGGTACAGCTTTAAAATTTCTTTTGATGAATATGTGAACCAGAACTTATTCGGCATCAATAAGATCAACCTGAATAACAATTACAGCGATGCTTCTTATATGCGTGAATTTCTGACCTATGAGCTCGCTGAGAGTGTCGGACTCCCGACGCCGAAATATTCCTTCGTTAATGTATACGTCAACGATGAACTGAAGGGCTTCTACCTCGCGGTGGAACAGATCGGCGACGCATATTTGGAACGCAATTTCGGGAACTCTTACGGCGCACTTTATAAAGGGGAAATGACCGGTCAGGGCAGTGACTTGACTTGGCTTGGTGACGACCCTTCCCTCTATACCGGATTAGTAATGAAGTCGGATAAATCTAACGATGAAATTCTGATCGATATGCTGAATGAGCTTAATAACGGCACCGATTATGAAAAATACATCGACGTAGAGGAATCGCTGAAGTATATCGCTCTAAATGCGGTCACGGCAAATATGGACAGTTATTTAGGTGGTAATAAACAAAATTATTACTTATATGAAGACGAAGGCGTCTTCTCGATCCTGCCGTGGGATTATAATATGGCTTTTGGCGGCATGGGCAGCGCAGACGTACTGATTGACGAGCCTACACAAGGCACGCTGGCTGAACGTCCTCTGATTGCGAAGCTACTTGCTAACGACGAATACAAAGCGAAATATCACGAGATCGTCAGCGAAATGATTAATGGCTATCTAGCGGATGATACGTTTCAAACTAGAATGGATCAGCTGGACATGATGATTTCCAGCTATGTCAAAGCAGATCCTTCTGCTTTCTACACCTTCGAGCAATATGAAGAAGGGATTAAGTCTGTTAAGACCTTCATGTCGAACATGGCTAAAAATATCCAGCAGCAGCTCGACGGAACCATCCCTTCCTCCGGTGACGGATCGGGAAGCGGTATGGGTGGTGGCATGGGCGGCGGCGGCTTTGGAGGTGGTGCTAGGAATGGCGCTGGTGCTGGAGAAGGCGCGAACGGCGCGGGTAACGGGCAGACTGGCGCGGGGGCGGATCAGAGCGCGGGTGGTGCTGCACCGAACGCCGAAAGCGGGCAAGCTGCCACGGATGGGCAGGCTCCTCAGGGCGGCGCAGGCGGTGAGCCCGGTGCCATGGGCGGACCGGCTATCCCTGATGCCGGCGCGGGTCCCGGCAGTAACACGCAAGCAACAGCTGGCGGGCAAGCTGCTCAAGGTGGTCAAACCAACACCGACGGGCAAGCCGCTCAGGGTGCGCAGACCAATACCGATGGGCAAGCCGCTCAAGGTGGATTCACTGGAGGGCCTGGCGGTGCACCGGGTGCCATGGGTGGACCAGCTATCCCTGAAGGTGGAAATGGCCCTGGCGGTGGCGGAATGGGTGGCGGTATGCCTGGTGGCATGGGTGGTAACTTTGGCGGCAGTGCTGGCGCTATGCAGCAAAAAGGCAGCACGAGTGAAGCCATCACTACTGGGGTCGCGATACTTCTCTTACTGCTGACTGCAGTCTTTGTGACCTTCTATAAGCGGAAACGGCTGTAGCCAAGTAAAAGTAATTCACAACAAAAAAACATAAAAGAAGCTCCCGTCGTTTATCGGCTGGGGCTTCTTTCATGTCCTAAAGATCATATTGCCAAATTTCCACAAAAAAACCGTGAACAGTCTCAAACTTCACTCGAGACTGTTCACAGTTATAAATTCAAACTTTTCTCTTATCAAAGTATCCAACTCAGATCACGGAATCCAACGATCTCCGCTTACTCTTTCCGCCCGCGCAATATACTTATAGCCGCTATTAAAAAGGCAAGTAAAGATATCCCGACTGCGATGTAGACCATTGGATTGACACTGTTTGATTTTTCCTCATCTTTCATAATAGCATTATGCTCTTCCATGCTCATGGAATCGCTCTTGACATTGGAACCGTGAGAATGTTCATCCCCACCGGAAGCTTGTACAATTGTAGTAATGGAATGCGGATTCTCTGTTCCAGCCTCACCGGACCATTGCACCAAGCTTCCATCGGCATAGTGCTGATAAGCATCCCATGCAATGTCGCCAGCGCCATCAGGGTTCTTGGCCGTAAAGTAGAAGCGTTGGAATTGCCCCTTCTGAATGCCCTCACCATTAGCTATCCAGCTAACCTTATTCCCCTCAATGGTAACATCCCATCCGGGTGTAGCCTCATATTGTTTAAACTCGGCACCTGCTGGAACTCGTAGATCAACTTGTACAGTTGCCACGTCTTTTTCCGAAGGAACCTTTAATGTATAAGTCTCCCATGCCCCCGTGCTAGATTGTGCTGGTGCCACGGTTACGTGCGCGCTAGCCACTGCTGCGAACAATAACAGTGTTGCTGCAGCTGGTGCGAATAACGTCATTATTTTTCGAGATAATCTGTTCATAGTTAGCCTCTTCTCATCAATAATTATATATCTTCGTCCTTAATTCCCTGCTATACATCTTTCGAAAAATCTCGTTTACGCGAAGCAAGCCCTTGCTCCAAGGCATAACGCGTCAGCTGCGTTCGGTTTTGGAGTTGCAGCTTTTGGAGGATGTTCTTCAAATGGTTTTTTACGGTATGCTCCGAAATCCCCAAGCTCACTGCAATCTCCTTGTTTTTTGATCCAGAAGATACACAGCTTAAAATTTCTTTCTCTCTAGCCGTCAACGACTCCCCTTCATCCGTTACAGAGGGTACGGTGAACTCCTTCAAGATTTGAAAAGCCAGCTCCCGACTAAGCGGTGCTTCTTCATTAACAATGGCCTGCAAATATTGAATCCAGGTGGAAGGTGCCAGATTCTTTAGCAAATACCCCTGTGCTCCTTGCTTTAGCGCTTCGAGGAGGTGGGAAATTTCGTCCGATACGGTAACGATAACGATTTTGACATAAGGATATTCCTGCTTGATCCGGCGAGTCGTCTCCAGCCCGTCCATTTCCGGCATCTGAATATCGATTAGGATGAGATCAGGCATCCACTGGGCTGTGAAAGCGATCGCTTCAGCACCACTCTCCACTACTCCAATGACCTCAAAACTATCATCCATGGACAAAATCTCGCACATCGCCTCACGTGCATGCGCATGGTCATCTACAACTAAAACCCGGTATCGGCTCATGGACTGACTTCCCCTTTCGTAATTTCAACCTGGGTGCCTGTGTCACCAGAAGTCAGCCTAAGCTTCCAGCCCATCCCCTCGACACGTTCCTTCATGATCTGAAGTCCGTAGCTGCCACTCACTTCAAATGGATCATACTGAAATCCTTCTCCATTGTCTGTAACAACTACCCTCCAGTTCTTCTCATCGCCAGCGCCAGTAATTGAAACCAGTCCAGCTCGTGTATGCTTACGAACATTAATGATCGCTTCGCGAATACAGGATAACAATTCTGATTTTTCCGAAGGGGAGAGCGCATCATCTTGCAGGCTCCATTCGAGAGAGGCTTCAATCATAATCTCGTTCGCCATCTGGGTTAGCTGATCTTTTACCGACTGTTCCAATGAAAAAGAACTCTGCTCTGAGACCGGAATCTTCAGATTGGCAATGGCCTGCCGCACATAACGGTTCACCTCATGGACCGTCTTTTTGATCTGATCCACATTTTCCTCACTGACCTCACCATTCTTGCGGCTTGCTTCTAACCGGTCGATTTTGACAGATAAGAGAAATAAAGATTGCGCCATTCCATCATGCAGTTCTTTGGCAAGTCCTTCCCGAGCCTTCATTGCATCTTTAAGCGCACGTTCCTGCTCCAGCTCCCGCTGATTCCGTTCCATAAGAGAGAACAAAGGGACGAGCAACACAAGACTGACTAAAAACACCAGGACTGGCGTCAAATAGTTCCCCAAATCCATAGAAATATAAGGCATTAGAAACTGGTGACGCACAATCTCCCAGATCCCCACCATTAGCGTTGGCAATAACAGGATCATATACTTTATTTGTTTATACGTTGCCGTCCCCTCCTGCACATCTTATGCTTAACAATATCACCGTCTCATCTAAGCGACATGACTCGATCGGGCTATATAGACCCATTAATGTTACAAATTTAAGTATTTTAAAAGGTGATTGCTGACATTCATAATATCATAAGCAGGCTTTCTTATATTGTAGCAAAAAAAAGATACATCTCACGATGCACCATGTCATTTCTACTTTTACTGCGAAATCCTACCTAAAGTGGTGAAGTATAACGTCCATATTGGATATCCATTTCTTTAAACGAATCTCCCTCTCCTTTCAGAAAAAACGTATTTACTCCCTCTGAGCCCCACCAATTCAGGCCGAGTAATGGGCCCTCTGAGGTATAAGCAGCAAAAAGGATGGAGAACATTTCAGGCATAACCTCTCCGCCATCATCCACCCGCCAGACCGAATATTCATCTCCTTGAATCACCGCTGGATAGTCCATGAAGGTAAATTCATCTTTTTCTTTCCAAACGAGACTAAATAACATATTCTGATCCAGCCTTACGAATTGAACGAGATACAGCTGTCGATCTGTAGATAGGTCTGCCAGCTTCCAGATTTTCTGAATTTCACGTTTTTTCGTATCTACAATACGCTGTCGAATACTTTCCTCCACAGTAGATAAAGCTTCTTGACCCTCTAAGGATTCAATAGGCAAAAGCGCATCAACCTTAAAGTCTGTTTGATCCGTCAAATAGTAGGTTTCATCCGGGGTCGCACTTGCTTCTTCCACCGTAAAAAGATAACCCGCCAGATTTACAAAATTATGTGCCATCTCCCGGCCATTGCTGTTCTCTGTTCCATCCTGCCATTTATTAAATTTAACCTTTAACACATTCCCCTGATCACCAATAGCCTCATTTAATTGTGCCATCTCCTGATCCAGCCCTTTTTCATGCCCGGTAACTAGAATATTCCGCCCCTCTGCATCCGCAAAGCCAAAATTCGTCTTCAGCTTCTCAGTATCTAGATAAGCTTCAGTCTTCTGCTTGCTTGGAGTTGGTAATGGCTCTGCGCTTGGAGGAAGCGTTGGTGAAGGTAGTACAGTTTCAGCACTTTGTTCCGGTGTAGACTCAACATGATCGCCATCACTGGTCATAGAGTTGTTGCTGGAACAACCCACCAACATAAGAGCAATAAAGAAACTTACCATAAGCTTATTCATTCTTTTTCCTCCAAACGAAGTTAGAATATTCCCATGCTCAGGTAACGTTCCCCCGCATCAGGTGCAATACATAGCACTCGCTTGCCGGCCCCGAGGCGCCGTGCTTCCTGCAATGCTGTCCATACTGCGGCTCCACCTGATGGTCCAAGCAGAATTCCTTCCTGTGCTGCCAGCATTCTCACGGTATTCAGTGCATCTTCATCCGAAACTTGAACAATTTCATCGTAGACCTTTGTATTCAGAATGGCGGGTATAAAGCCCGGACTGGTTCCAACCAGCTTATGCGGTCCAGGCTTTCCACCGGATAATACTGGTGAGCCCTGCGGCTCAACAACTAGAATGCGAATATCTGGAAGCTGCTCACGCAACACTTCCCCAGTTCCAGTTATCGTACCACCTGTTCCCGAAGAAGCAACGAACACGTCCAGCTTCCCTTCCATTTGCTCCATAATTTCAAGAGCTGTCGTAGTACGGTGAATGTCAGGGTTCGCTTTGTTCTCAAATTGCTGTGGAATAAAGCTGTTTGCCACTTCTTTCCCTAGCGCAATTGCTTTTGCAATAGCTCCCGGCATCCGCTCCGCTGCAGGAGTCAGCACAACTTCAGCGCCATAAGCCTTTAGAATATTGATTCGTTCCTTCGTCATATTGTCAGGCATGACAAGAATCGCTTTATAGCCTTTTGCAGCGGCATTCATAGCCAATCCAATGCCTGTATTTCCGCTTGTCGGCTCTATAATGGTCCCTCCGGGCTTCAGCAGCCCGGCTAGTTCTGCTTGCAGGATCAGATTATAAGCTGCTCTATCCTTTACACTGCCACTGGGATTGAAGCGTTCCAGCTTTACATATAGTTCTGCATCTTGGGGGGTGGTCAACCGATTTAGTCGCACAACCGGTGTATTCCCAATCAGCTCAGTTATATTGTTAACAACTAGTGGTGTCATATATAGTGCCTCCTTCATTACTTTACATACCCTTCATTGTAACTTGAGTGGCACCTCCTGTCGATTCTGGAGCTTGCAAGCTCCCTAAGTTAAAAAGCCGCCTCCCAAATTTATGGGTAGGCGGCTTCATTATAACTGACTACTGATCTACAATTTACGGATTCACGTTAATGGTAAAAGTAGAAGTATTATTCTTAATATTTGTTACCGTGTTCGTAATCTTTAGATTGTTGAAGGTTGCTGAGCCTCTGGCTGGACCTTGACCAGCCTCAGCAGCTTCATTCACCCAGATACCCACTCCGGATTTACTATCAAAAGCATCGCCGCTCTTCTGCGCACCGGTAATTGTAACATTATTAAAGATGGTATCTGTTACAGGGAATTGTGGAGTGGAACCTACATAGTTGGTCTGGAACATGATGCCATGATAGGTCGGATCAATGATATCCACATCATTGACTCGGATACCTTGGAAGACCTTGGAGGCCGAGAATACCCAGATCGCCGGGAAAGTCTGCGCGCCCCAGAAATGCCCACCTGCACGAACAATAGAAATATTCTCAAAATTCGTAGTCGGTGAAGCTCCGAAGCCATTCATCGGATATCCAAAGTCTAAAGAGCTGATTGTAATCCCGGAGTAGCAAAGTGTATCCGCAATATAAATATTACGGAAGGTATTTGCGTATCCACCATAGACAGCTACACCAGCAGCACGCCAAGTCAAGATTGAAGTGAGGTTCTCATAGATGTTATCCTTCATATCTGCACCACCAGAATCAATCGCCGAGAACAATGCAAAGCTATCATCACCTGTTGCCCGTGCTTCAATATTAGACACCAGGTTATTCGTGCTTCCATTAGTCATATTGATGCCGTCAGCGAAGGTGTTACGTATACGGGAGTTTTTAATCACCATGTTATCGGTATTGGCTCCCCAGTACATACAGACCTGATGTTCAGTCCAGATGTTGTCGATCGTAATGTTCGCCACATTGGAGAAATCAAATACTTTACCAGGACCGTCGATACGAGAAGTATAGTTTCCGAAATAAGCGAAATTTGCAAAGGTAGATCCATTCGCAGTATCACTGGCTCGGAATCCGACATCGGTATTCTCTTGGTTAGTTGGAGCAATGAACCTTGTATACCAAGGACCCGCACCGATAACCTTCACTGCCTTGCCGTAGACCTGAAACTTGTTAGAGGTCTGATAGTTTCCTGGTGGCAAATATACACCTACGAGATTTCCTGTGGTGTCCATCCGCACTTTATCAAGCGCATTTTGAACATCCTGATGCGTAAAGCCTGCAGGAACAGTGTATTTAGTCGGATCTGGATTAGCAATCGGTGAAACCTGCTCAAGACTGATGAAGTCGATGGCGTATTGGGAAGTGTTAGTGGAATCCTTTTGTAAACGGATCGTACTTCCTGCCGGAATGGTACTATCAAACATAATGTTAGCTTCATCATAAATATGCCGTGGAGAACCTGCGCTTGGCGAATTTCCAGGACTTGTCTCAGAACCGTACAACCATGCATATTTAGAGGTTAAGTTAATAGCTTTGCTAAAGACACCATTAACATAGATGTTAAGCGTAGCATTTGTGCCGTCACCACTCGCTGAATCTGGAATCGAGAAACGAGTAACCAGAGTGTTCGTGCTGGCTTTTGTCGTGAATTCAACATAGCTACCTGTGGTGTTCAGAGTGACTGCTCTTCTGCCTGAAGCCTCACCTGCAGGATCGCCGATGGTCCGGTTGGCTGAAAGTTTCACGGCCCCACCGCCAATAACTCCATCCTCAGCCTCATACATGTCGTAAGGCATGTTCGCACCTCGACCGATGAACAGTGACTGCGTCTGAATATTATTAGCCCGTTTTACAGGCAGCTCATTAGCATCTACTGCAATTTCACTCTTCACAGTATATTTGCCATTTCCTGCAGTCCAATTGCCAAGAGCTACAGGCGCTGTGGTCACCCCACTTGCGATCACGCCGTTATAAGAGCCTGTTAGAGTCTTAACCACCGCATTCGTAGTAGCATCTAAAACCGTCAGAGTTATGTTATGCGCACCACTCGCGGAAGCTGCTGTACCTTGATTCTTAATGGCAACTGAGAAGCTTACAGTGTTGCCGCCTGCTGGATTGCCAGGTGTCCAACTGACGGAGGAAGCAACCAGATCAGAACTGGACACTGGAGCAATAATAAGGGAAGCCGGACTAGTAAAACTATTATTCCCCTCATTTGATTCAATCACTGTATTATTCTCATCGACCTTTGCACTTAATGAGTAGGTTGCTGCATCTTTTGCGCCCAAGTTAAGAGATACGCTCGTTGATGCGCCAGCAGCTAGAGCACCTACTGGACTAGTACCTACAAGGGTAGTGCCCAAATAAAAGTTCACATTAGTTGCAGCAGATGCTAGAGATCCGATATTCTTAACTATTGCATTAAGTGTAATGGCATCCGTCTCAATTGGAGAGGTTGGAGTCCATGTAAGAGCAGTCACCGTCAAATCTGGATTCGCAGATGGTGTACCAATTACCTGAAATTCAGCAATTTGTCCAGCACTTGAACCAGAGTTGGTAGTGATCTTTAGCTGCAATTCACTAGCCGTAGCCGTGACCGGAATCGTCACTGTATTACCGGTTGCCGGATTAAAGGTATACACGGTCGCAGGTACAAGACTCGTAAAAGCCGTTGTATTCTGATTATGCCCAAGGACTTGAATGGTCTGAGTACGTGTCGACCACGCCGATGCAGGATTCAGCTTGAGAACAACCGATGTAACATCAGCATTGCTGCCCAAATTAACAGTTAATGTGTTCGGATAACTTCCCCCTGCCCCCTCCCAATAAGTAGTTACATCACCGTCATTCGCATTCGTCTGCACAAAGATAAAGACCGAGGACGACGCAGTTATACTTTTGTTCAAAGCCAAATTTGAACCCGTCCCAGGTGTTGGGGTTACCGTTGGTGTCGGTGTTGGTGTCGGTGTTGGCGTTGGGGTTACCGTTGGTGTTGGGGTTACTGTCGGTGTCGGTGTTGGTGTTGGTGTTGGTGTTGGTGTTGCCGTTGGTGTTGCCGTTGGTGTTGCCGTTGGCATTGGGGTTGGCGTTGCCGTTGGTGATGGTGTTGCTGTCGGTGCTGAAGATGGAGTAAGGATCAGGTTGTCCAGATTCACGTTTCCAGTATCACCAGCGTCATATTTATAAGTAATCGTATTAGCACCAGCATTCAAGGCTAGCGTTTCAACCTTTGTGGACCATGTATTCCAGTTGGCCAGATTTAAAAGAGAAGATTGCTTTAATTTCGTCCCATTTACATAAATACTTACCGTTTTTGTGCTGCCTGAAGCATTTGCATATTTTAATGCGGCATCATAGTTTCCAGCAGAGGCAACATTAACACTAAAGGCAGTCGTTGCTCCTTGTGTCAAATAGCCATCTACAAATCCGGTTCCGGTATAACCGGTATGATCTGTATTGACTTTTGCTCCACCGGATAAAGCAGCATTCTCCGCTTCATATCCTGTTGTTGGAAGTGTCGTTGTGCTGCCATAAATCTCAAATTCCGATAACTGTGCTGCTGGCCATCCTGTATTTGCCGTGAAGTTCAATTTAACATATCTAGCACTCGCAGCTGTAAAATTAATGGTCACAGTATTAGATCCGCTTGCTGGATTAAAGGTGTAATTGGCAGAGGCTGCTAAATTAGTGTAAGTAGAATCATCAGAGCTTCCCTCCACCGACAACGTTTGGGTTCTTGTTTCCCAGTTCGTCGGCAGTTTTAGAACAACCTGATTGACACTGCTTACGTCGCCTAAGTCCACTTTAATCCATTGCGGGAATGCGTTACTTACACTCTCCCAATACGTTCCTTGATTGCTGTCATTGGCATTAGTTGCTACATAAACATCGCCAAATGAGCTTGAAGTAATGCTTTTACCTTGGGCTAAATTCCCCGCAGCTAAACTCACCGAGGGGTACAACGCTAATTGACCTACAAACAATATTACAATCAAAAAATACATTACTGCCGACTTACCCGTATTTTTTTTAGAAGCTGCTATCATTAGAGAACCACCTCCCAAAGTTTTGTGAAGCTATGCAGCCAATAAGAATACGCTTTCAAAATAGTATTGTTATAGACATTCGCCTCCTAAAATGGACCTGATAGTTTTCAACGAGACTTAACAATCGTTTTATTATTAGCTGCCTGTCCTCCCGTATCCTTGACTCTGACTTCAATAAGTCACTGATCTATACCCAGAGGTTGACCACAAACTAACTAATAATGGTAATAATATAAGTTATAGGCAGGTGGACGTCGATGGCAATTTCTATGCTTAGTATGTGGGATATTACGTTCAACCAAATAAAAAAAGAAAGCTCCAGAGAGCACTGGGATTCCCCCTCAACTCTCCGAAGCTCGCCTTATACATTAAATCTAGCTACCAGCCCCTGTAGTCCATGAGCCATTAAGTTTAATTCACTTGCAGAGGAAGCAATTTGTTCCACCGAAGCCCTTTGCTCTTGTGAGGCTGCCGACACATGTTGTGTACTCGCTGCAGTCGTTTCTGCAATTGTCGTAACACTTCGAAGCGATTCCACAATCTCTTCCGTAGCCGCTGTTATCTCTTCCACAGCTCCGGATACTTCCTGAACCTGCTCGGCTAGTGAATCTATAGATAACCGAATCTCACCAAAGGAACGTCCAGCCTGCTGAATAATCTCCGTGCCTCCCCTTACTTCACTCATACTACTCATCATAACCTTCATCGCATTATCTGCTTCACTTTGAATCCCGCTCGCCATTTCCGCAATTTGATTAGCGGATTCTGCGGATTGCTCTGCCAGCTTACGAACCTGGTCGGCAACTACAGCGAAGCCTCTCCCTTGCTCACCCGCGCGGGCTGCCTCAATAGTCGCATTTAACGCCAGCATATTCGTTTGCGAAGCGATCCCTTTTATAACTCCTACAGCACCGCCAATTTCCTGTGATCGATTTACAAAGCCTTGGACTTGCTGTGACAAAGAATGTATAGATCGATTAATGGATTCCATCTGCTGACCTGCCGCCAGAAGTGATTCATCTCCGGCAATAGCAAACGACGCAGAACGATGCGAGGCTTCAGAAATATCCTGAACACTGGAGGCAATTTGACCGATTCCAATCGATATTTCTGAAATTGTTATTGTATTGGTCTGTAGATCATTCATCTGTTTAGCAGTTCCCGAAGCTACTTCACCCATAATATCCGATATTCGTTCTGTCGCTCCTGCTGTCACTCCACTATCCGAGGTAAGATTTGTAGAGGAATTCGCGAGACTATTCGCCGATAGCTTCACTTGTTCAATCATCGAGCCCAAATTTTCTGTCATTTTATTAAAATTAAACGCCAGTTCACCTATCTCATCTTTTGACCGGACGTTTAGCTTGCGAGTAAGATCGGCATCTCCATCTGCAATCTCCTTCAGCTGTGTGTTCACATCCCGAAGTGGTTTAATAATTCGTCCAGATATTAATAGTGCAAGAATTAGGGCAAGAACAACCGATAATCCGGTCACACCAAAGCTAGTAATCATAGCGTTATTACGATGGGCTTCTGCTTGACTCTGCCCGTTCTGTATTTCCTCCATGAGCATGCTCTGGAATACAATCTGAGATTCAATCATTGCATCTAAAGATAAATTGGTAAACTTCTTCTGCGCTTCCGGGAAGTTTCCGTCCTTGGCTAAGGCGAAGGCTTCCTTCAAAACGATCAAATAATCATTCCATTTCCCCTTCAGCTCCGTTACACCCTCTAGTTCTTCTTCACTTAATCTAACACTCTCCAGCTCCTTGATGGCATTCTCAATCAATGGGAGCGTCTCTTCGTACTTAGACAGATATGATTTCCGCTCAGCCTCTGTGTTGCTCATCACATAACGAGCCCCTAGCTCATCTGCCGTACGAATTTTATCCGTTAATCCCTGTACAAGCGACAGCTTGTTCCAGTTGCGATTGACCTGATCCGTCAGCATCGTAGCCTTTCCTTGAAACCATGTATTTCCTGCTATTGCCACTAGAAAGACCACAATCACAGCAGTAAATCCCAATATCATTTTTCCGCGGATATTTCTGAACATCGTTGTTCCTCATCTCTATATGTATAGTAGGTTTCTAATTGGTACTTTTATCCTACTATCGTTCCCTTAAGCCACTCTGAATTTGAACTGAATGTTCGCTTAAAAAAACAAAAAGACCTCTACGTCCGGCCCAAGGCTGGAACTAATGGTCTTTAGAGATCTTTTTATTCGTATAAATTTCCGTTCGCCAGCTCCGCGAGCTTCTCTTCGTCCAGTACGCTTAGGCGTCCACGATTTCGTGTAATAATTCCTTCATCAATGAACCGACGCACGATCCGGTTAAGATGCCGATAACTTGTACCTAGCAACTCTGCTGTCTCTATAAGGCTTGAGGTCCGAATCTCCTCCACACGTCGGTCACCGTTTTTATCGGCGAATAAAGACATCAAATAGCTGGCAAATCGATTCTCGACCGGATACAACAGGTTAAGTGCGGAGGCTTGACCGAGCGTATGCAATTTGTGACTAAGTTCCCCTACGAGAAAACGTAACAAAGCTGTATTTTCCTCAAGCTCTCTCAGCAGTAATCTTCTCCCGGCAAAAAGAATCAAGCTCTCACCCACAGACTCCACTTGATTCTTGACAGGAAAGCGATGAAGCAGCTCCACATCCCCAATTACTGATATCGGATTTGTAAACCGCACCAGCATAGATTTGCCGTTCGGCAGCAGTGTCTGAATTTTGAGCTTGCCCTCAACCAATATGAACATCCCATCCAACTGATCGCCTACCAAACACAGCTTCTCTTCATCCGTATAACGTCTCAATTCCATTTTATACGTGACTAGCGGGCTAAAAATTCCGTCCAGACCGTTCTTCACTGCCAAGGCACGGACAGCTTCACGGTCATTTATCGTTTGCATGTGGTGCCCCCTCTATTGTTTGCTCAAATAAGTGTAATTTAGAATACCCCACAAAAAAAGGACATATGTCCTTTTTAATAATATAAGAAAGTATAAGTTTCACACAATACAATATTTCTTATATTTCTCGCTTAACCACTTACCGACCTTATAAGGAAGCCGAAGGCGTTTATGCTTGTAAGGATATCCCAAAACATCTTACATCACAACAGAGTCCACACTATATCGGATCATATTCACTTTCTGATCTTGTAACCAAAATTCTAAATTCCGATGATTGATTTTATCCACATACCCGATAATATCAGCCCCTTGTTCCCCTCTTTTATAATAAGAAGAGCCATAAGCTTCAATCACATCATCTGTAGAAGACCCCACGTGAATACCTCTGGCAGTACTCATCTTCAGATCTGAATAGACGCTAATTAGAATGATTTTATCGTCACCACGCGCTGTGGCTACTGTTGTTTCGTTGTCCAAATGATAATATTGATACCGTTCAATATCGTCACGTGGTTTAGGTGCCTGGGTGAGCGATTCGGGACTCTGAAGCAGCTGGATGCCTCCCAGACGTTCCTGCTCTAGATTGCTGCTGGATACGCGAGAGTAATGACTTTGTCTTGGGGCATTGTATAAATAAATATGATAGATCCCATAACTTAAACCTACCGTAATAAAAATGATGATAAATAACCAGCCGTTACTAAATGGCTTCTTTCTCACTTTCCTCTCACCTTCTTCTAACCTTTACTGTGCAAAATACTTCTCCAGCTCACGCTGCGCCTGATATTCCGGGAAATTAAAGGACTGCCACTTCCGCTCTTGCTGAGCACCGTCCCACCATTTGTTTTTCAAAAATTGATCTAGCATCCCGTCTTCCTTACGACTGAACTTAATCAGAGAAGGGATGACTTCCGGTGACAGACCAACCAAATAATCTGCATCCAGCTTACCACTCACCTCATAACGCTCCATATTCTTATTAGCTATAATGACATCCATACCTATATAGTTCATAACAACATAAGAGATCAGACCTAGCACAATATAACATTTAGCCAACGGCAAACGGGGCACTACAATCCGTACAGCTGCAAGAATCAACAGCAAACCCATAAATATCATAAATGCATGAACTAGGAAACGAATCGTAGTATATCCATACGCCTCTTCATATAGGGTTAGTCTAGTATAGGCAGAATACAACATGACAGTTGAACAGCCAACTAAGATATACAGCATAATATTAATGACTTTTTGGAGCAGTCCTCCCCTCTTTCCTTCTGATCCCAATGCCAGCATTAGAATCACGAAATTAATCGCGGTCACCATAATTAACTCGAAGAATCCACTACGAGCGTAATCAGCATAGGAACTACCCTCTGGTAACATCCCTTCCCAAGCTCCAAACAAGTAAGAAAATTGGACGAATACGAACAGAACATATACCGTGTTAATGGCTATAAGAATTGTCGTCATAATTACTGGATCAACCTTAAAGGTCACAGGCGCCTGCACAGGTCCGTACTCCCTTGGTTGCACATTCCAGTCATAGACCTTCGAATCTACAAAGCCCCATACTAAGCCGAACAATCCCATGCCTATCAGGAGTACCCATAACGTCCGTACAATAATTTCACCAAATGAAATTCGATCCAGCATATTTGGCAGCCATATTAGCACATGATGAAACACACCATCGGCCGAGGCCAGCAGGGTAATCACAACAAGCAGTATCGGTAAAGAGATCGCAAGTCCTGTAAACACTTTCCCCAGCACTTGCTTGCGTCCATCCTTCACCTTACTATCACTGCTACTTTTGACGTCCTTGAACACAGTACCCCAGTGGCGAAAGTTCTGGGGAAGCAAATGCTCTAGTGTATCCCAAAGTATTCTGAATTGACTCCAAGAGGGGCGTTTATCACTTAGCAAATAAGTCATATGTAATAAAATCAGCATAGGGATTACTAATAGGTTCAACCCAAAGTAGAAAAGATTATGAAACAACACATAGGTCATCGAGAGTAGAAAAATCGCTCCAAACCAGAAATAACTGAGTTTGGTCAGTTTGCGCATTTTAGCCTTAGCGTAATAAAGCATATAAACATAAAACAGACAAACGAAGATAGGATAAGAAACACCTGGCAACTTTCCGTAGAACAACAACTGATGAACAATCGCCAGTAAGAAGGCAACAATTAAAGCGGCAAGTGATCGATTAAGCTTAAGCTCCGTTTCATCGGTCATGGTAAACACCCCCATATTCTTACTTTCTTATCCTTATTCTAAGTGATAAAATAAGAAAAAAAAGAGAAAGAATTTTTTAATAATTTCCTATTTTCTGAAAGGGACTTAAAACATGAAGCTGCATAGCCAATATTTAAAGCTGCACTCGCAGTTTGGGGGAGTCACAGAAATCTCAGTTACGATGGATGAGCTAGCCTTGACCTTCGGATGTACACACCGCAATGCCATGCATATTGTGAATAAAATGATGCAGCTGGAATGGGTCCAATGGACGCCGAAGCGCGGACGTGGAAGTCGTTCCTTATTACAGTTCCTTGTCCCTTCCGAAGAAATTGCGCTTCAATCCATGATGCAGGCTATCAGCCGTAAAGATGTTCACAAAGCTATTGATGGCATCAAAACCCATGCCAGCTCTTCCTCGCTGCAGGATACTTTACAAGGCTGGCTGCTGACCTATTTTGGTCATCATTCCGAAATCCGAAGTGACAAACAGATTGATACCCTGCGGCTTCCCATCACCCAGCAGCTACATACCTTCGACCCGCTTCATATGAATCTATTGGCAGAGTCTTTTGTTTCCAGTCATGTCTTCGACGGATTAGTGAGACGCAGCGGGGAACGGGATAAGATTGTGCCTAGTCTTGCTCATGCCTGGGAAGTGGATGAGAGCCGTACGATTTGGACTTTTTTTCTTCGCAAAGAAGTGCTGTTTCATCATGGAAAAGTACTGACGGCAAAAGATGTAGTCTATTCCTTGGGACGGCTGATGCAAACCTCAAAGCGGACACTCTATAGCTATATTTTCAAAGAAATCCAGCAAGTTATCGCACTAAACCCATCCACCGTTCAAATTACACTTAAACAGCCCAATGAGCTTTTCCTCCCTTTCTTGTGTACGAGTAGAGCGGCAATTGTTCCGCGTGATTTAGAAGGAATGGACGAACCTAGCTTTGGCCGCAGACCTGTGGGGACAGGACCATTTAAGGTTGTGGACATGAATGAGGACACTTGTGTGCTGGAGGTTTTTCCTTATTATTTTCTAGGAAGAGCTCATTTAGATCGAGTCGAAATAATGTATGTTCCGTGGGATACTGCGTCCGATTCCTCAGATACTGGCTCGGCTTTTCATGTGATTCAGAATCCTTCATCCAACAATTCTTCTTCTTGGAGTCGGATTCATTCAGAGTCCTACATCCGTAAATTTGTTACCTGCAACACACAAAAAAAAGGACCGCTTAGCGACCCCCTTCTTCGGGCAAAGATCGTATCCTGTTTAAAAGAAGAGTCATCGTCTGTAACGCATAAGTCAATGGAAGACTATGAGGTCACCTTGCAAATAACTACCATTCCGCAATATGCTAACGATGCTGAATGTATTGCTGCTAAACTAGAGCGTCAAGGTTATCCGTGTACGGTTGTTTCCGTGTCTCCAGAGGAGTTCAAGGGCCCGATCCGACTGGAGTCCGACCTGATTGTTTTTTCATTATTTCGTGACGAGGATGAACAGCTTCGTTTATTTGATCTATATCTCACGCTTTCCCAGCATATAGAACCGCATACTCGTGCGGATATTGAAGGCTGGCTCTATACCATTGCACGAGAACCTAACCCTGAGGCTAGATCCGAGAGCTTTAGTATGATCGAGAACCGTCTTCTTGAGGAACATCATCTGCACATCTTGTATGAAAAACCCACCCAAACTGCTTATCTCCCCTCGGTCCGAGGCGTAAGCTTCAATAGTCAGGGCTGGGTTGATCTTCGTCATTTGTGGTTCCCGCCGCTGCTCTCCAGCGACAGTACTTCATGATATACGCAATGCCCAGTCGATTGCAGAATCATCGGAGCCCTTTTCCAATCAAATTGGCAGAAACTGGATCCTTCCCGATTTCCCTTGCCCAAACGGACAACTGTCCGACATGATGAATTTCATGAGCGATCACATGGCGCATCACTTCACCCCAAGTATCCGTCACGATCCGGCCATCCGCTAGGTGATCCTCAAAAATATTCCGCTCCAAACCCGCATGCCAAGAAAGTACAAAGGGCTCTACATCGGGCCGGAATTTCGCATCTAGTTCTCTTACCTGCTGCAAAGACTTGTAATGTTCGAAATCCTCCTGAAAATCCGGTCTACCTTGCAACACTTGAATCCAGCTCCACTCCACATCAACAATATGAAACAGAGTCTTCAATATGCTGCCTACACCACCATTACGTGCCCCAAGTAGCTCTTCTTCAGAAATACTCTCACACCACTCGTACCATTGTTCACGAACTATCCAGTTATATTGAAAGAATGTTTGCAGATCAAGGCCTCCTTTTAATGGGAACTTAGATGTTTCCGGTACCCTTCCACCTTCTCATCTCTATACCCTAACGATTCATAAAAAATATGCGCTTCCTTACGCTTCTCTCCAGAGACTAAAATGATATAAAAGCAGTCTCTCTCGTGAGCCATTTCTTCAATGGCAAGCATTAGTTTTTTACCCACACCTTGACGACGGGCCCGCGATGAAACTACTACATTCTCAATTACCATAAACGGTTTGCAATCTCCTACCAGGTCATGACAGACAATCCCCATCAAAGACCCCATCAACTCCCCGTCCACAAAAGCGCCCAACAATATGTACCGACGATCTGTCTTAATCACTTTAAATACTTGTTCCATTTTATTAAGATCAGAAGGTTGATTCATTAGCTCCTGATATAAATCACCAAGTTCATGGAGAGACTCCAATTCTATTTCTTTAATAACGACCATGGATGTTCAACCTGCTTTCTTTAATTTAAGAATCTTTTTCATATATGCTCCACTATTTACGTACCTTCAGTTCAAATTCATCCTTCTGCCCATCCCACTCTACAACAACCTTAATAATCGAGTCCTCGTGTTCAAACGCCCCGCTTCCACCTCTTTCGGACTTCAGCTCACTTTTTCTTACTCCCTCGACATCTTCTAAGGTTTTACTTCCTCCACCTGATGTTCCCTTGAAGCTATATTTAAATGAATTAATCTTATCAAGATCCGTTTGCTCACCTTTATATTTAAGCTCAAATGTAGATTGCTGCGAGGTTTCATAATCTGGTCTCTCACCCTTTTTATCGATGAACTTCTCTGTTGCCTTTTGAACATATTCAGCCGACCATACTTTTCCTTCTCCTGTAAATGTGTAATTGTGTTTATAGGTAGTTGTATTGCAGGCAGCAAGAAGAACTATGATTATTCCAGACAGCATCAGTGCGGATAGCCTCTTAATGATTATAGATCCCTCCCGATTCTGATAAAAAGCGAATAGTAACTGTTGTCCCCTTACCTTTAGAGCTATTATAATAAATTTCCCCACCATATTTTTCTACAATATTAAAGCAAATCATTAACCCTAAACCGGTTCCATTACTTTTTAATGAATAAAAAGGCGTGCCCAGCGACTTAACCTCAGCCTCGGACATCCCACTTCCTTCATCGGTGATCATGATCTCGATAAAATTATTATTTCTATTTGCTATGACTGAGACGGATTTCCCTACATCCGAGGCTTCTAGCGCATTTTTTATAATATTAATGAGTAACTGCTTAAACTCAATTTTATTAATGGAAATAAAACAATCTTCCTCTACCTTTATATCGATTTGGTTATCAGATAGCATGGCATAGGAATGAAGCAGACCCGTAACACTTTGAAGAACATCCTTCACATCTACTTTCTCTAGTCTTTGATCTCCATTTGGTTTGGATAGGGTTAGAAATTGAGAGATAATCTGTTCTACTGTGTTTAATTCATCAATCATTAAGTTGAACTTACTTTTTTTAGAATCATCAAATGAATCGTCCTCTTTGAACAATTGCAAAAAACCTCTAACCACGGTTATAGGATTTCGTATTTCATGTGCAACAGCAGCTGTTAATTGTCCTACCATCTTTAACCGCTCGGATTGCTGTAATTGTTCATAATACAGTTGCTGCTTTTTCATCCGTTTAAATGATAGATGGAAAATGAAAAATAATAATGCTTGAACAGCTATTATATTTATAATGTTGCCTATAATGTCATGATGTAAGTAACTATATAATGCACCTTTATCAATGAAGATGACATAACTAAAAGTAATTACCATCAATATTCCATTTATAATAAAGGAAAAGTAGAACAATTTTAAATCGAAAAATAGTATAGAAAGTGCAGGAATAAGGCAAATCAAAATATAGGTGGTCCAAGTTTGAGGATATAAAAAGAAAAGCGTATAGAAGTACGCAAATCCAAAAAGAATGATGATCTTTCTAAAGGTATATGTCTCATACTTAGGATAGATCCATAAACTAATGGATAGAATTATCACGCACAAAAAATGTACCATATATCCAAAATTAATCCCATTCAACTCTGTTGTAGACAGTATTAATCCAGATATCATAAGGGTAATGTTTAATATCATTACAATGTAATAGATTTTTCGATTCACCTGACTGTAAAACTCTTTCATGAATTCACCACTTCTATATTAATTTAACCCTTTTTTGGATACTACCCTCTCTAGAGGCAAAATTTAAGGGCACCCACTTGGATGCCCTTTCTACATCTCATACATTATTGTAATTATATCAGCCACTTTACTAAAATGGGAATAAATACTTTTAGCCCTAATTATGATAAGCCTCTCAGTTATGTGTCAATCTATAAAAAAATAGACTGCTCTCTCACTAAGCAAAGCAGTCCATTTATAGTATCGCTTTTATTCCATATCCTTATCAATATCCTTAGGGATCCGGCGGGCTACATCCGTTGCAATAGCTGCATGGATCACTGCCAGACGCACTAACTCTACCACTTTTTCGTTAAAAATACTTGGGATTACGTATTGCTCATTAACCTCATCCGGATGAACGACTGAAGCAATCGCTTTTGCCGCGGCTAGCTTCATTTCAAGGTTCACTGTTTTTGCTCTGCAATCCAGTGCGCCACGGAAGATACCCGGAAAACACAGCACATTGTTGATCTGATTCGGATAGTCACTTCTACCTGTCGCTAACACGCGAACAAAAGGCTCGGCCAATTCTGGTTCAATCTCCGGTGTCGGATTAGCCATTGCAAACACAATGTTATCGCTGGCCATACTCTTGAGATGATCGACGGATAGAATCCCACCACGTGACACCCCAATAAAGACATCTGCTCCCTGTATAACCTCCGTCAGTCCACCTTCAATACCTTCCGGGTTAGTTGCATCAGCAAGCTTCCGCCATTCCTGATTATCATACTGAAGATCTTTTCTAAGAACACCTTCACGATCTACCGCGTAGATTTTGCGAGCTCCTGCCGCCAGAAGCATATTACAGATGGACACACCAGCCGCACCTATACCCACAACGACAATTCGAACATCTTCGATAGATTTATTTACTACTTTAAGCGCATTCAAAAGACCTGCCAAAACTACAACAGATGTACCGTGCTGATCATCATGAAATACCGGAATATCCAGCTCTTCGGCAAGCCGACGTTCAATCTCGAAACAGCGCGGAGAACTGATATCTTCTAAGTTGATTCCCCCAAATCCAGGAGATACTGCTTTAACGATATTAATGATTTCATCTGAATCTTTAGTATTTAAGCATAGTGGAAAAGCATCGATGTTCGCTAATTGCTTAAACAGCATAGCCTTACCTTCCATGACAGGCATAGCCGCTTCCGGTCCAATATCCCCTAGTCCAAGCACAGCCGTTCCGTCTGTAACGACGGCTACTGTATTCCGCTTCATCGTCAAAGAATAGGCTTTGTTCGGATCTTCAGCAATCGCCGTACACACTCGGGCAACTCCCGGGGTATACACCAGCGATAAATCCTCCCGATTTTTGATTGGCATTTTAGGTGTGATTTCAATCTTCCCGCCTAGATGAGCTAGAAATGTTCGATCTGACACATTAATTACTTTGACCCCTGGCATCTTCGATAGTATAGACATCATTTCTCCATTCGAGGCATCTTGCACGTTTATTGTTATATCTCGAGTTGTTACATCCTTACCTGCACGAATCACGTCAATAGCAACGATATCTCCACCTGCAGTGGCAATTCCTGAAGCAACATCACCAAAAGAAGCAACCGATTTCCGAATTTCGAGCCTGACAATCATCGTTGTTGCAATAGCCATGAATTAGCCTCTCTTTCTTCAACCCTAAGATTTCAAATACACTATACTATACCATTTAAACAAACTTTCTTCCTATTGAATAGATCACCTTAGTATTTTTCTTAAGATAGTATTCCCTTCGGCACCCGGACCAAATACATCAGGGATTGTAGCGACGGGCACAAAGCCGTTTTTACCGTAAAAAGCAATCACATCATAATCTTCTGCATAGGTCAGCATAAGTAAACAGTAAGCTCCCCTGCTCTTAACAACTTCTTCTACATGCTGAAGTAAAATACCTCCTATTCCTTTTCTGCGATGATCTTTACATACTCCAATATCTAGGACTTCGGCTCTTGCTCCAAGCGCGGGAATGCCAATCGGTGCCTCCTCATGCAGAACGGCAACAATACCAAAAGCATCGTCTTGTTCCTTCTCATGATAGGCATAAAACAACGCCCCCCGCTGAAAATGTGATTGTATGCGGCGTCTCAGCCACTGCTCATGGTTAGGATTGTTTCTATCCAGATGGATATGTTCAACCTCAGCTAAGAGGTCCAAATACGGTTCGATCTCATGTTCACGAATTAACTTTATAATAGACATTTCAACAATTCTCCCTTAATAACAAGTTATATACCAGCAGTCTGAACTTAACACGTCCACTGTACAAATAACATGTAGAGTTCGATTATAATGTTACAATACACAATGAAAGAGTCCTACACTACGTCTAACTTGCGTTATATCATAGACAATGACAAGTTGACTGATCAGAATAAATAATATATACATGTCTTACCTATAACGTAGTTGAAGGAGCTTACACTTATGACAGAATCATTTCAAGCATTAGTTGTCGACAAAACAGAATCATCATTCTCCGTCGCTGTTAAGCCGGTTACCTTAGAAGAACTACCCGCAGGAGAAGTTGTAATTAAGGTTGCATACTCCAGTGTGAATTATAAAGACGGATTAGCCAGTATCCCTAACGGAAAAATTGTAAGATCATACCCTTTTATTCCAGGCATCGACTTATCCGGTACTGTGGTGTCTTCTACAGACGAGCGGTTTCATGAAGGACAGCAAGTTATCGCTACAGGGTATGGTATGGGTGTATCTCACTTTGGAGGATATAGCGAATATACACGAATTCCTGCCGCTTGGATCACCCCACTGCCGGAAGGACTTACACTAAGAGAAGCTATGATTTATGGTACAGCTGGACTAACTGCAGCCTTGTCCATTCAAGCTCTGGAAGACAATGACTTAGCACCAGACAAAGGCAAAGTACTCGTAACGGGAGCGACCGGTGGTGTGGGTGGATCGGCTATCGCTATGCTAAGCACAAAAGGCTATAGCGTAGTGGCCAGCACTGGTAATACAGAAGCTAACGAATATTTGAAAACTCTTGGCGCGGAGGAAGTCATTTCACGCGAGGAGGTTACGGGCGGATCTAGCAAACCATTAGAAAAGCAACTATGGCAAGGTGCTGTTGATTCCGTTGGTGGAAACTCACTTGCTTCGATTTTGAGTAAAATCTCCTACAGAGGTTCTGTTGCTGCAAGCGGCCTGACCGGTGGCACTTCTGTTCCAACAACCGTCCTTCCCTTTATTCTTCGAGGGGTTAACCTGCTCGGTATTGATTCCGTAGAGTGTCCTGCTGAGCTACGCGAAAAGGTGTGGACACGGATGGCGACTGATTTGAAGCCTGCACAGCTTGAGAACCTTGTAGATCGTGAAGTAACCTTGAATGAACTGCCACAAGCATTGGAAGATATTCTGCAAGGAAACACACGAGGCAGAGTGCTTGTCCGTTTATCTTAAGCCCTAACAAGAAAACCTCCCGGGAGATTTAATCTCAGGAGGTTTTTTGTTGTTACTCTTGATTATTTGAATATTGATAATTCGGCTGTTGTTGTACATAAGGCTGTTGGCGATAGTGCTGTTCATAGCCTTGAGTGTAGTATCCTTGCATTGGGTAAGGCTGATAATTAAATGCTTGCGTCGCTGGAGGCATTTGTGAAGATATAGGGATGGGCTGAGCTTGCATATGAGCATATGGCTGCATGTTTGGATGCATGTTAGGTTGCATATTTGGTTTCATATTTGCATGCATATTCATATTGGGAGCCATATTCGGGGCCATATTATTGACTCCCTTTACTTTATCTTCTTCACAGCAGTCGGCAGGTGGGCCGATAAAGGTGCCAGGTTTAATAGGAGCTAACGCTTCCTTTACCAATGCTTCATTCAAACAGTAAGTATGGGCCAATACATTTGCCGGAGTTTTGCTCAAAATATCCGAACCTAAGATAACCTCAGGAATAGGTGCGTCAAAAATGGCAAGCAGATGTGTATTATCGACAGTAGCTACTTCATAATGCCACCAGCCTTGCGGCACATTCGCCACTTGACCTGGACATATTGGGAAATGAAGAAGTTCATTTGTAAACGGATTGAGTATAGACACTACTGCTGAACCGCAGATACAATAGACAAGCTCTGCCGCATTTTGATGATAATGAGGCTCCACCACATTCGATTTGCTAAGAAAAATATCAAGGAGTGAGGTATTCTCCAGTGTGTTCAGCTGCTTAACCGACAGCAAATTAATGTAGTTGTTGGCATCCTTTTTAAAGAGAGTATTAGTGTTCACATCGAAAGTAAATTGTGTATCAGGGGACGTATAATCCATGTATGAAGTCACTGTTTATTCCTACCCTTCTGTTCCCGTAAATTTTTGATTTCCTAGAACAACATATGCGTTTGCCTATGCCTAGGTGCCGGAGATTCACTGACTCCAATAAAAATTCATCTTTCTCTGTCAATCGGGGCATCCTCTATAATGTTAAATTCTCACACTATACAGGAGGCAAAGTATGAAATCGATTCACATTAAAATAGTATTTGCGTTATGCATCTCTATCTTCACCATTATGGGGTTGCAGCCTTTGAATCAACACCCCGCGGTTGCAGCCGCTAACCACAAATCCTCTACCAAACAGACTCCATTAACCTTTGTTCTGATCCATGGGTCTTGGGCTACAGCAGGTTTTTGGGATGAAACAGCCGCAGAGCTTCGTAAGTTAGGGCACACCGTCTACACACCGGAATATGCAGGACATGGCGCGGATAAGAATAATAATGTAACACATGAGCAAATCACAAAGTCCGTTGTCGACTATATCAAACAAAAAGACTTGAAGGATTTTATTCTGCTCGGACATAGCTTTGGCGGATCAGTCATTCAAACAGTTTCCCAGCAAGTACCTGATCGGATCAAACGGATCGTGTTCTTTGATGCCTTCGCTCCGCTTGACGGACAAAGTGTGGCAGATCAATTTCCTGCTGAGTCACTTAAATCCTTTGAACAGCTAAGAGACGCTTCCGGTAATAACACCATCACGCTCCCTTTCCCGCTCTTCCGGGATACCTTCGTCAACACTGCCAGTCTTGCGCAAGCACAAGCCTTTTATAAACAAGCTCCGCCTGAACCAGCTACCCCACTGTTTGAAAAGCTGGATCTCAAGAAATTCTACAGTCTCCAAATCCCTAAAAGTTATCTTTATTTGACGGAAGACACGGCTATCCCACAAGGTCCATATGGGTTTCACCCGACTCAATCCAGTCATTTGGGCGTTTTCCGCTTCATCGAGGGCAAAGGTGATCATATGACCACTGTCCGAACCGAGCCAAAAATGATGGCGGAATTGATGGTCAAGGCGGGTAGAGATTAGTCGCGTAATAGCGGAATAATGCATTCAGGCAGTAAAAAAGAGCAAGCGTACGGGAATGTTCCCTACTACGCTTGCTCTTTTTACAATTCTCCGCATGTCATTTAAGGATTCGGCTTCACTCCGGTAATCACCCAGCTATTATGATCTTTAACAAGTGAGATCGTCAGTAGCATGGATGGTTCCGGACCATTTGAAGTCGCGGAATCTATGCGCATTTCTATGACCTCTGAATTTTGGTTAATTACTGTTTCTTTAGTAACCTCGTACTTTGTGATCCATGGGCTGGATACACCAGTTACCCAGTTCAGTTCAACAAACTGTGGATACATAACCTTTTTGAGTTCTTTGGAAAAGATCGAATATTGAATCGACGCATTCCTGTGCTGTAAACCGAACCCGTATAACTCAGCCGCTTGAAATGCTGTTGGTAATATGATTCGTTTAGACTCCGGGGCTGGCAAAGGCATGGCTGAGAGCAGCTTTCCATTAGACTGAATCACCGTTCCGTTATCAGGTGCACCTATTGCGATACCTGGCAGAAGCAATACGCCTGCGATCAGGGTAGCCGCCAATTTCTTTTTACTAATCAGAATCACCTCATAAAAAGCTTTTTCACCTCATGTGAATTGAATTCTAATTATTCCCCGTTACCGCTAACTTTTATGTAACCAAAATGCCAACAAAAAAAGCGACCGTGACAATAACGGAATCGCCTGTGAGAAATAGAAATCTATTATCGTTCTACCGATTGTTTAAGCCGTTGATCAGGCGTGAAAAAGAGTCGGTAGCTCAGTACACTTAGCAGTATACTTGTTATGGCCGCAGAAGCGGTGAATGAGAACACAATCAGAATCTGGTAGCGAACAGCGATTACCGGATCAGCGCCTGCTATAATCATCCCCGTCATCATACCTGGAAGCTGGACAAGTCCTACTGTCTTCATTCCGTCGATGGTAGGGATCATGCTGAATTTCACAGATCTTTTTCTAACTTCATGGATCGCTTGCGGAACGGTAGCACCGAGTGACAGCAGGGTCTCGATTTCCCCTTTGCTCTGCTGTATTTCGTGCTTGATATGGTTAATGAACAAACCCGAGACAACCATAGCGCTACCAATGGTCATGCCACTAATGGGAATGATATATTGTGGGGTCGCCTCAATAATATGTAAGCCGAGCAGAATCCCCATCATAAGGAGCTCCATAGTAGCGATCGCAAGTCCAATTCTCCACACTAATCCACGTAGACCTTTTCCTCTTTTCGCTGCATTCCATGCGGCTACACTTATCATAAAGATTATTATCAAAATAACATAGATCATCTGATCGGTTTTAAAAATAAATTGCAGTACATATCCGACCGCAAGCAATTGAATTGCCGACCTTATAGTGCCTACAATAATATCTTTTTCTAGTCCGAGCTTTTGCCATACCGAGACCAACATCGTCCCTAACACAAACAGAAGCGTGAAACTCAGTGCAGTATAACTCATAAGAATGACGCTCCTTCTAACGGTCGAATAAATCTTTTTGCCAAGTTTTCCGCAGATTCAGCAAAAAAAGATTCACTCAAGTGCTGTTCCAGCTTACCATTCCCCATAAACCATGTAGTAGTGCTTATTCGGCTAGCCTGTTTAAGGTCATGGGTCACCCAAATCATTGAAGTCCCTTCTTCTTTATGCCACTGTTCTAGTAGATCCTCTACCCTTTGAGTGCTGTCAATGTCTAGTGATGCAGTGATTTCATCGAGCAGTAGAACATTAGGTCGCAGCAGCAATGACCGAATCAGGGATATCCGCTGCTTTTCACCGCCAGAGCAATCTGCTGCTTTTTTACTCAAATCCAATTGTTCCAGCCCTATTTGTTCCAATAGCCGCTGTACTAATTTATGGTCATATGGTCTGTCATGCAGCTTGCTGACAGTTCTTAGGTTATCCTCCACACTGCCAGGCAACATAACCGCTTGTTGAGCCACAAACCCGATTTTCATTCTCCACAGCTTTGAATCCATATTTTTGAATGAAGTGCCCTTGACAAGCATATCCCCTTCATCTGGAGCATCCAGCAGAGCCATTATTCTAAGTAGTGTGCTTTTACCTTGACCCGAGGCACCGATCAGAGCGATTCGGTCCGATTCAGATATTTCAGCGGAGATGTCCGAGAATAGATATTTCGAAGCTTGTTCGCTACTTTTCCAGTTCAATTTTGCAAGTCTTTGAATTTCAAAAATACTGCTCAATGCCTTACCTCCTATTGCCAATCGAGAAAATATCATACCATTTCGTATTATAGCATTTTAGCTACATAAAAAAAGAGAAAGGCATCTCCCCCATGAGACATGCCTTTCCCATATATTAATTAATTTATTGATTAAACCGAGCTGTAACGAACACCGCAGGTGAATTCCAGTAGATCGTTACCTCATTCGTAGAATAACTAAGTTCATGATCGGCAAAGCACTGAGCGGCTGGTTTTCCTTGTAAATGTTCTACTACATATTCATCATGAAGCCCACGATCTGGCCCCCCAGATACAAGACCCGGCACAGGATCAACCACATGGTCACCAACAGATGGACGATGATGAGGATGCATCACTGGATGATCGCCAAATCCGGTAACATAACTGATATCCAGTACGTTACGACCCATCAGATAGTGCAAATGATCTAGCGCACAGTCCGCAAAGCTCGAATCTCCACTAAAATATTCAGCCACTAGCAGCAGCATAGCATTGTTCATTACTAGCATATTGCTACCCCAAATATAGTCTTCCTCTTTTAAGGAGATCCTATAGCCATCCTCGCGACTCTGTTCAGATAAACATCCAGCTTCAGCTAGAAGTCCTTCTCTTAAGGAAGCATACAAAGCACGGTCTGCTAGATCTTCACCATTTAATAGATACGCAAGTGTGCCGTAGCCCCCCATATCTGCCCAGCCTAGACTGTATTTTGAAAAAGACAACTGCACCAGTTGCAGAACAGCTTGATGGTATTCTTCTTTCCCCGTCGTACGATAGAGCTCCGCAGCTGCCCAATACCGCTCATCCTTGTCGTTCCCATCTCCATATTCACCGGTGCTAATTTCTGGCGGATTTATAAACCCTGGCGCATCTGGATGTTGAATAAGCCATTCCCAAGCTAGTGTTGCGGCATCCAGACATTTCTTCGCATAGGCTGAGTCAAAGGGCTCATATATCCGCGCTGCCATGGCCATGACTCCAGCAAAATCTCCAGTGGCGGTTGCTGACACCGGTGAGAAATATAGATCTGCTGTATCAGCCTCTGGCATCACATCCAAATCTGGAAAGCTCAGCGTAGTCAGTTTATGATACACTCCACCTGTTCTATAGTCTTGCATTTTGAATATCCAATCCAGCTCCACTTTGCATTCCAGCAATATATCTGGAGTTATCCCCCCACTTTCAGGAATCGGGATAGCGCTTACAAAAGCAGATGGATATAACTCATAGGCTAGTAAGAGATCGGCGATGGCCTTGGCTCCGGGTCCACTATATTTACCATAATCACCTGCATCATGCCAGCCTCCAGAACAATCTAGCCGACGCTCCGTTTCACCATATACAATTCCCTCTGCTGTATGACATGCCTTATGCTTCCAATCTCCAGCATACTCTTCAGTCAACTCAACCCCGCAACGATAATAATAAAAGGCCTTCAGCAAGCCCTGTTGAAGCTCCTGATAAGGTTTATCTGAGATTATAAATGATGCCGAAGCTATCCCCTCACCTTGCTCAATCCGGTATCTGCCCACTGCATGAACCTCAGAAAAGTCACCTGTATGTACAGTTACTCCGCTTGCCTCATCAAATCTGGGAGTACCTGTCTGCCCTTCGAATACAACATTTCCATGATCAACATCAACAACCTGAAAGTCATGTCCAGCACCAGTAAACACTGCAATCTTTTCTCCACCCACCGGATATCCGATTTGATTTACAGTAATGGTTCGGAGTTTACGCTCACTCATCTTCATTCTCCTTCATATCAATTTGATGAAGCCAATGATTACAAGTCTCTCTTTCAAGTTGAGAATACTCTATTCTAGTTGTACGTGGCAATGATAACTACAATAAAAAAACCTAGAGTTAACCAGAAACGGTAACTCTAGGTGATATGATCAGCTTATTTGTCTCCAAGCAGCTTAATAAAGTTAGCTGGAAGTGTGAATTGCTGATTGTGAATCACTATACGGCGAAGCTCTTCAAAGGAACTAAGATCATCATCTTCATCGTCGTCTTTGATTTCCTTAATGTCCCGATGCAGTCGCTCCATTTGCAGATCAAGTGCATGAGCGGCATCCGCTGCATTTTTCAATTCACGCGTCATACTCTCTGGTACTGACTTATTATATTTATAGAAAATTTTATGTTCGAGACTTGCCCAGAAATCCATAGCAATGGTACGAATTTGTACCTCAACGCACACTAACTCCTGACGATCTGACATAAATACAGGTACCTGAATCAGCAAATGCAAACTTTGATAACCGTTAGGCTTGGGATTCTTAATATAATCCTTCACTTCAAGAACCGTTAAGTCGTCCTGCTTCTGAAGCATTTCACTTACATGATAAATATCTGAGATAAAAGAACAGGTAATTCGTAGACCTGCAATGTCTTTAATACAATTTCTCACAGAATCTAGAGATAATTCTCCATTTTTGCGGAGCATTTTGTTCATAATACTCTCGGGAGACTTGATTCTCGATTTGGTATGTTCAATAGGACTGTAATCGTGTAGAGACTGAAACTCCTGTTTGAGGATCTCAATCTTCGTCTCCATCTCATCAAGCGCAAATTTATAAATCAACATAAACCGGGTGATCTCGTGCTTAAGCTTCTTAAATTGTTCGATTTGATTCTCGGGGGTCATTATCCATTTCTCCTCTTGTAGCTTTTCTCTATATTTATCATAGCCAATCCACTAGTGAAATTCAAATTCAGCGAGCGAATGTGAGGTTATTCAAAGTTAATTTGATTCAAATCCCATATTTCAAATGGGGTATTAGACAAGGGTTTAGTATAACAAGCCATTCGTACTTTAAAAGGCTTATCATTAATTTCAACCATTACATCGCGAAAATAATCAGGTCTTGGTGCTACTTCAGGAGTTGTAGAAAGGACCTTTATGTTCAAAGGATGCTTCATTAGGCTTATTTCTTTCACTGCATCAGCATCGGAATTATAATTTACTTGATTTATGGTTTGGAGTCCCTGTAGTTCCGCATTTAACTGACGTTCAAAATTCCATTTGGAATGCCCAACTTCTATAGTGATCCATCCAATAATAGCTACAATTACAACTAAACATAAAATGAATAGTACATTCTTTTTTACGTTCATTCGCACACCTCCTTGAAGCATACCCATATTCTACCACAACCAATGATTAGCAGAAAAAGAGCTCCCTCTCGGCAGCCCTTTCATCTGTTACAGTAACTGTTCTTTAGTTAAGCTGTTTCCACTTTTGCTCCAACGTTTGAGGGACATAGCTTTCTAATTTTTTTAATAGTTCCAAGGGTTCTTGATCTATATTTAACAAGCTAAGATGCGAAGCGTTAGAAAATCCCTCGTTAATGCTATGTTGAATTAGATTCATCAGAGGATCAAAATAATTCCTGATATTTAAAACCCCTACCGGTTTCTTATGTATACCGATTTGTGACCAGCACAAAACCTCAAACAGCTCTTCATACGTTCCAAAACCGCCGGGTAAAGCAATAAACCCATCCGCCAATTCTCCCATTTTTGCTTTACGTCCATGCATATCGTCCACTTCTATCAGCTGCGTTAATTCTCTATGTACCATCTCTCCATTAAACAATCCCCTAGGCATAACTCCGATCACCTCACCTCCACCGTTCAAAACAGCATTGGCGACTTCACCCATTAATCCAATTTTTGACCCCCCGTAAATTAAGCGATAATCGTTCATAGCCATGTAGTTTCCAAGTTCAACAGCTTTGACTTTATATTCCTCATGCACCCCTAAATTCGATCCTGCAAAAACACAAATTGATTTCAAATCCTCATCTCCAAACTATATATTGATAATATCCGACATCTAATATACTATATGTTGGAGAATAAATCATATAAAAGATTAAGGAGAGCTACATAATATGGAGATCAATGAAGTGCAGAAATGGATTAAAAGTTATTATGGACAAAGAGGCTGGACCGATTATGGTCCTTTTATACGGGTTGGATTTCTTATGGAAGAGACAGGTGAGGTTGCACGGGCAGTACGATCCTATGAAATCGGAAGAGATCGCCCAGATGAATCTACCCCTCCACCAGAGCAACTGAAACAAGACTTGATTGAGGAAATTGGTGATGTGCTAGGCAATATAGCCTTGTTAGCCGATTTGTATGGTATCACTTTAGAAGAGGCATTTACTGCACATAAGGAAAAATTAGTTAAACGCTTTAATTCCTAAGGAGAAGTAGAAAAAGGGCTACAATCGGCATCACCGTATTGTAACCCTTCTTTATCTAACTATTTAAGCCTCGTTAACTATTACTGCCTAATGTATGATTCGAAATAGCATTAATTATTGTTTCCCAATCATCTGGGTGAACTTCGTGACCCGTTCCTTCTAGGGTTAGTAGCGACGCATTAGGAATTTCATCGGCAAGCGCCAGACCATGCTCCAAGGGAAGTACGCTATCTTCTGTACCGTGGATAACTAAGGTAGAAACTATGATATTTTTCGCCTTCCCCTCGTAGTCATCCACTCCTGTAAGAAGCGAATGATTAAACATGCTGAGCAAGTTGTTTGCACGTTTTATTTCCATCCTAACTTGTTTATACGCTCTTTTCTCATCGAATTTATGTTTTGATCCACAGAGTATGCTGGAACCGGAAACCAAGTAATCTGCGACCGCTTTTTCATCTGACCAATCCAGACTAGCTCCATTTGCATGAAAAGCGAGGATCCTCTCATCCATTGGAGGTAAGTTCCGGTCATTATCATCAGATTCAAAAATGCTAGATGCGACCAATGTTAAGGTTAGAACCTTTTGGGGATGACGTATAGCAAGGACTTGTGCAATCATTCCACCTAAGGACATCCCAACGATATTTGCCTGTTCTATATTATAAGCGTCAAGTAACCCAGCAGCATCATCGGCCATATCAATTACCGTATAATTAGAACTCCCAGGCTCATATACAACAGAACGTCCCACATCCCGGTTATCATACCTTATAACATATCGTCCTGTATCTGCTAATCGTTGACAAAACTCCTCATCCCAATAAACCATTGAACAAGTGGCACCCATAATTAGTAATATTGCAGGATTGCTAGGGTCTCCAAAACTATCCGAACATATATCAATTCCGTTTACTTTAAATATCTTTTCGCTCATTGTTTATTCCTCATTTCATTCGAATTTGGTAATCAAAGAATGCACACTTAAATAAGACCCGTCACATTTTGAAATAAATGGATGTTGGTGTCATTGAATTGCACCTCGAATTAACGCAAACGAATGAACTTGATAATCACGATAAGCACTCTCCTACTTCATATTAAAGGGTTGTTAACCCAATTTCGATTATAACATAAAAAGACTATCCTCTGATTTTGAATCAGGAGATAGCCTTTCCATTTATCCAGATAAAACTATTCGTTAAATAAATACTTCCTCAACGGTCAAATTTCGCTCCTTGGATAAATCCCTAAACGTAGTTTCATCTACTTTCACTAACGGTTTAAAAATATCCAAAGGGTTGTTCATAATAATCGTACCTTGCTCTCCGTTGCTAAGCTGAACACTTTTACCTACGAAGTTCGGCAGTAAATGTCCAATCAAAGCTTGTACCGCATTTCCATTCAGCTTGCCAAAGCCCAGCTCATGCACCTTGCGCAGAACGGTAATCAGCCCTTGTTTGGGTTGATTCACTCTTGCAGAGGTCATCCCAACATAGGCATTAGCAACAGCCACAATCAGTGTATACGGGTGCAGGTCCGCCTTACGAAGCATATTAGGATAACCAGTCCCATCCTCGAATTCATGATGCTGAAGCGCCACCAGAGCGGTCTTCTCGTCATTCATAGATTTAAGAATAATATCGTATCCATACGAAGTGTGACGCTTTAGTTCTTCAGTTTCCTCAGGGGTTAAGATCCCCGTCTTATTTAAGATAGATGGGTCGATCTGACTTTTTCCTATGTCGTGTAAATACCCTGCCCGGCTAATCTCGTAGCGTTCTTCTTTGGTATAACCTAACCAAGTCGCTATGTAAAATGATAGCAGTCCCACCTGTAATGAATGATTGTATGTACCAACGTCTTCTCGTTCAAGCAACAGCAATAAGGAAACTACATCCTTATGTTCATCCATTTTTTCCAGCAAGGGCTGCAACGTAAGATCAACATCTGACTGCGTGAAACTGCCCTTGCTGAGTGCTTCTAGAAAAATAGATTCATAGTTTTGGATTGCTAGATCAAAGTTTCCATTTAAGCTTTGCTCCAGATTCGTTCCCTCATTATCCATCGCAATGCTGCGAGGTTCAATATCGACATAATCGATACGATGTCTCATCAGGAGGGTGATTTCTTCTTGGTAAACAATTGTCCCTTTTGGGAGCACGTGTAAACCAACACTATTAAAAGTGTCCAACATAAGACAATCGCCATGTTTGAGATCCGTGACATGAGCTTTCAAAATTCTGCACCCTTCCTATCAATGGGTATATTTTACCTTAAGGATAGCTAAATTATTCCAAAGTCACAATATGGTTAAAGTCTCATTAACACTCTCAATTAGTTCAAAAGACCCCCGCAACATCACCTAAAAAGGAATACTAAAGTCCGCTATCACTTTTCCAATCAACTGATCCTTCGCTACAAAAGGAGTAGCCCAGAGATGAGCATCGTAGCTTATATTCCGGTTATCTCCGAGAAAAAAGTAATGGTCCGACGGAACCGTAACGGGTCCAAAAGTATAGTCCATCCGCTCATTAAGATAGGGTTCATTGATCTCCGTTCCATTTCTGTAAAGGGCTCCGTCTTTAATTTCAATGGTATCACCTGGCAACCCTATCAACCGCTTTACATATCTTTTATTCTCATCACCTGCTACCGGAGGCGTAAACACGACGATATCTCCATGATCGAGTGTCGTCATCCATAACATTTTTTCAACGATTAGACGGTCATTAATTTCAATTGTAGGAATCATAGAGCCAGTAGGAACCCTCATGGCTTCAGCAACATAAGTTCTTACAAACAAAGATAGGACCACTGCGATAGCAACACTAGGCAAATATTGTTTGATAAATTTCAACATAATTGCTCACCTCATATTCATTTTATAAACTCTTTGATCGGTGCAGAAGCTTTTTTCGCTCGTTCATATTCAGTTCATATTGTCGTCATGTATAGTTCATCTTCATCGGGTAAGCTTCCTTTAGCAATTCGTTAAGGTAACTAAAATAAAGCGATTAGAACAGGAGAAGATACGAGTGAAACCAGAAGAAGAGGTTATAAAAAAAAGGATGAATAAACCGCTTAAAATTATACTTATTTCCATAGGGGCTTTAGCAACTGCAATAGTACTTTTTCTAGTGACTGTTTTTGTCGCTAATATTTTCCTCAATAAATCGGACCAAGCTAAAATAAAACCCTATGGTCAGTCTGTAAGCGTCGATGGTAAAAATATGAACGTTTTGATTCAAGGAAAGGGTGAAGAGACAGTCGTGCTCTTACCTGGTTATGGGACGGTGGCACCGGGACTTGATTTTAAGCTGTTAATAGATGAACTATCTCCATTTTACAAAGTTGTCGTGATTGAGCCTTTCGGTTATGGATTAAGTGATAGAACTGAAAAAGAGCGAACCACGGAAAATATTGTGAGTGAAATTCATGAAGCTGTAAAGCAGCTTAATATTGACCGTTATATTCTAATGGCTCACTCTATTTCCGGTATGTACAGTTTGAATTATGTGAACAAATATCCAAACGAAGTGAGTGCATTTGTCGGGATTGATAATAGTATTGCAACGGAAGACAGAATAGGTGTTAAAATACCAACAGGAAAATTAAAACTACTTAGAAAATCAGGCTTGGGCAGATTGTTATTTAAATCAAGTGGAAATCCCTATGCTGAATTGCCGTTTGATGATGAAACTAAAGAACAATTGAGATTGCTTACGCTTAGAAACACTTATAATTACACTAACTTAAATGAAGTGGAACATATGTCTTCTAATTATAAAGGGGCTCTAAATTCAACTTTTCCAAAGGATCTCCCCCTTTTGCTCTTTGTTCAAGGGGATGATACTCTCTTAAAAGATTGGATATCATTGCATGAAGAGCAAGTCAAAAATTCCGTACAAGGAAAATTGGTAAAACTTGATGCAGGACATTATCTGCACCATACCAAATCAAAAGAAATCGCCGAAAATTTTAAGACATTTATGAAAGAAATAAAATAAGTATAGATTGTATCGCTCAGATTGTCTAAAGCGTTTCACCTATTCTCCATGCTGCTGCATCATGTGCAAGCTTCCTTGCATTTCATGCCGCAGCATTTTTTTTCTTATTCATAATCGTAAATATTTACGTACCCACACTTCTAAAACCGCTCAATAATGCGATTCATTTCCCCATCTACGTCCATCAAAGTATTCTTAGGTATATGAATGACCAACAAACCGCCAAAGATCTGTTCACATTTCCCATCATTCTCTGTAATCCGTTGTTTAAAAGCAGAAATGGCTGCTGAATCAACAGCCTCTTTACTGAGGAGCCAAGCGTACCTTTTGAAATGAGATTTCTGTACAGTTTCCTGATAGTAATAGATCCCTAGCTCTTCTTTCACCCGTATAATATCACCCATTGTAACACTTGGATTAAAGATCGGCGTCTCTTCGATGCGGTATTTATCTTTACCGACTGGAGTAACATCAAGGATTTCTATTTCACGGCCTGCTGGATCGAAGCAAATATGTAGTCCTGACGAATCTAGCATCAGCACACCTCAATTCTATTCAAAATCTGATCTTGATGATTCTAAATAACACAAAACACAATAAATACATTAAGCTTGTAATCCCGAACAACCTGAAGATTCCCGGCGTTAAAAACATATATAAACTGTATGGAAAACTCCAAATAAAGGCGAGAAGCATGAGAAGGCTTCTGTTTAAAGAGACACCTATCGCAAGTAATCCGGCAGGCAACACCAACATTACCATACTTATTATAATACTGGATTGATTCGTAACCTCAGCATACGGATTAATGAATATAAATATAAACCATAAAAAAACGGTCATCAAACTGGATACATATCCAATGAGTTTAATGATTGTTAAGTTTATGGATTGCTCCATTCCATCACCTCAATTCTTTCGCAATAATTCTCTCCAGCCATTTCCACGGGAGCAGCGTTTTGCCTAAGATCAAGATCCGGGTGCCTTTGCCGATAGGATACCGAAGCCTCGGTGACTTCATTTCAGTAATACGACCGATGAGATCTGCCACTTGCTTTGGATCAGGTGCAGTTTCAGCGGTATGCTTGGAATATCGTAGCACAGCGTCCAGACGGTCTCTATAAGGAGAATCCTCGACTTGACGAATTTGTGCCATTCCTTTTCCCCAAATCGGAGTACGGAAGGAGCCAGGTTCAATTAATACTACACGTATTCCATAAGGAGACATTTCATGACGCAGACTTTCACTGAATCCTTCTACTGCAAATTTGGAAGCTGCATATGGAGCATACCCCGGAAACCCGGACAACCCGCTTATACTCCCCACATTAATAATCGTACCACGTTTCTGTTCTCGCATAACTGGCAGCACAGCTTTTGTGACCGCGACTAATCCGAAAAAATTCGTCTCCATTTGCTGACGCCATTCTTCCATGGATATCTCTTCTATGAAGCCGCCTATAGCAAAGCCTGCATTATTTACCAAAACATCAATTCTTCCGAATGTTTCATGTACTGAGGTTATAGTCGCCTGTATAGAATCACTATCGGTAACATCCATGGTCATAAAATGAAGCTGCTTCAAGAGTCCTGCTTGCTCTGCCTGCTGTTCAAGCTCGCCTTTACGACTCAAATCGCGCATGGTTGCTACAACTTTGAATCCCTGTCCTGCTAGTTTAAGGGCTGTGAGCAGTCCAAATCCACTAGAGGTTCCGGTTATTAAGGCCACTCGATCATGCATTCGATCTAGATGTGAATTCATCTTTGACTCTCCTTATGTTTCATTATTTCAAAAAAGCAAACAAACGTTCTTTTTCGGATTGACTATCCATTAATTTCAAGTTATAGTAAGTGTATCATTTATATTTCTGCGGGAGAAGCACCTCGCAAGATAGGCATTCATGCCTATCTTGGAGGTGCTTTTTTTGCGCACATAGACTAATTAAGGAGCTGAAATGAATGTTTATTCACAATTTTAGTTATTTAAAGAGGTTTGTCCAATTAATCCTAGTAGTAGCTCTCCTCAACATCAACCTTACATTAGCTTCTGCAGGTACAGACTGGGATTCAGCCTTAGATGACATTAACGGTCTCCATGGTAATTATACCTCGCTTCAAGTAGCCCTCAAGTCCGATAGCTCAAAAATTCAAATGCTACGTAAGCAGAACAATGAAACTCTGAAATCTATTCACTCTGTCATAGAGTCAACAGATAAGGTTCTGCTGAGTCGTTTATCATCTGAAGCAACGTCTGCTCAGAAGAAACATGCTCCTCTACTGGACCAATACAGCACACTCAGTAAGCAGTCTACCGCAGCCAAGAAAGCTAAGGACTTTAAGACAGCCACTCTCCTGGATCTAAGACGCAATAAGCTCAAAGCTGCGGTAACACTCGCTAGAACTGAAATTAAGGCCAAGACAGACGCTTTGGCAACTGCCCGCAAGCAAACAGCTGCCAAGATCAAGCCTATCAAAGATGCTCTGGCACCAATCACAGCTCTGAAGAAGCAAATCACCGCCGAGAACAAGAATATCGCTGTAGCGCAGAAAGTTCGTTCAGAAGCAGATAAACAATATAAATCGGCTGTAAAACAAGGGGATGCAATTAAGGCAGTATCAGAAATGAAAATATCCTATGAGCAAATGAAACGAATTCATGACATGCATCAGAATATTTACAGCTGGGAGCAGAAGATCTCCTTAGCTCTACGATCTGCAGAGTCTAAGCTTCCATAAGGATTCGTTCCCACCGGCTCATATCAGCTTCACTAACATACTAATTAGTTGGGCTGCAGGCACAATTAGGAGCTGAGCAAATATAGTACCTATAAATCGCGAACCCATCAATACCACATATATTTTTCCTAGCTGATCACGGTATTCTACATTTTCAGTGGCTTTATGGGTAATAAGACCAAGCTGTGGGTCGATAAATATGGTCAGCAGTATAGTCGCCATTCCGTTAATCAATCCTGAGGCTTGAGAAGCAGTCGTGCTATATTGAGGCATTAGATGAGCAGCATACAAAGATGATATGACCCCTACGGTGTAAAAGGCTGTAACAAAAACATTCATAACAATAAAACGTTTAGGAATCCCCAGGTATCTGAAGTTATATAGATTCACTTTTGGTTTTCTTATGTATTTTCTAGTATTTTTTAACTGCCCGATCGTTACGCTCGTAAGCAGCTTGGGAATAGAACCTTCGATTTCAAGCTTTGAGATGATTCTCCCAAACAAGCCTACAAAAGTAGGGAAAATAGCAATGGCAATTAATGTCCCTAATGAAGAAGCTAACAATATAATTCTCAAGTAATTAAGAAGTGGGAAATCAGAATGTATTTTGGCATAATCTACGAATTTAGCCGTCAGTGGAGCTTGAATCATGTTTGCAGTTCTTGACACGAGAACAATAATGCCTGTCAGAGACAAAGCAATAGCTATCTTGTTCAGCTTCACCCCGGCGTATCTTACCGAATAAGATAAGGTTTCTGCTGTATGAATAATCATTGTAAGCAAGCATACTACAATCAAGCTATTTACCATTTTTAGGTTCATCTCCATTAAAAGCTATTTATCTATTCGGTGCAGTTTTGGGCGAAAGTATTGATCCAGTCCGTAAGAAAGCGTAATTCCAACGGTATATCGAACAAGGTCAATCCATAGGAATCCCTTTCCGAGAATCAACCCACCGAGTATGGTAGCACGGATGCTGTTGATCCACTCTGCTTGATACAGTTGGCTAAATTCTATGCCGAAACTAAACATCAGGCTCCACATAAAAGCGATCCACAGCTTCCGGTTCACTAGCAGTACACGAAACATAAAGTAAACCATGCTGCCCCAAAGCGCATCTCCAAAATGTCTCGTTACAAACAAAGGTAGCTGTTCCGAGAATGCTCTAGAGCATAACCCCAGTACAATAACAATTAAGCAGATGCATCCATAAATAACTCTTTCTTTTAAAGCATTGACTCTCATTTCCATCCTCTATCCTGCGTCTGACTTGAAATTTATGCTTGATATAATATTAATCATCACGATATAAAACGGATAAATAATCATGGCCCCTATTATGATTAACCCCGTTACCGGAACTGGTTTATCCGCAGCTTCTGTAATCGGGAACCATGCTGCGAATAAATTAATAAACAGAACCAAATAGGGAAACCACAGGATCGTAGTGAAATATATGGATTTTTTACCGCTCAAATATTTTCTTGTCATCCAAACAAACCCCATAGAAAAAAATATAAACATCACAAATATGAAAATAAGCTGCAAGTTATTCACTTTATCCAGCTCCAAGCCAGAAATTCTACTAATACGATAAATATTTACTAGTAGCTCTATTACGACAAACAACATAAAGGCATAAAGTACGCTTAACGAATTCAGCTTAATAAAATACTTCATTTGCTCAGGACTTCGGGGTTCCACATTCGTTCCACACTAGTAAGCTCTAATTCATCAAATTCCAGCCTATAAATATCTGGTTTCGAAGTCTGTTCAAAGAACTCATAACCATACTCTTTATTGAAGTAATTCAGGATAATGGTCATGATATTCCCGTGGGTACCTAGTGCTATTTTGCCGCCTTTATTTTGCTGGATCAATTGCTTCATGATGGGGATCGCACGCTCTTGCGCTTCCTGAGTACTCTCACCATTTGGCATTTTATATTGTAAGTCTGTGAATGATGTCTGGATACCCTGAAGAAATTCTTGTTCACTGATCTCGATTTCAACGCTTGCGATGGCTCTTTCTCTAAGTTCCTCATACAGCTCAATTTCTTGATCCGATGCCTCAGCCAAATACTTAATCGTATCTATGGCTCGTCTATAAGGACTAGAAACAAAATGTGTGATCTCTTCCTCCGCCAACAGTTCTTTAATTCTATATGCGTCCTCATGCCCTTTATCAGATAATCCTCGTTCTCTCTCATCCCCAAGCACAAAAGGTGATACTACGTGCCTAATCATATAAATAAAAGTCTTCATGAGTTACTCCTCTCCAGCTCATTCAAATATCGTTTTTGCCACTTCGCGGTCTTTCTTGAAAATCTCCACTGGATAGGGAATGGCCATCTCGGGCAGCTCACTCTCTTTAAAGAACTTAAATTCTTCGACTTCTCCATCCATTGCTCTCAGCGTTCCACGGATGATAGAACACTCAAATACGATGACTGTATATTCCACCTGGTCTCCATTGTTATATTCGTATCTATATTTCCCTCCACCAAAAACCCCAAGAATGGAAGTAGGATGCACCATTAATCCAGTCTCTTCATATACTTCTCTGCGCAAAGTTCTTCCCGGCCGTTCCCCTGGCTCGATGGCGCCTGCTGGCAATCCCCACAAGGACTCTTCAGGTTTTCGAATAAATAGAATTTCATCTTCTTTATTTCTTATTACTGCAGCTACGGAAGGCATCATTAATAACTCTGAACCCACTTTTCCTCGGATCTCCTGATAATACTCAGACATCGGCACGCTATTCATCCATCCTCTCACACCGTTTTGTAGAACATCATCCTATTTTCCTCCGGCTTCCCAAAAACCCACATTATGTATATATTAGACATCACTGTGATGGAATCCTTTAGAATCGGTAATATGCTTAGCGTGGAACAAAAAAAGCTTCCGAACGGCTCAATACTTTCTGAGGTCCGGAAGCAGTTACAATGAGGTGAGACTTTGAGCTTAATGTTTCCCTTTGTAGCCGGCAAGCTGTACGATCATGATGACAAGAACAAGCAATGAAATGAGCTGATCAATACTCATCTGCGTCCGCCTCCAATCCCAAATGAAGGATGGCTCTTCGGACGGCATTTCCTCTCCCAAGGACACTGCTTCGTTCCCCTTATACACACTATGTAACGTGAGTTCGATTTATTACTTTAAGAATGACTTACCCCTCCATACGAGCAAGTTCTTTCTCCACTTCATCTAGTTGATCTTCGCCGAACACTTTAAAGCCATTTTGCCGTAATAACTCCGTAGTTGTACCTTCTCCTGACATCTTCGTATCCCTAAAAGTACCATCATAAATATAAAGACTACCACAAGAAGGACTATCCTGTTTTAATATTGCAAATGTAACTTGATGTTCTGTAGCCAGCTTCAGCGTTGCTTGAGCACCTTTCATATAAGGTTCCGTAACATCCACACCTGCACCTGTTACTACCCGCTCACCTTGCCGCTGGGCATCTGGACGAGGCGTTGATAACCCTCCGACTACCTCAGGACAAATGTGGACAAAACGCCCTTCCTCATACCACTTCAAGAAACGAGCATCGAGACACGGCACATCACCATTATCATAACGCACTTTATGTCCTAACAGACATGCGCTTACTAGAATCTTCCCTGTCATCGTAATCTCCACCAGTCCGTCTAGTATTTAATATATGGCTATATTATTTACGACACAAAACTGATATGCAAGATCGAAATGCTTGTCACTGAAATGTTTGTGCTTCATATACAAAAGAATGCTTATTATGTCCATATAGGCATCATTAATCTTGATATTGGGGGGTCTTCTCACTTCTATACCGACTCCAGCAAGTCCACAATAAATCAGCCATAAGATAGAGTCCCACGAAAGGAAATATAATTCCCCAAACATTATGGACTAGTGAATACAAACGCTCCATAAACGGCTGAATCCCATATACACAAGCTACTGATAGCGCCCACCAATATAGGGAGAATCGAAGGCAAATATGCCCTTGCAGTTGATAAGACATCCCTGAGTAATCCCACCATTGCTTTTGAAAGACAGACTTCAGCAGCCAACCACTTACATATTCAACAGCTGAAGGAACGACTAACGCAAGCAGGAGGAAAATTGGGAAAGGCAGGGTTAAGTCTCTGGCAATCAATAGAAGCAGTGGTGCAAATCCATACATTGGTTTAAAAGGGCCTTTTAGAAAGCCTTCTTTGCGAAAGCTTCCATTACTATATAAGTTATATGTACCTTCCAATACCCAGCCTAAAAAAGAGTAGATCATAAAATAAAAGAAATATTGGCCCGCCACTGCCATCGCAGAATCTCCGCTTGAAGAAAATATAGAAGTCATCATGTTATACACCACTCCTAGTTGTCATTATTTTCTTAAATATCCATCCGGCCCTATTATGCCTTAATCCTTCAGGAGATATGCGTAACAAAAAAGACATAACCCAAAGGTTATGTCTTCATTACAAATTATAAAGAGTGAAGCGGATTCTCTATCCATCCACGCTTATGGTTTTAGCCGTTCTTCATGATGCTGAGCCGATATTAGCGACTGATCGTCGTCTTGTTTCTTTAACGTATCCGTTGAAAGTTCACTACGTACGCCAAAGTTTGAACCATACTTTTTCTCAAAGTTGCCTGCAAGGGCCTCACCACGTTTTTGCCGATATCGGCTGTTCTCATTCCGACTACGCATTTCATTTCCTCCCTGCTACAAGAATGGCTGAGATCTGTGAAATTTGCGAAAAGCTACTAAGAATTTGGAGAAAACTCTCTGATGAGGTTGTACCTGAATTCATTATACAATAATTGCTAAAATCATCTCAAGAAAAACAGACTGCCCAATGAAGGACAGCCTGTCTTCCGAATCATTTAGTCCAAATCGTTAGGAAGCGGATCAGGATGCGAGGACTCTGCAGGCTTGGCTACCCAATCGTCTGCTTCTGGCTCGATGTCCACACCATTCTCCATCTTCTTAATTTCAGCTAATGAATCGCCGTCTTTATTTTCCTTGTTGCGGATTTCCGCTTCATCTTGAGAATAATCTGACATGTGAAATCCTCCTCAGGTACTTTGCTTTATTTGTTCCTTAGTTATAGTTACCCGATGGAGTGTTTTGCAAACATAGTTACGATGAATGAATTTAAGGGTACATGATCCAAGCTACAACCGGACCGATACATGAACCGACAATAGCACAAACGGTCATCGCTACGGAGCTCATTGAAACTGACTGTTCACCGTATTCCAGTGCCTTTGCAGTCCCAAGTGCATGAGAACCCGTTCCTAACCCGATCCCAATCCCAACTTCGCTTCGAATCTTAAACAGTTTAATAATGAGAGGACCGCCAATCGCACCTGTAAATCCGGCAATCATTACAAATACGGAGGTTAGCGAGGAGTCCCCACCTAAACCATTTGAGATTTGTATCGCCACAGGTGTTGTGATCGATTTTGGCAAAATGGACAGAACATACAATTTAGAGAATCCTAGACCAGCCGCCAAAAGCAGACCACTAAACATCCCTAATAACAGACCTGCAATCGCTCCCCCCAGGATGGCCGGAAGATTCTCAACTAACACATTACGTTGTTTATACAATGGGTAGGCTAGTGCCACTACAGCAGGACCGAGTAACTGATTGATCCACTGACCGCCTATCATATATGTATCATACGGAATATGAAAATATAGAAGTATTGCTACAACAAAGACTGTTGCTGTTAGTGCGGGAATCAGTACAGGAAACCGAAAACGTCTATAAATTACGGACATCATCAAATAAATAGCAACATTAAGCAGAACAATTCCTGTCGCGATAAAAAACATTATAATTCCTTCCCCTTTTCGCTTAAGCTCTTGCTGCTCCAGCCCGCCTTGCTCTTTCCTTTCAAGGTTGAAAGCCATTGACTCGTATGTGCTGCTGCTGCAATTGTGAGGACGCTGCTAACGATAAGAATCAAGATTAAGAGCAAACCTCTTCCACTAAAAATATCCATATGCTTCACGATCCCAGCCGTCGCTGGAATAAAAAATAACGGAAGATAAGCTAATATTGTTGTTGCACCATCTTCAATCCACTTCACTGGTACAACCTTGAATAGCAATAAAACAAAGAGCAATAGTAATCCGACGATACTCCCAGAAACGGGAAGATGCAGCTGCTTTTGCAGGAAGTCTCCAGCCAAGTAGAACAAATAAAGCAGGAACACTTGGATAATTATGCGAATGATTTTCATGATGCAGGATCCCTTCATTGTTAATTAACTCGATAAAGCTTAAAATGGGTCACCTCAATAAGAGTATCAGAGTTTTCATGAAAATTTCAATTACTTTTCGAATCTTGTAAGAATTAAACAAAAATAACCTGCATGATCTCCAAGATGCCGGAGACTTTGCAGGTTTAATTATTTTCGTAATGCAGCTCAAAAATGAGATTCCAGCTTAGTTAAACCCACTGAACGACTTGCTCTGCGCTTTGTCTTGTTTTTCCACGTGGTTCATTCAAACGATACCCAAAGGCTACCATGCAGGAGATTCCAAAATGTTCGGCATCCATAATCCCCTCGTCGGCAAGAACTTGCTCTATCTTCGCCTTATCGAAACCTTCCATTGGGCAAGAATCGATTCCGATTAAAGCGGCTGATGTCATCATATTACCAAGGGCTATATAAGTCTGACGGCAGCTCCATTCGAACATTGCACGCTCATTCTCCATCAATCCGAAATCAACCTTTAAGAACTTATCGAACATAATACCTTTCCCCTCCATCACTTCTGGAGGTAGCTCCTGCACATGCTCCATGATCCCTTTAATATAATCTGAATCAGCAGCCATATCTTTAGGAAGACGTGAGAGAATCAATACAAAATGACTTGCGGTTGACAATTGCTTTTGTGCTCCCCAGGCATGAGCACGTAATTTCTCTCGTATTTCCGGACTTTGTACTACGACAAAACGCCAAGGCTCGAATCCGAATGAACTTGGTGACAGACGTCCTGTTTCCAGAATAAACTGAAAGTCTGACTCACTAATTTTTTTATGACTATCAAATTCTTTAGTTGCATGTCTGAACTGGTAAGCAGACAGGATTTCATTCTTGTTTAATGATAAAGTATCCATATTTAACGCTCCTTTTATTTGCTTAGAATCAACGGCCCATTTGACTGTTTGCCGTTCTCATGCTTAATATTAGAATATATATCACTTCTTTAAAAGTACGCACATTAATGTTATGTAGTATACAAAATGATACTATGGGAGTTGAACGGCTATGCGTGATCGAAAAGGTGGATTCGGAGATTTCCCAGGAGGCAATAAGGAAGCTTGCCCTGTGGAATTTACGCTCGATGTTATAGGAGGAAAATGGAAGGGGATTCTCATCTATCACTTGATGGATGGAACGAAACGCTTTAACGAATTTCGCCGAATATGCCCAGGAATCACTCAACGCATGTTAACCTTGCAGCTTAGAGAGCTGGAAGAAGATGGAGTTATTCACCGTGAGGTCTACCATCAGGTTCCCCCGAAAGTCGAATACTCGTTAACTGAATTTGGCAAGACACTGACCCCTATTATTAAACTCATGAAAGACTGGGGAGAGGTTTACAAAACAAAACAGCTTTCCGCAGAAAGCTGTCCAGAAGGTATGGATATTACGGTGTAGCTTAAAGCTGCACCTTTTATTTTTCAAAAAATGCCTCGGCCTTTTCCTTATGCTCGTTGGTTACCTGACCAGATATCGCTTTAATGCCTGCTGCAATGATCGCTGCATCATCTGTAAATCCAAGGCCGAGAATCGCATCGGGTATCGCATCAATCGGGGAGATGAAATAAGCCAACGCTCCGAAGGCAATTCCTTTTGCCCATAAAGGGGTCTTTGCGTCGACTGCGCAATAATACATCGCAATAGCATCTTTAGTAAATGGGATCTTTCCTGCGAACTTTTTAGTTTTAGTCCAAAAATTCCGCGTCACCATCTCCTCGTTCTCTTTACTGTATGGAAACTTCTCTGCTGTGAGTTCCGCAGTGATCTTATCATCATCTTTCTTCATTAGATTTTCCCTCCGCAAGGTTCATATGAAGTACATACAGTCAGTATACCCTCAGCTATTATTTATATCTTTAAGATAAACTATAGCTCGTTCTATGAAACTTACACAATATCATTTAATTTCTTTGATCTTATTCAAATCACTGCTGCATAACGCTTCAAGATTCTTAAAGATTCGCTCGGCATCCCAATCCCACCACTTAAGCGCTTCTAGATGTTCGATCAATTCATCATCAAAACGTTTTCTAATTACTTTACATGGATTTCCTCCAGCCACACTATAAGCCGGAATATCTTTCACAACTGTTGAATTGGCCGCGATGACGGCCCCATTCCCAATATGTACACCCGGCATAACCGTAACATTCTGCCCTATCCACACATCGTTGCCGATCACCGTATCTCCTTTTAAGGGTAGCTCTGATAGTTCTGGAACCGCATGCTCCCAGCCATTAGACATGATATTAAAAGGGTAGGTCGTAACAGAATTCATTCGATGGTTCGCACCATTCATGACAAATTCAATACCTTTGGCAATCGCACAGAATTTCCCAATAATAAGCTTGTCTCCAATAAAATCATAATGATGAGTCACATGCTCCTCAAACTTTTCCGCACCGTCTATATCATCATAGTAAGTATAATCGCCAACCATAATATTGTTCCTTGTAATCACATTTTTAATATAACAGATGCTTTTGATCTGTTCATTCGGATAGAGCGAATTCGGATTCGGTCCATATTTCTCCATAATATCGCCTCCCTCTCTTTTGATAAAACATAGCAGAGATCACAGATCTTTTCAAATAAGTACGAATCATGAACATAAAAAGCGGCTACCGTGTGGTAACCGCCATTACAAGTACTTTATCGCTTTGATAAAACATCTACTTCGTATTGCTTCACATCGCTCAGCCAACTTTCTCGGACAGGCACACCATTCGTCGCACAATAATAATCCCAAATAGCTCCGAACGGATAGGATTTCAATTCCTCTACCAATGCAAGTCTAGTAGTATAATCCCCATCCAGTTCAATTTGCTTCAATAGCTCTATCGGTTCCAGCATCGCACGTAGCAGGGCTTTGATTGTGTTACGTGTTCCGATCACCCAAGCGGCAATGTGATTAATACTTCCGTCAAAGAAATCGAGTCCAATATGAGTTCTTTCTAGGAATTGACCTCTAACTAGTTCACGAGCAATCTCCAGCAGTTCATCATCCATAGTCACCACATGATCGCTGTCCCAGCGTACTGGACGGCTAACATGCAGCAACAATTGATCACCAAACAGCAGCCAAGAGGATAATTTATTCGAGATGGTCTCGGTCGGATGGAAATGCCCAGCATCGAAGCAAACCGCTTTGCCCCGACTTAGTGCATAACCCATATAAAATTCATGCGAACCTACCACATAACTTTCTGAACCAATTCCGAACAGCTTGCTTTCTACAGCATCAATGTTATATTGCTGATCGATCTCCTCGCTGAAGATCTCGTCCAGTGATTGCTGAAGTCGCACTCTCGGTGACAGACGGTCGATCGGTGTATCTTTATATCCATCTGGAACCCAGAAGTTGGTTACACAAGGCTGACCTAGTGCCTGACCGAAAGATTCGGAGATTCGGCGTGAAGCCTTGCAATGAGCAATCCAGAAATTGCGGATTTCAGGATCCGAGTGGCTTAGTGTAAAGCCATCATTAGCTTTTTCATGAGAGAAGCAAGTGGGATTGAAATCTAATCCAAGTCCCTGCTCCTTAGCCCAGTCCACCCATCTTTCAAAATGCTTAGGCTCTAGCGCATCAAGATCTACAGTTTCTTCCGTATCGGCATAAATAGCATGTAAATTAACTTTATGACGTCCGGGGATAAGTGCTAGTGCTTGCTCCAAATCTCGGCGCAGCTCCTCCGGATTTCTTGCTCGTCCCGGGTAACTGCCCGTGACAGCGATCCCGCCACTTAGCTCCTTTTCCTTATTCAGGAAGCCCTTTACATCGTCTCCTTGCCAGCAGTGCAATGAAATTTTGATTGCTGCAAGCTGCTCTAATACTTTATCTATGTCAATACCGTGCTGAGCGTAGAGCTTTTTCGCCTCATTATAGCTCGTCTGAATGCTCTTTAAGCTTTCTGTATTCTGCTCCATGCTTGAGCCTCCTGATCTTGTCTTAGTGATTTCATTTAGGGGGATTTTTCCCCTTCTTTTGCTCGTTTTCCGCTTTTTGCGCTCAATGAGGGGGATTTATACCCTTCTTTTGCTCGTTTTCCGCTTTTTAGCTCAATGAGGGGCATTTATACCCTTCTTTTGATCTTTTTCCGCTATTTACGCTCAATGAGGGGGATTTTTACCCCTCTTTTGCTCGTTTTCCGCTTTTTGCGCTCAATGAGGGGGATTTATACCCTTCTTTTGCTCGTTTTCCGCTTTTTATGCTCAATGTGGGGCATTTATACCCTTCTTTTGCTCGTTTTCCGCTTTTTACACTCAATGTAGGGGATTTATACCCCTCTTTTGCTCGTTTTCCGCTATTTACGCTCAATGTGGGGCATTTATACTCTTCTTTTACTCTTTTTCTGCTTTTTCCGCTCAATGTGGGGGATTTTTACCCTTCTTTTGCTCGTTTTCCGCTTTTTGCGCTCAATGAGGGGGATTTATACTCTTCTTTTACTCTTTTTCTGCTTTTTCCGCTCAATGTGGGGGATTTATACCCCTCTTTTGCTCGTTTTCCGTTATTTACGCTCAATGAGGGGGATTTATACCCTTCTTTTGCTCGTTTTCCGCTTTTTTGCGCTCAATGAGGGGGATTTATACCCTTCTTTTGCTCGTTATCCGCTTTTTATGCTCAATGTAGGGGATTTATACCCTTCTTTTGCTCGTTTTCCGCTTTTTGCACCCAATGAGGGGGATTTATACTCTTCTTTTGCTCATCCATAGCTATTTAATAGTCATCCCATATATTCTCGGTTACTTTATTAGTTACTCTTAAACGATCTGCAGTCGAGCAAACTCAGCTAATGCCGCGGTTTTTAGGGAAGAGTCCATCTCTTGTGGAATATAGATTGTTACATCAAATGAACGATATATAATTTCTCTTGCTTCTTTAATATCTGTGACCGTACCCACACTGATCATTTGCATAACTACATTACCTAATGCGGTTGATTCCGTTGGTCCAGCATAAATTTCCATCTCTAGCAAATCGGCCGCAATTTGGCATAGCAATCCATTATTCGCCCCTCCGCCTACGATGTGCAGCCGCTCCCACTTCTCGCCGGTCAATAGCTGAAGATCCTGAACATAGAAATAGTAAGAAAGAGCAAGACTGTCAAACACACATCTGGCAATCTCCCCTGGTGTCTTTGCTACCCACTGTCCGACTTCCGCACAATAGCTCTGTATCTCGCTGATCATGTTGGATGGATTCATGAATCGTTCATCATTGCAGTAGATGATGGATCTAAAAGGAATTTCTTGCGCTGCCAATTCTACCAGTTCGCCGAAGCTGTATTGACCACCATATTCCTCACGAACCTTTTGGATCAGCCACATCCCCATAATGTTCTTAAGAAAACGGAATGAGCCGAAGGCTCCCCATTCGTTTGTATAATTGCGCTCCATCGCTTCTGGACTTGTAATGGCTGAAGCTCGTTCCACCCCGATGAGGGACCAAGTACCACTACTGAGAAATCCCCATTTGTCGCTACTTGCAGGAACGCCTAGTACAGCTGATGCTGTATCATGTGTGGCAACTGCTATGAACTCACAATCTGGAAGATCACCCCGTGCCACCAAGTCATCAGTCAATCCGCCAATTCGTTCCCCAGGTTCCGTTAAGGGAGGAAACTGCTCTTTTGAAAGACCAAGCAGTGCCAGTAAATCAGTATCATAATCCCGAGTTTGCAGATTCAGCAGACCCGTGGTTGAAGCATTCGTGACTTCACTAATTCTTCGTCCCGTAAGCCGATAGTAGAGATAATCAGGGACTAACAGGATTGAATATGCTGCTTCAAGATCTACCTGATCATGCACAAACAGCTGGTACAACGTATTAATCGGGAGAACTTGTATCCCCGTCTTTCGGTAAACGCTTTCAGTTGATATATTGCGATGTAGGCTTTGTACCGCTCCATCTGTTCTGGAATCACGATAAGAAAAAACTTCATGAATTCGTGTACCCTTCTGATCTAGAAGTACGTAATCCACGGCCCAAGTATCAATTCCGACGGTACAATGCTCAATTCCTTTTGACTTCGCCTTCTGTAAGCCTTTTACAATTTCAGCAAATAAATAATCGACGTCCCAATAAAGATTACCATTCTTCTCAGAGAACCCATTACTAAAACGGTGAATTTCTGTTAATGATAAGGTTCCTTCCGGTTCTTGCAAGGTTCCGCAAACGACTCTCCCACTAGAGGCTCCAATATCAATAGCAATATGATTCTGACCCTGTTTATGCGCCCCAGCATTCATTCTTAAACAACACTCCTTATCTCCTCATCAGCCTACCAGCAAGGCGAATACGATTCCAGGGCCATGCACACCTATCGTCAGATCATTCTCAATATCCGCTGAACGGCTAGGTCCAGAGATAAAGTGAATACCTGCGGGGAGACCCGATTGTCCCGCTTCATCAAAATCAATAAGCACCTCACCCAGACGAGTCTTCAGCCGCTCCAGCGGAATGATGGCAATTAATGCGGTTGGCAACAGACTGACAGAGCGCCCTTTATCCGCAGAAGATAACACTGTAATAGAGCCTGTATAAGCAACTGCATAATCCGCGATCACAATCCCAATATCGGCTTCCGCCGCCCTAACTTTCCATGCTTCTTGCATATCCGTATTCCAGACAGATACCCGCGAATCTACAAGTTCTTCTTCTAGCCGAAGTGCCGCAAGCTCAGCTACATTTTGCCGGAGAATATAACGGGCGAGCATATCACTCGCTTTATTGACGATAAAAGCTTTAGCTTCATCCATCGTTGCCATGCGAAACACATGTCCACCTGCACTTTGAAAATTCGCAGTAAATTGATCGATTCGTTCTTCTGGACTCCACTGGAACTCTTGCCAATAATCTGGAGCACCGCGAAAAGGATGTAACGGAGCCGCAGTCGTTCTTGGCCGCTTCAGGCGACGAGCGATATCGTTCATGAATGCCTGCTGTTTCTCACGAGAATCATGGTCCATACGCTCCAGCCATTCTCTGTGCGTTTCCTCAGTCATATCCGGGCTCTCCTTTCAGTTCTTCCGCCTTCCGCTTCGCTAATAAATCTTCCATCCGCTTCTGTATCGACGGGTCCATCTCGCGACTATTTTTGTCTAACTCCTCCTGCAGCTCTTTCCAACTCTCGCGGAAGGATTCATCTGCCAGCTTCGGAGCGATCCGGTAGTTATTCCAGCCTTTCAGCGGCCCAAGCTTTGACGGAATTCCGCCGTCTCTCACAAGTAGCTTTTGTCCGATTCTGCCTACTTTCATCACACTACTGAATCGCTGGGACTTCGCCATAATCGCACCAAAACCTTTCATGCCAAGACCTTCCGCTTTGTCTCCATAACCTCTCTCTACCTTACGTCGCCGTAAATAGATAAGCATATCATGCAGAGGGATTTTGACTGGACAAGCTTCATAACACGCACCGCATAGACTCGATGCACCTGCGATATCATCCCATTGATCTACATTTTTGTTCAGTGCTGGGGTCAACACTGCTCCGATCGGTCCGCTATAAGTTCCACCATAGGCATGACCGCCAATATGACGATAGACAGGGCAGGCATTCAGACAAGCTCCACAGCGGATGCAGTTCAGTAGCTCCTGAAATTCTGGATCGCCGAGCTGCTCAGATCGACCATTATCAAGGATAATAATATGTTGCTCTTCCGGTCCGTCCCCATCATCCTTTCTACGGGGTCCTGAAATACCGGACATATACACTGTTAGCTTCTGGCCAGTTGCTGAACGAGGTAATAACGTAGCCATCACCTCAAGGTCGCTCCAAGAAGGAATAATCCGCTCCATCCCCATCAAAGTGATTTGCGTCTTTGGCAAGGTGGTGACCATGCGAGCATTGCCCTCATTCTCAAATAGCACCATGGAACCTGTCTCTGCAATCGCAAAATTGCATCCCGTCATCCCAATATCCGCTTCTAGGAATTTCTCCCGTAACTTGCGCCGTACAAATCCTGCAAGGATTGTAGTCTCAGGCAAAAGCTCCTCCCCTGCCTCCTTGGACAACAGCTCAGCAATCTGATAGCGGTTCTTATGGATGGCTGGGATAATGATATGAGACGGAGTTTCTCCGGCAAGCTGGATAATATATTCGCCAAGATCTGTTTCAATCGTCTCCACGTCAATGGATTCAAGAGCCGTATTCAAATGCAGCTCCTCAGTCACCATCGATTTTGATTTGACCACGGAAGCCGCTTGTTTTCGCTGTGCAATCTCTAAAGTAATCTTCACTGCCTCTTCACCCGTTGCCGCAAAATGAATATGCGTGCCGTTCGCTCTTGCATTGTCCGCAAATAGATTTAAGTAATAATCCAGATGAGCGATCGTATGCAGGCGAATTTGCCGCCCACGTTCGCGCCATTCTTCCCAGTGTCCATGATCGTTCGCCGCTTTTTGTTTCCCGTCACGCAGCCTTTCCGTAGTAAAGCGAACCGCCTTGCGCAAAAAGTCATTATTCAGCGCCAAGTCGGCACGCTCTTTTACCGTAGCTGGCTTCACATTAATCGATTCCGATTTAGCCTGAGCGGCATTCTGACTCATTGTCCACTCACCCCCTCATACAGTAGCTCTGCTAAATGCATGACTCGGACCGGTTTGTGGCGATAACGCAAATTCCCAGCAATATTCATGAGACAGCCCATATCCAGACCCGTTAAGACTTCTGCTTCCGACTCCAGCACATGATCTGACTTCTCGGTGACCATCGCCCCGGAGATATCAGACATCTTCACGGCAAAGGTTCCACCAAACCCACAACAGTCCTCAGCAAAAGGTAGTGGCACTAGCTCCATCGCCTTCACATTCTGCATAAGTAACATAGGCTCATCACGAATCCCCAGAATCCGAGTGCCATGACAGGAAGGATGATAGGTAACTTTATGCGGAAATACTGCCCCTAGATCCGTTACGCCAAGCACCTGTACCATGAACTGGCTGAACTCATAGGATTTACGCTGCAAATTCTGCGCCTTGACCAAATTAATCGGATCATCCTGAAACAGTTTCGGGTAATGATGAAGCATCCCGGTGCAAGACCCGGAAGGAGCAATGACAAAGTCACTGTCTTCGAAAGCCTGCAAAATCGTAAGTGCAGCTTGACGTGCCTCATTCCAATAGCCACTATTGTACGCAGGCTGTCCGCAGCAGGTCTGCACTTCGGGAAAATCCAGCTGTACGCCATATCTGGCAAGCAGACGTGCCATCGCTTCTCCGACCTTCGGGTACACAGCATCACTGATGCAAGTAATAAACATCGATACCTTCATGTCTTCACCTCCTGCAACACTATTTTCTACACGGTTGTTATTGCGATGTTCAGCTCCTGTAGCTGCTTTAGCTGTTCTGTGGCAGGGCTGTAATCCGTTATCACAACATCCAATTCACTAGTCGTGGCAACATGTGTGAACGCTTGAATTCCGAATTTGCTGGAGTCACAAAGTAGGATCACCTGCTCCGCGATAGAAATCATCTTTCGCTTCACCATCGCTTGCAGCTCATTCGATTCACTGGCGCCGCGTTCGAGATGAAATCCTTTGCAGGAAAAAAACATCTTATCCACGTGATACAACTCAAGCGAACGCTCGGCTAAATGACCAACAAAGGACATCGATCTGCGGCTCAGTTGACCGCCAGTTGAGATCACATCTATTCGTTCCTTCCCACTTAATTCCGCAGCTACCCTAATAGAATTAGTCAGTACAGTTAGTGGCATATCCGGCAAATGTGAGGCCATATACCATGCAGTTGTGCTAGCATCCAGCAAAATCCGATCTCCCGGCTTTATCATCATCACTGCTTCACGAGCAATCTGCTGCTTCTCCGCTGCGTTCATAATTTCACGTTCAGCATATGGCGTCTCTGGCTGACGATCACGTAGACTGACTGCACCGCCGTGCGAGCGTAGCAGCCTCCCCGCCTTTTCCAAGCGATCAAGATCCCGGCGGATGGTCTCCTCCGTCACTTGGCATAATGTACTCAGTTCCGAGACACGAATGCTGCCACGTTCATTCACTAGTTCTACGATTCTTTCATATCTGTCTGCAATCAGCATGGCTTCCCTCCGTTATATCTATCTATATTCCATCTTCCACTTATCTAGTAAAAGCTGCCGGCACTCCACCGTCAATCGTCAGCATGCAGCCCGTAGTCTTCTCTGACTTGGATGAAGCGAAAAAGGCCACCCCTTCAGCAATATCACGTGGATAAATATTTACAAGCAGTGTTGTGCGTTTACGATAATGTTCCTCTAGTTGATCTGGCTCAATCCCGTAAGCAGCAGCCCGTTCATTCCGCCAGTTCGAATTCCAAATCGCTGAGCCTTGTAGAATGGCATCCGGCAAAATGGTATTGGCGCGAATACCGAACTCTCCACCTTCAGCTGCAATACAGCGAGCTAAATGTGCTTCGAGTGCTTTGGCAGAACTGTAAGCCGATACGCTTTTTCCAGCAAATATAGAGTTCTTAGAGCCAATAAATACCATGCTACCACCGATCTTTTGCTCCTTCATCACCTTGAAGGCTTCACGTGCAACGAGGAAATATCCAGTTCCTAGCACGGAAATGTTCAAGTTCCACTCTCTTAATGAAGTCTCATCAAAAGGACTGGAAGTCGCAAGCCCAGCATTATTAACAATAATATCTACTCCGCCATAAAAGAGTGCTGTATCTGCATAAGCTGCGGTAACTTGCTCCTCCTGCGTTACATCCATTTTAACAGCGAACGCACGATTCTCACCGTATTTATCGTTAATCTCCTCGGCAATTTTCTGTGCGCCCTCCAGATTGAGATCTGCCAGCACAACATGCGCCCCTTCGGACACTAGACGACGAGCAGTTTCGCTCCCGATTCCTCCTGCGCCACCAGTAATGAACGCAACCTTACGCGAGAATTCTGCTTCTGCTGGTGCCAGCGATAATTTATATAATTCCAAAGGCCAATATTCCACATTGTACGATTCATTTTCACTTAGAGAGACGAAATCTCCCAATGCGGTAGCCCCGCGCATAACAGCAATCGCCCGGTGATACAAGGCACCGCTAATTTTAGAGTTGCTCCAGCTTTTGCCGGTGTTGATCATTCCCACTCCGGGAATTAGAATCACACGCGGTGCGGCTTCGAACATTACATCTCCCTCATGCTTATTGCGATCGAAGTACGCTTTATACTGCTCTTTGTATGCGGTAATCGCTTCGTTCAGCTTCGTCTTCAAACCATCAATATCACTGGCATTTGGTTCCCAATTCACAAATAGTGGCAGCATTTTGGTATGTACCAAATGATCCGGACAAGCTGCACCTACACTGGATAATTTCTCCGAGTTAACTCCACCTACAAAACGCAGCACATCCTCTGCGTCATCAAAGGTCAGTATCATTTTGCGCTCATCACTGACTGCGCCTCTAATCAATGGCATTACTGCAGCTGCTACAGCCCGCCGCTCTTCTTCAGGAAGCGCTTCCGATTTGCGACCTCCGAACAGATTCTCATCTTCAATTCTATCTTGGATGTAACGCTCTGCTTCATTAATGATAGAAATCGTCTTCGCGTAACAAGCTTCCGGCGTATCCCCCCAAGTCACGAGGCCATGCTTCTCCATCAACACCAATTCTGCTTGAGGATTAGCAAGTACGCCTTCAGCGATCATTTTGGATAAAGTGAACCCAGGACGAATGTAAGGCACCCATACGAAACGATCCCCATAGATTTCCCGCGCAATATCTTTACCGTTATGAGCACAGCATAAGCTGATAATCGCATCTGGATGCGTATGATCTACATGTTTGAATGGTAAAAAAGCATGCAGCAGCGTCTCAATTGAAGCACGCGGATGCTTAGGATCAATCATACAATTCGCGAGGTAAGCCACCATTTCCTCATCAGGCATTTCCTCCCGATCAAACAAAGACGCAATATCCTCAAGCCGCAATCCGGTAAAATTGCCTGCTTTCATCGTAGCTAGGTCAGAGCCGCTACCCTTCACCCACATGACTTCAACCTCACGACCACGGAAATCTAATTCTATAGTTTTACTAGAGGTATTCCCTCCTCCAAAATTACAGACTCTACGATCTTCACCCAACAGATTGGAGCGATAGACCAGTGCATCCAGACCTCCGTTGATGATTTTTTCCCGTGCAGAATCCCATAAACTTTGTACCATTTGTGAATACCTCCGTTTTTGAATGTTTATTTTTTTGTTTATTTTTGTTTGTTTTGATTTTAATCTATTTGTTTGTGTTTGAATAGAGCGTTTTCAACAAAATTTAAAATTTATTTCACAAGTTAGACAATTCCTCGTTGGATGAACTGAAATTCCATTGCGAAAAAACAAAAAAAGAGTTGCCAATTAGCAACTCCTTCACCCCTACTATTCAGCAACGACTCGACTCATAAACTAATCCAGTAGTTACATTTTCCATCCTCGATACCGCTAAGTATTCCTCTGTTCACTTCAATAACCTTTCTCGAAGATACATTGTTCGGCTCACAAGTCAGCATGACCTTATCAATCCCCAGATCCGCAGCTTTTTTTAACAACTCTGCTAAAAAAATCTTGCCAAAGCCCTTTCCTCGCTCACTAGGCCTGATGCTATATCCGATGTGTCCACCTGATTTTCTTAATTGATCATTTAAGGAATGTCTTAGCTTTCCAACACCAACAGGATAAGAGTCAATCAGTAACCAATAGTTGGTTTGCGGGACATAGTTTGGTAGGAGATTATCGCCTCTTGAGAGTGCTATCCGATCTCTGATGAAATCAGGAAATTCACTGTAAGCCAAATCAAACCCATTGTTAACGAATCCATTCTCCCCAGGGCCGATCTCCATAATCATTTCAAAAATATCGCGTCCATCTGACAAACTAGCTTCCTTTAGCTCAATCAACATCATAATCCCCCCTAGAACACAAATTGCTTACCATATCAAAAAATTTTACTGCAAAAAAGAGCCCTCTGCATTATTTAATTGCACTTTCTACAACTAAAATTAACTTCAGCACGTCTGTCTATCGTTAAGTGTACTTTGTGCAACTAAATTCCCCCAATTAAGCTGTATCCGCTGATTTCCAGAGATATAGTTGTACAAAGTACATCTATATCACAATAACCGGAGTAAAGTAGCTGTTTAGTTGTATTAAATACACTTATCTGCTCCCGCCCTCTTTTTCACAGTAATGTTTCTATTTCTATCTCCTCCTTGCGGACTCTCGTAGTATACTAATTGGAATAAGATGTAGATGTTTTATTTTGGATAAGGAGGTTTGAGATGGTAAATAGCTTCAAGAATGTAAAAGCGCAAGAACGAGTGTGGCACTCCTATGAGCAGATGATTGAGCAGTGGCCCATTCCGCTTGAGGAGATTGATGTTCCAACCACATATGGACTGACGCATTGTATCCTTGCTGGTCAAAAGAGTAATCCACCTTTACTACTGTTTCATGGTGTTGGTGATAACTCGGCGGTCATGTGGATCTTAAATATCGAGGAGTTATCGAAGCATTTTTATTGCATCGCGATTGATACTTTGGGTGGACCCGGAAAAAGCATACCTAACGAGCAGTTTAACAAACAGAAGTTTGAGCAAGTAAAATGGATTAATGAAATAGCGACGTATCTGAATATAGACGTCTTTAATATTGCGGGTGTGTCCAATGGCGCCTATATTGCTTTTAATTATGCGACCGAGCAACCGGACAAAGTGAACCGTGTCGTTTGTTTGGAGGGCGGGATGGTCACTGCACCGATTAAAGCCATGATCCAAACTTTAATGATGATGTTCCCGGAGATTCTGATTCCAACGGATCGCAATTTACTGAAAGTTCTGAAGAAGTTAAGCGCACCTCACTCCCCTTTATTTGACAACCATCCAGCATTAGCTGCTCATCTGATCCTTTTAATGCGCACTCATAATCAGCAAGCCATGTTTGTGCATAAGCTTCATCCATACGATAAAAACGCTGCAGTCGCAGTTAGAGACAAGCTCTATTTTCTAGTTGGAGAACACGCGCTAAAACAATCGAAGGATTTCATAAATATTTTAGAAGATGGAAAGTTCTATTACCAAGTCATCCCCCATGCGGGACACGGGATTAATCATGAGCAACCGGATAGAGTAAACACTGAGATCATCAATTTCCTGATAGACGATAATGATAAATCACTTGTATCCAGATGAAAGCGCTACTATTATGTTTGTAATTACACATACCCATCCTAGATAAGGAGATGATTACCATCAGATACGGAACATTAGCGCATACATTTGGTTGTTTACCCCTCAAATCGTTGACAGCAACGCTTCAGAATTATGATATCGATTTTGTTCAACTTGCTTTATCCAAAGCTATACAGGACATCGATACCTCCACAGGTAAATTAAGTCCAGGCCTCGCAAACTATATTGGCGAACAATTTGACAGAGCAGGTATACGTATCGGAGTGTTAGGCTGTTATATCAATCCCATTCACCCGGATCCTGTTATTCGGAGATTAGAAATAGATCGCTTTAAAGAACATCTTCGGTATGCCCGCCAATTCGGCGCCCCTATGGTGGCTACGGAGACGGGCGCACTGACTACTTTCCAAGCACAAGATCCGCTCCATTACGAAGAGATCGGCTGGGATATATTAAGGGCAACTGTACAAGAGCTTGCGGAGGAAGCTGAAAAATGGGGTGTTTTTCTGGGATTGGAGGGGGTCTGCACACATACTCTTTCTACACCCGACAAGATGCGCCGCATCTTAGATGAAATTCCCTCTGGCAATATTGGGGTTGTCCTGGATCCATGCAATTTTATTGGTGACGCGGTAGATATGCAGGATCAAATTGTTGATGACGCCTTCAGGTTGTTCGGGGATCGGATCATTTTGGCGCATTTAAAAGACATCTATCAAGATGGAGAGAGAATTTACCACGGTAAGGCTGGTGGAGGGCATTTTCATACCGAAGCATTCCTGAGCAAACTCCAAAAATATAAGCCCATGATCGACCTATCTTTAGAAGATATAACGAACCTCGAGATTAATGAGACCGTTGCTTTACTGAAGAATATTGCTCATATGGAAAAATAACGCTTTTCAAAATCAGCTAAATGGTACCTTTCTATGCGAGTTGAATAAAATAAGAAACAGAACGATTGAGTAACATCGTTTGACGATTAAGCCCTAACTTGGAAGGGACGGGATTACCGATGAGATTCACATTCCCTATTCTGACCTTATCTCATGGTGGAGCTCAACGCATGCTGGTAGAACTCGCCAATGGGCTAACAGCTATGGGGCATCAGGTTACTATCCTCATGCCTGTGGATGGGGTTGTTTCCTATGATGTCCGCTCCACCTTAATCCGTTCCACACATATGGAGCTTCAAGAACAGGACTATCCCATAGGCGATGTTATTGTTTCTAATTTCCATACGACAGTCCCTACCTCTCAAGCAGCTAGCAATCAAGGAAAAGGAATTCATGTAAGATTGTCATTATGTTATGAACCCCCCTTTTTACCAGATAGTTCGCTGTCGTTCCCTTCTTATCATGTCACAGAGCATCTAATTGTTTTATCGCATTGGCAGCAGGAGCTGATTCGTTTAAATCATGGGATCACAGGAAAAATCGTGCCCATTGGCATTAGCTCCTCCTTCAAGAATATGAATATCCGTTACAGTCTTCAGGAGCCTTTAAACATAACAGCTATATTAAGAAAAGCAGAACGTGGATTCTCATGGCACCGTGAGCAAGACTATCTTATAGAGCAGCTGGATCACGTGAAAAATCAATGTCCCAATGTAAATATTAACTTTATCAGTCCGCCCGACGAGTTCAATACTTCAGAAGTTCTCCAAAGAATGAAAGCTACTGGCAAATATCGATTCTTCACACCTGCTAATGATGAGGAGCTCTGTTACCATTACAACGGTGCAGATATCTTTGTTAGTTCTAGTATTTTTGATACGGGTTCTTTGCCGGGGCTTGAAGCCATGCGGTGTGGCGCAGCACTCGTCTGTGTTTATTCAGGCGGAAATATGGAATACGCAAATCACGAGAAGAATTGCCTGCTCTCCTATCGGTACGAGAATCGGCTTGGTGAAGATGTCATCCGCCTAATTCGAGACCCAAACTTAAGAACTAAATTAGCCGTACAAGGTGAAAGATCTTCCCTCAAATGGACATGGGCAAATAGTGTCAGATTATTTGAGCAAGCGGTTAGGGACTTCTTGTTAAAAACTAGACGATCTTAAAATAGTGAAGGCTACTCTCTCTTACGATAGTTGCCTGGTGAGACGCCATAACGTTCCCGAAATACCCTGTGGAAATAGGTGTAGCTTCCAAACCCCGTCTCCTCTGCTATTCGCTCTAAGGTATAATTGGTGTTGTCCATTAATCGAAGTGCCATAGCAAGCCGAATTTGCCCAGCATATTGCATAATAGAGTAGCCGAATTGAATTTTGAATACATGTACGGCCCTCGTTACACTAATTCCGGCATGGGCAGCTACATCCTTTAGCCTGATTTCTGATGTAGCATGCTCCTCTACATAACTCTTCATCTTAAGCCCGTGTAACAGTGAGGCTGATGATGATGCAGGTGCTTCTTCCATTGCCCGATCTAACAGCAGACATAGCGCTTTAAACAGCGCCTCAAGTATTTCAGGGCTACCCCCATCTAGTCTTCTATTCTCCAGATCAAGCTGTTGCCATATACTTTGCAGCTTGCCATCATCCGCAATTCTAACCTTCTTCGGTCTTTCGCGCAGGTTCCACCACTGATCCACCCATTCCCCTGTACACATTACAAAATAGTCCACACTATGTCCCAGCGGACTCTTCTTTTCCCCGATTCTCAGATCATATATATCTTGAGGCTTAAATAATAACAGATCACCAGGCACCACGGTTACCATGTCCCCATCGATCAGTACTTCACACTCCCCTTCTGCTTGCAGCCTGATGATATAGGTATCCAGCCCACTGCGATATAATTGCCGAAAAGGCTGAGTATGGCGAATAAAGCCGCATAGGCTTATTTGGACACAATTAGTTTCCATTGCATTCACTCCTCTTCTCTAAGTAGTCGATGACCAGATCGTTGAGGTTCTTAGCCATATTGTTTCTTCAAAGAGCAGTGAATCTCCTTCTATAATAAAGACAGAATTTATATGTACAGGAGGTTACCAACCACTATGAGTAAAATTGTCCGCGTCATTCAAACAGCAAAAGAAACTACCGACCGTCTGACAGAAAAAGACCCTCTGATCTTCCTCCCCGATACATCAGGCGTCGAATCAGAGCTCATCAATATTTATGATGATCTGGAGTATCAGGAAATGGAAGGTTTCGGTGGTGCACTTACCGAGGCTTCTGCTGTTACCATCGCTAAACTAAGTGAAGCTAAACAAAAAGAAATCATCGACGCTTATTTTGATCCTGAGCACGGAATTGGGTATACCCTTTGCCGCTCGCATATCCAGAGCTGTGACTTCTCACTCGGCAACTATGCTTATGTAGAAGAAGGCGATGCAGAGCTCCGTTCGTTCGATATTTCCAGAGATCAAGAGTCAATTATCCCCCTAATCAAAAATGCTGCAACAGCTGTTGGTGAAGATTTCCGTTTGTTCTCCTCTCCTTGGAGTCCGCCAGCTTTTATGAAAACGAACGGTCAAATGAACGGTGGTGGAGCTCTTAAGCCTGAATACCGTGAGGCTTGGGCCAACATGTTCGTAAAATATATTCAGGCTTACGCAGCTGAAGGCATCGATATTTGGGCTGTTAGTGTTCAGAATGAAGCGAAGGCTGTTCAAATCTGGGATTCTTGCCTTTATACTGCCGAAGAAGAAAAAGATTTTGTTCGTGATTACTTGGGACCTGCCTTGGAACAAGCCGGTTTGGCTCATGTAAAGGTTATGATCTGGGATCATAACAAGGAGCGCGTGTATGATCGTGCCAAGGTTGCTTTTGAAGATCAAGAAGCTTCCAAATACATTTGGGGAATTTGCTTCCACTGGTACTCCGGAGATCACTTCGAAGCCCTATCGGCCGTTCATGATCGCTTCCCAGACAAGAAGCTGTTCTTCAGTGAAGGCTGCCAAGAAGGTGGCGTTCATCTCGGCTCATGGAACACAGGCGAACGTTACGGCCATGATATCATTGGTAACCTGAACAACTGGATGTCAAGCTGGACGGACTGGAATATTGTCTTGGACGAGCAAGGGGGCCCTAACCATGTAGGTAACTACTGCGATGCTCCAATTATTGGAGATACGAAAAACGATGAAATTATATTTGAGAGCTCCTTCTATTACATCGGGCATTTCAGTAAATACATTCGCCCAGGTGCTAAACGAATTGGGCACTCTAAATATACTGATAAGCTTGAAACAACGGCTTTCCGTAACCCAGATGGCACCATTGCTGTTATCGTTATGAACCGCACGGAACAAGAGCTTCCTTTCACCCTGCGCTTCCATAACAACTTGGCTGAGAACATGATTCCGGCTCATGCCATTCAAACCCTGCTAATAAAGTAAAAAGAATAAGGAGGTTCTCTTTATGCCACTCGCATAGAGAGAACCTCCTTAGTTTAAATAAGTGAAATAGGATGTTACAGCCTAGCCGTCAGTATTTCACATAATACTCTATTCTACATTCACATAACGACTGTAAGCATCGGTACGAATTTTAACCAGCTTCTCCAGTCCCATTCCCCGCAGCTGTTTCACATAATCAGCCCAGCCCTCGTCAATTTTACCTGTAATTATAAACTGAGCACGCATTGTATTGACATAACTATCGATGTCCGTAGTCAAAGTCGGCAGCAGCTGAAACTCTTCAACGGTGTACATTACATCAGGGAAAGGTGGCGTTGTATAATCACTTCCCAGCTTATCGAGCTGCAGCTTCAGTCCATCTCCGGTTTTTGGGTTTAGAAAGATGGATTTTTCAAACACTGGACTGACATATTTCGGCCCGAAATCCCGGAGTGATTGATCCCAATACCAGGCATCAGCACTGGTACCCATCGGTGGGTCCATCAATGTATAAGAACCGTTAATATTTTTCTTAATAACGGTGTCTATCGCTCCCCAGAAATTTTGAATGCTTGCTTCATTGGTGTAGAACTGATCAGCCCAGCGGGCAGCAATCTCTGGGTATTTGCAAGAAGTGGAAATTAGCAGCTCGTTGCGCTCCAGATTCATTCCATACGGATTTCCTATGGTGTAGCGCTTACCATCCGGTCCTGCAATCGGAGGAATCGTGATATATTGATCACTCCATTTGCCAAACACGGCATCCGGCGTCCACTGATACGAGAATCCTACGATAGGAGCATCCGGATTAAGAAACTTGGCTGATCTCATCGTTTCATCTTGCGTGAATAATTCTTTATCAAGCAAACCTTCGACAAACAATTTATGCTCCCATTTGAGCCCTTCTTTGTACGCCTCTGAAACAGGGTAATATACCGCATTTCCGTCCTGGACGACCATAAAGTTATTGTTCAGATCCGTGATTCCGAAGGGACTGATAAGATCATTACTTACTTCGATAACAGGAATCTCATCCAGCCTTCCATTCCCATTAGGGTCACGTTCTTTAAATGCTTTTAGCACGTTGTATAAATCATCAATCGTATCGGGAATCTTCAATCCCAATTTATCCAGCCAGGTTTTGTTAATCACGGGTTGGCGTGAGCTTTTAGGACGTAATGGTAATCTTGCAGGCAAAGAGTAGATTTTCCCGTCAGGAAAAGTACTGATTTTTTTCAATTCAGGCTCTTCCTGCATGGCTGCTTTGAGGTTAGGCATATAGCTTTCGATATAGTCATCAAGCGGCCTGAATAAGCTTAAATTATTGACGATATCCGAATCTCCGAAGGTCTCACTCCCTAAAATGATATCTGGAAGTGTACCGCTTGCCAGCATAATGGACTTCCGCTCACTCCAATCATTAGCAGACATCACCTGCCATTCGATTTTGACATTCGTATTTTTTTCCAAATCCTTCAGCCATTGATTCTGGATAAAGTTATCTCCCATGCTTCCCCACCGAACCGTTAGAACCTTCAGCGTCATGGGCTTATCCACGATTGGCAAACCTTCTTTATGAAATTGACCCGGATCAGATTCAACAGAGTTTACCCTTTTATCCCCTTTACAGGCTGTAAGGCCAGCAAGCAACGTTGTCACTAGAAGAATGACGGTGATTGTTCTATTGATACTGTTTTTGGGTTGCTTTTTCATTACGGTCTTGCTCCCTCACAAATGTTAGTTGAAAAGTAGAAGAGCTTATTCCTTCACTGCGCCGATCATTACCCCTTGGTTAAAGTATTTTTGCACAAATGGGTATACACACATAATTGGAACAGTTGCTACGATAATAACCGAATACCGCATCATATTTGCGAGCCGTAACGCGATTTGTGCGGCTTCTCCGGTCCCCATACCAGACTGCATCTGATTGGTAATCAGAATATTTCGCAGGATCAGCTGCAAAGGATACATATTAGGATTTTTCAAATAAATCAAGGCATTAAAATATGAATTCCAATAACCTACAGCGATCCATAAACCTAACACTGCAATAATAGCCTTCGACAACGGTAGAACTATCTGTGCAAAATAACGGAGATTGCCACATCCATCAATTTGCGCTGCTTCCCATAAATCGCCCGGAATACTAGTCTGGAAAAAAGTTCGTGCCACTATGATATTAAAAACTCCAACTGCGAAAGGAAGTACCATTACCAAGAAAGTATCATAGAGATGGAAATCACGAACCGTTAAAAAAGTAGGAATCAACCCCCCGTTAAAGAACATTGTAAATATGAAAAACAGCGAAATGTATTTCCGCCCCACAAGGTCCTTTCTTGACAACGCATAGGCAGCTGAAATATTAACTACTAAACCGATTGCAGTCCCAACCACCGTGTACAGGATGGTATTCCAATACCCGATCCAAATATTCTCATGACGAAGTAGCTCTTTATAACCATCAAAAGTAAACCCTTTAGGAAATAACCAAACTTGACCTCCAGCAACCGCAGAAGGATCACTAAACGAAGCAATGACGATAAAATACAGCGGATAGATCAGGATGATTAGAAAAATTGCTGATATAACGTACATCACAATTTCCATTATAGTATCTGAGGAGCGATTCTTCTTTATTTTTCCTACATTTCCTTTAGTCGCTGTCTCTAAACCTCCCATTTCAATGCTCCTCCCTTCTACCACAAGCTATTTTCGCTTAATTTTTTAGAAATCTGATTGACCATGATCAATAAAATAAAATTAATGACCGTGTTGAACAGGTTGATCGCCGACGAAAAGCTATACTGACTGCTGAGCAGACCAATTTTGTAGACATAAGTAGACAGAATTTCACTTGAAGTGATGTTCAAGTCATTTTGCATTAAGTACACCTTTTCAAATCCAACCCCAAGCAGTCCCCCGACCCGCAGGATAAGCAATGTTATCGCTGTTGGCATCAGCATCGGAATATCGATGTAACGAATTTTATGCATCCGACTTGCGCCGTCTACGGTTGCAGCCTCATACAAACTAGGATCAACAGCAGAGAGAGCAGCGATAAAGATAATGCTGTCCCAACCGACATGCTGCCACACATCCGACCAGACGTACACACTGCTGAATAATCCGGCAGAGCCCATTAGATCAGGAGCTTCTTTTCCAAAAAGACTATATACATTGCCCAGTAGTCCGGTGCTAGGTGAGAACAGAATCATCATTAAGCCCACCATAACTACGGTTGAGATAAAATGTGGCATATAGGATACCGTCTGAAAAAACCGTCTAAAACGGTTTGGTCTCATCTGGTTAACCATCAGCGCAAGTATAATCGGAATCGGAAACGTAATCAGACTGTACACACTGATAATTAGCGTATTTTTGATCGTTGCAGAAAATTGATAGGAATTAAAAAACTTCTCGAAGTATTTGAATCCGGCCCATGGACTTCCGCCTATTCCCAACGCCGGGCTATAATCCTTAAAGGCAATGAGCACCCCATACATGGGTTTATATGCGAATAATAACGTAAGGACTACTGCAGGAAAAAGCAACGTATATAAACCCCAGTTTTGTTTGATTTGTCCGAGTTTCCGACTCAAATGAATTGGATCAGATTTCATAACATCCCCTCCTTATTAAAAATAGAGAATGCTACCCCACAAATTTATGTAGGGCAGCACCTTTTTCGAAAGACGAATAGGTTATTTCACACTCATATAACGACTGTAAGCATCTGTGCGAATCTTAACTAATTTTTCAAGCCCCATTTTATTAAGCTGTTTGACATAATCATCCCAGCCTTCGTCAATTCCGCCTTTGCTAATAAATTGAGCGCGCATTGTATTCACATAACCGTCGATATCCGTGGTCAAGGTTGGCAGCTCCTCGAACTCATCGGAGGTATACATAACGTTAGGGAAAGGCTCTGTTACATATTCACTACCCAGCTTATCCAGCTGCAGCTTCAGTCCATCTCCACTTTCAGGATTAAGAACGATTTTCTGTTCAAAGGACGGGCTCACATATTTTGGTCCGAAATCTCGAAGAGACTGATCCCAATACCAGGCATCTGCGCTGGTTCCAGCTGGTGGATCCATCAATGTATAGGTGCTGTCATCATTCTTCTTAATTACAGTTCCAATCGCACCCCAAAAATTCTGAATGCTCGCTTCGTTCGTGTAGAACTGATCTGCCCAACGCGCAGCAACCTCTGGATACTTACTCGAAGTAGTAATCAGCAGTTCATTACGGTTAAGACTCATCCCAATTGGATTACCGATTGTATAACGCTTACCATCCGGTCCGGCAATCGGTGGAATCGTCACATATTGATCGCTCCATTTACCAAACACAGCGTCCGGGGTCCACTGATACGTAAAGCCTACGATTGGAGCATCCGGATTTTGGAACTTCGCCGATCTCATCGTATCATCCTGAGTGAATACCTCTTTATCTAATAAACCTTCCGCATACAATTTATTTTCCCATTTAAGGCCTTCTTTGAACTCCTCCGAAACAGGGAAATAGATCGCTTTTCCGTCCTTGATGATCATATTGTTGTTATTCAAGTCGGCAATTCCGAAAGGACTGATCAAGTCATTCCCAATTTCAATAAAAGGAATCTCATCTTGTTTGCCATTTCCGTTTGGATCTTGTTCTTTGAAAGCTTTAAGTACGTTGTATAACTCATCAATCGTTTCAGGAGCCTTCAGGCCCAATTTATCGAGCCAAGTTTTGTTAATCACAGGCTGACGAGAGCTTTTTGGACGCGATGGAAGTCTTGTTGGCAGTGAATAGATTTTCCCGTCAGGAAAAGTGCTGATTTTTTTCAACTCAGGCGTTTCTTCCATGGCCGCTTTAAGATTTGGCATATTTTTTTCAATATAATCATCTAACGGCCGGAAAAAGCTTAGATTATTAACGATATCAGAATCTCCGAAGGTTTGATTTCCGAGGATAATGTCTGGAAGTGTACCGCTAGCCAGCAGAATGGACTTCTGTTCGGCCCAGTCATTGGAGGACATCACTTGCCATTCGATTTTGACATTTGTATTTTTCTCCAGATCCTTCAGCCATTGGTTCTGCGTAAACGTGTCTCCCATGCTTCCCCAACGTACGGTCAGCACCTTAAGTGTTACAGGCTCATTAACAATTGGCAGACCTTCTTTGTTGTAACTGCTCGTCTCACTAGTCGCAGCATTATTCCCGTCTTTTCCGCCGCAGCCAGCAATACCAAATACCATAGCCGCCGCCAGCAGACCCACAGTCCATTTCTTTGCCGTCTTTTTCTTACTGTGTTGACTCATCCTCTTAATCCCCCATTTCAATTAATCAAAGATTATCTGAATAGCTTAATCATAACGTCTTATTTTTTCGTATTCCGGACCCTTTAAGACGGTTATCCAGACCTTTGAATCCGCTTACAAAAAACACGAAATCAAAAGCCTTCGCTTGAAGGGACTTAATAACAGTATCCCGACTTCTGTATGTGCTTTCCGGACTTTGCGGTAAATCGCTAGCGAGTTCTCCTGTATTTTTCCTGCAGAGGTCTTATAATGATTTTATGAACAAAAAAACAGCGAAGCACAAAACCTACCCCATTCGTCATTATATAAAAGTCATGATGGCAGTCTCGTTCACAGTCCTCATTCTGGATTTAGCGATCAGCATTACTTCCATTTCTATCGTTAAGCAGCAGTCCACTCGAAATTTACAGGATACTGCGGCACTCTACATTAATCGTATCAATCATGATTTCGCTTACATTAATCACTATATGGGCTGGACGCTTGGGAACGATGAGAGCTTGCTTGCGATGAATACTTACGGGGTCAACAGTATCGAGTTCTTGAAGGCAAATGATAATCTGCATAAACGCTTTACCGAGCTGCAAAAAAACTACGGACATGAGTACAACTTTTTCTACTATTTGAAAAATGAGAACTACTTTTTAAATTGTGCACCGATCAGTGTGACCTATACGGATTACAGGCAGCTCAAAACGAAGATTATTTCTTATATTGATGATAAGGAGATGTATGAGAAGTTTTATTCCAAATGGACGCCTATCCTTGTTAACAACCACTACTACGTAATTAATATCGTTCCTTATTACAATCGTTATTTAATTGGACTGATCTCCGCCGATAATCTGATCCGTCCTCTACGCCAAATTAATCTGGGTGCCAATGGTTATGTTTCTCTCGTAGATGAGAATGAACAGCCTTTATCGAGTCCCATATCGAACAGCGGAAAGCTGATAACGGAAGAGAGAGGCTTCTCTAATCTTTTGCAATCGCGTACAACAATCAACAGCGCCTTCTCGGACACCACCTTCAGCACTAAAATGGTCATTAAATATGGCATATTCGAAAAAATAATCATTGCTCAGCTGCTTATAATGTTACTCTTCTTCATTGTCACTTCCACTTTATGCATCGTCCTGCTGTTTTTCAAGAAAAGAGTACTAGGCCCGATTCAAAGCTTCTCTGAGAACCTTGCTTTCATTAATGAGGCTGGGCAACCCGCAGATTTCAAAAGCAGTGAGATTATAGAGCTGGAACAAGCAAACACACAGTTTAAAGATTTAGTTGATCAAATCAAAACCTTCAAAATCGCTATGTACGAGCAGGAACTGGAGAAGCAGCGGATACAACTGGATTATATGAAGCTACAGATCAAGCCCCACTTTTTCTTAAATTGCCTGACTAGCATCTATAGCATGGCCCAAATTGAAATGTATAAAGAAATTGAGAATATGACGTTATCTACGTCGAAATATTTCCGTTATATTTTTCAAAATGGAGAGAATTTTGTCCGGCTGGAGGATGAAATTGAGCATGTCCGAACCTATCTAGAGATTCAAAAGCAACGATATCAGGATGCATTTATTTACAATATTGAGCAAGAGGATCAGGCAAGCTGTGTGGAAATTCCGCCATTAGTGCTGCAAACCTTCATTGAAAATTCTATTAAATATGCGATTTCACGAGAACATGAAGTAGAGATCAGGCTTACAGTCCAGCGATTACGGATTGAAGAGGAAGACATGCTCGTTATCCAGCTCACCGACACCGGTCCCGGTTTTCCACCGCAAGTGTTAGAGAAGCTTAATCTTGGTGAGCCCTTGGATCAAAGCAACGGTATGCAGATCGGTATTATGAATACGCTTAAACGGCTGGAATATCTCTATTTAAAAAGAGCAACTATCACCTTTTCCAATTTGGAGAGCGGCGGCGCTAGTGTAATCTTATCTCTCCCGGAGCTTCCTAAATAAATCTAAATGAATGGAGAGCTAACTATGAATGTACTGCTTGTTGATGATGACTTTTATGTTATTGCTGCATTGCAAAAGAGAATAGATTGGGAATCGTTACACATTGATACTGTCTATACAGCAAATAATGTCGCTCAGGCACGTGAAATAATAGAAAAGCATTCTATTCAAATTCTAATTTCGGATATTGAAATGCCTCAGGGCAGCGGATTGGAATTACTGGCCTGGATTCGCGAAGGGAATTATAGTATTCAGACTATACTTCTTACTAATTATGCGGATTTCAACTATGCCCAGAAAGCGATTGAATTGCAAAGCTTTGAATATTTTCTTAAGCCCATCGAATTTGATAAGCTGATGCTGATTATCCATAAGGCTGTCACACAGGCAAAAGAGCAGCAAAGAAATGAAAAAGCCATTCAAGGCGGTTACTTTTGGCAAAAAAACCAAGCGAAGATTCTCGAGCATTTTTGGCGTAAGTTGGTTAGTGGAAGCACATCATTTCCGATTAAATTAGCGGACATCACCCTTGCCATTGAGGAACAGAACCTCTCCTATCAAATGAGTGACACTCTGCAGCCTTTAATCTTTAACCTATTTCCTTACAACGGCAGTATGGGAAAAGAAGAGAAGGATCTTTTTGATTTTGCTCTGCTGAACGTATTATATGAATTGTTACAGAGTCCTTGCTTTACCATCGAGAGTATTCTGGAATATAAAGATTATAATTGGATCGCCATATTAAAATGGAATCAGACACCAGACACGTCCTTGCTTGAAGAATTATGCTCTTCCTTTATTCAAAAGGCGATTCCTTATTTAAAATGCGACGTCTGCTGCAATATTGGTTTATACGATAAACTGAATCATGTGGGGAATGTTCTGAAACAATCGCTTCGCATGGATGAGGAAATTACGAGATGCAGAAATCAGACTTTTTTAGTGGAAGCCTATCTCTATCAAAATAAAACTGGCTATACGCCACCGGATCTTGTCTATTTGGAAGAGCTGCTGAACCAGAATCAGTTCACTACTTTTCTTGAGGAAGTTACGAAATCTCTAAGGGTTATGCTTAACAATAGAACTCTGGAGACCTCTGTCCTTAGCTTGTTCCGCTTAGATATTGTTCAGCTAGTCTATTCATTTCTCAACCTCAAAGGGATACGGTCACACAAACTATACTCCGGCAAAACTAACGATAAATTATCCTTGCACTCTCTGAACTCGATCGAGGATATGGAAGAATATCTTAAATATCTAGTGACTACAGCGATGAAATACCGTGAGTTTGCCGCACAGACCAAATCCGTCGCGGAGGAAATCAAACAATACATTCATTCGCATTACGGTGATGATCTGACACGAAATGATTTGGCCGAAATTGTCTACCTCAATCCTGATTATCTGGCAAGAATATTCAAACGAGAAACTGGTGTTTCATTAGGCAGCTACGTCATCCAAGTTAGAATCGCGGCTGCAAAGCATCTATTGGAAACCACAAATATGTCTGTTTATACTGTCGCAAACAAGGTTGGCTATAACAACTACTCCTATTTCTCTAAGCTGTTCAAACAAGAGGTTGGACTCCCTCCCAACGATTACAAAAAAGAACAACAATACAATCCAGCATATTAAAAAGAGGGTGTCTTAACGACGAAAACCCCCAGAGTCAAAATCATGACTACTGGGGGCATTTTTGTTAAGCTTGAATCGCTACATATTTGTCGCCAAGCAGATTTTTAAAATAAGTGCGGTTATATAACATGCTAGGATGGGACGGATAAAAGTTCAACGCCGTTTCATTATGATGATTCGCTAACTCGTGTTGGCCAAGGCGATCATAACAGAGTGCCAATTGGAGATGCGGCAGCCAGGTATAAAAAATCCCATTTTTCATCCCCATCGAATCGTTATCCCGTGGCAGCTGTATCGCAAGCTCATACCAGTATGTTGCTGGGTGCAATTGACCCTTTTCCAATAGAAGGGCCCCAAGTCGGCAGCAGAACTCTGAACGTGGTTTATCGTACTGTAACGTTCTGCATAATGCTTCATATGCACCGTCTTTATCCCCCAGCCGTTCCCGGCATTCGGCAAGCCTTAAGCAAGCTTGAAAATTATCTTCTATCCAGCCCTGTCCACCCGCCAAAAACAGCTCGTAGTATTTGCAAGCCTCTTCATTTATAGCATGATCCCTTAATTCATTCGCATAATAATACTGATCCCTTGGAGAGAATGCTTCACCCTCGGCCACTCTTTTTTGGTAAATCCGCAAATTACGGTCTGTATATTCCTTATCCTTCTCATGGGTAATACAGACATCGCTACTAAAGGAAGGGCCACTTACCTCTAGATACTCATGTACTGGGCCAATCCATTGAAAATTGCAGCTCCGGCGAACTAGCCGATTCCGACGCAAGCTAGCTGTGACATTACCCGCCTCGTCAAAAGCCAAATTATACTGCATGTTCACGCTGTGAAAATGTCCTGGCAGAATCTCCTTTAGCTTTTTAAACAGAATCTGATCCGCTTCCTTTATATAGTCATCCGCATCCAGCCACAAAATATACTCCTGAGTAGCTTTACTGAAGGCAAAATTACGTGCGGCACTAAAGTTATCGATCCATTCAAAATCGTAAATCACAGCTCCGTAGGACATTGCGATCTCTTTCGTCTTATCCGTCGAGCCTGTATCCACGATAACCACTTCATCTACAAGATTTGCAACGCTAGACAAACATTTATGCAGGCTTTTTTCTTCATTTCGTACAATCATACATAAACTAATCGTGACCATACTCGCCCTCCTAAGCGTTTTGTTTAAAATTTCTTTCTATATTGATATGCAGGGTTAGTGAAATGGAATCCTACACTTGCTTTTTAGAAAGACTTAGGTGCTATTTTTTGTTATAATCAATGCAATGCGTTGTTTATAAATTCAGACATATATAAAGGGGACGTTACCATGACTCAAATTATTAAAACTCTAACTATTGCAGGCAGCGACTCCAGTGGTGGCGCAGGCATCCAAGCGGATCTAAAAACATTTGAAGAGTATGGTACCTACGGCTTTAGTGCCTTGACAACTATCGTTACAATGGACCCGGACAACGGCTGGCACCATAATGTTTATCCAATTGACGCCTCCATTGTTGCTGAGCAGCTAAAAACTATTTTCGCAGGTGGTCCAGTAAATGCCATGAAGACAGGTATGCTGGGAAGTGTTGAAATTGTGCGTGTTGCTGAGCAAGCGATCAAAGAAAATCTACAGACCAATGTAGTGATTGATCCGGTCATGGTCTGCAAGGGTGAAGATGAAGTCTTGAACCCAGACAGCGCGGAGGCTATTCGTGATTTACTGCTGCCACTTGCCACTGTGGTTACACCAAATCTGTTTGAAGCTGGCGTTCTTTCAGGTCTTGGCAAACTTTCTACCCTAGAGGATATGAAAGAAGCTGCTCGTCTGATTCATAAGCTCGGAGCAAGTAATGTCGTGGTTAAAGGCGGCAAAGCACTCGGGGGCGATCAAGCGATTGATGTCTTCTTCGACGGTGCTGAGTACACCGTATTTCAAACAGCCAAAATCGAGCCTGCTCACAATCATGGGGCTGGATGTACCTTTGCCGCTGCCATTACAGGCGGTTTAGCTAACGGTCTGTCCGTTCATGAAGCTGTAGCAAAAGCTAAAGATTTTGTCTCCGCTGCCATTCGCAATGGCTTTGCGTTCAATGAATATGTGGGTCCTGTATTTCATGGTGGCTATCGTTTAGAACGTTAGAACCCTAAGCTACAGATCCTGAAACAAAAATGGCAGTCCAGATGCTGTATTTCAGCACTGAACTGCCATTTTTTTATTGGGTGAGTATAATTACTTAAACCCTGGAAAATCAGCCAGATCGGAAAGACGGATGAAAAATACAATAATTGCTAACACGCCAAGCAGGATAATCGGAAACGTCTCTTTGAACGAATCTTTTTCGCGTATATGAACCAGAATTCCGCCGATAGCTGTAACGCCAAGTATAAGTGCGCCTGCTGCTGCCCAGCTAGGCTCCCAGTAGCCAACAACCAATACTGCCGCTGCCACAATCTCAACTAGACCCGTTACTACTCGAAACCATTGTGGTAAACGCCATTTTTTAAAGTTATCCACGTGCATTTTTGAACCCGCTACTTTTCCCGACCCTGCCATAACGAAAGCAAGTATCAACAAGCTTTGTAATACGATGGATACAATATTCATGATCATCACTCCCTAAAATAATTTGCAACTATAATAAGCACATATTAAAGTACATGAACCCACTGCTAAACAATAGATGTTACTTACGCTACTCCGCTTTGTTTATTCCCCCTTGCTATTATATGTGCTCACCTCAAGCACAATACCTACAAAATAAAATTGCAGTGCCGACTGCAACTCACTTTATTATAGTAGCTTAATAAATATTTTACCAGTACCTTTTTTTTGAAAATTAAAATATTAAGAAAAAAACTCTACCCGCTCCATCACATTAGTAATCGTATATTGGCGTAAATATTGAATGGTCCGTTGTTCTGTCTCCTGGAGAATTTTTTCAAGCTCTACATCGAGCAAAGCACTTGCTCCACAGGCCATATCCACTTCTAACTCCTCCGTCGTTGTACTAACTGCTTCATAAATCTCTCCCAGTGTAATCTCATCGGCAGATTTCAGAAGAACGTACCCGCCTTCTCTTCCACCTTTGGACTCCACGATTCCCGCAGTTGCCAAAGACTGCATCACTCTACGCATAAAGGTTGCGTGTGAATTGACTTGGCTTGCAATCATTGAACTAGATAGGATGCTCCCGCTTTTAGCCAGCCAAACGATCGAATGTACCGCTATTTTAAAACGGGGAGGTCCGATGTTCACTCCACGATTAGCTGTACTCATGCCCCATCTCCCCTTTCAACTGCAATTATATAAAGCACATTATAGAGTAAAACAAGGGATGGAGCAAACCAACAAGGGCATATTCCATAGGAATATACCCTGTAATATTTAGCGTTTCTATGATTGATTATTCAAAATTCGCAAACTTAATACTTTGCTTATGCTTACGTCTATTCTGATCATTCCACGAGAGAACGACTTCCAGTTCTTTTGCCCCACTCTTTATAAAAAATTGACTAAAGCTAACCGTCTCATTCGGTCTCATATCATAGCTAAATGGATCAGCTAAGATGATTTGTTCCTGATTAGCGTCTTGTACTGGTCGATACAACTCAAAGGTTACATCTATCGTATCTTCACTCAAATTTGTGACTAATAGCTCGTAGCTCTTATATTTTTCCGGCTGTGGCGAAGGCAGTTTACTTTTATGGAGCTCCACTGCCCATTTGGTTGTTTCACTCTTTACAGGTAGCATACTTTTAACCGCATAAATACTAGAGCCACCAGTAATCATCAAACACAGAACTAGCAGCGTCAGCACAAACCTTCTATTCAATGCTCATATCTCCTCGCTATAGGTATGCGTTTAAGATTCACGAACACTGATTTTTTATGCATTTTTCGGCAAAAAAAGTACTCGAATCTAAATTCGAGCACTTCATACACATATTATTTAATTAAAATAGATAAAGCACTTTTAGAGCCTAAACGGAACGATAAATCATCCTTACCCTGCAATTTCACAGCTACATTCTCAGCCTTTTCACTATCGTTGAACAGAACAACCGCAATAGAGTGGTCTGTATTCTTAAAAGCTACGGAACGAATCACTTCTTGATTAGTGGAAGCGTCAATACGTACAGCCTTAGGGCGAATGAATTTGCTGAAGTGTGCCAGTGCATAGTAGTCCAGTGTATACGTAAGTTCCTTAGTCTCTTGGTTGACCGTCACAATACCGCGACAAGTACTTTTACCAAAGCCCGGTACAGTTGGACCGTTCTTCTCATCTAAGGCCATATTCCACAAGACAAAGGATTTACTATGGTTTCTAAGAATATCAATCCCTGTTCTCATGACATTCGAGAAGGCTTGTTCAAACGGAGGAATCCATTCTCCACCAGAACCTTCTGTGAAATGCACTTCTTTATCCGCGAAAGCTCTCAGCACCTCTGATTGTGCTGACGCATTCCCGCCATACCAGTGCCAGGCAACACCGTCCACTTCATCTTTCGCATAATCGAGCACCGTGAGTGGATAATCCGGACGATCCCAGTTGTGATCATAGCAGAGAACTTTTGTATGGATGTTGTTTTTCACGAAGCTAGGCTTCAAATAATTTTTAATGAAATCTCTTTGCGCCTCTGGCAACATTAACATACTAGGATAGTGCTTTGGTTCAAAAAGAGGCTCGTTCTGCGGGGTTACCGCATAAGTTGGCAGACCATGCTTTTCAAATGCTTGAATGTATCGTACAAAATAATCGGCATAAGCCTGGTAATATTCTTGTTTAAGTTCACCGGCGATCATCGATCCGCTAGTCTTCATCCAGCCTGGTGCACTCCAAGGCGAAGCCATCAGCTTGATCTCAGGGTTAAGTTCCAGTGCTTGTTGTAACAAAGGGATAATATCAGCTTCATCATGTGCGATGGAGAAATGAGTTAATTCTGTATCGGTTTCCTGAGCAGGCATATCGTCATAGCTATAAATATCTCTAGCATAATCCGATGCTCCCATTGGATTTCTTAATACGGACAAGCCAATTCCATCTTGGGAATCAAAAAGCTTGCTCATGACTTCTTTTTTCTGTTCATGATTCAGGACTTGGTTAATCAAGTAGGCGGATGAATCCGTAAAGGATGCCCCAAAGCCATCCATTTCCTGAAAGGTTTGATTCTCATCGAGGTTTACAGTAGTGACCGGCTCATCTGAAGCCATTGGAGTCAATTGTTCTAGCGTTTGCTCTACGAACAATTCGTTTTCCCCTGTAGATTGATAAATTTTAAGTTTTGTCATGTTGTTTCCCTCCACTTTTCTATATATTTTGCTATGTTTCTGTATGATAAGGCCCCGGTAAAGGGGCCCCATCCAGCCTTTTACTTATTTAAGACCTAATTTTTCTTTGTTGTTCTTCATTTTTTCAGTGCGAATTTCTGCGATCTTATCCCAGTTGTTATCCTTCAAGAATGATTTGTAAGCAGCCAAGGTGCTATCAAATGTTGCTTCATCCTTAGCACGAATCATACTCACAAGCGTAGTGTTCCAATTTGTATCGATTGCAGATAGACTACGAGCTTCAGGCGTTCCTTGAGCCGGGTTGATATTTTCAAGAATAAAGTGTGGTTTCAGCTTACCTTTACCCCACTCTTGCATTTGTTTAATAGAATCTGCGAATGCGTCATTACTTAGAGCTTTATCGCGGTCATGTCCAAAGAACATAAATTCGCCCATCCGGTAATCCTTTTTAAATTTATCAGCATTATTCAATTGAAGATCTTTGATTTCAGGTAAAAATTCAATTTTACCATCTTCGTTAACCTTATAGGTCTCCCCTTCAATACCATAGTTCATAAGCTTTTGTCCTTCTTCACTCAATAGATAAGTGTAGATCTGAATCGCTTTGGCAGGGTCCTTAGCCTTTTTAGTGACATAGGTAATCATCCAGCCTGTAATTCCTGACTGATTCAACGTTGGCTCATGTCCAACTGTGCTTTGCGGTCCATCAATAGCGATATATTCTTTGTCTGGATTTTCTGTCATGAAGATTTGCAGGTTACCACTTTGTTGAGGTGTTCCATCGAGCATCAGCGTTGCATATTTACCGGATTTCAATTTTTCTTCAAAAGCCGTCCCGTCATCTGCAAAGCTGTCATCGCTGATGTCACCATTTCTGTAGACTTCATTTAATGTTTTCAACCAAGTCAGATAATCCTCATCTAGGTTACGGTTGTAGAATTCACCATTTTCGGTTTCCATCGGTACGCCGATGAAATCCTGAAGAACATCTCCCAAAGAACCAGTGCCTGTGCCAATAGAGTTAAAACCAAAAGGAATCATTGCCGGGAATTGCTTTTTGATTTGCTGCATAACACTCTTGAATTCTTCAGGAGTTCCAATAGTTGGTTTTCCAATCGCTTCATAAACATCCTTACGGATGACGAATGCCGTTTTAGCAGGAATGTTACCGCTGTCAAAATCGTTTTGCGTATTAGAATAGTTAGGATAGCCATAAGTCTTACCGTCTGCTAATTGGAACCAGTTCATCGTATCTTTTGCTGCTACTTTATTGAAATAAGGATCATATTTATCTGCCAGGTCATTCAAAGGCAATGCCCAAGTTGCGGCTTTTTGTACCACTGGTGAGTTCGAATCAAAGATAGTCAACATATCCGGCATTTCGCCACCGGCAAAAATAGTATTTAACTTCGTGTCGTCCCCAGTAATGAATTTAATATTGATGTTCAGGTCCTCTTTAATCTTTTTAGTAACGAGGTCCTTACCAAAGTCTGTGTTCCACCAATCCGCATTTACATACCAAGTGAGATCCGTAGTTTCTTCTTTTTTATCAAGCTTCCAAGCTGGTGTTTCTGGGTCAATTGTATATCGCCCTTCAATGGAGCTTAATTCTTTGCTGGAGTTATCAGAACTACCCTTCGATCCACAACCCGTAAATACCAATACAACAGCCATAAGCGCAGTACAAAGTTTGAGTCCTTTTTTCCCAAATGCTTTGTTCATCCCTTGTTTCCCCCTAAAAAAGTTTTGGTAGTAACGGAAGTGTAGATCTGATAGTACAAGCTACACTTCCGATGGATCATTTCGTACATAAGTGTTTGTTATAAAATCCCTCCAATCTTTCTATTCTTTCACCGCCCCCATCATCATTCCTGAAATAAAGTACCTCTGTAATATTGGATACATCACAACAATCGGCAAAGTTGTAATGACAATTGTTGCTAGTTGAACCCCTTTAGTAGTAGTTTCGATAATCGCAGATCCGCCGACATTTTGCATGGATTGCGTTTGCGACTGAACGATAATTTCATAGAGCTTCATCTGCAGCGGATACAGTGCTTGATCGGTAATGTATAATTTGGTAGTCATAAAGTCATTCCACTGCCCAACCCCGTTAAATAACGCGATCGTAGCCATAGCCGGCATGGAAAGAGGGATAAAAATCTTCAGGAATATACGCCAGTCACCTGCACCATCGATTTTGGCCGACTCTTCAAGTGAATCCGGTACGTTTCTAAAGAAGTTCATTAGAATAACTACGTCATAATAACTGAACAAGGCTGGGATAATATAAACCCAAAAGCTGTTCAATAGACCGAGTGATTTAATCAATAAATACGTTGGAATCATACCACCTGAGAAGAACATGGTGATTACACCCATGGCAACGTATAGCTTGCGGCCACGTATGTATTTTTTACTCAAGCCATAACCGATCATCGCGCAAAAGAATACGTGGGTAATGACACCGATGAACGTTTTGGCAATGGAGACTAGAAAGGCTAATCCTATCGTCTCGTCATTAAATACTGCGCGGTAATTCTCTAAGGAGAAATCAGTAGACCAGAATATAAATCCACCTTCCGCGAGCGCTTTACCTGAGCTTAAGGAGGATATGACCACATTCCATAAAGGAACAACGATAATTACAGTACAGATACAGAGTAAAATAATATTTATAGTGTTAAAGATTCGACTGTCGAGATCTTCTTTAGCTACCGTACGATTCACAAAAATGCCTCCTTCTACAGAACTGATTGATTATCATTTAATTTGCTGGACACTTTGTTGGCACTAATCAGTAGGATCACAGAAACAATGGAGACACCTAAACCAACAGCAGTAGCATAAGAGAAGTCACCTTGCGTCATACCCATACGATACACATAAGAATTGATTACCTCTGCTTTGGCACGGTTCTGAGAATTCATCAAGACCAATGTTTGATCCAGATTGGATCCTAATAAACCGCTTACAGTCAGAATCAGATTTAAACTGATAATTGGCTTCATATTAGGTAGGGTAATATTCCAAATTTGTCTCATACGACTTGCCCCATCTATTTTGGCAGCTTCATAATAAGTAGGATCAATTTTGGACATGATGGCTAAGTATAAAATTGTTCCCCAACCTGCCTCTTTCCAAATATCCGATAACGTTGCAATCCACCAATACTTGTTCGCATCAAGCAAGATATTTACCGGTTTCGAAATGATTCCCAAATTGAGCAGGATTTCGTTAAACATACCGGAGGAAGAGAACCAAGCAATCAACATCCCGCCCAGAACGATCCAGGACAAAAAGTGTGGTAAATAAGAGATTGTTTGTACTATTTTCTTAAAGCGTCCACCGCTTAATTCATAAATCATGACGGATAGAATAATTGGAATAACAAAACCTATAGCTAATTTCAGAAAGCTGATCCCCAAGGTATTGACTACAGCATCCCAAAAATATTTGTCTGATAAAATAATTCTGAAATTATCAAGCCCCACCCATGGTGCAGAATCGAGCGTGTCTATTACGGTGTAGCTCTTAAAAGCAATCGTTAATCCGTAAATAGGAATGAAACAAAAGATAATCATAAAAATGATTCCCGGGATGACCATGGACTGAATCTCCCATTGCCTCTTATAATCAATCACAAATTCTTTGACCCTCTGTCCCATAGGTTTCTTACTGTTCATTGGATTCTTCCCGTTCACTGGCACTACGGCTAATTTATCCACGTTTTTCTTCTCCCCTCCAAATCATGATCCCCATAACAATAAAAACGTTTTTATTTCTTTTTAAAAAAAACCTCCTAAAAGCAATAAAATTATCAAGCATAAACGCCTTCAGTGTCCTTATCAGGACGATATACTTTCTTATATTTAAAAAATGATCGGATACTATCTTGTTGCCCTTCTTGAAAGCGTTAGTACCGATCAATCTTCACTTGAGTAGAACCACGTACAATTAGTTCACCTGGCAATTTCATCATTTCGCCCTGTTCCTTCTTCTGAATCATGCGAACCAGGTGATTTATGGATAGAATACCTTGTCTGGCAATTTGATTTCTTACCGTCGTTAATGGCGGTGAGAAATACTGCGCGATATCAATATCGTCAAACCCCATAACGCTTATATCCAACGGGACTTCATATCCATTCGATTTCAAAGCTTGAATACATCCAATGGCACTCAAATCATTCCCCGCTAAAAAAGCATCAGGCATTTTTTCAGGACTTAAATGAACTAGAGACTTTATAGCGTTATAGGTGCTCTCTTCCTCAAAATATCCTTGGATAATATACTCTTCGTTCGTAGGAAGCTGATATTGACGCAAAGCGGCCAAGTATCCTTCTTTCCGCTGAACACTGTCATACATCTCATCTACACCAGATATGTAAGCAATTTTCTTGTGTCCCAGACTGATTAAATATTTAGTTGCTTCGTAAGCAGATTCAAACGAATTAAAGATTACGCTTCCCATCGTTTCATTCTTAAGTGGTCGATCCAGAAACACAGCCTTGATCTTGTCTTTTACCATTGCGGCAATTTCTTCTTCATCTATTCTCAGCTCTTCATAGATAATGACACCATCCACACGTCGACCTAGAATATTGCTCATAATTACTTGTTTATCCTTTGTAACAAATACATTTAATCCATAACCTAACCGATCACATTCACGAGACATGGACTCCACCAGCTTATAGAAGTACGGGCCCGCTACACTTGTCGTGAAAAAACCTAGCATTTTAGTTTTTCCGTTCCTTAGGAGCTTGCCATTTAGGTTTGGAACATAATTTAATTGCTTCGCAACCTTAAGCACATGTGATTTGGTCTCCGGATTTAATACATCAACGTCATTTAGTGCGTTGGAAACTGTAGAAATGGACACTCCAGCCTCTCTAGCAACGTCTTTGATAGTTACCTTTTCCATAACGATTCAATCTTCCTTTACAAATAAAAACGTTTTTATAAATTTAAATTATCATAAAAACGTTTTCATTACAATATGTTTTTTTTATTTTTATTAATTCTCTATTTCGTATCATTCACAATATCTGATTAGCAGATTCCCCGAGATCCTGATAATTTAATCTGCAGGCAGTTCGTAGACAGTGAGCAATACTTATATGTCCCTCCATCCACACGTCTCATTTTAGAGTTAATCAGGCCTGCTTTTTGTAGCTTGGCAACATGGGTGCTAACCATCGCACTACTTATATAGAGCTCGGCAGCCAGTTCTTTAATATGCATCTCTTTTCGGTCTAGTAGTTCGATAATCCTTAACCTGACTTCACTTGCAAGTGCTTCATAGACTCGAAGCGATTCTGAATCTGTAGTTAAGTGCATTTTATTGTCTCCTATGCCTTTGAATTAGTATTTTTATGTATTCACAAATCAATTCCTTAGTTAACAATAATATTAATCATTAATTTAACATAAGCGAGATAAGTATGGATGCAGTGTAGCTACTACCTGTGATTATATTCAAGCTATGAAAAAGAGCAAGAAGAAAATTAAAGTTCGAAGATGTATACCCACTAGAAGAACACTGGTCGTGGCTGCTGTCTCATTACATTACTAAAACATGTGAACCGTGTAAAGATGGTCTGCGTCGGCCAGCTATTAATGATATTGCACCTATCATGACCGAGAATATCCTAGAATGTGATCGTCTATGGGTGAACAGCTATACAACCGGACATAAACGCCCCTTTGAACCTTTTTAACACTAAGGATTCAGAGGGGCGTTTTTAGTTTTTATTTTATTCTAAAAATCGTTACGGATTGTTTAGGGAACTCATAAGAAAAACTGCTGCCCATCGTCGTAAAATTGGTTTGCTTAGGGGAGACAAACTCTTTATTCTCGAAGTTATTTTCATCCTCAAGCTGGTATCCCGACAGTTCATATACTTCGATGGACAAATTCTTTTCTGCCAACTCTTCTAAAATAATTTCAGCAGAAACGCTGTTCTCTTGTACATTCACTGTCTTTAGAATGATATCTCCTGTGGAATCCTCCACACTTGCTGTGTAATACAGCGGTTCGATGACCGGAAGTTTGTCCTCCGTCTCATTGATCAGCTCTCCGTTAATATAAGTACGAATATGTCTGCCTGATACTTCTAGCATCAGATTGTATTCTACGTCTGTTTCAACTGTAAACATAGAATGTGTAAGTACAGTGTTTCTCCCGTTAATAATAGAGGCCACAATGGAATCCTGATTTTGCCAGCCACCTAGTTCCCAATACAAATGATTCTGACCATCTACTTTACCAAAATAGAACACAAACCCTATATTCCCTGCGGTTCTAGTAGCCTTAAAATTCAAGGTATAGCTCTCCCACTCCGTCTCTCCAAGCTCTAGTGTTCGTTTGGCCGTTCCGTTCTGAGCAGGATCAGGCAGGTTTGATACTTCTTCTGACAACTCAGAATACGTCTTCACTTCTCCCGTAACATTGTTGACCAGTGTGATTTCTGAATATCGAGCAGCGGATGCATCCACACCCAAGCTAATCGCTCCTGTGATCGCTTCAGCTTTGCGTTCCTCAGATACTGTGAAGCCGTTCGCTTTTATCTCCAGCAGCTGATCTCCCTGATGGTTCATGAATAGCTTTTGAACATAGTAGTTCGCAGTTCCGTACACTTCATGATTATTAAACCAGATTAGATCCGGCTTCCAGTTGATATAATCCACATTGCAGAGCATAGGAGCATAACATGCCAAACCAACCGCATGAGCGTTGTTCTGAAGTCCCGTCATAAAAGCCGCTTCCACTAATGCGTTATAATAGGTATTGCCCCATGAAGCATATTCACCTAAGAATACTTTCGGTTCGTCGCCCTTAAAGTCATCATAACGATGATGATTCGCCAGGAACCATTCAGGTGTACAGTAATAATGCTCGTCTACAAGATCAGACTTATTCTCTTTTGCCGATGTCCAGCCCCGCTCATATTCCTTACCAGCAGAGAATGGACCGCTCGAATTAATGACCTTAATATCCGGATATTTCTCTTTAATGGCTTGATGAAAGTATGGATATCTCTCGAAAAAGGGTGCACCTACCTCTTCATTGCCGATGCCGATATACTCTAACCCAAAAGGTTCCGGGTGCCCAAGGTTCGCACGTATCCTTCCCCACTTCGATGAAATGTCCCCATTGGCAAATTCGATCAAATCCAGTGCATCCTCAACCCAGGGCATTAATTCACCCAGCGGCACCATACGTTTATGATGCGGATCGTAGCCGCCCGGAAGAACGGGAATCGGCTTAGCTCCAATATCCTCACAGAACTGAAAATATTCAAAGTATCCTAACCCAAGCGTCTGATTGTAAGACCAGTTATTCCGCCTTGCCGGCCTTTGTGCCACATCCCCTATTGTATTCTTCCATCTGTACATAGAATCTCTGTCATCTGGATTTAAGGAACCGTCATGTACCAGACAACCTCCCGGAAACCGCATGAATTTAGGCTTTAAGTCGGCGAGTAACAGTGAAATATCTTCACGCATGCCCCCAGGTCTGTTCATAAAGGTCTTCTCCGGAAACAGAGAAACCATGTCCAGATATACCCTCCCGCTGCCTTTGGTAACGATTACAAGACGTGAACTAGTATCTGTAGCCTTAGACTTAATAACTGCTTCGTATCGAGTCCATTCGGAGTGATTCACAGCGATTTCCGCTTCACCATGAATGATACCATTTGTACTTTCAATGGATATGATAAGGGGTACGTCAAAGCTTGTCTCCCGACGAGCATATACCGAGAACTTATAATTCTCGCCCTCTTTTACCGGAATACCACTATTGAATCCCAGATTCATTAACCCAACGCCGTCACCTTCAGCCACAACATCAATGGCTACATAATGTGGATTACGATCATTCAAGGGCTCGCTATCTTCCACGGTGATTACAGTTTTCCCATCTCCACGTTCTACAGGCTCCCAAGCCATTAACGCATGATAATCGGCCCGATCGATCGGATCAAATTCAAAGGATCGATTCTGAACTAGCTCAGCATAAAGTCCACCATCTGCCGCATGATTTAAATCCTCAAAGAAGATTCCAAATAAATCACCTAATGCTGCACCATGCTTCTGTGTATGTATTGTCAGAGTTCCTTCTGTCTTCATTCTTTCATCACTCCCTTGTAAAAATCAGTTTAGTTTATAATTATATTACTTAGTTCATATCTATATAAATAATTATAGTGAGTTCACTTCACATTCGTCAATTCAGATGCTTTGAATGTACAACAAAAAAGCCGATATCGTATGAGAATCCATACAACATCGGCCTTTATAACACAGGTCCATTTATACCTACTCATTTATTTAGCAGTCATTTGCCCTACTAAGAACTCAACAAAATCAGTTGATTTGTTCTTATCTTCATCTTCTCCAAACACCCCAATGATCATCTTCCGTGAATGAATTGGAAGGTCTGTAGCAAATTTCGTATCTGTGATATCTACGCCTGTGATCCATTCTTCACCGTTCTCCGTATTTTTTATACGTTTCAAACGAATATCATCTAGAGGAAGTCCCGCTGATTTAACAAACGGCTCTAGATTCTTAAGTCCCTGCTGTTGTCCGATCCAATCAAAAGTAGCATCATCCAAAATAAGAATATTCGGACGATCCGCCGCCAGCATCGCCATCGCGCGCTGGATATAAGTCATGTCTAACGCGCCTCCACCTTCTCCACCTGTTGAGGGAAGGTATACGACTTCCGTCTTTACCCGCTTCCAAGCTGGATAACGATTGACGATCTCTTGTTTAAGCTCTTCATCCTTACCTGATGGATCTTGAGATTCATAGTTTCCTAGGAACATGATAGTTACATCCACTGGCGGGAGTGAAGCTTCATATTTTTTGGCTTGATATTGATTATAAAGAGCGTTACCTCCAAAGATTAGCACTAACAGCACAACGATAGATACAAATGTATGGACTTTGTATAGCCTAAAAAAATTCTCCGATTTACGCGCTATGCCGGAAAATGCTCCCCATTTCTCTAGCCGCTTGTCCTCTGCCTCCTGAATTTCCTGCTGATCTATGCCGTCTAAGATCGTTTTGTAAGCCAGAAATTCTTCTTCATAGGCTGCAGCCTCAGTTTCTGAGGAATTTGATTTACGGCGTTTCAAGTGCAAATCAAACTTTTTATTCAGTTCCTCCCGGGTAATGTCTACAGGCAAGTCCAAACGTTCGTATGCCTCTTTTAACTTCTCATTCAAATTGATGACTCCTTCCTGATGCTTTGCTAGATATCTGATCGTAAATTTGGTTCTATGTATTGAATTAGATTGGACATACACATATTGCAAAAAAATGAGCGAATTCGTGAAAAATACAATATATGAACTCAATTAAACTATATCATGGAGTGCTAGACGCTAACAAGTAAGCGTTTATCATAGGGCTTAGAGGCATTCTATTACTCTAGTCCAAACCATGCAGCTGTTTAAATTGCTCTGGACTCATTCCAGTCAACCGCTTAAACACTAGACAAAAGTAGCTGGCATTTTCGAAGCCCACTAACTGAGCAATTTCATACATTTTTTTATCTCGTTCATTGAACATTAGCTGTTTACTCAAGTTAATACGTTGCTTGTTGATATAGGTTACAGGTCGATCATGAATTGTTTTTTGAAAAAGCCTGCATAAATACTGTGGCGACACTGCAATAACCTCCGCAAGTTCCTTTAATGGGAGGGTCCTATGAAGATTCCTTTCTATATGTCGCAACACCGGTTTAATTCGCTCCAATTCAAGAGCCTCGTTTAGAGGAGAAACTAGGTTGCTTTTTAAATCCAGTAGCAGCGCGTATAGTTGTTTGGATCGTTCCAGATTCGTTTCCAGTTCATTACTATCTGACAAGTTGAGCATTTCTTTTAAAGGATTTAGCCACTTATCCTCCTTCAACCTTGCAGGGCCTGATTCGCGGATTCCTGCGTACAGCAGCATTTGACCGGCCTCTCTACCATTAAATGAAATCCATGACAGCTTCCACTTACTACTGATTGGCGCATACGAATGCGTAATATTCGGGAACAAAAAGAATACATCCCCTGAACCCACAATATATCGTTTCTCCTGAATGACAAGTTCGCCTTTGCCTTCGTGAATCTGATGTATTTGGTAATCCGGAAATCCGGTAGGACGTAAGGTTTCTGCCTGATGCTCCCAAAATCCAATGGTTGTAGCATACAGCGGCAGCATATTCGTATCTTCCGTTTGGCAAAAAATTATTTTACTCTCCATCTGATCACTCGTTTCATATTTTGTTATATTGGATGAAAAATCTTTTATATCTCTTACCATTACTCCAATTTATAATATGAATATAATAACATCACTATTATAAAGGAGATTTACTCATGCGAGCAAAATTTGTTTACCAGCCTCCTGCAAATGGTTATCCAGAATGGAATAATAATCCGGAAATCTTCGAACTAAATCGCTTGGATGCACATGCTTCCATGATCCCTTATAGCAATCTAACGCAAGCCCTGGTGGGAGATAAAGAAACCTCACCATACTACAAAACGCTTAATGGTATTTGGAAGTTCTCTTTTTCCGAAACACCTGATCTACGGGTCGTGGATTTTTATAAAGCTGATTTCGATTGCAGCAATTGGGCTATGATTCCTGTACCTTCTCACTGGCAATTCCATGGGTATGATTACCCGCAATATACGAATGTCCGATATCCTTGGGCGGAATCTGAACCTGATCTCAAGCCACCCTTTGCTCCGACAAAATATAATCCCGTAGGCTCCTACATTCGAACCTTTACTGTACCTGAATCTTGGAACGGTCAACCTGTATACCTTAGCTTTCAGGGGGTTGAATCCGCTTTCTATGTATGGATAAACGGAGAACGGGTCGGTTACTGTGAAGACACCTTTACACCTTCCGAGTTCGATATTACCCCTTATTTAATTGCTGGTGATAATAAACTAGCTGTCGAGGTCTATCGTTGGTGTGATGCCAGTTGGCTGGAGGATCAAGATTTTTGGAGGCTTAGCGGTATTTTTCGGGAGGTCTATCTGTACACGGCCCCTTCTGTTCATGTTGCTGATTTTTTCGTTAAAACCGAGCTAGATGAAGCTTTCGTACATGCGGATTTAAACGTAGACATCAAAGTAGAGAATTATTTTAACGAGAAACTAAACCCTTATACACTCCATATGCAGCTATACAATAAAGAGGATCAACCTCTATGGGAGTCACCAGTATCTACAGTCACTTCCATTGATCAAGAGGGCGTTCAGCATTTCAAGCTTTCTGAGCATGTAGAAGATCCTTATAAGTGGAGTGCTGAGACACCGTATCTGTATACATTGGTTCTCTCCATGATTGACGATAAAGGAAACACTACTGAAACGGTCAGCTGTAAGGTCGGATTCCGTACCTTTGAGATCAAAGACGGACTTATGAAGATCAACGGCAAAAGAATCGTACTTAAAGGCGTTAACCGGCACGAGTTCTCTTGTGACACAGGACGTGCGCTATCCAAAAACGACATGATCCGAGATATCAAACTGATGAAAACACATAATATTAATGCGGTTCGGACCTCTCACTACCCGAATCAGTCTGTTTGGTATGAGCTTTGTGATGAATACGGACTTTACGTAATCGATGAAACCAATCTGGAAACGCACGGTACTTGGCAGTATGGGCAACAAGGTATACATGAGGGAAATGTACCTGCTAGCAAACCGGAATGGCGGGCCAATGTGATTGACCGTTGCAACTCCATGATGCAAAGAGACAAAAACCATCCTTCGGTTATCATCTGGTCACTGGGGAATGAGTCCTACGGTGGTGATAATTTTATCGCCATGCATGACTATCTCAGAGAAGCTGACCCGACACGACCTGTTCATTATGAAGGAATCTTCCATTGCAGAGAGTCAGAAGCAGCTAGTGATATAGAGTCGACTATGTATGCTAAACCGCACGATGTTGAAAAATATGCGCTAAGTCATCCTCAGAAGCCTTACATCATCTGCGAATACAGCCATGCTATGGGGAATTCTTGCGGTGGACTACACCTATACACCGATATGTTTGACAAGTTCGATGTATTTCAAGGTGCATTTATTTGGGATTGGGTGGATCAGGCTATCCGAACCAAAACATCCGAAGGTGTCCCATATTTAGCATATGGTGGTGATTTTGGTGAGTCGCCACATGATGGGAATTTTAGCGGAAACGGATTACTTTTTGCCGATCGCTCGGTTACTCCAAAGCTATTTGAGGTCAAAAAATGCTATCAAAATATTAAAGTAACTGCTTTAAATATCCGTGAAGGTCTCTTTCAGATTCGTAATAATTTTTTATTTACCGATATTGAACAATACGAACTTAAATGGGAAGTTTCTTTAGACGGAGTAACTGCGCAAGAAGGTTTGCTGCAAATCTCTGCTGCACCAGGAGAAATCGTTGAATGCACTATCCCATATGAACTGATTTCACATAGAGGTGATCATGAAGCTATTCTGAATCTCTCCTTTATTCAGCGTTCAGAAACTTCTTGGGCTGATGCTGACCACGAAATCGCTTGGGAACAGTTTATTCTATCCCCGCGTATCGTGATAAAGGCTCCAAAGACAACGGATGGAACGTTACATGTGCAGGAACATGAAGGTGCATTGACCGTACAGGGTGGGAATTTCACTCTAAACTTTAATACAACAACTGGTGAGCTAAACTCATACTATGCTGCCGGTAAAGAACATCTGCTTGAACCCGTAAGACCTAACTTCTGGAGAGCGGTCACGGATAATGATCTTGGCAATGGATTGCCAAAGCGCTGTGCAGTGTGGAAGCAGGCTTCTAATGAGCGGAATCTGTTGAGCATGAAATATAGAACTGAAGGAAATCTCTGTTTCGTTTCCACCACTTACCTTCTGCCAACGAATCCGTACTCCACCCTTCTGATTCAGTATGAGATTCGCCCTGACGGATCTTTAGAGATCCTGCAAGAACTGAATCCGGGTAGTAGCGTTCTGCCAGAAATTCCTGAGTTCGGAATGATGTTCGTGCTTGCTGGAAGACTCGATACCCTTTCATGGTACGGCCGTGGACCCCATGAGAATTATTGGGACAGACAGACTGGAGCACCTCTTGGCCGCTATACGGGCAAAGTCAGTGACCAGTTCATCCCTTATCTTAGACCGCAGGAGTGCGGCAATAAGACGGATGTCAGATTTGCTTCGATTACAGATGGCAACGACGGATCAGGACTTTATTTTGATAGTGCAATCCCTATGGAAATTAATGCTCTGCCTTGGAAACCCGAGGAATTGGAAGCACATGATCACGTATATAAATTGCCAGTCTCGAACAAAAGCGTACTGAGAGTCAACTACAAGCAAATGGGAGTTGGGGGTGACGATAGCTGGGGTGCACCAACCCACGAAGAGTTCACTCTGCCGGCTAATCGCCCATATACATTCCGCTTCACCCTTTCTCTTCTCTAATTTCTTTTATTAAAAAGGCCGTCTCTGGTAGGTTTCTACCAAACAAGACGGCCTTCTTCTATTTAATTCAATCTCACCGGCAGAGTTTTGCGTGCTCCTCAATGACTTCCTAGCCTTATCAATCTTTTTTTCTGGCTATCAACTCCAATAACAATAGGCTTGTTGTACAAATCAAATAGCCATAATGTGTTTTGTCCATTGAGTAAAAGGAGACTTTAATTTATGATAGTTTTCGTCGAGAATGATTATCATTATTGGTGATCGCTACATATTTTAGGGAGGCAATATTATATGAATAAGGTAAGACAACCGTTCGCCGTATTATGTGTACTCTTTCTGATGACCACAATACTACTCGCCTGCGGAAACTCAGGAGAACAACCAGCCAAGAACAATGCGTCGAACGCAGCCGGAAATAATACTTCTGCTACCACTGTACCTTCTCCAGAAACATCCGACAAGGGCACTAATGAAACTGCGGCAACTACTCGCTCCTACACGGATTACATAGGCCATACCGTAGAAATACCTGTTAACCCGAAGCGCGTGATTTATTCAGGAGAAACCTATGGAGATCTACTCGCACTTGGTGTGCAAGCGGTAGGATATCCACTTTCCATGGGTGAGGGTCAGGTTTTCGAAGATCAGCTACAAGGTGTCGAAGATGTAGGGTTCCCTATCAATCTGGAAAAGACGCTGGAACTTCAGCCTGATTTGATTATCTATGCAGGAACTGATGAAGCTGATTTCGAGCAGCTGTCCAAAATCGCACCCACGATAATATTTGACACCTTTGCCCCGCTAAATGAACGGATGCTTGATATCGGTGGAATTCTTGGGAAAACGACCGAAGCAGAGGCATGGCTGGCAAAGTATAAAACGAGTGAAGATGCCATGTGGGAACAATTAAAGGCAGCGGGCATAAAAGAAGGAGAAACAGCTACGGTCTTTACTTATTATCCTGGTGACAGACTATTTGTTATGGCGACGACCGGACTTTCGCAAGTCCTTTATGGAGAGAATGGTTTCAAGCCAACCCCAGCGATTCAAAAGGTTCTCGATGAAGGCATGGGATTTCAGGAAGTATCCATGGAAGTGCTTAAAGAATATGCCGGAGATCGGATTTTCATTCTAACTCCTGTGGCCGATGAAGCCAAGCAATCCACAGCTACTCTATTAAAGAGTCCGATCTGGAAAGGTCTCCCTGCCGTCAAGAACGGATATGTCTATACACAAGATATTATGAAGACTTCAAGTGATGCAACAACAAGAGAATGGCTGCTCGGTGAACTCCCACAGCTTTTGAATACGAAATAATTTTCACCTTCATGAAGCGTTTGGCACTTCGCTGATAGAAAACTGCAAGAAGCATGTCAACAGCTGTTGATATGCTTCTTTATTTTATATACAATGAATTAATTGATAATGATTCTCACCAAATGAACGGAGGCTTCCTCTTGCTGCAAACATTACCCGTCGCTGCACCGCTCCGCTCGTTGCTGTTTCAGCTGACTGATGCGGAACTACATATTCAACCGGCAGGCTCTTGCTCTAAGACTCTTACAACTCACTTTTATAGACTTCTAATATTCACTGGCGGTAGTGGACAGCTGATCCTTAGCGATCAAACCATAACACTGACTACAGATACGTGTTATCTCCTATCTCCTGGAACTTCCTATAGCACGAACAATCAAGAGACGACTCTTTATTATTATCTCATCACTTTTACAGCAATTAATAATGCCGAGTTTCCCGAATATTATTCAGAGGAACTCCTTCCGGGTAGGCAGGAACTAATTGTCCACCCGTTCACTAGGGTAATCCGCCTTGCGGAAGATCTGCTTATGAGTAAAAAAAATGCCGATGATGTGCTTTTTTTTAAGCGGCAATTAAAATTCCAAGAATTGCTGCTCTTACTCTTTGAGCATAATTATCCTTCCGAGCAGGTGCCAAGTCCCGCGGATTCCGTGGAAAAGACCATCCAATATATGCAAGATCACTATACGGAGAGTATCACCGTGAAGCAACTGGCTGAGCTCGCAGGGATAACATTGTGGCAATATACTCCGATCTTTCAAAAGCTTACCGGAAAAAGACCGCTCGATTACCTGACCGAACTGCGCATTAACCATTCGAAGCGTTTCCTTCTGGAATCCTCTGAACCGCTGCGTGAGATTGCTCGTCTGGTTGGCTTCTCCGATGAATATTATTTCAGTCGCCGGTTTCGTCAAAAGACTGGAATTACACCCGGACAATATGCGCATCAGCAAGGTCGGAAGCTTACTGTGAAAGACTGGACTGGCCATGAGGTGGATATTCCGGAGCGTCCAAAGCGCATTGTCTACCATGGTGAGACGCTTGGCGATCTGCTCGCATTAGGTATAAAGCCTATCGGAGGAGATGAAGTCTTTGCATGGAACAGAGTCTATAAACATCGACTTAAAAAGCTCTCTAACGTTGGCTTTCCTCTGGATCCGAAGCTTACCGCTTCATTAAATCCTGACCTAATTATTATAGCTAATTCAGATGATAAGGCCTATCGAGCAGTCGTCGACATCGCCCCGACACTTACCTTTGATTCATTTGCTCCACTTGAACACCGTATGCGGACACTTGGAAGCTGGTTAGGTAAGCAGCACGAAGCAGAAGCATGGCTGGATTCATTCGCAGCAAAAAATGCTGCCATGTGGCAGCAGCTTTATATGAATACTCTTCGACCTGGAGAAACAGCTTCTGCATTGATTTATGACCATGGAAATCATCTATATGCTATGGGAATGTCCGGTTTGTCTACTGCTCTCTATGCCCCTAACGGTTTACAGCCCACAGATGAGATCAAAGCGATTCTCGATGGAGAGTTAGGATTTGCAGAAGTCGATCCAGCAAGGCTGCCTTTCTACGCCGGAGATCATATCTTTATGCTTATTCCGGAACGTCAAGACTCGCGAGTTGCTATGGAGAAACTACTAGACAGCTCACTATGGAAGAATATACCCGCTGTACGTAAGAGGCAAACTTATCTGCTTGACGGAAGCAAATGGAACTATGGAGATGCTTTAACACGTGAAAAGCTTCTAACGCTGTTGCCTAAGCTGCTTGGAGGAGGCTAATCAATCAGCTCTTTTAATAAAAATCCTAATCATGATGCTCAGAAGACTCAAGTGAAATAGAAGTCCCACCATAAAGTATGCAAGCACAATAAAACCACTAGAAGCTTCTATAACAAAAAATAACTTAGCAGGCCAATAGGTAGGAATCCACGCACCGATAAATTGCCATGGTGATGGAACAAAATAAGCTACGATTGGTCCTGCTATAAACAGACCACCGATCTTTGATAAAGCTAATCCTTCTACCTTATTTGCAGCGAAAGAAGCTAGGAATAATGCAAAACAAGGGGCTTCAAATGCTAATAGTATAAGGATGTATATATGCTCTAATTGGAAGCTAGATAAGCCGGAGACTATAAAAAATAGCGATGAAAGAAATGTACATAGAAGAGATGGAAGAACTAGACGATACACCATGTACCCTCTGCGCATTAATGGTGTAACCGCGTAATAAGAGATGACATTCTCATCTCTTTCATCAAGCATTAAAAGACCTGTCATCATACCGGTTAGCATGGGAAAGGTCATGACTAAGAAAATCGCAGCAAAGCTACTATATTTATATAAATCGAAAGCATAACCGTTCGTAAGCCAATCGGCTATCATTGGAAATCCAAATCTTGAGACGACTAGAAGTGCTAAAGGAGCAAAGATGCCGACCATAAGCACTGGGTCCAAACCAGTATGCCGGATATCGCTTATAAAAAGCATACGATACTTCTTCATTTTCTTGCTCCTCCCTTACCTATGCGCATCATTACATGATTTTCGAAGGACATTTTTGCCCATACGTATATCACAACATTCCATAGCAGTAATATCGATATGGAGTAGATGTAATTGCCAAATGACATAGCCGAGGTTCCCGAACGCAACAAGCGAAGTGTTCCTTCCGTAGGAAGCCATAAAAAAAGTTTGGAGTTCCACACCTTAAAATAACCAAGCAATGGAAGTATAAAAGGCAATGCGAATACTTGTGATAGTAGAATGAAACCATTAATTGTCTGGCAACGAGCCACAACTCCAATCGACAATAGCGTCATAAAGCTTGACGTTAGAATGATTCCAGTAGAAAAGCCAAACGGGGATTGCGGAATCCCGCTTGCTACTACATGAATAACCCAAGCGGCTAACAGGGATAGTACAGACAATGAGCCTGCTTTTGAAAGCAAATATTCTCTAACACGAATCGGAGTAACAAATAAAGGATCATGGATGCCCTGGTCTCTTTCCAGCAGCACAATCCCCCCTGCGAGAATAAGCCCTAAAGCACTCGGATCGCTAAAGGTCAATAACAACATCGTTTGTTCTCGATAATGATCAGGAATAAGATGCAGCAATACCAAATAAAACGCACAGATAATGACGTAGATCCAATAAAACCCATGCCTCCATTGAAACCGGATGTCAAAGGCAAACGCAGATCTGAATCTCATGTTAACTGCCTCCCAGTTACGTCAATAAATATTTGCTCCAAAGACGCCTCCTGCGAATGAATGGTTTCTATTGGATGTTCACGAACAAGCTTTAAGAAATATTCATTCTCCCCTATATCATCAAGTGAGAATTCCTCATTTCTAACTTCATTATGATGGCGGTATTCCAGCCGCACTCGTTTTTTTCCATTTAGAAGCTTAAGCTCCCGAGGAGAATCAATCAACTTAATCTGACCGTCTACAATAAAAGCGACCCTGTCGCAGAGCTCCTCAGCGGCTTGCATATTATGTGTTGTAATAATTACAGTTGTCCCATTTGCCTTTTTTTCCAGGATTAAATCCTTCATTCGTTTCGCATTAACAGGGTCGAGCCCGGAAGTGGGTTCATCCAGAAATAGAATTTGCGGGTTATTTAAGAGTGCTCTACAGAAATTCAGCCGCATCTTCATCCCCTTCGATAACTGGGAGACCTTCAAATTTGCAGCTTCAGTGAGATTTACTTGCTCCAGGAGAAACCTCGGTTCCGCTGTTCTCCCTGAATACAGAGAGCGAAATAGCTGCAAATTTTCCAGCGCAGTAAACTTCGAATAGAAATTTGGAAACTCAAAGGCTACCCCTATTCGCTCAAAATACTCCGGTCCGGTATTTCTTATTTCCTTGCCCATTACGTTAACGCTGCCGAGATAATTTTTTAAGACTCCAATTAGTATTTTTTGTGTTGTGCTTTTACCCGCTCCCGAAGGACCGAGAAAACCAAACACTTCTCCTTGAGGTATGGAAAAGTTAAGTCCACTAAGGGTTGGCTCTTTTATTTTTGGGTAGGTAAAATGAAGCTCCTTCACTTCGATCATTTCATACTCCCCCAGTCATATTATCCTTCAAAGAAGTCATCCCCTCAGCCAGAACCCCTATCAAAAGTTCTATAGTTGCCTGATAGCGTTCATCACCGATCTCTTCCTTATGCAAAGACAGAAGGACTACAGAGCGAATCATGCTTACGATTAATCCCGGGTCAATCCCAACCATGATACCTTCGGCTTGCCATGATTGAATGAAAGGAATAAAAAAGTCTTTATCCTCTGTAAAATTTTGTTCCAACAACTCATTAGGTAACTTTCTTAATAGCTGCTCCATTTCGCTTCTTACGAACATCTGGCGGACGATCGGACTCTCTTCCATCATGCGGAAAGATTTCAGTAAAAATAATCTGATTTCTTCCTTATTTACAGGCACGCCTACGCTAAATGAATCGAACATTGTACTACGAATTCGTTGTTCCTCTTCAAGCAATATGTGATAGAACAATTCCTCTTTCGATCCAAAGAACATGTAAAACGAACCTTGCGCAATCCCGGCAGCTTTTGTTAATTCTTCAACACTAGTTTTTTTAATGCCATGTACTTCAAAACAGCGGCGACCTTCTGTCAACAATTTATGTTTAATCCATTCTCTTTCTTGTTCTGTGAATTTCTTAGGCATACATCTCAACTCGCTTTTATGGTTTTATGAATAATTTTATTTTATATTCACAAGTTAACCCGCCAACCATATTTTGTCAATCTATTTCTCTGTAAGCGCCAAATTAGCTTGAAAAATCTATGCTATAATCATGCAGTAACACGAAATGGACTAATGGGTGGGAATACACAAATGAAATTGGAACGTTTGATTTCTATGATCTACAAGCTGTTGAACCACGAAGTTTTATCTGCCTCCAAGCTGGCTGAAGAGTTTCAGGTTTCCCAGAGAACTATCTATAGGGATATCGATGTCATTTGTGCCGCAGGCATCCCGGTCGTATCGTATCAGGGAACTAAAGGCGGATATGGCATCATGGACGGATATAAAATGGATAAAAGCCTGCTCCGTTCTTATGATGTCACTTCTTTGATTACCGTGCTGAACAGTCTCTCTTCCGTGTTTGAAGACGAACAAGCGCAAGGAACCATTGAACGGCTGCAAACGATTGGAACAGAACAACAGACTTCTAGTCTAGCGGTGGATTTTGAAACACGTCGTATGGATCCCGATGCACTTTCTCTTTTACGTACGGCTATTACGGAACGAAATATCGTCCGTTTTGATTACATCAATGTAAAAAACGAACGCACAGCCCGTAATATGGAACCAGTAAAGCTTCATTTTAAATATAGCAACTGGTACATCTATGGTTATTGCCAGGAACGACAGGATTATCGAGAGTTCCGGCTATCCCGGATGATGAATTTGCTTCTGACACAGAATACCTTTCATTCCCAACATGAGGTACCCATAGAGGCCGTTTGTTCAAACAGGGTCGATCAGGTTGAGGAAGTCGTGATCCGGGTGGGACCTGAGGCTTTGGCAGAAGCGCTGGATCAATTTCACCAGGTAGATAAGGAATTTCATACCGATGAGAGCATGACGATGCGAATTCCTGTGTATAAACCATTGGAAGCCCGCTGGCTATGGTCAATTCTGCTAAGTTTCGGCAGCGGCGCTGAAGTCCTCGAGCCTCTTGCACTGCGAGGTATCTTAAAAAAGCAGTTGCAAAATACCCTAAATCTTTATGAAGAAGTATGACAGTCTGCTGTCATACTTCTTCTTTTATATTAACAACAGCTACAAAATAATCTATCACAACTCAAAAGGAGATCATACAATGACCAATCATCCAGTAGAAATGTTTAATTACCACATTTGGGCGAACCAAACGATCTTGGGAAGAATCAAGGAACTCTCTCCCTCTGTGCTAAATCAAGAAGTGAATAGCTCTTTTCCCACCATCGCTCATGCCCTTAGCCATATCTATGCGGTGGATACGATGTGGTATCTGGTTTTAACAGGCACTGGTATGCCTGAGGCTTTTCAAAAAAGTATCCCGCTAAATATGAGCATTCTAGATTCGGTTGATGAATACGCTAATCTTTTTGCCCAGCTATCTGAACAATACAAAGAATGGATACAAAACCAAACCGATTTGGAGAAGACTATTCTACTTGATAACCCATTCGCTGGAATCCGGCAAACACGTCTATCAGAAATTGTGCTGCATACCGCCAATCACGGGACTTATCATAGAGGTAATATATCTACTATGTTACGTCAGTTAGGACACGCTTCTACCATGAACGACTATTCCCTTTTTTGGTATCAGATGCCTGCGGAAGCTATTTAATTTATGCAGATTGAAAATCTAATTAAAGTGAAATCGAGAGAACATTTAAGAGCTTGGCTTCAGGAAAATTGTAAGACTGAAAAATCTTGTTGGGTACTCGTAAGTATGACGCCAACCCCAGAAACATTGCTATATTTGGATGTGGTTGAGGAATGTTTGTGCTTTGGATGGATCGATGGAGTGAAAAAGAAAGTTTCTGAAACGGAGCTGGCGCAGCGACTGTCTCCCAGAAGCAAACGAAGCTCTTGGACAGAATTAAATAAGGAACGTGTCCGCCGCCTCAATAAACTGGGGTTAATGAGTGACGAAGGAAGAAAGGTACTTCCGGATATGAACCTCGCTTCTTTTAAAGTCGATAGGGTCATAGAACAAAGGTTAAAAGAGGAGCAGGAGGTATATGAGAACTTCTTAACCTTTCCCGCTCTTTATAAAAGAGTCAGGATCGACACGATACAAAGCAATACACATCAACCAGAATTATTTAAGCGTAAATTAGATAAATTTATAACAAACACTAAAGAAAATAAAATGTACGGTCAATGGCATGATCATGGACGGCTTCTAAATTATTAAACTGCTAGATCATAAGAATGCTTTGTAACTCTTGCAGATTGATTAATAAAGATGAGAAACCCAGTCATTCTCATGACCTTGGGTTTCTCTTTTTATATTTAAATATGGAAAAATAGCATAATGAACGACTTCCAGCTTACTTGAGCTCAGCGTTCAGCCTCTCAATCAACTCTAGCAATTGCAGCGGCTCACTAACTGTATACGTCGGACGCTCAGTCTCATCTGCCGGCTCATGGGAATAACGGGGCGTCCAGCTCTGAAAAATGCTGGTGATGCCTAGCGCATTGGCCCCCTTCATGTCACGGCTAAGATTGTTGCCAATCATAACGGTACGGGAGAAATCCGCTTCAGACAAATCAAGCGCACCAATAGCAGCCTTAAACATGCGCGGGCTTGGCTTGACTGCTTTGATATTCTCGGAAATAATCATGGCGCTGAAATAATCGCTTAGTCCATGCTGCTTAAATACATTTTTGAAGGATTGCGCATCACCGTCTGCAACCAGAGCAAGCGTGTATCCTCTCTCATACAGGGTCTGAATCGTGATATCTGCTCCCGGAATCAGATCCGCACTCTGTACGATTCCTTCTTCATCCCTAATTTCAGTCGATTCATCAACAATGGTATCTCCGCTGTCAAAAAAGATAATTAACCTTTTCTCGTCCATGTTCTCAATAACCGTCCTCTTTATTTAATGGGTGAGTTGCCTGTGGATTCTCGGATCACCAGTTCAGGCTGCAATACAATTCTTTGCTTGATATCATCTGTATGATCCAGACTGCCGATCAGCAAATCAAATGCCATCTTCACCATCTGATTCATCGGTTGAGCAATAGTTGTTAACGTTGGATTCGTCACGGTTGACAAAATGGTATCGTCAAAACCAATGATAGAGAGCTGTTCCGGTACAGATATTCCCTCTTCCTTCGCAGCCTGGAGTGCGCCGATGGCAATCAAGTCGTTGCAACAAAATAATGCTGTCGGACGCTCCACGCCGCGGAGAATCTCGGATGCTACCCGTTTACCGTCTTTGATATTCGACTCACACGCAAAGATATTCTTCGGGTCCAGTGAAATTCCAGCCTCAAATAATCCAAAGCGGAAACCCCTGACCCGCTCAAAGCTGCTGCTTACATTGAAATCCTCGGACAAAACCGCCATCTTGCGATGACCTTTTTCAAGCAAATGTTCAGCGGCAATAGCGCCTCCTTTGAAGTCATCGTTCAATACACGGTGGACAGCTATGTCTGCGGTCTCCCGCGCAATCATAACAATGGGGAAGGATTTCTCTACATGCAGCGCCAAAATATCCGCATTTCCCACACCTGTTCCGATCAGAATACCGTCAACATTTTTTTGCTCCAACAGCCGAATGTATTTCTCTACGCGTTCATCTTTGTTATCTGTGCTGCACACAATAACACTATACCCCTCGGAGTGTGCCAGATCCTCTACGGTTCTAGCTATCTCGGAAAAAAAGGGATTCGAGACATCTGGAATAAGAAGACCAATGGTATAGGTCTTCTTCCCCATTAGTGCCGAAGCAATGACACTGGGCTGATATTGCAGCCGCTTCATCACCTCAAGGATTTCATCTCGCTTCTTGTTGCTTACTTTTCCTTTACCGTTAATCGCATTGGAGACGGTAGCAATTGATACGCCCGCTTCCCTGGCAACATCATATATCGTGGTCGTTTTCATGGCATTAACCTCATTATAAATATTAAGTGGATCGGAGTCTTTGCATCCTCCCTTCACATAAGTTAAGCGCTTAACCTAATGTTACTATGACGACAGCAATAAATTCAATTCATTTTTCTTGGAGGTTTAGATACTTCGTCTTCTGCCGCTCAATGCTAGGCTTGGTGAATACGCCGGAACACACAAAGAAGTGCCCCGAAGCCATGAATTGTATGGCTTCGGGGCACTCTCTTTTTTCCAAATGGATATCTGATTTAAAATGGATTAAAGCCCCTCAGCCAGAATCCGTTTCAAAAACATCCCTGTATAAGATTCCTGTACTTCAGCGACCTGCTCCGGTGTGCCTTCAGCTACAAGCTTACCTCCAACTGTGCCCCCTTCAGGGCCAATGTCGATCACCCAGTCAGACTCCCGAATCAGTTCTAAGCTGTGCTCCACAACAACAACCGTATTTCCCGTATCTACCAATTTGCTCAATAAGGTATGAAGTTGCTTGATGTCTGACGGATGTAGACCTGTCGTTGGTTCATCGAGCAAATAGAGCGTATGATTTTTAGATGGCTTGCTCAGCGCTTTGGCCAGCCTGATCCGTTGTCCCTCGCCGCCTGATAAGGTTTTGACAGATTGTCCCCATTTAAGGTATCCAAGACCCACCTCACATAACGTCTCAATAATACCGGCCATTTTGGCCTCCGACTTAAGAATTGGCAAGCTTTCCTGTATAGACATGTCCAACAGATCTGAGATTGAGAAGCCATCATACTTCACCTGTAAGACCTCATCCGTAAACCGTCTTCCTTTGCAGGCGTGACACTTTACTTCTAGATCAGGCAGAAAGTTCATGTCTACGGACAATACACCAAGTCCCTGACAGGTTTCGCACCGTCCCCCCGGTGTGTTAAAGGAGAAATGCTTGGAGGTCAGTTTTCTTTTCTTCGCCTCTGGCAAAGCCGCAAATAACTGACGCAGATGTGTAAATACATCGGTATAGGTCGCTACATTTGAACGCTGCATCCTACCCATGGGTGATTGGTCAAAGATCACAATACTCCCGACTTCACCTAGACCCGTAATCTCCTTACAGCCTGTTTGTTCATGACCATTAGAGCTTCCTTGCGCAAGGATATCAAATATAAGCGTGGACTTACCCGAACCCGAAACCCCTGTTACAGATACAAGACAACCAAGTGGAATGGAGACTTCTTGAATATCAATATTCCGGTACTGTGCCTGCCGGATAGTGATCTGCTTTCCGTTCCCTTTTCGGCGAATACGTGTGGGAACTTCGAGACGCTCTTCTCTGAGATAAGCTCCTGTAACCGAAAGCCCGCTTGCCATCAAATCTTCTAAACTACCTTCACCCACAACGATTCCACCATGCAATCCAGCACCTGGACCCATATCAATAATATGATCCGCAGCACGCATCATCTCAATATCATGTTCAATAACGAGCACAGTATTCCCAAGATCACGCAGCTCCTGAAGCACACGAATAAGGCCAACTGTATCCCGAGGATGTAGTCCCGTCGTCGGTTCATCCAGAATGTATAACACACCGGTCAACCCTGAACCCAGCAGTGATGCTAGACGCAGGCGCTGTGCTTCCCCGCCAGATAAAGAGACTGTCTGCCGGTTCATGGAAAGATAACCTAGGCCAACATCGATAATCCGCTTTAGTCTAGTAGGCATATCATGAAGGATCGGTTCAAGTAGATGTAGACCTTCGGCAGGCAGTGCCGCCTCCAGTCCTTTCGTCCACTCATATACCTCACTAAGCGACCAGTCGGATACATCTATGATCGATGCGTCAGCTACTCGAACTAGACGAACTTCTTTTTTCAGGCGAGCTCCTAGGCATTCCGGGCATTGCTGCTCATGAAAAAATCCGCCATCTTTCTCCTGCGTACCAGCCTCCCCTTCCTTCTCCTTATACCGCCGCCACAAACCGGGTATAACACCTTCAAACTTCGTCCCTTGGATTGGCTTAATATTAGGGAAATGGCGTTTAAAAGCTTCACTCTCCACACCGTAGTAGAGCAAATCACGCTGAATCTCACCGTAATCCTTCAACGGTTGATCCGGGTCAAACACAAATCCGAAATGTTTTCCCGCCGCTACTAATATCCGCATCTGTATATCCCGATGAACGCCATTCAGAGAAGCTACTCCCCCCTCTTTCATGCTAAGCTCTGGATTAAATACCGCTGCTTCATTTATAGTCGCCACAGACCCAAGTCCACCACAAGCTTCACAAGCCCCTTCCGGTTTATTGAAGGAAAAATGTGACATGCCAAGTTTCTCAAGCTCAGCTCCGCAATGCGGACAGCCCATCGACTGACCTTCCATTTCCTCGTCTTCTTCTATTAGTAGCCCCCTCGCTTCAAAAGAAGGTGGTATGCTACCCTTGCAAGAAGGGCAAATCCGCTCCCCTAATCTAGAAAAAATAAACCTGACAAAGGTATAGATGTCAGTTACAGTCCCTACTGTCGAGCGTGGATTACGATTCGTAACATGCTGTCCAACGCTAATGGATGGAGACAGTCCAACAATGGACTCGACCTTTGGTTTACTGATCGTATCTGAAGTCATGCCCATGGAATCTAAATACTGTCTTTGGCATTCCCGCTGAAGTGTATCCATAGCTAACGTCGATTTTCCTGATCCCGAAGGTCCCGTCAGAACAACAAGCTTATACTTAGGAATCGTGAGCGAGACATTCTTCAGATTGTTCTCTCGTGCACCTTTAATAACAATAGCTTCTTTCACCATGATTCCCCTCTCAATTAAAGCAATCACACCTAGATATATCTCTTATCCATAACCATTTACGAATGCTGTCATACTACTTTTTTTTGCAAAAGTATGCTTAATTCGATAGAATGTATTTGTAAAATAACACATTTCAAAATAACTTCATAATCAAATATCTTGATTGACGAGATATAAAGATTTTAAAAGGGGCGTTATCCTTTGTCAAGCCATGAACAAGTACAACCTACACCAGAGCAAGAACAATTCACCTTACTCATGCGTGGTCTGGGAACACGAACGGTGGTATACCAGCAAAACGTAGCCGCCTCTCTTGGGTTATACAATAATGATTTTTTGTCTGTGGATATCCTGCGTGAAAAAGGCCCCATTACCGCTGGAGAGCTGTCCAAACTAACTGGACTTGCCACAGGTAGCGTTACTGCATTAATAGATCGTCTCGAAAAAAACGGATACGTTCGCAGACAAAATGACCCTAATGATCGCCGTAAAGTAATTATTGTCCCGTTGTATGAAAATAAAGAAGATGTCATTGACACGTACATGCCACTTCATACCGCTATGGTTAAATTGGCTGCTTCCTATACGGATGAAGAACTTGCCCTCATTTCACAATTTTTAGGCAAAGCCAGCACCGTTCTAGACGAGCAGATTGATCATCTCAGTTCCCCAACGCGTAGTAAGTCTTCTTCTTAAAGCTCATAGTTATAAACTTAAAAGGACGATAACCAAAGAGTCGAATGACTTTTGGTTATCGTCCTTTTGTTAAATTATAAGAAAAAAATAAGTTAATTCTATCTCCGAATACCAATCGTTACAATTTCGCATGGACCGATCTGTAAGGCCGAACTACCTTTCTCTTCGCTAGAGAGTGGGTGGCTCTCCTCTTCCAGGATCGACGTCTTATAGAAATACTGCTGCGGTATCGTTGAACGGATGGTCAGGTCGGTACTTTGCTGACTCATGTTGTACCAGCGAAGCAGCAGGTCTCCAGTCTGCTCGTTCATTTTTAGAGAGGAAAATGCGAGCTCCTGACTCTCCCATTCGAATGGAGTATACACCGGAGCAATCGCTCCTTCATGTACATCAGTCTGACATACGACCCAAGGAATCTGGAATTGATAAGCTTCAGCAAAAGCACCTGAGGTTATACCATCTCCTGTGTGTGGGATGAGCTCCATACGTACAACATGCTCTCCGAGACATTGCGCTTCCGGAGTTGGGAACAGACCCCAGTCTCCCAGTTCACCCACGCTACGGAGTAATGTAATCGCAATGGTGTTACGACCATCTCTTAGCACTTCATATTCATTTAATCCAAAGTTAGCGACGGTTAGACCGGCTGTTTCATTACTGATATCAACAAAGGCCTGCTGATGCTGCGTGTTACTCGGATTCATCCATTCTGTAGCTGGCTCAATATTCCGCTCCGCAACCTCAAACATCGAATCCACATGATGTGTGACGGCGTTCAAATCTGTCGGAAATAACACACGAATCCGGTGATCTTTGGCTTTATTGTCTATCGTCGTTTCGATATGCAGCCCTTTCCCGCCCCGCTCCAAGCTAATTACGGTACGAAGTTTAAGAATGACTGTGTCACTACTGCGCTGCGCTTTCCGCTCGGGGTAGTACACAAGGGCACGCTGTTCCTCGTCCAGCTTATTATCTGCTGAGGCTGGAATCTCCCAGTCATGCTTAATTTCCACAGATGCTCGATAAGGTGTATTTTCCAAAACGCAAATATTCGCCTGTAGTCCCTTGGTCGTTAAAGCTTGTTCACCCTCTGGCTGTTTATACATGTATTCATTCCCGATATCACCTGTGTTCTCATACACACCAAGATCCCGGTAGGTCATGCCACTGGCTTTGTCACTTAGCGTAAATGAACCATTATCATGGATCACTACTTTGATGGCCTCATTCTCCAACACCCGATCCCCTTGAAGCAAAGATTCAGGAGCTATAGGCAACCCTGCGTTAGCACGACGAACCCACGCATATGCACGAAGACCCAGCGCCGGAACTTGCACAGCTTCAAAGGTAAGTCTTACTCGGCGGCACATATAGGGCTGGCGGAATTTATCGTCAGGCAAATCATAACCAAACTGAAGACCCAAATCCTCCATCTGGCATGTAATGGCATTCCCTTGATCGTCTGCTAATTCACGACCGTTTAAGTCAATATCTTTCATACGGCTGGCCGTTTCTTCTAGAGAGAAACCCTCTCTCAAATAGAGACGTGCCGCATCAATTTCTATGCTCACTGTACCCGTGCGTCTCCACCCTGTCATATTCATGACTACTAACGGAAGCACTTCTTCACCATATGCTGCAAAACCGGACGTATTCACAGCTTCAGCGATCATGCGCTTACTATCATCAACAATGGTCTCTGCTACATGACGGCTTTTATCAAAGCGTGTTACCATTTCGCGATGTACCTCATCCACGCTGCAGCCACAAATGCTGTCGTGAGGATGGTTCTGCATTAACGTCTTCCAGGCATAGGTGAACAGATGATGAGGGTAATCTTTGCCCAATACATGTGCGAATGAAGCGAGTGGCTCAGCCACCTTTTCAAGCAAGACTTGCCCTTCCTGATTCATCTGTTTCAAATAGACACGAGCAGATGCAGTATTCACTAACGTCCCCCATCCGTCAGTGTGCTGGCTCCGCAGTTCGCCCTTTACGGTCGACAAGTTGTTGTGATCCATTACATCTTCTACAGCTTTAAGGTAATCAGGGAAGTTGGAATGGATAAATTCCATATCTGGATATAACCGCTTCGCAGTTTCAATAGCCTCCGGCAAATCCAGTTGAGCCGGTTGATGATCGCAGCCGTTCATGAATAATAACTCGCCTGTAGAGGCAAATTTCCGAGCATCTGCTAACTTCTTCTCCCAGAACTCTTTTGCCTCTGCTTCATTCACTGGCACTTCGTTTCCGTTCGAATACCAATTCGCAAATAGAATTCCAAGTACTTTCGATCCATCCGGACCTTCCCATATCAGCTCAGAGAACGAAGATTCATATCCACCGTCCGATACTGTATTGTTGAACCCAGTCGGCTTTACACCTCTTCCAAAAAAGGCATTATTGATGCCTGATTGCTTCATTAATTGTGGAGTCTGACCCACTAGACCAAAGGTGTCCGGAAAATAACCGATCTTAGAAGGTTCACCGTAACGCTTCGAATCCTGATGACCAATCTGCATATTACGTACATTTGCCTCTCCGCTGGTAAGGAAAGCATCTTGCAGAATATACCAAGGTCCAATCAGAAGACGACCTTCCGTAATATGTTTTTGTAGACGATCTTGATTCTCGGGACGAACTTGAAGATAATCTTCCAGAATGATTGTCTGTCCGTCAAGATAAAAACTCTTAAATTCACCATCCTCATCCAATCGATCCAGCAATTCATCGACCAGTTTAATCAGGCGTACATGATGCTTTTCATATGGAAGATACCATTCCCGGTCCCAGTGAGTATGAGAAATAATATGGGCAGTCTGAGGTTTAATAGATTTATTTGAGCTATCCAATGTGAAGACCTCCTTATATGCAATACGTACTCTCTACTAAGATCCTTAATGTAGTAGATGTGGATAAGTTATATGGATTTCAACTTCCTGCTGGCGATACACGCCAAGAAGATCACCTTTATAGTCCGTAGCAAACAGGACTGAACGTTCCTGTTCCAACAAGAACGCGTAGGTTCGGCCAGTGGCTGAATCCTTCACCTCGATTTTCGCATCCTGAGCATATTCCGATACGAAGGTGAAGAGCGCTCCTGTAGCAAAGCTCAATTTCCGTCCGTAGATACCTACTAAGTCCCCTCCGCTAATCCACTCCAAGTCACACTCCACATTAGCAGCATGGAGCGCGTAGCGATACAGTGCAGACGTAGTATCACTTCGGTCGCTCAATTCAACGGGCAGTGGACTCCATAGGAGACGACCCTTGCCAAGCGGGATGTTTATGACTGAGTCTATAGTAGAGCTTCCGCTTCCGCCGGATTCGTGAATCATCATTTCCTTCGATACCTCAGCAATCCGTCGGTGACCGAAGGAGACGGGGAGTTCTTGGCCTTGAAGGCTAAGCACTTCTTCACGGCGCACATTACGTAATTCACGCTTGCCAAGAATATCACTTAAGCGCTCTGAAGAACGCCAGTAAGCATCAATGTCGAGCGGGCCTGTAGCAAGCAATACCGCACCTGTCTCTTCGACGATGTGTAACAACCTTTCCATCGCTGCATCATCGAAGTTATGCGCGCTTGGCAGTATAATAAGCTTCACAGGATGGTTCTCCAAATCATCTAGGTGGTATTCAGAAGCCCCTCTAAAAGGCATCTTTAGATCATATGAAAGAATACGGGTAAGCTCTGTTGTAGCAGCGAAAGCCAGCTTCCGGTTAGAGAAATCATTCGAATACGGAAACACTACAGCGATCTCTTCCAGTTTCCGATCTCCAAATACGTCACGAATGCCTTCTATAAACTTCCCGAAGTCATAAGAGACATCCGCCTCTGGCTTTTCGGTTCCATCTGCTCTCAATGCTCCGATATGGGACTCATTCGCATTATCCATATAGAAGTTCGTATTCCAAATCCAGTGTATGGCCCCCGCACCAGCAGTTCCAAACGCATAGGCATATTTGCGTTCGAGAAGATTTCGCAGCTCTAGCTCCGAACGTTTGGCTCGTCCATCAGGAGTTTCTACATACATGACGCCAGTCTCTTGAATTAGGTTTGGCTTATTAGGTGTCTTGGCAAAGATGCCGTCCCACACCAGATAATCATTAAACCACCAGGAATGTACAGTGGTGTAATCCACCGCCTCCTCGTAGAAGAACGGCGAAGGTCGCTGTGCCCCTAGCCCTTCATCCTGACCGACCGTAACCATCTGATCTGGACATTGCTCCTTAATGGCGTCAGATAACTGCTTCACCCAGCGGTTATGCATATCCATGGAGAACAAGCAATAATCAAGCCAACGCGTCCCTCTTTTAGCGCTGTGCATATCCTGTACATCGAAGTTCATCTCTTTCGCTTCTGGCAGCCCTGCCGATTCAAAGTCAGGAAGCTGTGCGGGTGTCATATTCCAACGTTCCTGTAGTACTTCGATTTCCCCATGTCTATGTCGAAGCCATTCTATGAAAGCTTGTTGCTCGAAGCGATCATGACATGAACTCGGACCATCCGAGAAAATCCGTGCCGGATCAAACATCGATGGTTCATTAATAAGATCCCAATCTACATTCGAAGACGCTTTATGACGAGATACAATAGAACGAATGAACCGCTTCTGAGCCTCAACACTTTGTGGGTCCAAATAAGGATTCACCCCACCCCACGTTTCCGGTGTGAAGGAGAAGAACGTGAAAGTCACCTGAAGATCATGCTTCTTGGCCGTCATGATAAAGGCATCAATCGCTCGCAGTACCTCTTCTGAAACATGACCATCGTCTTGCATCACGTTACGATAAGCAGTCCAGATTCCTGTTCGGATCCAGTTAATCCCTGCCTTCCGCATTTGACCCATATCGCGATCCCATACCCCAACGTTCGGCAGAAATAGAAATTTCCGTGCCACATCACTCGTCATATAAGTCATCCCCACAACAGGTAGCGGACGCCCATCTTTTATGAAATAATCTCTTCCACTCGTTACCGGTTCACCTGCTGCTAGAAGTTCAGGGGCATGCCCCCAGAACCCTTGACGTAGAATACGGACCTCACCATCACTGGCTTCCGCTTCGCAGATCACTTGGAACAGACCGCTCCTAATTTCCAGAGGAATAGGCACCCGAACGATGTTAAGCTCAGCATTAGCCTTCATCTCCAAACAATCGGACCAACGCAAGGAGGGATCGGATTCATGCTCAACATTCATTGTTAACTTCCAATTGTCTTCATTTCGCAAAGAAGGTTGTACCCGCTCAAGCTGCTGAATCTGAAGTGTCAGAGAAGCCCGTTCTCCTGACTCATATGACGCGTAATTTGGCTTAACCCACATTTCCGTTACACCCTTACTACAGAAACGAACCCACTCAGTCATCGCGGACAGCCCTTTTTCCTTCCATAAAGAAGCCGTTGCAGCCGTATTTACGAACAGCCAGCGTGAGCCTGCAAATAAACCAATCGTATTCTCCCAAAGAACTACTGGAGCAGCAGTTTCCCGCCCCTCATGCGTAATTCCCTTCAAAAGCGGGTAAATCCGTGTGCTCATCGGACCTGCTGACCCCATTTGATGGGGTAAATCACTCGTCTTCGTCGTATGTGGCACAAGGTTCCATGTCTCTTCACTCGCTATAAAAAGAGCTTCTTGCCCCTTAAGCAGAGGAATGACATCTGATGCAAGCAAGGACTGGTTGCGAGAACAATCAACACGCAGTACCTCATGAATAGACAGCTCTTGGTGATAAGAGGTCTGCTCTGCTTCCACATGCCATTGTTCATTTTTCCAGCGAACGGGTTGTTTGAAGGGGGCACCTCCAATGCTGATCAGCCCACCACCTCTTTGCAAATATCCAAGAATGTCTATCCATGCCGCTTTTGGAAAATAGGGTGCATGCAGATTAATGAAACATCCACCTTCGGTTTCCTTAAGCGTTGCTGCAAGCTGATTCGCATTCACAATCATACCGAACTCACGCATGGATTTAACCGCGTCACTAGGAATAGAATTGGAAATTGGGAAATCAGAATCATAGAATATGATTACAGGTCTGCTCATAGTAGTCCTTCCTTCATCGATTTGTAGACTAGTTGGGAGAACAGACTATTGGACCAGGCAAACCATTTTCTAGTGAATATATTCGGGTCATCGACATGAAATCCTTCATGCATAAAACCAGTCCCCGCATCCGTTGCCTCTAGCATCGCAAGCATGTCCAGCTTCTCTTCCTTCGTGGAAGCCGTCAAACCTTGCATAGACAATGCCATATGCCAGATATAATCTTTCGGAGTATGTGGACTGCCAATCCCTTTCGCTGCTGTTCCTTCGAAGTAAAAAGGATTCTCCTTGCTCAGCGCAAATCGCCGTGTATTCTGATAAATCTCATCATCTGCTGTAACATAGCCGAGATAAGGAATCGACATGAGCCCCGGTGTTCCCGCATCATCCATCAAGCAGTAGTTGCCGTAACCGTCGGTCTCATAGGCGTAGATTGGTCCGAATCTCGGATGACGATAAATACCATACAGCTTGATTCCATGATCAATGTCCGCTTCTAATGCTTTAAGCTCTTTTAGAAATTCAAGATCACGGAATACCCATTCTGCGAATTCCTGCATATGACGTAATGCAACAACGGCGAACATATTCCCCGGGATATTGTAATGGAAGTCGCAAGCATCATCGCTTGATCGGAACCCGGACCAGACCATCCCCGTGTAATTTACAGGCATACCAAGACCGTTGTTGCGTAACGTATCTTCAGGTATTCCATTATTACGCATAAAGCTGTAAGGAGATAATTCAGCATGGCGCTGCTCAGTTTTAAATAAGTTGTATATTTTGACCATTGCTGCCTTAAATCCGGCGTCGAATATATCAGTCTTCCCCGTTTCTTTCCAATAGGCATAAGCCAGACGCATAGAAAAACAGAGAGAATCGATCTCGAATTTACGTTCCCACACCCAAGGGGACATTTCCGTAATATCGCTAGTGCTCCAATGCCAATCATTCGCTGTTTCGTTAAACGCATTAGCATACGGATCAATATGTATATACTGAATATGTCGTTTAATTAGACCGCTAATGATACGTTGAAGATCCGGATCATTCTTCGCAAATGGCACATAGTGCATAACCTGCTCCACAGAATCTCGCAACCAGGAAGCAGGGATATCACCAGTAATGATGAATGTTGTTCCATCATCCATGAGCTTAGTCGTTGTCTCAAGTGTATTCGGGAAGCAGTTCTTGAAGAGCTGCAATAGTTTAGGCCGATGCGCTAATTTCTCCTCTGCTTCGTTCAATACTTCTTGAATCGATTGTGGAAGCGGAAGCTTCGGCATTGAGATGGTTGGCAGTCTGAATTGTTCCATATTCCCACTCCTCTTGATAAAAATGAGTATAGATAGAGAGACGGGCAGCATAGCTGCCCGTCTCCACTAATCCTATTTGTGTTACCTTTAGATTAATCGTAGGCGTGTTACGTTCAAAGCTTATTTCTTTGTCTGGTTCCACTCATCAAGTTGCTTTTGAACTTCAGCAATGACTTTTTCCAGTCCAGCTTCTTTAAATTTCTTGGTTGCTTTTGGCAGATATGTTTTAGGATCAACAGAACCTGTGTATAGAGCTGGCATAAATTCTTTAGTTACGTTGTTGATGGCCGCTACTTCTGTTTTTACAGGTGTAGGATCAAATGCAAAACCGAAGGTAGGGGCTTCTTTTGATGAATCATTAAACTTCTTGAAAGCATCCCATTTATCAGCAGGGTCATCAGCATGCAGATAAGTCAGTAACATATTTCCAAGCGTGAAGCCTGGCATTGCATAGCTATCTTGCATAGCTGGCAGATCTTCAATGACATTCTCGGAAATTTTCTTATAATGAGTGCCTTCGATACCATAGTTGAGCAAATTGCGTAAGTACTTATCTGTATTCAAAAGATTCAAGAACATCATAGCCCGTTCAGGATCACCTGAGGTTACGGAAATAGCGTGCATCGAACCTGCAGCGGACTGTGTATACACATAAGGCTCATGCATAGGCGAAGTTACAATTTCATAACCTGCTGAACGAGACCAACCTTTTTCTGCATAAGGCTGTGTGATTTCGCGATCGGCAAACCATTTACCGGTCTTAATGTTATCAATACCTTCAAGTGTTGCAACGTCTGGGCGTAAGTAACCTGCTGTGTAAAGTCTGCGCATCGTATCTAACGATGTTGCAAGTTCAGGTGTCTCCAGAATATTAACAACCTTGCCATCTGTGGAATCCATATAGACCCCGATAGGTAACTCATCACCTAGTACATAGTCAAATGGCATGAATGGTTTAAAGCCTTTAGGAACAGCTAGCGGTGTAATATCCGCAGGCTCATTCTCTTTAATCGTTTTAAGTAGTGGCTCTAGATCATCCAATGTACGAATGTTGGAAATGTCCATGTTGTATTTATCAACATATTTCTTATTGAAGCGCCATACCCATTGCTGTCCAAGCTCCTTATTTACAGGAACACCATAGATCTCACCTTTAATCTTAGTTCCTTCTAAGAAACGTGGGTCCAAAACCTCTTTTGTTTCCTTTCCATACTTATCTAGCAGATCGTTCAGACCCAAGAAGGTACCGTTAGCTGCATTACGGCGGAAATCATTTGTCCAAGAAGAGGTAAAGGCAATGTCATAAGGCTCACCAGAAGCGGTAATGACTTGCATCTTCTTATCGTAATCACCCCAATCGAACATCGTAATGTTCAACGTCGCATTAATTTTTTCTTGGGTATATTTATTAACTTCTTTTAATACAAGATCCAAATCCTTTTGAGGTCCACCAATTAAATACATCTTCAGCTCATATGGCTTTAATTCCGATGTACTCCCTGCTGAATTCCCTGCTGCTGCTGAATTGTTTGTTTCTTTAGCAGCATTTGTATTATTATTCGAACCACATCCAGCAAGAAGGCCAGAGAAAAGCATTGTTCCAGCAAGAGCGAGCGTTAAACTTTTTTTCACTTTCATTTCTATTTTCCCCCTTTAGTTTAATTAACTCTTTATTTATATCGACTCCTGTTCTAGCGATTCGAATAAATACATCTTAGTAGTGTTACTCTTTTAAAGAGCCCACAGTTAAGCCTTTTACAAAATACTTTTGGAAGAAGGGATACGCTAGTGCTATAGGCAAGGTCGCCAGTACAACCATCGCCATACGAACGGTTTCTGTCGGCAAGGTCGCAGCAATCTCAAAGCTTGATCCCATCTGCATGCTGTTCTGGATAACAAACTCCATATTATTCTGAATTCGCATCAGCATCGCTTGGAGCGGTACAAGACTCGCATCATCTATATACAGCAGCGCATTAAACCAATCATTCCAATAGCCCAGCGTACAGAACAATCCAATCGTTGCAATCCCCGGTAATGAGATCGGAAGTACAATTTGCAGGAATGTCCGAAACTCCCCTGAACCGTCGATTTTGGCTGCCTCAATGAGTGCATCAGGCACTGAAGTCTGGAAGAAGGTCCGCATCACTAGGATGAAAAAGGCATTCATCGCTATTGGCAATATTAAAGCCCATATCGTGTTGTACAAATGTAAAAACTGTGTGGCCACAATATAGTTTGGAACCATTCCGCCTGAGAATAACATCGTGAAGAAGGCGAAGAAGCTGAAAAAATTACGATAGCGAAATGATCTTCGAGAAAGAACATAGGCGTAAGTTGTAATTAGAAATAAGCTAATGAGTGTACCTAGTACAGTAACAAGTAAGGTAACTCCAAAGGAACGAAATAACTGATCACCTGTGTTAAAAATAAACTGATACGCCGCCATACTAAATTTTTCTGGAATTAAGCTAAATCCATTTAAAGCGAGTACTTTCTCATCTGTAAAAGAAATGGCTATGACAAACAAGAACGGAAACACACAGGTAAAGGCGAAAACTCCAATCACAATATTGAGTACCACATTCCAAAAAGGAGTAATGGCGTTGTTGTCGACTTCTTTCGGCTTACGTTTGAATACTTCCATAACGTCAATTGACTCCTTTCTAGAATATCGCGTTTTCTTTGCTGATCTTTTTCACAATAGAATTCGTTACAATTACCATGATAAATCCAACGATCGATTGATATAGACCCGCTGCTGTACTCATCCCTAGGTTTCCTGTCGTACTCATGCTTCGATAGATATAAGTATCGATAACATTCGTTACGGAGTATAGAACACCGGAATCCCGAGGAATTTGATAGAATAGACCGAAGTCAGATCTAAAAATACCACCAATCGCTAGAATAGTTAGCGTTACCATTAAAGGCTTAAGCAAAGGAAGTGTAATAAACTTAATTTGCTGCCATTTGCTGGCCCCATCAATCATAGCCGCTTCATAGTAGGACTTGTCGATACCCGCTATAGCCGCTAAGTAAACAACACTTGAATAACCAATTGATTTCCAAATTCCCATGAAAATTAGGATATATGGCCAAAAGCGAGTATCCCCATACCAGGAAACAGGATCGCCTCCGAAGTAAACAATCACTTGATTCAAGATCCCTTTATCTACACTTAGGAAGCTGAATGTAAAGAAGCTAATAATAACCCAAGAAAGAAAATAAGGCATAAACATCGCCGTTTGATAAACTTTGGCCATCCGTTTGTTCACAAGTTCGTTCAAGGTGATTGCAATGCCCACCGCAAGAACTAAACCGAGAGAGATCAACGCCACGTTATACAGTATCGTATTTCTTGTAATAATATAGGCGTCCTCTGTCGAGAACAAAAAGTTGAAATTTTCAAGGCCAACCCACTTACTATTTAAAACGCTTGCAAAGAATCCGTCCCGATGAATCTTGAAATCCTTAAATGCAATAATGGTTCCGAACATCGGTAAGTAACAAAAGATTAGGAACCATATTGTCCCTGGTAATACCATAAACCACAGTACTTTATCCTTATTTAAGCTTTTGAAAAATGCAGACACTATTCCACATCCCCCTTCTCTATCCCCAAACAATCCCCGTAATACCCTTTCGATCTTATTTCCTTGCCCCTTTAACTATCTTTAATTCTGCGCTATAAAAGCGGTTTCATAAAGTTGAAAAACTCCAGAATGATATGTAAAAATTAAAGATCGCAAGAAAAAACGACCTCCGTGAGGCTTGAAAATCCTTAAGATTTGAACAAAAAAAAGGAAACATTCCCGTGACCAACGTTCGTGAACCCTCCACTTGAACGTGATACCGGGGAACATTTCCTAAATCCTACGCCTTTTCTTTTTTATACATATTTCGAAGTTCTGTTGGAGATATGCCTACTGATTTTTTGAACTGGCGATAAAAATACGCTGGATCTAGATACCCTACTTCAGCTGCAATTTCATTGGTTAATAACGTAGTTTGAAGCAGCAGTTGTCTTGCTTTTTCAATTCGGAATTGGTTCACATAATCAGAGAAGCTTCGCCCCATCTCCTTCTGAAATAGCTGTCCCAAGTAAGAAGGATGCATATTCATTCGCTGACTGAGCGTCTTCAGAGATAGTTCTTCTCTATAATGTTTGCTCACTTGATCCACCATATATCTCATATTCGGACTGAGTTCATCACTCACTAGCGATAATTGGTCCAGCGTTTCATTCACACTTTCCTGCACATGATGGAGCAACTGCTCAATGGTATGGATGCGTAGCAAAGGATTAAACACAGCACTGAAATTACAGTTCTTCTCCATATTCTTAGCGATCAACATTAATTCAATCGCCACGTTGTAATTATCAATGCGTGTAATCACGCCACATCCGAACAGCTTTTGGAATGTTTCTGCGATAAATTGATTTGCCGCCTCACGCTCGCCAGATAATAATAGTTTAGTAAATGCTTCATAATCAATTTCGAGCTTTTCCTCATGTAACACCATCTTCGACAGTTGGTCCACATCTATAATCGGGTAGCCCGGCAGCATCAGATGATCCACATATAAACTTTTCGCTTTTTTATAACTTTGTGGTAATTCTTGAAAAGTATATTCCTTACTTCCTATCGTAATCCAGACAGACTTTCCTAATTCATGCATAATCTCACATTGCACTTGTTGCAGCATGCAATACATTTCTTCTTTGTTCTCATCTTCAGCCGACTCCGCAACAATAAGAACAAGATCACCTTCCATATCTATAAATACAATAACTGTTCCGCGCTCTGCTACGGACTGCACAGCGATACGATAACATTCTTCCATAAGTTGATTAGGGTGCAGTTGACCCTCATCCTCTTCATGTTCCGTAATAAGCCGAATCGCAGCCACCGTAAAACATGAACAGTCCAGAGAAATATTTAAGACTTTTGAACGATGCAATAGCTCCTGTCGATCTATATTTCCAGTGACCCAACGATTTAAAATATTGTTACGTAAAACTTGCTGATCCTCCTTCGCATGAAATTGTTCAACATCCTCTTGATTAAGGACCTCAACAATTTGCTCAATGGTTGATTCCAATTCTTTTATGTTAATGGGTTTAAGAATATAATTTTCAATGCCTAGACTCATTCCAGCTTTTAAATACTCAAATTGTTCATAGCCGCTTAAGATAATAAATCTCATTTTTGAATCAAAAGACTTAATTTGTTGAATGAGTTCAAGTCCCGTCAGCTTTGGCATCGTAATATCTGTAATTAATATGTCAATGGCTTCGTTATGGCTATGCAGAAACTCTAAAGCTTCTTCCCCATTACTCGCTTGCCCTGCGATTCTTAGTCCATAATCTTCCCATTCGATCACTGAACGTAATCCTTCAAGAATAAGAGGTTCATCATCCACAATAAGTATGTTGTGCATTATTTAATACTCTCCCTTACCACTGGTATATTCATGATGACTGTTGTTCCTACACCGATCTCACTAGCAATCGATAATCCATATTCAATCCCATAATAAAGCTTAATTCGCTCATTCACATTACATAGTCCAAGCGAGGAAGGTGGTGCATCCATTCGCATACTGACTTGAAGTGTTTTTTGAAGTTCCGTTAGCCTGCTGGGAATAATCCCATTTCCGTTATCTCTAATAGCAATTTGAATGCTACCGTCTGATTCAGTTACTTCAATGCGGATTAAGTTATCGGAGCGTTCGGGCCTGAATCCGTGAACAATATAATTTTCAATGACCGGCTGAATCAGCAGTTTAACGATAGAACAATTCATAGCCACTGGACTTATTCGCGACTCGATTTGAAGCTTATCTTTATGCCTAATCTGAAACAGCTCAAGATATAGATTGCAATATTCAATCTCATCAGCGATGGTAACAACCATACTTTTCTTAATCATCGTTCGGAATAACGTAGATAAAATGTAAATCATCTGACCTACATCCTTCGCACCTTGCGAAATAGCCCGCATCCTTATAGCTTCAAGCGTATTATATAAAAAATGCGGATTAATCTGCGATTGAAGAGCAACGAGTTCTGCATTTTTTTGCGTAATTTCTGAAATGTAAACTTTATTAATATACAGCTCTAGTCTTTCACACATATAGTTAAAATTGTTGGCAATGAGCTGCAATTCATCCTCCCGGTTAAGATGAATGCGCGTGCTTAAGTCGCCTTCCTGTAAGCGCTTCATAGATTTGACAATGATCTTCACTTTTTTAGAGAAACGTAAAATTATTCCGTATGTAATGGACATTGCCGCAACAATTAGTGCTGCCGTAATCCCGATAATCCAATTTCGTACTACCACCATTTCTTTATTGACCTGCGACTTCTGAATGATTCCTGCCACAATAAGACCTGAGCTATTCGTTGTATTTAAGTTAACTTTGGATAATCCATCCAGTGCAGTCCAGTTGTCTGAATAAAGACCAGCGATATGCGGATACTGCTGTCCCATATACCTTCCTAAGGAATCATATATGACGTCACCGCTTGGTGTTAGAACCAACACTTGACCATTATTCTCTGTACCTTTCGTACCAAGCCATTTTGAAATAAGTTCAGCATCAAAATCTATAATGAGCATACCGATCGTTTTCAATGAAATCGGATCTTTAAGCTCCCTAGTCATTGTATACAAATTGTTATTGTCTTCCCTTATTTCCTTAAGTAATAATTTTTTCTCATGCGAAACCCAACCATTCTTGGGTATGGGTGATTTCTGCTCCGAAATATCTATATCTCTTTTGTAGAGCTGTCGTGTATTATTTTTATATAAATAATAAAATTCTTTCTCAGTGCTGTATAAGATAACATCAGAAATACCACTTTTCTGATTCAAATACGTTTTGAAGTAAGTATCGAATGTATGGGGTACGAAGCTCCCAATTTCAGCAAACTGATCTAAACGATATTTAAGATAATCTCCATAATCATGTTGCAAAAAGTAGGACAAATCCTCACTTACAGAAGCATCACTATAAATTTGCTGGATGGCCAATTGAATCCCTTCGTACTGCTGATTCATATATAAACTCACGTAATCCAGTACCTCTCGATTAGCATCAACATGTTGACGCGTGATCGTCTGTTCATAGTATTTATAAACGGTAATGGAAGAGGCAATAAGCGTAATAATGATGATGGATGAATATATAGCTAAAATTTTATTAAACAGCTTTTTTCGTAAATGATTTTGATAAAATTTCTTTATATTCAACAAATTCACCTTCCTTCAAAATCTAGCCTTTAGGATTAGAAGCTTAACACCACCTTTCTTTTTGTGCAATGGGAGCGCATTCATTTTTAGATGTAAATCTTTCCTCCTTGCAACCTTTTTCTTTATCATGAGTTTACATCTCGCTAAAAATCGTCTATAGTTGGTTTCTACCCCCCAAACAAACCTGTAATCATCCTATACGTCTTATAATCCTCGTCCCCCATCAAGATAATGGAGGGCTATTACTCATGTTTCTAACCAAACGTAAACTCAACTCCCAACTAAACGAGATTTCCGAATATCGTTACCGGGATCGAATACACATTCCTTTTTTCAATTCTATGATTGACGAACAAGGTGAAATTGCAGCGGAACCACCCGTGGATGGAGAATGGTCTAAGCTACAGGTTGGCGATACCTGGAAAGGCCGCGATTTGTATTTATGGCTAACGACACAGATAGACGTACCCGCCTCTTGGGCAGGACGCAGGGTACTGGGTCGATTTGATTTTGGCGAGACGGGTGCCGGAAACAATTCCGGCTTTGAATCTTTATTCTTCTACAATGGTAAACCCTATCAAGGTGTAGATTCCAATCATACAGAAGTGTTCTTGCCGGATGAAACGGTAGGTACGCAGCTTCCACTTACCTTCCGTTTATGGTCGGGTCTAGAAGGTGGCGGTCCTAAAAAAGATCAAACACATGGCATTCGTATGGCAGAAATTTGTTGGCTGGACGATGCAACGGATGATTTCTACTTTACTGCACTTGCTGTAGTTGAGACGCTGAACGTACTCGATTCAAAAACACCAGAATATACACAGCTGCTAAGTACAGTAGACCGCTCGTTTCTTCTGATTGACTGGTCTCGTCCAGGTTCAGAGGTCTTCTACGCTTCGATCGAGGAAGCTCGTAATTATTTGCGTGATGAAATTAATAAAATGGAAAAGTCTTCGCCAGTTACTGTTACCTGTATTGGTCATACCCATATTGATGTAGCTTGGTTATGGCAATTGAAGCATACCCGTGAGAAATGTGCGCGTTCCTTCTCGACCGTACTCCGTCTGATGGAAATGTTCCCTGACTATACTTTTTTACAGACTCAACCTCAGCTCTATGAATACATCAAAAACGATTATCCAGAAATCTACGAGAAGATTCGTGAACGTGTTGCTGAAGGACGCTGGGAAGCTGGCGGTGGCATGTGGCTCGAGGCAGATTGTAACTTGACCTCAGGTGAGTCTCTTGTCCGTCAATTGCTATATGGTACTCGCTTCTTGCGTAATGAATTTGGTGTTGAATGTGATTATTTATGGCTGCCGGACGTATTTGGCTACAGCTGGTCCTTGCCACAAATTCTAAAAAAATCAGGAATTAATACGTTTATGACCACGAAAATTAGCTGGAATCAATACAACCGCATGCCACATGATACCTTCCAATGGCGTGGTATTGATGGCACTGAAGTATTAACACACTTCATTACAACACCAGAGCCTTGGTCTGAAGAAGATTCTTGGTTCTACACTTATAATGGCCGCATCATTCCTAAGACTGTAAAAGGAATTTGGGATACGTACCGGGATAAAGAAGTGAATCGCAATTTATTACTTTCTTACGGATATGGTGATGGCGGCGGCGGGGTTAACCGCGAAATGCTAGAGATGCGCCGCAGACTCAACGATCTCCCAGGACTACCGAAGATTGAAACAGGAACAGCAGGAGATTACTTCCGTAATCTGCAAGAAACCGTTGCTAATACAGATCGTTATGTCCATGTATGGGATGGTGAGCTTTACTTAGAATATCACCGTGGCACGTACACTAGCCAAGCCTACAATAAGCGGATGAACCGCAAGCTTGAACTGCTATACCGCGAGGCGGAATGGCTAAACGCACTGCAAAGTGTTGTGTCTGAAGATTGGTCGAACTATCGTCAGTCCGATTTAGACGAGGGTTGGAGAATTATTTTGCGTAACCAATTCCATGATATTATTCCTGGTTCTTCAATTCGTGAAGTGTACGAAGACAGTACGATTGAATATGCTCAAGCCGAAGCCATTGGTCAATCTGTATGGGAACAATCTACGAAGGCACTAGTGAACGGAAGTGAAGCCGGTAAATATACCATCTGGAACAATGCTTCTTGGGAATTAACTGAGCTCGTAGAAATTACTATAGAGCCTGGCATGGAAACAGGACATTGGATAAACACAGAAGGTAAACCATTACAAGCTCAGCGTGAAGGTGACCGTTGGATCATTGAAGTGTCCGACATTCCTTCTCTCGGATACACCACCATTTCCTTCGTGGCAGATGTGAATTCTGAGCCACTAAGCACTCCATTCAAGCTGAATGAATCAGGAATTTCAACGCCTCACCTTGAAATAGCGTGGAACGAGCAAGGTCAATTGTCATCCATCTATGATAAACACGAACAGCGTCAAGTATTAGCTAATGGAAGTCACGGTAATGTGTTCCAAGTGTTTGAGGATAAACCATTAGCACATGAAGCTTGGGACATTGACATCTACTATCAGCAAAAAATGCGCGAAGTGATCGACTGCACTAGCATTGAAGTCATAGAAAATAGTTCATTGCGTTGTATTGTGCAATTCACATGGAGCTATATGGATTCCACGATTAAACAGCAAATGATCTTACACGCTGGGCATCGTCGTATCGACTTCGTGACGAACGTAGACTGGCATGAGAAAAAACAGCTAATGAAAGTTGCCTTCCCTGTTGCGATACGAGCTACCGAAGCCACTTATGATATCCAGTTCGGTAATGTTAAGCGTCCAACACACTGGAACACTAGCTGGGATTACGCTAGATTCGAGACTGTGGGTCATCAGTGGGCAGATTTATCAGATCGTGGTTATGGCGTTAGCTTGCTGAATGACTGCAAATATGGCTACGACATCAAGGATAATGTGATGCGTCTATCCCTAATCAAATCGGCAACACACCCTGACCCTGATGCGGATCAAGGCGAACATTCATTCACCTACTCTATCCTGCCTCATACTGGGGATTGGCTACAAGGTGATACCGTCCGTCAAGCCTGGTCCATCAACAATCCACTGCGGAGCACCATGGGGCAAGCTGAAGTAGAAACAAAGTCCATGATTCGTCTTTCTACGAATACGGTTATGGTTTCTGCCCTTAAGAAATCTGAAGATGGTCAAAAATTAGTTGTACGTGTTCACGACTATTCCGGAAGCCGCCAGCAGATTGATATGACGAGCGACTTGAACATTATTTCGTGGCAAGAATGTAATCTAATGGAACGTCCTGAAGGTGAGGTTCACACTGAACCTGTCATTACCTTTGTACTTGAACCTTACGAAATTAGAACATTTGAAATCAAAGTATAGAATCTAATTAAATGAAGTAACATACAAAATCGGGGTGTCCCTGTAGCCATGTATAAAAGGCTGCGAGGACACCCCGTTTTTCGATTATGATTGTTTATTTTGAATTTAAGTATACACATTGCGCAATGAGTTAACGTAGCGTATACTCCAATTAAGGGAGAGATGTATATGAGAAGAATGGGGAAAATTACGATATTCACATGCATTGGATTATTGAGCCTTGCTTTGATTGCTATTCTTGCGATTAGCGCTTTTGTGATCAAGAGACCGGCCACCGCCACCCCCGTAATCACGGAAGTGAAGCCTTATGAGTGGAATAAAGTCAAGCTGGACGGAAATGTCATTTCAAGTGATGGATCAGAGTATTTTATCTGGAATAAAAAGGGAGAGACTAATAACTGGATCATCTTCTTTTCCGGGGGAGGGGCCAGTTGGGATGCCCAAAGCGCCGCGCACCCAATCAAGCTAATGAACTTCATTAAAGGTGGAGATACGGGCAACTATTTCCAGAACATCCCCTTCTATATGCTGACATTGCTGAGAGGCATGATGGATACGGATAACCCTGCCAATCCTTTTCATGGATGGAATGTGGTCTACCTTCCCTATTCGACGGGTGATTTCCATATCGGTAACCGTACGGCTGAATATAAAAAAGAGGACGGCAGCACCTTTACAATGCGTTATAACGGCAGCAATAATGTGCGAAGCAGCCTTGATTGGATATATGCCAACGTGGAAAAGCCCGGCAAACTGCTAATTGCAGGTGAAAGTGCTGGTGGATTCGGGTCCGCCTTCTGGGCTCCGGAGATCGCCTCTCATTACAAAGACTCCGAGATCTTCCAATATTCAGACAGTTCCTTCCTGAAATCAGACAAGTGGCCAAATGTTGTGAATAAGGAATGGCAGGCAGACTTCGTTAAGAATTTTGGGTATACCCCTGAAGCGGATATCATCGGGGCAGCATTTAAAGCGAACGGTCATCTACTGCCTGCGAATACGGTAATATTGCAATCCTACTCGGTATTTGACGAGATTCTGATCCACTTTCAGAACAACATCAACGATTACAAGGGGCCCAGAGATCAACGCATTATTAATGAATGGTCACAGGAAATGCGGCAATCTGTATCTTCTTTAGCTGCCACTTTACCTAATTATTATTACTATCTGACCGACTATGGGCTAAATGCTAAGACGGGTACAACCCCGCACACTTTTGCAACCAGAGAGACCTTCTTTCAGGCTGAACAAGATGGTGTGAAGCTTCTGAAATGGCTAGGTGATGCAGTCAACCATCAGAAACCCTATTCAGTTGGGAGCAAGTTCCTCATGACGTCGAAGCCAGCTCAGAAATAGCACAGAATTAGCGAAATACTCGCACAAGGCAGGAGAGAAAATTAATGAATTTGCGTGAAAAGCAGATGCAAATGACGAGGGAGATCATTAAGGATACAGCGCTCAGCTTGTTCTGTGCTCAAGGTATTGAGCGCACGGATATGGCTCAAATTGCAGAACAAGCCGGGGTCTCCCGGCGCACTTTGTATCATCATTATAAGGACAAAGAAGAATTAGCCGCTCAAATCTATGTCCTTAACCTGGAGCGGATGTTTGGACAGCTGCTGTTTGATTTTGATTTTGAACAGCCGGTACAATCACTGGAGAACATTCTGGATAAATATTTGGCGCTAAGAGATCATCAGGAATCACTGATCTACTATGATGCCATTTTTGGAGTTTACTACAGCACGCTTTCTAAGAATCCTGCAGAACTGCCTGACTTTAAGAAGGCTATGGAAGGCTGGTATTCGCGACTTATACTTCTTGAGACAATAGCAGTGGCTCCAGAGGAAAAAAATAAGTGGTTGAACATTCTACAGAAGTCCACCCACCTGTATTTCATGTATTTACAAAAAGCCGTTATTATTACGCATCAGCGGGGCGGTGTGGTTACGGAGGAAGACCGGGCAACGGACCGACAATTCAAGGATTTCATTATGCATGGCGTACGGCATTCCCGATGATTAAAAGGGTCTTTTCGTAATAGGTTTCATTTCGGTATAATATACCAATCGGTATTCATGCGGCTCTAGTTATATGGAAGGAGCAATGGCTGAAATGGACATTGGCAAATATGAGAATCTAGTTCCGAATGTTTTTTTGTTCGTCGACCGCAGATCCTTCCCGGATTGGGAGATAACGAGGAGCAAAATTGATTTCCATGACCTTACCTTCATTGTGGAAGGGAAATCAAACTATTTTATTAATGGGGAGAAATTTACGGTTGAAGCTGGTGATATGCTCTATGCACCTTCCGGAAGTATTCGGGAAGCGCAGACCTTTAAGGAGGCACCCATGCGTTCTTTTGCGTTTAATTTCTTCTGGCAGGGGGAGGACAATCATGTGCAGCTCCCTTTTGAGACCGTAACTAAAAACTGGAGAACTAAAGAGATCCTAGCGGACATCAAAGATTTCTCGCATGTATGGATGGGCAAACAGCCTTTTTATAAAATGAAGGCCAGAGCCATTTTTCAACTGATCGTGTATCGCCTGTTAAGCATAACCCACCATCAAGAGACACCTCTGATCGATCTGAGAATCCAAAAAGTAATGACCTATATTATGGATCATTATTCGGAGGAAGTTGCGATCAAGGAACTAGCTGATTTGGTTGCCTTAAATCCTGTATATCTTGGCAAGCTGTTCAAGCAAAACACCGGTTCCACCTATAAGGAATTCATAAATAAAGTACGGGTGAACAATGCCGAGATGATTCTGTCCGCAGGTGGCTTCAATGTGTCCGAAGTAGCAGCGCACTGTGGTTATCAAGATGTCGCCTACTTCAGTAATGTTTTCAAAAATATCAAGGGTTATCCTCCGTCATCTGCCTTGAAATAACGGAGGACCCTGAACCATTCGGGGATTCAGCCCTTCAATTAGCTCTAACTATGAATTAGTGCGTCCCCCTAGTATAGAAGCTCTCCTCTGGGCCCAAATAGGAATACGGCAGCTCCGCAGCGGACAACACAAGCTTTTGCAGGACCAGGCCCGCATCCAATCCGTAAAAGCGGAGGGTATGGATCCCCTTCGTTAAAGCATGAATGGTGGTCACGGTATGGATATTATTCATAACCGCGCGGCACCACGGTTCATTATCATGATTGCCGCCCGCAAAATCCGTAGGTAAAGCATCCGTAATCACTGCCGTCTGTGCATCGAAGCCTACCGCATATTTTAATCCACTGAACTGTGACAGGTTGTTTGTCGGAGCAATATACGCGGTTAAGCTGTAATCTGCATTCTGCTGTACTAAAACCTGATATTCCAGATAAGGCGCATTCTCCGGCTGTTCAAAAGATACCGTATCCGGAAACATTTTAACCGAGGATAAAGAACGCCCATAGTTAGCAATGGTCTTCCATTCCACCCCTGATTGTGCAACACGACTTGAGGTATGCTCCGCTTCAATGGACACTGTATTATGCGTCTCGATAAAGGTCATCGCTGGCACATCCTGAATGTCAGAGAAGTTCACAGCTACACTAACCTTAACGGTGCCTCCGGCACCAGAGATCGTAATTTCACCCGTCGATATCTCGTGAACTTTTTCCCAATCTACAGAAACCTGTAAGGTCTCCCCAGCCTTGATCCACCCCGATGTTTTCTCAAGCTTGATCCAAGCTGCACTGCTACTTGCCTGATATTCAAAGCCCGCTTCTCCACCGTTGCTGATAGTAATGCAATAGTTTTCTTTTTGCAGATTTGTAAATACCGGAAGCTTTGCCGTCCCCGCAACATACGCTTGCTCCGTACCTTCAACATCAACAATCAATATAGAGCCTTTAGAGGGAATCAACGTGCTCACCTCTGGATATTTCCACCCCTCTGCATTCCAGTGAACATACCCGACATGAGGGGAACTCATCATTCCTTGCCATTTTCCTTCTGTAATTCCGCTATTATAAACCTGCTCCAGGTGTTTATCCCTATCGATGGCTTCATGAGTCAGGGTAGCGTAGGTATTGGCCAATACACTGCCTCGTCCAGCATATAGCTCGTTAAGTCCAGCATATATTTGCATTTTGAGCACATTGGCTGATGCAGCAGCAGGGAAATATACAAGCTGGTAGTACGCATCTTTTAATGATTCAGGAATAAGAGCATAGTATTGGTCAGCGGCATTCTCCATCCTAATCGCCTGCTTCAGCACTCTCTGTGCCTCATTGTAATGGATTGGACTGAAGGTTGACGGATAAATAATCTCTGGCTTGCGGCGGCCGTTCATTCGGGTATACTCACTCAGCAATTGCGCGATGCCCAGGCATGTCTCATGTTCCAGTGCATATCCGAACTGCTGCTCAACCCAACGATTGGTATATTCCACAGTCCGGTTAATCGCTCCAGTACCCCAAGCTTCAAAGTCATAGGCCAATTCCATAAAGTAGGAAATAGGCAATTCCATAGGCTTCAAATCCCCGACGTTCACAATCCATACATCACGGATGCCATAGTCGAATGCCATACACATTTGCTCCCAAACCTTCTCCAGCGGAATCGTGTTTAACCATTCATAGGAATGTGGACCCCCATGATAGTCAAAATGATAGTACATCCCCCACCTTGCACTTCGATCGCGTTCGTGTTCCGTTGGGATTTTGCGGAGATTGCCAAAGTTATCATCTGCCAGCAGGATCGTAACCTCATTCAGGACTTCCCAGTCCTTCAAGCCTTCAACCTCAGCAGTGCCATACCAATACTTCTCCACTTCCTTGTATACGGCTAGAATTTGGGGCGAGTGCTCAAGATTATATTTCTTTAATAATTCTTTTTGCGTAAGGATGATATCCTTCAGCAGGTCAATATTCTCCTGGTCGGAGCCCTCCAGCGCAGAATCACTTTCTCCCCGCATCCCTAGTGTGATTAAATTGTCAAAGTCCTGATTCCGTTTGATTCCATCTTCCCAGAAATCCGTAATAGCTTGTTTGTTTCGGGCAAAATCCCATAAGTTACTTGTTCCATATTGGTTGTATACCTTCTGCCATTCACTGCCTGCCCGAAATAAAGGTTCATGATGGGAGGTTCCCATTATAATGCCGTATTCCTGTGCATGCTGGGCGTTGGCGATTGGATTGCTTTTACCGTTAAGGCTGAATTCGGCACTCCACATCGCTGGCCATAAATAATTCCCCTTTAATCGAAGAATTAGTTCAAACACCTTGTCATAGAAATCTTCATTAAAATCACCAAATCTTTGAGTTACCCAAGAGCCCAAGGACGGCCAGTCGTCATTCAAAAAAATCCCTCTGTATTTAACCGAAGGTTCTTTGGAAATCCTATGTAGCTGGCTATCAGGTAAGATCAAATCTGCTTTTTTCTCTGGTATAACATCTGCCCAATATTTCCACGGACTAACGCCAATTTTTTCAGAGATAGAATAAATCCCGTACATCGTCCCGCGTTTATCGCTTCCCACAATGACGAGCGCCTTGTCCACTCCTGCTGTCGGTTCTTCAACTACCTGAATTTTATAACATTCCCTTTTCCCTTGGATGGCGGACACATCCACTGTCCCCTTCGCAATTAAACGATCAATAAGCTCATTACTTCCGATCGATCCAGCGATTACAACGGTTCCATCCAATGCCTTCAATTGTGTATGTATTTCAGGTTCAACCTCTGTTACCTGTTTAACATCTGCTGCAAAAGACTGAGCCACGCGGCGCAAACCGGCATAATCCTTCCCTTTGGGATCCACGTAAATCTTAGCAGCTTTGCCCTGCTTCACAAGGATTAATTCCTGCGTAGGCATGATTATTCTCCCCTTAAGCATCCTATTTTCGTATGACTAGGCACATTATATAAGTAAGCGATTTCAACTTCCATGTGTAAACTAGCAAGTTTTTGTAATTATTAAATGAAACTTTGTTTATTGGTTGAACAATCTAGATATTTGGTGTTACTGTTAACAGGTATTCCCTTGTAGCAGAATCATTTCTTTTGCAAGCGTATCCATAACAAGAGAACCTTATAAAGCGAGGATGATCCATATGGAAAAGAATAACGAACTCATTGCACGCGAACAGATTGAAGGTCCGAAGGCTCCAAAGGACCCGGCTGATCGTAGAAACGGCTTTTTTGTGCTGTATGAAACAGCAATTGAAGCAACAGCAAGAGCCGAAGGCAAACCGTCACAAGAAGTTTATCTGGAAGGCAGCTATCTGATCGATAAGACCAAATTTATAGGCGGCGTCACAAATAAAGCAATTCTGGAGCTTCTGGGGAGCAGTGCAGGATTTCGCAAATTAGTCCACAGTATTGGAGTATCCGTGAGAAGGACTAACGCGCAGGAAGATCCAGTCACTTTTTTATTGCAGCACTGGGGCAAAACTAGTAAATATGAAACCGGCAGTTATTTACGTGTACCCTGCCCCGCCGATGGTTCAGAGGTTATTTTGAAGTTAGCAGATAATCCGGGTTCTGAAGAAGATGATGTGCTCGGAAAATTTGCTTTTGAATTTAATCACGCAGGCGAACTGGCGATTGCGAGTGTTATTTTTTATTTGCATGACGGTTATTCTGTTCCAGAGCTAATCCTTGAACCACCAGTTGCTTTTGAATCGAATGAGTACCAAAAGATCATTACACAATCCTTGCTGCATGCTGGCAATAATAAAAGATTAAAAGCTGCCATGAATAAGGCTATAAAGGGCGAGGAAGTCACGATCGCTTATATTGGAGGTTCCATTACTCAAGGAGCCGGTGCTAAGCCGATACACACGGAATGTTATGCCTATCAGTCGTATTTAAGATTTAAAGACTTATTCGGCACAAATGGTGGCGAGAACATCCATTTTGTGAAGGCTGGGGTCGGCGGAACACCCTCCGAGCTTGGCGTCATCCGCTATGAAAGAGATATTCTTAGAGACGGTTCCGTAACACCAGATATCGTGGTAGTGGAATTTGCGGTAAACGACGAAGGGGATGAAACGAAAGGCAATTGTTTTGAAAGCTTATGCTTAAAAATACTTTCCGCCGATCATCAGCCAGCCGTAATCCTTCTGTTCAGTGTGTTTATGAATGACTGGAACCTGCAGGATCGGCTCTCCCCCATTGGCCGCCATTATAATCTTCCTATGGTTAGTGTAAAGGATGCCGTATCCGAGCAGTTCCGCCTGAGTAAAGCTGAAGGCAACATCATCTCTAAACGGCAATTTTTCTATGATATCTATCATCCGACAAATGAGGGTCACCGGGTAATGGCTGATTGTCTCGCATATTTATTCACCGAAACCCATAAATCACTAATGAATGAAGATGAGATCTTATTGGATCAACGACCGGTTATCGGGAATGATTTTACAGGAACCCTCCTGCTGGATCGAAAAAACTATATTGACGCAGGTAAGATCGAAGTAGGCGGATTTTGGGGGATAGATACCGATTTGCAGCGGGTAGAAATGGATGCTGACTCTCACGGTACTCCGGAATTCCCTCATAATTGGATGCATTCAAGGGCGTCTGGTGAAGAAAGCTTCAAGCTGACAATAACGAGTAAAAATCTCATCCTCGTATACAAGGATTCCGGCAGCAGCGAATTCGGCAAGGCGGATATCTTCGTAGACGGCAGCCTTGCAGTTACTGCTGATCCTCACGTGAACAACTGGACACATTGCAATCCGGTAATTCTATATCAAAACGAAGCTAGCAGTGAGCATCAGATAGAAATCAAAATGGTGCCCGAAGATCAGGATAAGTGTTTTACTATACTAGGCTTCGGTTATACCCTTTAATCAGTTGCACCAGTTGCAAGACAGCCCCGATGTATTCTTCATCAGGGCTGTCTTTATTGTATCGCTTGGAATTTTGTCCATTTCCCACTAATATACCGCCAAATAAACAATGCTGCTTTAATCAACCAATCACAATAGACTGCAATCCACGTTGCAAACATATCCATATGAAACCAATATACTAGTGCATAAGCGAACGCAATTCTACAACAAATCATAGTAATCATGCTTACGACCATAGGAAATTTCGCATCTCCTGCCGCCCGAAAAACACTTGGCAGTGCATTTCCAAAAGGCCATATCAGCATCATGACGATCGCATGGCTCCATACGATCATGGTTGCCCATTGCTCCGCTTCCTCTGAAAAATGATACATACGTAGTAGGCTTGGAAACAAAGCTAGACTTACAACAGAACTAACGATCTGTGCCACATAGATCATGCCAATAATCTTCCTTGTATAATACCTAGCCTGAGCATACTCGCCAGCACCCACACATCTCGAAATCACAACAGACATTCCTAATCCAATAGCCATTCCAGGTAACGCTTGCAAGGAAGCGATCGTACTGCCAACTGAATTTGCTGCAATAGCCGCTGTTCCAAATGTGGAGACTAAACTCAATATCAATAACCGTCCAATATAAAACATTCCATTTTCCATTCCATATGGTACACCAATTCTCATCATCTGCTTGATCATCTTGCCATCAAATTTATGCCGCAAGGTCTTTTTCAAAGATAAGAGATTCTTTGGATTAGATACTAGAACAAGAATACAAACTGCAGCCCCCATTCTGGAAAATAACGTTGGAATAGCGATACCTGCCGTTCCCATGTCAAGTCCATATACCATCAAGGCATTCCCTGCTATATTCACAAGGTTCACAACCAACATTATTTGCATGGGTAGTTTGGAGTTCCCCATCGTTCTGAATACGGCTGCACCTGCATTATAAAGCGCTAAAAAAGGAACTGAAACCCCAACAATTAATAAATAAGTATTCGCGTGTCCATACACTTCAGTTGTAATCGTTCCAAATAAACCATGTAAAATAAATCCTTTCAGTAAATAAATCAAAACCATAATCACTAGCCCCACACTACCAACAAACAAAACTAATTGATTCGCTGCTTCTCTAGCCTGATTCTCCCGCTTACTTCCAAGATATTGACCCACAATTACAGTACCTCCAGTAGCGAGCGCTGCAAATATACTAATCAACAGTAACATCACCATTTCTACTAAAGATACACCCGATACTGCTGACTCCCCAACAGAGGCTACCATGACAGAATTCACCAATCCCATCATAGCTTCTAATAATTGCTCTATCATTAAGGGGAGAAATAATTTCTTTAGTTGTAGATTGGAAAATAATAATGGTTTCGTGATTGCAGTTTCTAGTTTGCTCATATGTTTAACTCCATTTTGTAGTCGTTTTAAGTCACAGAACTCATACTTCCATGGTAGTTTCTAAAGCAATAAATATCTAATGCCTATGATGAATTACGTATCATGCTTAATACGTATCGTTTAATCCGGGAATTCTAGATGTTATTATTAAATGAGGTAACAACAGAGGAGGAATGAACAATCATGGATGTTCGTGTTCTCAGATATTTTTTAACAGTGGCTAAGATAGGCAATATAACAAAAGCAGCAGAAATCCTCCACATTACCCAGCCCACTCTAAGCAGACAGCTAATGGATCTGGAAGAAGAATTGGATACCCGCTTGTTTATTCGGGGAAAACGGCAGATTACTCTAACAGACAGTGGACTTCTGTTTCAACAACGAGTAAAAGAGATCGTTTCACTACTAGATAAAACAGAAAGAGATCTGGCAGAACAAAAAGATTTGCTTGGTGGAGTTGTTTCTATCGGATGTGTGGAGTCCACCGTATCCAGGGCGTTGCCGGAGTTATTAGAGGAATTTTCCAATCGACACCCTAGGGTACAATATGAATTGTATAGTGCGGATGGGGATGATATTCGGGAGAAGCTGGACCGAGGTAATATTGACATAGGTATATTATTAGAGCCCATTGAAGCCGCTAAATATGATTATATTCGCTTGCCTTATCAGGAACAGTGGGGAATTCTGATGCGACGAGATGATCTTCTCGCCCAGAAGTCTTCTATTGGTATTCAGGATATTCTTACTTTACCGCTAATCCTACCTCGACGTACCATTGTGCAAAATGAGATTGCAAGCTGGCTTGGGGTCGAGAATGAGAGTCTTCGTATCTTTGCCTCACATAATCTTTTGACAAACGCCATGCTTCTAGTAGAACGAAAGCTTGGCTATGCCATTTGTGTGAGTGGCTCATATTCTATCCGGGAAAGTGAACGTACTTGTTTTGTTCCATTTGAACCTGAACGAACTACAAGTCATGTTTTGGCTTGGAAAAAAAATAATTTATTTAGCTTAGCCACTGCACATTTTATTCAATTTATAAAGGATACCTATAGTGCATAACATACTGAATAACCCGCTTAGTAAGCGGGTTATTCAGTATGTTATATGGACAGAATTGCTCTCATTCTTGCTCTCCTTACTCCAGCTCGGTCCCTATCCCCTTTTCTCTCGCCTTGTTCACGTAATACACCGCTGTAGCGATATCAAAGACGGCCATCCCCATCGGGCAAAAGAAGATCGGTTCATCTTCGCCGAATTCAGCTAGGCTGTGGCGCAAGACAACATCGGTAATCATCTGGGTGTCAGCACGAGTGAGCCCCTGCTCCAAATGAAGCTGCTCAATATCCGTATTCTCACGGCACACTTCATCCCAATCGTCGACGATAATGGCTTTTAACGAAGCTAACGCCTCCGGCTTATAATCACGCAGTGAAACATTCAACAGAAGACTACCTTTTTCAGGATATAGATCGATATACCGATGTTCGGATACAGTACAAGTAATAAAGATATTCGAATGCTGATAAACGTCCGCCCACGTCTCAGCCACTTCCATCCTATCTCTATAGAGAGATGAGATTCCTGATAAATCTACTCCCTTGATATCGAAAATCCGGATACGTTCGACTTGATCCCCATACAGAGCCATAACCATTTGACAATGAACCTGCCCAATCGGTCCCCAACCGATAATGCCTAGATGAATCCGCTCCACTGAACGCGCCTGCAAAAAGTAACGAATCATCAGTCCGCTGATGGAAGCCGTCCTAATAATACTGGGAAGCGGAGAGTTCAAGACGGCTGAAGGCTGGCCTGTACTTGGTTCATTCAATACAATGATGCTATGCGCGCGAGGAAGATCAGCCTCAATATTATCTGGGAAGCTAGAAATCCACTTTATCCCTGCCGCGTTCACCTCTCCCCCTACGTAAGCGGGCATTGCAATAATCCGGTTTTGTGGACTCTTATACCTTAGGTAAGGCTTTATCGGCTGCACATAATCACCTGAATCGATGATACCCACAGCAGTTTCTAACGACTCCACAAGAATAGGCCAATCAACACCTACTGCCCGTATATCTCGATCATTTAAGTACAGCATACCGTCACCTCCTTATGAAACATATCGTTTCTTACATCTCAGGGAGATCACCACATTCAGCCAATAGCTCCTGACCGAATTGGTTCTGAATCCATGAGTCAGAATATACGGTATCGAGGTAACGCTCTCCCTTATCATGCAGAATGACTGCGCAGACAGCTCCCGGGGTCAATTCTGGCTCCATCTGCTTAACGGCGGCAATGATTCCCCCGGAGGATGCGCCAGCCAGGATGGATTCGTTCTGTGCCAACATCCGGCAACCTTTTACGATATCCGAATCCGAGACATGCACGATATGGTCGATTATATCTGTTCTGCAAAAAGGTGGCACGATGCCTGCACCCAGTCCCGGGAAGCGCCGTGTACTCTTATTTCCGCCAAAAACCGCACTTCCCTCTGCATCAACAGCCACGATCTTGGTCCGAAGTCCGTGATCTCTTGCGTATTCCGCAAGACCCCGTATGGTTCCGCATGTACTAACGCTGCAAAATAAATAATCCACTCGTTCAAGATCAGTCACGATTTCTTTGATTGTCGTATGGTAGTGAGCTAAATAATTATTTGCGTTCGCATACTGATTCGGCCAGTAGCTGCCCGGTATTTCCGTCAATAACTGCTGTACACGGTTCAGCCTAGCAGGAAGAAACTCCCCTGTTACGGGATCGGGATTGGCGACATAGTCGATTTTGGCATCCAACGCCTTCAGAATTTGCAGATTCGTTTCCGTGGTTCTAGGATCAATAACGCTGATAAAACGCATCCCCAAATACTTACAAATCATGGCCAAGCTTATCGCCATATTACCAGAGCTCGATTCAATGATGGTGGTTCCAGGGCCTATTGTTCCTTCCTTCCATGCCGCTTGGATCATCCGCAGGGCGGGACGATCTTTGGCGCTTCCCCCCGGGTTCATCAGCTCCATTTTTGCATAGACGTCAAACTCACTTTTATAAAACAAGCTCTTCAGCTTGATTAAGGGTGTATTTCCGATAGTCGACAAAATACCGTCAGTGAAGGCCATCTCTGCGCGATCTTTATTTTTCTGGTAATATAGCTTTTTGTTCTTAACCTTTCCGCTGTCCATCGGCTCGTCTTTGCCTACTATAATGACCTCAATATCGTCCAGCAGATGGTTTCGAATCATCATGCCGATTTCCGGAATGCATTCCCTAATTTCCTCTTTGATCTTCGGGACAATGGTGTTATCCGCAGATTTACTTTTGATATAAACGGTCAGCGCATTCTTCCTCACTTTGACCCGAATGATCGCATCTTCAAGATGTCGGTATACGACCTGTTCGATATCGTACAGGCTTATTTTCTCCCCGTGCTTCAGCTCCCGACCCACCCGTTTGACGATGGAACTAAAGCTCTGCTTCTCCACACCATCTATCATCACAGACCTAAAGTCCCTTACAACATCATAGGTAACGAAACGAATAGCTGGCAGCATTTTGCGAACCATGGAGGTAAGAACAAGAACACTTTCATCATTACTAAGCGGACTTAGTTCTTCGCCAATCTCCTGCGCCCCGACCCCTTCCGCAAAAATCCCATCAGCAAAAATATACCTGCCAAGATCATGTGAATAATAAGCAATCGTGCCTATTTCAATAGAGCCATACGTATCAATGATGTCGCGCGGTTCAAGACCGAACAGACGGGCCATATTCCGCTGCCAACCTAATGAGGCGATTTCCCCAACCAAAATAATCTTTCGGATTCCAAAAGCCCGCGGATCTCTAGTAGCATGTACGATATGATCAAGGATGGAAGGCATTGTGTAGAGTAAGTCAGGCTTGAAGGTTTGAAGCTGTTCAATATGCTGCTCGATCGGCAATTCGAAGGGAATTGAATGATGTTCCAATCCTAACCGCTCAAAAATGGACAGTGCAGTGTTCGCCGCATGCCCAGTACCCATATCCGCCAAAGCGCTAACACATCCGCTTCCCGCAATAAGATCACCGTACAGCCTCGTTTTAATATCTATATAGTGCTTATCGTCTTCCTTAGAGTAAAGTATAGCTTTTCGACGGCCAGTGCTTGTACCCGAAGTCAAATATACGGTCAAAGAAGGATCAAAAGGTTGATTATAATAATAGGTATCTAGCGTTGTCGACGTCATAAGCGGAAGCGTGTCTAAGCTATAATTCGCTCTTTCGCCGCCGATCAGCCCCTTATACCAGGGAAATGCCTCAATTACTTTAAGTAACTTATCCTGCAATTTGTCTTTGTCGAGCAGCATGATGGCCGCCTCCTGTTGACCGCAAGCTGCAGCCCATAGATAAATACCTACCATAATCATATGTAGAGTTCTTTCAGTGTGTTCTACGATTCGGTGGTTGCCCAATCAAAAGCTGAGGCATTTCCGTAATATAGCCTATGGATCTTTTGAGACGGAGGGACAAAATGATGAAGCAGATAAGTCGTATATCCAATAAGCTGACGAAGACAAGGGTGCTGGTTAGAAATCAAGAGTTAAATAAACATGTCCCGCTCACAAAAAAAATGGATAAGAACACTCTCTATGAAATGCTACAAAAATATAAGATGGTGTACATTAAGCCTTGCTGCGGATCTTTAGGACAGGGCGTGATACGGGTTGAACATACTCGTGCACAATACAGCTATCAGTCCGGTACCCACGTACACAAATTCTCTAATTACGACGCGGCATATCGGGCCCTCTTACGAGAAGCCCAAGGGAAGTCCTATTTAGTTCAAAAGGGGATCAGGCTGTTGGTGTACGATGGCCGCCCATTCGATATCCGGGTGATGGTGCAGCGAAATTCTAAAGGTGGGTGGGAAGCAACAGGGGTTGCAGGACGCGTGGCGCATCCTCGCAAAGTAGTTACAAACGGGAGTCAAGGAGGAACAATTTATCCGGTTGAGGAATTATTGAAAGCCTACACAAACACAGAGAATTGTACAATATTGATCCGATCCCTGAAGCAAATTGGAGTGAAATCCGCCAGACAGCTTAGCACTGTCTATCCCGGCCTTCAGGAAATCGGTGTAGATATTGCCTTAGATCAACGTCTCAAGCCATGGATCTTGGAAGTGAATACGGCTCCTGATCCGTGCCCGTTTACTAAGCTGAAAGACACCCGTATGATTGACCGAATTGTCAGATATGCAAAAGTATACGGTCGCACATACAATCTTAAGTGCATGAAATCAAAACAGGGTGTCGTGTGAAGCATAGTAGAATCCATGTGCCGCGGCGAACTGTGAATTTACAAGTCCACAGCTCGCTTTTTGTACGGAGTATAGGGTCTGTGTATTCAGAGGATAGACGAAAAAAGACGAGAAATCCCCTCTTTAAATTTGATTATAAGGGATCTTTCTCTATAACGCTCAGGGGTAAGCTCTGTACTTAACTGGCTATCTTCCTGAAACAATTCTTGAAGCTGTTTAGCAACTTGCTCATCATAAACAATTGCATTAACTTCGAAATTGAGTCTAAAGCTCCGGGAATCAATGTTCATTGTCCCTACGGACGCTACTTCTTCATCTACCACAATCGTCTTGGCATGCAAGAAACCATTTTCATATAACAGAATTTTCGCTCCATAATTCAATAATTCACCTGCATACGCCCAAGTTGCCCAGTATACAAAAGGGTGATCAGGCTTATTTGGAATCATAATCCGTACATCCACACCGGATAGGAGTGCAATTTTACATGCATCCATAAAACTGCTATCTGGAATGAAGTATGGCGTCTGAATATACACACTCCGTTTGGCGTTCAAGATCAGCTTAATATACATATTTTTCAGATGCTCAACTAGCGAGTTAGGACCACTAGACACAATTTGAGCGGGACTTGATCCGGCATGACCTCCAGTAGTAAAGGAAAATTGATCGAAGCTTACCTGCTCGTGTTTCCGGGCATGTTTCCAATCCAGAAGAAACCTGCCTTGAATTTGATTAACGGAACCACCCTTCATTCTAAAATGTGTATCCCGCCAATATCCAAACTTTTTATCTATCCCTAAGTATTCATTTCCCACATTAAATCCACCAATATAAGCAATTTCCCCATCGATGATACATAGTTTTCTATGATTTCGATTATTCATTCGAAAATTTATCGGTCTAAGCAGTGATGGAAAGAATACCTCTACTTCTCCACCAGCAGAAAGTAGTTCTTTAAAGAACTTAAGAGAAAGTCTCTTGGAGCCGATTTCGTCATAGAGAACCCGCACTTTTACGCCTTCTTTGGCTTTTTTAGTTAATTCATCTCTTAATTTTGTCCCTAAATCATCAGGCTGGATGATGTAATATTGAATGTTGACCTCTTTTTTGGCATTTCTAATATCATTAAATAAAGAGTCAAACTTTTGTTTACCATCGTTAAAAATAGCTATCTCGTTATCTGTTGTCATTAGCGCATTCGATGAAACAAGGTTCATATGAATTAAATCAGCATATTTCGTTAACAAAGCGTTCTGATTCTCGCGTTGATCCTTTAATGTAGCCAATTGATGATCTACAGTTGATTGTAGATATTTACTTTCTTCAGCTGAAAGGCCAAAGAAATTCTTTTTTGCTAAATTACGACCAAGAAAGAGATAAATAATAAAGCCCAAAATGGGAATGAAATAAAAAACCATAAGCCACGCCCACGTATAACCAATATCTCTCCTCTCAAAAAATAAAAAACCAGCAGAGAGCAATATGTTTATAATCATAACAAATGAAAGTATCCACGTGACCAGACTGCCGTTGTCCATAAGGAGTTCCTGCCTTTCTTATCTTTCTATAGATGTCGGTATTTCTAGTTTTGCCAAAAGTCAGTTTATTCATCGTCTGATAAATCAATACTTCTGTAAATGACTAGATAGAGTACTATAGCATAATTGTCCATCTAAGAAAACATTTGATAAAAAACTCAATAATTAAAAGATAAAATCATAAAAATCCACATAAAAACAATAGCCCTAGTGCAGTAGTTCTGCATCAGGGCTATTATTGTGACTTTTCAATTAGTGTGAGAAATATTCAACAAACTCATTATATATTAAGAACGATTTCTCTCCCAAAATGAGTGACAATGGTTAACGTTCCCTCGCTGAACTTAACTTTCAAATCTTGCTCAGGTGAATGCTTGAGGACCTCATCAGCTTGATCAGCCTGAATATCCAAAGCCCCCTCTGAGGGACAACCATAGACGGCCGAAGCGTGCCAATGAATTCCCGGCTCAAGGGTGCTCGTCAGCATCGGCAGCACCGTTCGAGGGTGAAGCAGGTTCGTATTGGCGTTCGGCCAGACCAGCTCACCCTTCCGACAACCTAGCAAATCCTTGATTGCGCTGGTTCCCCAAGCAGTGGAGGCCATCGCACCAGCCACATCGATCTTCGATATCATTTCATTCTCTTGGCCAAGTGCGAATCCACCCTCTGCGGTATCCAGCGACCGTCCAGTTTCGACTCGATGAATCCGAATATGCCAAGGAAGTCCGGCGACAACCCAAGTCTGAACCTCGACATTGGCCCACGGTTTCCAGACGGAACGTAGGACGTTGTCTATCATCTCAGACTCTATATTCTGGCGTCGTACCCGGTATAAGTTGTCTCCGCGCTCGCTCAGCGCAAGCATAGCGTCGAACGCTCCTTGGGAGAGCCCCCATTCGGAGCGGGGCACGCTGAAGCCGAAGCCTGTTGAATACACGAATTTTTCGTATTTGGCCGAGGTGTGGGTATGTTCATTCGTGTATAAATGTCCGCTGTTGAAGGCTGCCACATGACCGGAAACGGAATCGCGGACGATGACAAGATGTGCAGGCTTCTGAACCATGACAGCCGGAATGGACGGTAGCGGCAGTTCCTCTTCCTTCCAGAACGGATGATCCACCCCTAGAGCCAGCGGCAAGAAAGTCTTTAACGCCCAATACGGAGATCCGGGGGCATTGTAATTCTCCGCCATGACCAGATTCGGGTAAGTATATCCGATGGTCAGTACGCCATCGGCGTCAACAATCGGCTGGCTGAACCACCAACGCAGATTTCGCAGCACTAGACCTTTCACCACGCCTGCGGGAAATCCTTCAACATCTGCGTAGGCAACGGCGCTCCAAAATGCCGACTGGGCAAAGCGGTAAGTCAAGCTACGTCCATAAGGAAGTGCGGAACCGTCGGGTGCGAACCAGCCGATGAAATCGACAGCAAACAATCGAGCCCGTTCTTTGAACACACGGGAACGTTCAGGGTCTTCCTGTTCCATCAGCTTTGCGTACAGCAGTGCGTAGTAATGAATAGCAAAAGGTACGTAATAATCGCTGTGACCATTAATCCCGTCGCTGTACCAGCCCTCTCCCAAATAGAAATCATCCATGCGCTTTAAATTGCTCTCCAGTTGTCCTGCGTCGTAGGGACGACCGATTTTGCGGAATCCGATATTGACTAGAACGTTAAAGAACAGCCAATTGCAATCATAGCAAGGATGGGCGTTTATTTGATTCAGCCAACGGTATAATTGATCCTGCTCATTCGGAGCAAGCGGCAACCAAATCTGTTCCGGAATGGCTGCCAATGCGAAGCCGAAGACCGCCATTTCGACCAAACGCTGATCGTAGTCCTTCACCTCTCCCCAATATTCTTCATTAGAAGGATCGGTGCCATGCCGAATGCCATCCAGCACGATGTCCCAGAGTTCGCTGTCTCCACCACCAATGAGCAGGGGTACCAAACCCCACAACACCCGTGAGAAACCTTCCATTTCAGCAGTTCCTGCCGAATAGCTCGCCCCTGTTTTGCCAATTTTAAGTCGTGAGCCACCTTTGCTGTAGAACGGCCGAAGTGGATCCGTAAGCTGCTCAAGAGCGATCACCAGATCCTCACGGGTCTTTAGCGGATTATCGCCAATACGAGAAAAAGATTTCTCATTGTTCATCATAATCCCCCCTATTCCCAATAGAAGGGTCCTGCTGCTTTTAGCCGAGCCAGTGCTTCGACATAGAAAAAATCACCGTAGATAAGAGGAACATCTATATTCCGGTTCTCAGGGTAGTTACTTGTACCATGAAGCAGCAACCCTTCCTCGTCCGCATTGTCCCAACTGCCATAATTCCTGTAGAGAGATTCCACTATTCTTATAGCCCCGTTCCGGTACACATGGGACTCCGAATCATCCACCTGGTCGGCTAGCAGCAGCAATCCACTCGCTGCGCAGGAACCAGCGGAGCTATCACGTATCTCGCCGACTTCACCGGGAGCGCGGAAATCCCAATGTGGAACGTGATCATCCGGAAGTCGGGTCAAGAAGAAATGCGCTACCTGCTTGGATGCATCCAAGTAGCTTTGCTTTCCCGTATGATGATAGGCAAGCGCTAGGCCGTAAATAGCCCAAGCCGTGCCGCGTGACCAAGCCGATTCGGGCGCAAAGCCTTGCCCACCAAGCTTCTCCACCACTTCACCCGTCTCCGGGTTGAATTTGACGATGTGGTACACGGAGCCGTCCGGTCGGATAAAATGCTCCAGCACAGTATCCATATGCGCCTCTGCGATATGACGATAGCGGGGATCACTTGTTGTCTCGGAAGCCCAGAACAACAGGCTGGTGTTCATGCAGCAGTCGATAATAGCAACTCCGCTATTGTCCTCCCCTTCACTCCATGGATTCCAAGCCCGAATATAATGTCCTTTCAGATTGAAGCGGGCTGCCAGGTAGTTAGCTGCCTTTAATGCCCGAATTCGCGACGCTTCGCTACCCGTTAACTTATAATTTGCCACACTGGTAAGAATCCACATGAAGCCTAAATCGTGATCCAGCTTATCGTAGCCGTCCAGTACCTCGTCGAGTCTCTCTTCGCAGCGCTCCGCGATCATTTTAAGGCTTTCGTCCCCACTTTCAGAATAAAACTGCCAGAGCATTCCCGGCCAGAACCCTGCTGTCCACCAGTTCGGTGCTTCAAGCAAGTATTTACCACCTTGACTCGCGTGTGGAAATTCTGCACCGATCTTTCCACTGTTACATCTTGTCTTTTCAAGTGCCTTGTTCCAAGCTTCATCCAGCCAAGTTGGGTTTTCCGTTATATTCATTTCAAACACCGCCTTCTTAGAATGGTCCACTATTTCTTTCATCATTTATATAAATTGAAAGGTGAATACTAATTTTCCTTCAGAACCGGGCTTAAGAGCATGAAAGTCTAGCGTATGCCAGACCGTATCCCTGCCAAAATGATCCCGGTACTCACGTGCAGTAATCTCTGGCTCAACGATCTGAACATCATAAGTCAGTTCCACTCCGCCTACTCCAGTTCCGGGCAGCAGCACAACACCAGCACGCAGCATTTTCGGACGACGCAAGGTAACGAACCGCTCTGTCCAACTCACTGACTTACCGTTATACTGGTACTCGTCCATTAACTCCAAGCGAGGATGCTGCCCCTTGTACCAAACCATAGAGCGGATCAGGGATTGAAGCTCTTCCACTTCGTATGCCTGAGACAGCTCCAGCTTCAGTTCATCTTTTTCAACCGCAGCCGACGCGTACAGAACTGTAGCACTATGCTTCCTGCCAGCCAGTTGATACTGGCCGCCGATGATCGGAACCGAATGTCCCTGCGAGCCGTTACAATCATATTGATAACGGCCAGCCCCAAAATATTCAGCCGTATACTCTCCACAGCCGAGATCAGCTGCATAGATTTCGCCTCCACCTGACAGAATGAACTGTCCCAGATCATTATGATTATGAGGTTCAGCGTTATGCCCTCCCTTAGCCGCAAAACCGAACGAACTTCCTCCGGACTGATAACGCGAGACAAGCCATCCCGCATCAGGAAGATAATAACTGGCGGCTCCCCAATCCTGATCCTGTTTCTCATCGCCGGTCCTTCTCCAGATGAGATTTCGAAAAGCCGGAGCCCAGCGGCTGCAGTGATCCTTAGCGTAAGGAGTGCGAAGCACAGGCGGAGGACATTCTACTTCTGGATAGGTATCAGCTAAATAATGGGACAAGCCCATATGTATGTGAATTCGAGGCTCTGAGTCAGAGAAATTGGCGACAAAATTGCCACCGATGAAAATTTTCTGTTGGAACTGAGCGATACTTCGCACTTTGTCCGTTGCAAACCAGTCTACTCTTCCTTCACTTCTAACCCGGAGAAGATCGCTGTAATACGTGAAATAGCCAAATCCGTAGTTCCAGTAACTCAGACCTTCCAGGCAGGCCCCATCATCCCCGAAGCCTTCCAGATAGTAGCTCATGCTGCGCTCTGTCTTCAGCAGGATATTCGTCAGCGCAGCAGGATCATCCAATATCAATAAGGCGGCTGCCCCGATCGACCCTGCGCACACTGCTGCCCAGTTATGACGTGCAGTCTCCCATTCATAAGGACCACATTCAATAAAAGGTCGAAATATTCTCTTTTCTACTTCATGTCTGATTCGGGATCGAAGAAGCAGCGGAAGTCGTTCTCCCAGTAATAGAGAAATTTCGGCAAGGGTAAAAGCGGTCTCCGAGGAGAACAGATCAATAAACTGATCAATATTCTCTGTATTATGATCTGCAGGAAGATGGGCTGGCAGGCACCATGTGTACTCTTCGCATATAGACCATAGGATATTTTCCAGGTTCTCCAGAAGTCTGACATTATCCGGCTCAAGCAAGGTCATAAATACATATGTATTCAGCCTTCTTCTCCGTTCGAAATAGACCCGTTCATATTCCAACCTCGAACCTGTGCGCGCAAAAATTGAAAATAGCGTATCCGTCAGCTCTGATATAGACTGGCTGTCTAATCTTTGAGCCTCCTCGCGGATTTGGCTGATATCTTCCTTTAATGTCTCGGATAATAAGGCTTGTTTCCAAAAAGCATCCGACTCTCCATCAGCATAATACAAGCTCAGATCTGCTGGCTTCATTTCTTGGACAATTCCGAAAAGCTCCTGTCTGTTCATGCTTTTCCCCTCCCTTTGACCGATTAGATCAGATCCCCCTATCTACTTAAGGCATGATCTCTCATAACATCCTCTCCGGCTGCAATTCTTTGTGCTGTCCATTTCAGTTCTGTCCCTGCCCAGAAAGGATCTGAAGGAAGTAACCCCAGAGGAAGAAATACTGAAGCGCATAAATAGAGACTTCCCGTATTGATATAGCTCTCCGCAAGCTCGGGCTGGTAACCATACACCCCCGGACGTAGCCACCCGTCCTCATCCAGCGTCCCTGGAAATCCCATAGTCCGTGTGATTACAGCGGTCAAGGCGCAGCGTACCTGTGCGGGTGATAGCGCATCCTCCAGAAAATGCTGTAGCGCCGCTTGTGATAGCAGCTGAAACGCACCAAAACGGTAAACGATAGAGCGCCCGATAAACGGATACGTTCCGTCCGGCGCAATCATCCGTTCCAGAACAGTTGCGTATCTTTGTGCCCGCTCCAGAATCAATGGCCTCAATACGGAGTATTGCTCCGAGTCCCGTTCAAAAAGTGTAACCACATCCACAAGCATCGGCTGAATGACAAAGCTATTGTAATGATCCCAGTGAAAGTCCTTGCCATCCCCGTAGATACCATCGCCTTTATACCAATCCATGAACATGTGGATCGCATAACCAACACGCATCCGGTCATATTCTGAATCGCCGAGTATATACAAAGCTGCTTCAACCATTGCGCTAAACAGCAGCCAATTGCTCCCGCTGGGTGCAGTCCGGCGTGTTCGCTTCAAAGCTGTTATTAAATTACCTTTGACCCGCTCATTCAGCCGCCCGGCAAGCTGCTTCGGTGCACGCACCAACGCGTGAGCGAGGAATGCCGCATCGACCAACGGTTGGCCTTCGGACTTAAAATCCATATAGTCAGGTGATGATGGATCAACAGCAGCATCGATGCATTCCAGCATCAATATGACATAACGAGCCCTGAGCTCTTCTTCTTCACCCTCCAGCCCTTCAAGCTCTAGCCATGGGGCCATTCCACAGGCAAACCTGGCGAATGCCTCCAAATGCGCAAACTTGCTCCTGTCACTATGAAACTCGGTGGGCAGCCGTTCCTTTAATTTTCTTTGCGACAAGGCGTCAAGTACTGGGTTCCCGATCTGTAGCATCGTATCCAACCAATATTTGCGGTGTTTCGTACTATTCATACACCATCCACCCTTTCAATTGCGTCTATTCAGCAGATGCAGATCCGTCCTACTCATATTCAGACCAGCTATATACTTGGTTTATTGCGTAATCTTCTTCTATAGTTTAGTGTTGTATTATTGCAATGTCTTTGCGATTAATGATTATTTATTGCGTTTGTTGCTATTAATCTGAAAGGGTTTATCCGGATGAAACATGCCCAGTATTATCAGCCGTTCGAAGGCGACATACTGGCGGGCATCGGCAATTCACCGATCTCACCCACCAAAGATTTTCATATTCATGATCACTTTGAAATCTTCCTATTTTTAGGCGGCACGGTGAACGGATTTGTGGATCAGTACAGCTATCCGCTTCAACGTGGCAATGTGCTCTTATTCAACAATCACGAGATTCATAAAATCATTAATCTATCTCCGGAGCCTTACGAACGATTAACAATTCATTTCAAAGCTCCACTTGTATATCCCTTCTGCACCGCAACCACAAATCTGCTCGCCTGTTTCCAGAACCGTCAGCCCGGAGAGCAGAATCTCGCTCAAATGGATGAAACACTGCTTGCAGAGTACATGACCCTTGCTTATCGCCTGATTGCAATTTTGGAGAATCCTCAATACGGCAGTGAGGTTCTGGCTTTAACTTATCTGATCCAGATTCTGGTCCTCATTAATGAGCTATATAGCCGTACTAGTTCCACCATACCCAGTATTATTTCATCGCATATTCAATCGGCCATGCGCTATATCGATAACCATCTGCATCTGAATCTGTCGCTAGAGCAGATCGCTGGTGAATTAAACATCGATAAATATTATCTTAGTCACCTGTTCAAGCAGCAGACAGGAGGAACGATCTACCGGTACGTCCTGCTTAAAAAAATCGCTTTATCCAAACAGCTCCTATCCTCCGGAAACTCCGTATCCGAAACCTGTTATCTATCCGGCTTCAATGACTATGCCAATTTCATACGTACTTTCAAGAACATCACGGGCATTCCACCTGGAAAATACGGCAAAAAAAGCTGACATTGCCACTTATCGACGCCTCGCAATTGTATAAACCCTTCTTTGAACTTATAAAAAAACCTGGCACCCGCTAAATGCAGCTGCCAGGTTCATGGAAGTGCGGCTTACAAATATCCCAGCAGATTGGCGATGACTTGCGCACTTTCGGCACGGGTCATCATCTCTTGCGGTGCGAATTGCATATTGCCGCGTCCTTTTATCAGCCCTGCCTGCTCAGCGAAACTTGCTGATTTCTGTGCCCAGTCATGAATTAGGGAATAATCACTGAACGAGCTTGCTGAAACTTCATTTACCTTGCTGCCTTGTAAATATTCATAAGCCCTAACGATCATTACGGCCATTTCCTCGCGGGTAATGCTGCGGTCCGGTGCGAATGAATCCGAACTACGTCCGAGCACTATGCCCGCTTTGCTTACGGCTGCAACGTACTCTGCATACCAAGCTTTGGAGTCCACATCAATAAACGTTGAATGACTTCCCGCCTCTAAGCCTAGCGCTCTTGCAATCATGGTCGCGAATTGTGCTCTTGTCACTTTCCCTTGCGGATTAAACTCAGTATCGGAAATACCTTGGATAATATGTTTAGCCGCCATTGTCTTAATAACATCCCTCGCCCAGCTATCCGTACTGACATCCAAGAATGTCTTGTCATATTCTAGGACTGCAAACTGGCTTAAATGCTGTATTTCCGTACTCCATTTTCCATCAGCTAGCGTTCCGCCCATAAATTCAAGAGCTCCGTTCCCGGCTATATTGTAGATGCCCAGCAAATTAGGATTGGAATCTGAATCTACTATGAAGGTAAGCGTCAGTGGCTTATCAAAACGGGTTACCGGTACGGCAGTGCCATTCGTACTAATAACTTCCAAACTGAAGTTAATTACATCACTTGCAGCAGATAACTGAACCGAGCCGTTGACAGCTGGGTTATTCATAAGCTGTTCCACGGCAACTCTGGATGCCTTCACGGCCGAGAGTTTGATTCGTGCTCCATCCACTTGACCTCCTGCAGCTTTCTCCTGGATACTCTTTAGCGCTTCTGGGGTCAGTTGGATAGCAAATGTATTCCATACGAGACGCAGCGTGTTCACTCCGATAATATTTGACACTCCCACAGGAAGCAGTACGGAATCAGTAGCATCTGTGAGCTGAACTGTTATTCCCCCTCCAACCGGAGCCGTGAAATCGTCACTGTTAAGAATACGCGTGGTCTGCGGTAGCGGTGTTGGTGTTGGCGATACCGTCGGTGCTGTGGTCGACACCGGCCCTGAGGTTACTTCAGGTACAGGTGTTGGTGTAGGATTTGCTGTGGGTTCAACTGTCGGTGTTGGTTCTACCGTTGGTGTTGAAGTCGGCGGTTGCTGTGCTTCTCCCACTGTAACTATTCTTATAACTTCAACAGCCGTATTGCCCGCGGAATCGCTCACATTATAATGATAAATGTAAGTGCCTGCTGATGAGGTATCTAACGTCTCCGTATGATTCCCATCCTTCGTAATCGTCGCCACAATACGTTCTGTAATATCGCCATCGCGGTTATCCATTGCGGTGGCTCCGGCATCTGTATAGCTTGCGCCATTGTCCAGTTGAACAGATGGTTCACCAAGCAGTGTAATGACCGGCTTCAGTACATCTGGATCTTCCGATACGATTACTTTTCGGGTGACTTCCGCAGCCGTGTTGCCTGCGGCATCGCTGACATTGTAATGGAAGGTGTAGATATCCGCTTGCGCTGTATCTAACTCCGTCAGACCATACACTTCACTGCTGACCGTTGTATTGATGCGGTCTGTGATATCACCGTCTTGGTCGTCATACGCAGTGGCTCCTGCATCCGTATATTCAGAACCCATCTGCAGATTGACTATGGCTTCACCTATCAAGGTAATCTCCGGCTGCTTCATATCTGGCTCCGGTAGCTTAATCGTTCCGCTGGCCGCAGCTTCTGCCTTCGCCTCGCCCTTGTTCAGTAATACTGTGAAGCTGAAGCTGCCGGCTGTGTCATCAGTAGCTTCCTGGAACGAAGATAGGGTGATATCACCCATCGTAACCCCCGTATCACTGAACCCGATTAAACCGTTCATCGTTTGGAGCAGCCAGGTCCGGACTCCATCTTCGCTGTTAGCTGTTTCCTTCTGCACGCTATATGCAGCACCTTCTATAATACTTTTAGCCTCGTTTACAGCCTGCTCATTGACAATGCTGACCCTGTCCTTCGCCACTGCTAAGTAACTGATCACAGATGCCTGACTATTCGTATTGTTTATCGAATATTTCACGACGCCGCTCACCGGCAGCGTAAAGTCATGAGTGATCGTGACGCCATTAGGACCTGCGAGTACACCGGTCTTGACCGTTTCGTTCACTGTCTTCCCTTCAGCATCAGTGTAGCTAAGCGTGATATCCATCGTGCGGTTGCTCATATTCCACCAGTCCCGATGGAACGATGTAATCGTGTACTTTCCTGCGCTCAGAGGGAAGGTGTAGATCAGAGGTGTATTCTTTGTATTCGAGCTGTAGACACCTGTCTGAGTTTTATCCGTGATAACCACGGCACCGCCAAGCCCTTTGAGATTATAATTTGCCCCTGTATTGATATGACCCCACACAGCGCCTGTTGATAGTTGATCCGCGGTGCTATTCAGAAGGCTGTCGCCCACGAAATTCTTGATCACCGTATAGGGTGGTGTGACGACATCCGCCGAAACACCGACATCCAAAAAGTACACGAGACCTTCTGGCACTACTTCCACATTAGCAGTGGTTTTTAGATTGCCATAAGTGCCGGTTACAGCTACTCTTTCATAGGGTGTGTTGAAGCTGACCGCGTCTAAATTCCACTTCACAGACACCTGCAATTTGGATCCATCTTCTCGGGTAGCCTCCAACTTATCTGGAAGATTCGGCAGTTTCCCGACATAAGTGGCAATATCCTGAGGAGCAGCAAGCTCCCGTATATCCCCTGTTGTCAATTGGTTCTGGGCAGAGATCAGACGTACCGCGAGTTGCACAGCTCCTTCCTGATCCAGTCTGAAATCAGCAGCATTGTCTAGTGCTTCTTGGGCGGTGTTCTGTGCGGCTGCAAAAAGCTGCCAGTCTCTATCCGAATATTCATCCCGTTTGGTAAATTCTTTCGCTGCTATTACCGCTGATTGAAGAGCAGCTGTATCCACAGCACCCTTTACTTCACCGGAAACAACCGCTACCGCGTCCACAACCAAAGTACCGCTTAATACCTTTATCTGAACGTTATGCTGTCCATATTTAAGTCCGCGAAGCGTGTACGTTTGGTAGAGTTCTTTAGAGGCCATCGTATCGGCTGACAGTGTGACAATTTCATCATCAACAGTCACTTCTAACTTAGCCGATCCATTATTCGGTCCCAGAATATCTAACCCGGTGCCTTCAAAAGAATATTCCATCGTAGCAGCTGCACCTTGACTGGTAGATAGGGAACGTTGATAAATATACATACCAGCCCCGTTTTGATGACTCCACAAACCGCCGTATTTTAATTTAGGGTTTGGTGTAGCAGCCAGATCATACATTTCAAGATTATCCAGTAATTCGGAATAGTATGGCGTATAGCCGTCAATCGTCTCGACCTTCAGATTATCGAAACGAACATGATAATATCCACTGGCTAAATCTACCCGACCAGACAATTCAGGGTTCGGATCAGTATAAGAAGCCAGTTTCACATCGTCCAAATAGGCAGTCACATTATCACCTGCAACCTGAATGGCAATGTTATGCCAGGCATCATGTGCGGTGTTAAATCCATCCAGCTTTACTCCACCGGAACCGCTCACTACATTGCCACTCGCTACTGCGCTATTATTGACCAGCAGCTGCCAACCTCCGTCAAACCAGAACTTCAGTACATAAGGTGTGCCGTTTATAGTGTGAGAGCTGCCGCCTCCTTGATACCGTGCGCCAATCGCAGCATAGTTAGCTCCGCCCTGCGTACTGTTCGTCTCGAACGAAACATCTACACTGGCCTTGTAATTCGTCCACCGGTTATCACCGATAGCCGTTACGGGATCTCCACCGTTCCAAGTACCACCCAGCCCCATAATTTCCGTATCCAGCTGTTGGCGCAGAACATAGTTGTCAGACCCGTCCGGAAGATACGCCTCAAATGCACCGTTGCGGTCGTGCGTATACCTTGGTATCACACTTTTGGAACCGCCGCGGGATTCAATATAGCTTTGGGTGCCAGCATTCTGCCCACCTGCCCCGATCTTCACAACGGATTGATTGGAGTAGTCAAAATCATCGGCGTACAGGATATTGTCCGCTGTATTTTGAATCCTCCCTGTGGCGTCGGTATCAAGCACGATGCGGTCGCCTTCTACAGGTAACGGTGTTTGATACGCCTCATTGTCCTTGTTCTTCAGAGTGGTCACAGTCAATGTCGAATATGGTTTGACATGAATGGTATAAACCCCACTGCCATCAACAGCGACATCCCCGAGATATTTCATATAATTGCTGTTGAAAGCTTCGCCCGCGTCTGCCGCACGAGTCTCCCATACTTCCAATGAGGGATTACCCACAAAGTTCATATTTACCGTCTGAAGCTTATAGGTTTTGGCATATTCACTATCGTTCACGATAACGGTTGAAAAATCGCTTCTGTCAGGTGAAGCAAGCGTCATATAGCTAGGAGAACCGTTGCGACCGCTAACAGGGTTAGTGCCTGTTGCTCCCGTGGAGCTAGCCTTAGGAACTGCTCTCCAAATCCCTGCCGTATTATCCTCGTTCTCCCAGCCCACATTGGCGAACCAGCTGTAATGCTGCAGAGCAACAAGACCTGCATCATAATGAATCCATCCCGACCACGGATCACGTGCGCTAAGTAGTTCCTTAAACGAATATTGTCCACCTTCGTAGAAGGAGCCGATTGCCGGCTGATAAATAAAGTGCGTCCGGCGGGAATTGACGAATCCTTTAATAATCGTATTGCTCATCTCCAGTGGACTGCCAACACCGCCGATACCGGTTCCTTCCACTGTAGGGTCCTTCACATTATTGTTGGGACGGAAGGCGGAGTTACTGAAGGTGGACTGTGCCTCACTGTTCCATACTTCAATATCATATTGTTCCGCGAGCTTTTTGAAATTCCCTGCGCTGTCGTCGTCAGTGTTATAGTGATATCCGGCGATCGGAGCCGCATCCCTTAGAGAAGCGTCGCTTACCATACTGCCGCCAAATGAACCAATCCCTACTTCATCAGAGATCACAACTTTGATCTGGTTATAGAGCGCTTGCTCTTCTGGGCTTGTAAAACCTTCGTTATCTGTTTTAACACGCTCAGCGTACTGCTTGGTCCAGGTCAAATCAGGCGTATGCTCGTTGATATGAGGATTGACGTAGTCGACCATATAGCCATACTCACGGTAAGCAGCAAGAATTGTATCTTTATACCAGGTATAGATTTTATCATTGTTGCTTGCCCAGGCCGGAGCACTCCATCGAAGGATGCTGACCTTGAGATCCGGATTCGTAGCCTTGGCGTCAGCCGCAAGCTGGAATCCGGGATGCCTAGTGACATTGGCTTCTTCATCGGCCGTACGCATAGTAGCCGGGTCCGGGCCGGTAGAGTTGTTACGGTCATTGCCCATCTCGATTTTCACATGCGTCATAATGGGATGCTCTCCACCGAACAGAATCCGCAACATTTCTGCGTAAGCTTCCGGATGCTCAGCCTTATAATCCATCAACAGGGCACTGGTGCTGTTGGCACTTAGTACGCCAAATCCCTTGAACGTTAGGCCGTTGACATTGTCCACTTTAATATCGTTGCCGTCGAGTAGAACCTTGACCATGGAAGCTGCATTCTGCCGAGCATCTTCGATCTCTTTTTGAATCCCGCCTTTGGCAACGGCGAACCAGCTCAAGATTGGTTTCTCACCGGAAACATAGGCATAGGTCAATGTCATAGGGCTACTAGCGTCGATATCACCGGGAATAGTGAATTCGCCGGAAATAAGCGGAGTCACATTAGTATTGAATTGTGCAAACGAGATCGTCTTTGCTGCCCCATTTGTATCCTTATATTCGATCTGAGGCTGTATTACTCGAGTGCGGCTGCCATACCAATCATGGAAACCACTACTGAGTGTATAGGTTCCAGCTTCTGGAGCCATTAATTTATATACAATATGATTGCTAGTAGGGTCGGCACGAAGTCCTACTGTCCATATGGATGGATCAGTTGCAGGATCGGTAAGTCCTCCGTCTTTGGAGTTCTTCACCTTGTTTATGGAATCATCAAATCCCCAGGCAGTCGTTCCGGTGACATATTTCTGATCTGGTGACGGGTTGAGCAACGTGCTACCGGACAGCGTTTTGACTGCTTCGTACAGTGGCGAAGAAGTAGGACCATTACCTACGGAATCGCCCCCCCTGCCGCTATCCACAAAGTAAACCAATGGATTCCTTGAAGGTGGAATAACTTCTACATTGGCAACAACCGGCCCACCATTCGCTGTACCCGTGACTGTCACTGTGTCATAAGGAACAGCAAAGGTATCTTCACCTATATTCCATTTCACAGTCGCAGACTGGCCTCCAATGTCAATGCTAGCAGGCAAAGTAGTGTCAGCAGATGTCTTCGCCCCCATATAGGCGGCTGCGAAGATAGTATCCACTGTAGCCGCAGATACAGACGGCATATGGAGTGCCGGAAACATTCCAACTACAAGCGCAGTGGTCATCATCATTGAGAATAGCTTTTTTCTAACGAAGTGTTTTCTGCTCATTCTTTAATCCTCCTTTTGCTATAAATGGTCTCTCGACATGTTTCATGCATGATTTGACTTTATCGCCCAGCAAACAAAGAAAGCGCATTCATTTCATTAATAAGCTAAAAAAAACTGGCAGCATGCGAAAACTGCAACTGCCAGGTTCAAACCTGTCTAGCCTTTAATACCAGATGCTGCGACGCCTTGAACGAAGTACTTCTGAAGTGCCAAGAAAACAATCACAACCGGAATAATGGAAACCACACTTGCAGCCATTATCAGACCGTACTCGGCGGAATATTGCGAAATGAACATTCGTAGTCCAATTTGTATAGTCTTGAGTTTCGTATCCGTCAAATAAATCATCGGCCCCAAGAAGTCATTCCAAGTGGCAACAAAGGTAAAAATCGTCAAGGTGGACAAAGCCGGCTTGGATAGTGGCAGCATAATTCTCGCCCAAATCCCATATTCGCTCAAGCCATCGATTCGGGCCGCCTCGCATAATTCATCTGGGACTCCCTGATAGAACTGGCGCATCAGAAATACTCCGAAAGCCGAGAATGCCTGCAATAGAATGATTGCCAGATGGGTATTGTTAAGTCCCATGTAACGCATCAAGATAAATTGCGGCACCATATATGCCTGCCAAGGAATCGCGATCGTAGCGATATATCCAAGGAATAAAACATTTTTCCCTCTGAATTGCAGTTTGGAGAATGCATACGCAGCAAAACTTGAAGTCAATAGCTGCAAAATCGTTACGATAATTGATAATTTCGCCGTGTTATAAATGAAGCGGTCCAGTGGAATACGGGTCCAGATATCCACGAAATTTCCCCAGCGCGGATTCGCCGGAATCCATTGCATCGGGAATGAGAACACATCCTTGTTCAGCTTGAGCGAAGAAGACAACATCCATATATATGGAACAAGCATACAGAGCACCGTAGCAAACAACAAAATATACACTAGCACCATCGTGCCGATTCTAATTCCTTTATTTGTACCCACCATATCTTTTGAATCCTCCTATTGTCCGTATTTCTTCTCGCCGCGGAACTGGACGATGGTGATGCCAAGTACCAGCAGAAACAATACAATGGCCATGGCGCTGGCATATCCGTAATCAAGCGAACGGAACGCCGTATTGTAGATTTGATAAACCATAACCCTTGTAGAATCGTTCAACTGGTTATCAGCGCCGGCAAATAGGTTGATAAAAATATCGTAGACTTTGAACGAATTGATGACTAGAATCATCAGCACAAAGAAGGATGTAGGCGCCAGTTGAGGGACCGTCACATTGCGGAATCTTCTCCAGGCGTTAGCACCATCAAGTTCAGCAGCCTCATACAACTCAGGGTTGATCCCCTGTAGTCCTGCCAAGTAAATGACCATGTAATAACCCATGTTTTTCCACACAGTGAACAGTATTACTGTGAACATCGCCCAGTGTTTATCCGCCGCCCAGCGGGGAAGATCCTCTAGTGGGATACCGGTAAGGGTATGCAAAATATTGTTGATCGGCCCCATCGTAGGGCTGAAGATAAAGTTCCATACGGCAGCAACGGCTACCAAGGATGCCACATATGGGAAAAAGAATACGGTTCTCATGAAATTGCGGGCCATAATCTTCTGATTAAGCAAAATCGCCAGCGCCAGCGCAACAATCATGGTGAACGGTACTACGCCAATAGTGTAAACAATGGTATTCCATAATGCTTTATGAAATGTTGTATCTTTAATAAGCCGGGTGAAATTGTCCAATCCGATATATTTCATTGGATTGGCCCCATCCCATTTCACAAAAGCTAGGATAAAGGCAAAAAACATGGGTACTAGTGTAAACACGGCAAATCCGATAAAGTTCGGCGCAATGAAGCTGTACGCTACCAGGTTTTCCCGGACACCTTTTGACAAATGACGTTTAGGAATTTTTTTTGTATCCAATATGGTTTCGTTCTGCATTCTTTCTCCTCCAAACCTTTCTATAAAAGGCGGGCTTTCACCCGCCCTTAGAATTCACCAACTCTCTTCAGGTTAATTGTTCAAGAGCTGCTGTACGCGCGTATTCATATCCTTCAAACCTTCGTCGATCGAAGCGTTTTTGGTCATAATGTTATCGTGGGCTTCGTTTAGAATTACTTCAATGTCCGCACTCTTTTCATGCATTGGCATTTCCAAATAAGTCTGAACCGTAGTCAGTGCCGCTTTGCTGTTATCATCCGAAGGGAAACCGTCAATCGAAGTAATGGAACTGATAACTTCATCGTTCTTAATCGCTGGAATGGTTCCGGTGGAAGCAATGACCTTAGCACCTTCTTCACCAGTCACAAAGTTCATGAAATCAAGTGCCGCTTCTTTATTTTTGGATTTCTGATTTACAGCGAGGGAAGTAATTGTACCCAGTGTTGTACCCGCTTCCACACCATCCGGATGAGGATATTTCACGATTCCCCAGTTGGTCGATTGGGACTCGCCGCTTTTCACCTTTTCAATTTGAGTCGCGATAAACCAACTGCCCATGTTCATCATCGCAACGGAATTGTTGTAGAACACACCGGAATAATGCGTGCTTGAAGTCTTTAGTGTGGCGTAATCCATAACGATACCATCTTCCTGTTCTTTCAAGATCCGTTCATAGGTTGGCTTCAGGAAATCGTAGTTTCCACCGACAACGTTGTTCTTACCGTCAAGAATACCGAACAATTGAACCGCGCTCCGCCAAGTATGATAATGGGCTCCGTATACTTTTTCAGAACCGCTGCCGGAGGTCATTTTTCTAGCAAGTTCATCATATTGGTCGAATGTCATATCATTACTTGGATACTCCACTCCCGCTTTATCGAACAAGTCCTTATTATAGTAGACAACCCAGAAATCACTCCGGAAAGGAAGCGCATACACTTCATCGTTCACTTCGATCTGTTCTACAGTACCGCCATAGACAGATGGATCAATGTTTTTGTCTCCCATGAATCCCTTGAGCGGCTCCAAGTGATTTTGTTTCACAAGGTTTGAGTATCCAGGAATATCCTTAATCGTAAGAACATCCAGATCTGCACCACCGGACAACTGTGTACTTAGCATTGTCATATAGTCGGTGGAACCAAGATCGACATATTCGATCGTTACATTCGGATGCTCAGCTTTATAGGCATCGATCAACGGCTGATAGTATGCTGTGGCTTCCCAATCCCACAATGCCCATTTCAAGGTCACAGGGTCCTGTTTCGGTTCAGCGGAAGCGTTTGCAGTATTGCCCGTTTCTGGAGCAGCTGTTGCAGCACTGCCTTCGTTGTTGTTATTACCGGAACATCCGGCTAGCGCACTTAGGGAGAGTATTGTGGCAAAAGTCATGCCATAGAATCTTTTCAATTTCATATAAAAATCCCCTTTTCCTTCTGATTGTTTACACTGATCGGCTCATCCGATCTATTTCAAAGTTTAAGACTTTCCCATCTAGAATGGCATGTATTTTCAAACTCAGTTCATTCACTTTTCTTTGTTCTTCTCTTCCTCCTTGCTTCAAACCTGTAAAATCCTATTTAAAACATGCAAATTTCTCAGCACCTCTGCCTTCCACTGTATGGAATCACAGGAATATGCTATGGTGTTAATATGGATATCGGTAAACTAGTTAAGCATATTATAAATAGAAGATTAACTTTGAACATGCATTAATTGAAAGATATTTTTGAAACCGCTTTATATTTTTCCGCATTTTGTAGAGGAGTGTTCAATACGGTAAGAAAATCAACCATTAAGAGCCGCATTATTCTGATCATGACCATCTTTGCGCTACTGATCGCCGCTCTGCTATCCTTTTTCAGCTATGAATTGATTACCTATTATCAGCGTAAAACAACCATCCAGGCGACTGAGTTCAACCTGCAGCTAGTTTCCCATATTATTGAACAAGATTTGATTAATCTCTCCTCATTAGCGATGACCAGTAGCACCAACTCGTCCACCAATACATTACTCACTGATTATTTTGTATCTCCAAAGGCAAGCGCCAAGGATGCTGTTAATGTATTTAACTCCATGCAGGAGGACTTTCGGATCAATCGCTCCAATAGCTATGTCCGCCGCTTGATTGTTACGGGTAACAACGGAAAGTTCCTGCAGGTGGATAATTCCGTCAGCACTTCAATTCCACTTACTGTGCACAATATCGGTCAAATTCCCGGACTAAATAAAGATGCTGTGGAGCAGTGGGAACAAGTAATTAAGGACCCGCTCTCCACCACGAACGGAATTCCTTTTGTTCTACCTATTTACGGAGATGGGGCTGCCCGGATTGGAACGGTCTACTTACTCGCCAATACTTCCTTAATTACCGACAAGTTGAAGGGGTATTCCCTGCCTAAGAATTCCCGAATGCTGTTGACGCTCGGCAATCATCATTATCAGCTCATTGGCGATAAAGTGACTGCAATGACTACGCCGTATGAACCTGTGGCCTATACCGATGATAAGCCTGTCGGTCCACAAACCGAGCTGTCCATGATCAAGCTGGAGGATGAAGAAAGCCAAATCGTGGTCTCTTATCCCGTTCGGAGTGGAGTGATTCTGTCGCAGACCTTATCCAATGATCAATTCGCTCCCAAAGCAAATATATGGATTCTGGTAATGCTTGGCGTTTGTTTACTTGTCATCGTCTTAAGCGGCATTATTACTTTGTACTTAACCCGTAACATCAGTCTCCCGGTAGAGAAATTAAAGAAGCGAATTGATAAGATTGCCCAGGGCAACTTCTTGCTGGACCGCAATATCGAATGGAACAGTGAACTAGGTGATGTTGGTCGAGGTATCAACCGCCTATCACAGGACATTGTTGCGCTCATGGATAGCCGGCTCGCTGACGAGAAGCAGAAACAGGAGCTAGAGTACAGGATGCTGCAAAGTCAGATCAATCCCCACTTCTTGTACAACACACTGAATTCGATCAAATGGATGGCTACGATTCAGAATGCTACCGGCATTGCAGAAATGACTACTTCACTCTCCAGACTGCTGCGGAGCATCGCCAAAGACAACCGGAGACTAATGCCACTGAAAGATGAGTTAAGCCTGCTCGATGACTATTTTCTGATTCAGAAATACCGGTATGGCAGTACAGTCTCGATGGTGAAGGAAATTGAAGATGAGGAACTGCTCTCCGGCCTGATTCCCCGTTTCACGTTACAACCTCTGGTTGAGAATGCTATCTTCCATGGCATCGAGCCCAAAGGTAGAGGAGATATTCTCATCACGGTGAAAAAAAGCGGCTTTGCCGATATCCTGGTCACGATTGAAGACAACGGTGTAGGCATGAAGGAAGAACAAATCTCCACCATTCTGTGTGAATCGGAGGATGGAACTAAGGGAGTTTTTGAGAACGTTGGACTCCATAGTGTAAATGAGCGTTTACGGCTAGCCTTTGGGGAGAATTACGGTCTTTCGATTGAGAGTGAAATGGGCCAGTATACTCTAATGAAAATCCTTCTACCATTTATACAAAAAGAGTAGAATGGAAAATCTAGCAAGGATGTGGTCAAATTGATTAAATTATTAATTGCCGACGACGAAGCTCTTGTCTGTATCGGCTTGCAGTCTATGCTGAAATGGGAGCAATATAATATAGAGATTGTCGGTATCGCGCACAACGGTGCTCAAGAAGAAGAGATGATTGACACTCTCCGCCCGGACATCGTAATCAGCGATATCAAAATGCCAATTAAGAGCGGTTTAGAGGTTGCCGCTTCAATACGTCAAAAATATGGTCGACTTCCGCTCTTCATTATGTTGACTAGTTATGAAGAATTTCAATATGCACGCGCAGCTATAGAGGTGCAGGCCACGGATTATCTAGTAAAGCTGGAACTCACTCCGGAAACACTGGCCGAATCCATCCGAAAGGCCATTTCCTTTCTAGAGAGTTACCAGACGATGGAAAGCTACCCAAAGCTTGTTCACCGCGGCAACCTTCAGGCGCAGCGTGATAAATTCTTCATTCGTCTGTTCAATAATCTGTTCGAGAATAAGAACCAGTATCTCCTGCAGAAAGAGGATTTGGCGTTAGAGTTTTCCGAGCCCGCCTACCTGGTCTGTACTTGCCGCATTCTAGGCCCAGACACTGTCCCTCCCCGTGGAGATAAGCTGGTTGCCTTATGCTCAAGCACTGTACAAATGGCAAAGGACACGCTTACTTCTATACAACCCTGCTATGTCACCAGTCTTGACTTACGTAATTTCGCCGTTGCTCTACCTGTCCCCGAAGTCAATCCCCGTCACTGGATGTCTGACATTGAGAAGCAACTTACCGACATGGCATCCGTATTACATAACTATTTCAATGTAACGATTATTGGTGCCATAGGGTTTGCCGTCGAGGACCCTTATTTAATGCGGGAGAGCTACCTAGCAGCTCGAAAGGCATTGCCAGTTGCCGTGCAAGAACGGTCTTTTGTTTTCTTCGATGAGAATGAACCTCTAGAGCAGGAGCATCCGTTGTTTGATTTCTCTGAATCTCGTTCGGAAATCCGCCGTGCTTTTGAAGAACTAGATACCCTTGCTTTATACACCATCATCTCCAAGATGATTGAAATCTTCGAAGACCGACCTGACTTACTGGTGCCCGCCACTGATGCTGCCTGCAATATTCTGTATATGGCCACTTCGCTTCTTGCGGATGGAGAAAACATTGTAGAACATATCTTTGAAAATGAACCTGAAGGCTACCGGGCCATCTATCAGATGCATACAATTGAAGAGATCGCCGGCTGGTTGATTCAGTTCCGTGATGGCTGCTCGGAAATTCTCTCTACTCGAAGACAAAGCTATAAAGAACAAATCGTCAAAAATGTCCAGGAATACATCAAAAGAAATCTCGGCACTAAGCTTTCACTGAATCAAGTAGCAGATGTCTTCAATTTCAGTCCAAACTATTTAAGCCATCTGTTCTCCAAAGTCGCTAAGGTCAATTATGTAGAATATATCACGGAGACTAAAATCACTGTGGCCAAGGAAATGATGATGCGCGGTGAAGGTCGTATTTACGAAATTTCCCAAAAACTCGGTTATGAAAGTGCCTTCTATTTCAGTAAGGTCTTCAAGAAAGTGACGGGGATTTCACCCAGAGAATATATGCAACAAATTGAAGCAGGCTGATAGTGATCGCCGGCCCCTCCAAAAAGCAACAGCATTCTTTAGCAATAATAGTGACACTCCGTCCGACAACAAAAAATCTCGTTTCCAAGACAAATGTCTAGGAAACGAGATTTTTTCGTAGTACCATCCCTTTTCGGCAAGCTATCACTAGGGACAAGCACCAGTAACTATTTCATTTGAGCTTGTTCTTCTCGAGTAGGACCAATTACGCCAGGTACACGAAGACCTGCTTGACGTAAGAGAACAGTCATTTGACCACGATGATGTGTCTGGTGATCTATAAGCGATCTAAGCATTGCACCACGAGGCATTAATCCAGCAAAGGTCTGTACACTCTCAACCATTTGCTCGTCCGTTAATTTCTCAACCTCAGAAGCAATATTAGCCGCAATATTCTTATACGCTTCAACAATCACAGCCGCATGAGCCGGAACTTCCTTCGGATTGCCTACTGGAGTAAGTGTTAACCCTACCTGACCACCAAAAAACATCGGACAGGTTGCCAAGTGCCAACCTAACCATCCCAATGAGTTGTGACCTTCAACAATTACCTGATCTAATTTATCATCGGTAAGTGATTCAAGAACGCGAATTGTCCCTGCAGAAGCGCTTGCCCATTCTCCTAGAAAATCTTGAACTGTTCTGTACATTTGAAATCCCCTTTATTGGTCGTTAAATAACGATTACTTAGTCATACCAATTAAATTATAACCTGTCACAGGGTCTGTTACAAATAATCTAAAGGACCAACATATTTTTTCACTTAACTTGAGAAAAAGGGGACTTTCGGAGTATTCATGATTTTCGCATAATAAAATCTGGTCTATGGTTTGGGATGCTACATTTCTACTCGATTATATCGCAATCTGAAAGTATTTCCGGTTTATGGCGCATGCTATCCTGATTGGTTATTTTACGGATCACCTTACACGGTACACCTGCAGCAAAAGAATTTTCTGGAATGTCCTGAGTCACGACACTACCTGCACCTATTACGCATCGATCACCAATCGTAACACCTCCACATACAGTTACATTTGCTGAGAGCCAAACATCGTTACCAATGCTAACAGGCTTAGCATAGCATAAAGACGCAGCATCACCATTTTGATCAAGCATTTGTCTACGCTCGGAGGCAACGAATGGGTGAATAGGCGTAACGATGGTTACATTAGGTCCAAAACTCACATGATCACCTATCGTAACCTGTGCATCATCCTGGACTGTAAGGTTATAGTTTCCAAAAAAATGATCACCAATTTTTGTATGAACACCATAATGAAAAAAAATGGGACCCTGGATAAAACAATGCTCCCCTATGCTATCAAGTAACTGTGACAATATCGCTTCCCGCTCCTCTGTCTGATCCTCAAATGTTCGGCTATATTGACTACTCAAATTGTGGGCGAGAAGCTTTTTACGCTTTAGCTCTATGTTACCTGGATTGTATAATATCCCTTTGAATATTCGTTCTTCTTCTGTCAAATTGTTCACCTCTTTTAGTTTTTAGACAGTAAGTTCAATTTGAATATTTTCTGGCCCTAAAATACTGCTTTCATAATATCCGTCACCTGTGGTCCGTGGTCCACTTAACGTTCTAAATCCCGCTTCTGCCAATTGCTTGGTCAGCAGATCGACTTGTTCCTTACTGCCTAAGCTGAAAGCTAAATGAGTTAAGCCCGTCCGCAAGAGATCATGAACTCCTTCTACCATATCCGGTCTGCTCATAATCTCCAATCTCGCGCCGCCCTCAAACGTGAGAAAATAGGTTCTTAATCCCGTTTTGGGATTATGGTATTGTCGATTTGACTTCGCATTAAAGAATTGACTATAAAATTGTCTGCAGCTTTCTAAATCTTGTACATACATAGCAATATGTTCAATTTTCATAAAAATCTCCTTTCCGTCCCTACATGTATTAGTTTTGAACATAATTCCTCGTAATATCGTTAAGCCATTTAAATTTAAAATAACGCATTAAGGCAACCGGGGCTTTAATAACCTCGTCTAAATTGATGATAATAAATATCGTTAGAGGGGAGAGATGCCACACAAACGCACTCATGTATCCTAATGGTAATATGATGCCCCACATTACAATCGTGTCACACCAAAAGCCAAATCTAGAATCTCCTCCAGCAACAAATATTCCTCCAATCGTCGTGGAGTTTATCGATTTCGGAATACAACAATAAGCACAGACAAGAAGCATTCCACTCAAATATATTTGTGCTTGATCATCCAAATTAACAAGTAGAAACACTATAGGCTTCAGTAATAGCAAAGTAATACCTGCAACAATGCCAAACAAAATAGCATATACATTTAATATTTTCCCAGCTCTTTTAGCCATTTCAATTTCGCCATTGCCTAGATATTTACCAACAAGTACGGAGCCACCACTTGCAATACCTCCACATAATACAATGACCAGATTCTTAACGACTGAGGCAACTGAATTTGCAGCGACCATATCTGCATTGATATGTCCAATAATTGCAGATGTCACAGTTAATGCGCATCCCCAAACAATATAATTTCCTTGGACGGGTAGTGTATACCTCAAAAAATCCTTAATCAAATTACGCTGAAGCATGTCACGTAAAGGTAACCTAAACTTTATATTTGATTTGATCGAGTGGATGATACAGCAACCAAATTCAACGATACGTGCCAAAACTGTAGAGAAAGCAACTGCCACTATAGCCTTTTCTGAATTACCCGGATAAAGTATGAAAATACTTATTACATTCAAGAGAATGTTCAATATAAGACACATAGAACTGATCCAGGCACTCACACGGGCATTTTCCATGCTTCTAATTACACTAAAGTACATTTGAGATATTCCGCTTATCAGATAGGAGAACGAGATCACTCGCAAGAAACTCGATCCATATTGAATTAACTCGACGTCATTTGTGAAAAATCGCATTAATTGATCCGGCATCAACAGCGATATCCCAAAAAAGATAGCGGATATAATAATAGACATCGTACATCCAATACTAAAGACTCGTTCAATTGTCATTAAATCTTTCTTTCCCCAATACTGTGCAGTCAAAATCCCTACACCTGCTGCCAATCCCATGTAAAACAGTGTTAAAACAAATGTAATTTGCCCAGCCAACGATACAGCAGACATTGTAGACTGGTTAATAAAACCTAACATGAATATATCTATTGTCACGGCTAACGATGAAATGAGGTTTTGTAAAGCAATCGGAATGACCAAATTAAGCAATTGACGATTGAAATGCTTATCTCTCATCTCAAGCGTGCTTCTTCATCCAGATCTTCCTTGGTGATCTCTTTGTCTTTGTAATAGTATTTTTGGTCGTGTTCATTAATGGTGCGCATCACCCTGCATGGATTACCAACAGCAATAGAGTTAGCCGGAATATCTTTTGTTACAACACTGCCGGCACCAATAACGGTATTTTCTCCAATTGTGACTCCTGGACAAATTGTAACATTCGCCCCGATCCAACAATTGTTCTCAATTTTCACCGGATCAGCATACATATATCCTCTGTAATCTGGATGGATTGGATGTCCTACTGTAGCAATCGTTACAGATGGACCAAACATAACATTTTTTCCGATAATAATTTTAGTGTCGTCAACAAAATTACAATTAAAATTGATGTACGTTCCATCTCCAATCTCAATGTTCGTACCATAGCAAAAGTAAAAGGGCGGCTCGATCCACACCTTCGTTTCTTTACCAAATATCTCTTGCATGAGTTGTGTACGTTTTTCTAAATTATCTGGCGCTGTTATATTAAAGGCATGCATTCTTCTTTTTGCCTGTAGTCTGTCTTCAGGCAGTCCCTCACAGTAATCAGTAAATAGTTTACCGGAGGCAATACGTTCTCTCATCGTCATATTCCTGGCTCCTTATAATATCTTTTGGATTTTGTATTATTGTCGAGCAATATCAAAATTGTATAATTTCTTAGTAGTCCTATCCACCGAAATCAAATATAATTCTATTAAAATCGTATATTGTTTGAGGGAGATGTGATTGTGAGTGCAGAGCTGGAAGTATTCTCTGATTTATCGGAAGAACTAAATTATAATCTTCCTGATTTTCCGCTATACGTACGAAAAGGAGCACTTAATCATTTCGATAAATATGCAGCAGCATGCCATTGGCATCCGGACTTGGAATTTATTTTAGTGCTAGATGGGGAGATGGAGTATTTTGTAAACGGAGAAATTGTACTGATTGAACGAGGTAACGGAATATTCGTTAATAGCAAGCGTATGCATTATGGTTTCTCCACCAATAAATTGGATTGTACATTCATTGTCGTTGCTGTCCATCCTTCACTACTCGGAATAAACACACATGTAGGTAAAGTATATTGGGATGAGAAATTCGGTTCTAATACTGAAGATTATATTATGATTACTTCGCAAAGCACGTGGGAAAAGGAAATCCTGCATTCCTTACATCGGATTTATGAAGAAATGAACAGTATTCCTTGCAACCCACTACGCCTTCTTTCACTGGCTACATCACTTTGTGCAGACGTCGGAGATCATATACAGAGGGTTCCTGGGCAGATAAATGATGACCAGTCATGGATTGCCGTTTGGAAAATGACGGGATTTATTCATCATCATTTTGACCTTAGAGTAACCCTGAATGACATCGCTACCGCTGGGTCTGTTTGCAGGAGCAGATGTTGCGAGTTGTTTGGCACATACATTGGCCAAACGCCTAATACTTACCTAGTGCGATATCGTATTCAAAAGAGCTCCGAGATGCTGGTAGGAACTAATAGATCGATTAGTGAAATTGCGATGAACTGCGGATTTCAAAGTGCGAGCTATTTTTCATCAGTTTTTCGTAATGAGACTGGATTGACGCCTCAGAATTACCGAAAGAAATCTCGAACACCTTCCCGTTCAAATTAGCTTATTGACGGTGCTTCCCAAGAATAGCTTATTTTTCGGTTTGGCACTCGCGACCTCAAATCCACCCTCGCGAATGCCAAAGAAGCCAATAAGTCCAAAGATATCTTGGGTTATTGGCTTCTTTCATTATAATTAAGATACAACGTATGATTCACCTAATACACGCTTAATACTGTATGACCCCTCTATCATTTCAGTGGCTATAAATGACTCCATATCACTAGATTCAATATCATACAACACTTCAATTTCCTTGGAGAACAAAATGTTTCCTTCTTTGATAAGTTCAGAGAGAGATGGAACATTTTCAGCTTTCACATCTCCATTGTAAACTTGTTGAAGTCCGTCGACATAGGCTTCTAATGATCGTGCCCCCACAATTTTAACACCTTTATTTTCTTCATTCACCATGATAATGGTTGGAAATCCACGTACACCAAGTCTGCCTGCTAACTCAAAATCCTGCTCTAACAAATCTTGTGCCGATCCAAGAGCAGCATCCGCCACTATTTCTTCGCCATTTAGCCCAATGTTGTTGACTATATCAACTAATGTTTTCTCCTCTCCAATATTCTGATTGAAGGCGAATACAGCTTCTCTTGCCTGACGCAAAAACTCATTTTCTTTACCCGGATATATATTTTGTATAACCTTGTATACTCTAGATGGCGGGTACGAAGAAAGAATCGGATTGTTTTTCCACAAAGAACCATCGATAGGCATACGTGAATGTAAACCGACTTCTCTCCAATGCTCCGCAACATCTGAAGGCTGTTGAATGCCATTGGAGACATCTGCAAAACCATGCCAGCTAGAAAGCAAACCACCCATAATCGTCTTCACGTTAAAATATTGACCATACTGCAGAATAAAACGATTGAGTACCGGCTCAAGCGCCCAACAGTGGGAACAGATCGGATCTGTTGCATAGTAAAGTGTGATTTTGGGGGACTGTAGATTAAAGTCGATCATTTTCATTTGCTCTTCATCCCCTGGCCCACAGACACCGGTTTTAACGTCACACATCATATTTGAATTATTCATATATAAATCACCTTTCGCTGGAGAATCAAAGAAAGTGCCCTCTTGTAGAAGTTCTTTGTATGGGAGTATTATAATACCAATACAAATTCAAACAAGTACGTTTATTTTTAATACTAAGTATCTTTAATAATACTATTGGACAGGAGTTATGTATGAAATACGAATTTAGACTTGATCAATTATGTCCTGCAACCTTTGCATTCCATGTAATCAGCGGAAAGTGGAACCTCCCGATCCTAGCCATTCTAAGTGAGAACGACAACATACGCTATAACGAGTTAAAAAGAAGACTGCATGGAATAACAGGGACTACCTTAACCAACTCACTGAGGGATCTTATAGATTATGGAATCATTCATCGGGAGCAGTATAACGAAGTGCCACCAAGAGTTGAGTATTCTCTGACTTCATCTGGAAAAGAATTAGTGCCTTTAATTGAATCCGTTGTTGAATGGGGACAAAGAAATATTGGGGTGAAGGATAATTCCTAGAATGCTTTCTCACTCCTATTCCTGAATCTCCAAATGCATATACGAAGGCGCTTCATCCCAAGGAACGCTATATCCCGCTCCCTTTGCACAGAACATAGAGCTGGAGGTGTACTCAGGATCAGCGCTACGGTCGTATCCGATCCTTGCGATGACCTGTTCCGGGTTATGACATGGCTGATAACCGCCTAACTTCATCGAGATTGCTCCCTTGCCCTTCGTGAATGAAGCAAGCTCTACTGCATAATGCATGAACGTCGCGACAGGCGCACGTCCCTGAATAAACATCGATTCACCTAGCATTTCTGGCGGGTCAAATTCACCATGGGCCAGCTGTATATCAGACATTACGCGTCCGATCAGCTCTGCATCGACTTTGATTTTGAATTGATAATAGGGTTCCAGTAGAATCTTGTTCGCTTGCTCCAATCCCTGCCGCAGTGCCCGCAGTGTCGCCTCCCGAAAGTCACCGCCATGAGTGTGCTTCTGATGCGCTGCCCCGGTTAAAAGCGTTATATACAGATCGGTGACGGGAGAGCCGGTAAGAACTCCACGATGGTCCTTTTCAAGTAAATGCTGACCGACGAGATGCTGATACCCTGTGCTGAGCTGCTCCACATGGCATGTACTGCGATATGTAATTCCCTCACCACGTTTCGCAGGCGCAAGCCGGAGATGCACCTCTGCATAATGCTTAAGAGGTTCGAAATGCCCACAACCAATCACAATGTCTGCGATCGTCTCTTTGTATAATATCTCTGGCTTGGAGAACGATACCTTGAGCTGGAAACGGTCTAACACCACCTGCTGAAGTACCTCTAGCTGGATCATTCCCATCACATGAACATGAATCTCTTCCAGCTTGTCCTCCCATGTCACTTGCAGCGTAGGGTCTTCGGCTTGCAGGATCATGAAATAGCGTAGCACTTCTCTGGATGATATCCCCAAATTGAATACAACTTTGGATTTCAACGCTGACACAAGACGGGATTCTACTCGATCTGAATGATTACCTATACCCAGTCCAATGGCTGCATCAGTTAGGCCCGTAACGGCAACAAGCTGTCCCGCGGAAGCTTCATCGCATGAAGTATATTTCCCCCCATGATAGATACGAATAGAAGTGATTTTCTGGCTTAACTCCTCATGTTCTGAAGTTCTATAGCAGAGATCCTCCCGTACCCGTAATTTTCCAGCTAATATCTTCATAAAAGTCAGTCGCGTGCCTTGCAGCTCATGACGCACCTTATATACTCGTGCCTCGAATACTGCGTTTACTTCATAAGTCGATTCCATTAGTAGTTGCATCGTCTGCATCCATTCCGCAATCCCCTGATCCAATAGAGCTGCTCCACTCATAACGGGAAAAACCACCCGTTCTTTAACCATTTGTTTCAGCGTAGCCAATACCTGCCCAGGATAAATGTTGTCTTCGAAATATGCCTCCATCAAGGCTTCATCTCGCTCAGCAACGGCGGTAATGACCTCTTCAGGCAGCATGCTCTGATCTAGACCTTTTGCCAAATACAACATATCCGGCGAAAATTGCTGTCTTAACGCTTTTAGCACACGCTGGACGTCAGCACCGGTACGATCTATTTTGTTAATAAATATAAAAGTGGGTATGCCATATTCCTGTAGCAATTGCCAGACCGTCTCAGTATGCCCTTCAATGCCCTCCACAGCACTTAAGATGACTACCGCATAATCCATGACCTGTAAAGCGCGCTCCATCTCAGCTGAAAAATCGACATGCCCCGGTGTGTCAATGAGCTGATACGATTGTTCGTTATATTTCATCACCGCCTGGTCAGCAAAAATCGTTATCCCCCGTGCCCGCTCCATCTCATGACTATCCAAAAAGGCATCCTGATGATCGACTCTCCCCCGAGTCTTAATTCCGGAAGCATGGTATAGGAGCTGCTCTGCGAAGGTGGTTTTGCCGGCATCAACATGTGCTAGCAGTCCGATGGTGATTGGTGATGCTTCTGACAGTTTACAATACATATTTCTACCATCCATTCAGTCAATCTGTTATATAAGAATCGTAGCCGAAATCTAGTAGCTTGTACAGAATCTCTCACCACCGACAGCATGCGGTAACGCCCGAAGATCCATATTATCCAATGACATAACCATCCTCGATGAAGGATTTAGCTAGAATAATATGCAAGAAAGACACTAGACAAGCTATTGAGATGATGATCATGTCCCTATTAACTTATAAAAAAACGGTAACCCTTAACAGAAAGGATTACCGGCTCAATGAATAGTAAGTTTTTGTGGTTTTTCATTTTAAACGAGAATTCACTGTTAGAAAATTCAATGCGATAACGTTAATATTTCTAATCTCCTTAAAACAATTAATCATCTACTCTCTAGACTCAACAGCTTTTTATCTAGAAATGCCTTTACATCTTTAGCAAGCTGAATGGATGCTTCAATTTCCAACTTAGTTGTTGAAACACTTTCAATGCTGCATCCAATTGGAATTCCCTTCTCCAGCCCGAACTCAAATAGTTCTTCAAATATTTTTTGAGATAGCTGAATTGATTTATCCAAAATGTCGTTCGAGTATTTCAACTCGTTTTCTAACCATCCCGGGATACTGATCCCCAACCATTTCATAAATTGTAGTGTTTTCGCTGTGCCACATGGTGCAAGATTAAATAAAATAGGAACCATTTCAAAACCCTTATTTGTATTGTAATAATATAAATCAGACAATAAATTCTTTGATGCCTCTACATTATAAGTTGCCTGAGTGATAAAAAAGCTGCACCCATTGTTAATCTTTTCGACAATCCGTGTATGCTCATCATTCTTTTTTATATGTCTTTCAGGAATGACAACTCCTCCAAAATTCAAATTACTATTTAACTGTTTGCTTAGCTTATAAGCATCTGGTAAATTCAATTTCACCTCTTGCTTACTTGACGAAGCGCCCACATACACGGAAAATCTGTCTTCACTTTCGTCAGTCTTAATCCAATCCGCGAACGAAGCTCTTGTATCATTACCGACGCACCGATAAATTATTTTCGGGACCTCCACTTGTCTTAGATATTTATCACCATAGACAGCCGGATCAATCGTTGGTAAATATGGGTAAGGTCTTTCATGATCAACTCTTTCTGCTTCCTCCTGGACGTCGTAAAGAATTAAAGCATCTAAATCAACGTTTTTAAGTCTTTCAACCTGTTTCTGTGCAATTTCTGATATCTTTTCTGGTGAATGGCTTGCCTTCGGTGGTGTCATACCATATGTTAAAATACCAGGTTTCTTGCTCAATATTTTTTGTTTAAATGTACTCTCTGCCGCTCCCAAAATAAAAAACTCCTCTACACGTCTCTTTTAAGTTAAGGCTACCATGGCAGGCTTAATATGTATAACTTATATTTACTATATCTAGTTATATTTTAAAGCTATGATTCCCTATTGGTACTTATCGAGTAGTACATCATGGAGGCGGAACTTCTAGATTTTAATGTTGACAACCATTTGGTCTGACTATAATATTAGAAGTCCTGCCAACCTTAAAGTTGGCGATAAGGGGACCGAAAGGTTCATTCTTATTTAAAAAGGGTGAGTATTATGAATAAAGAAGAATTAATGGAAAGCGCACGTAACACAAAGAAAGCTGCTTATGCCCCTTATTCTAAATTTCCAGTTGGAGCAGCCTTATTACTTAAAGATGGAAATGTTATTAATGGAGTAAATGTAGAAAATGTATCTTTTGGTGCTACTAACTGTGCAGAGAGAACAGCAATCTTCACAGCTATTACAAAGGGCTATACTAAAGGTGATTTTCAGGCTATAGCTGTAGCAGGTGACACAATGGATTTTCTGCCGCCATGCAGTATCTGCAGACAAGTATTATCGGAATTCTGTTTGCCCGACATGCCTGTCTATTTAACCAATGAGAAAAAAGAAATCTTAGAGCTGTGTTTAAGGGATTTATTGCCTTACGCATTCAAAAATTTAGATATGTAAAAATAATACCTACCATAGTGGAATATCAAAAACACGCGTACCTGTGTAGACAAGTACACGTGTTTTTATGTTTAAAAGCTTAGTCAGAACACAGAGTTCACAGACCAAACACACCGCGTAAATACGTTGTGACTTACCAAATCGCAATTCCGACCTTATCTTTTTCTTTAAGTACTACCTTTATCATTTCCAAAGCATTTCTTACACTAAATTCAATAAATTCTTTATCATAGTCTGTATGTAGTTCTATAGTATCTAAATTATCAAGCAAAATAAGGAATTCACTTTCCAGTTTTTCTATTCCTTCATCAAATGCAAAAATATTCGTATTCTTTAAAGAATATATTAACTCACATCCGAGTTCACTAATTAAATCATTTCCCCAGAGAGTTTTTCTGCATGATTCGAAACCAAACAAATTATTATGTGGCGCGGGTACCTGCTCCTCCAAAAAATTAGTATCTACAATTATACTTCCCTTTTGAATTACACTAATTATCAAACTCATATAGTTAAAACCTCTCAATGATTATCTATAATTTTTGATTCTTGTTTCTTTTGTTTCTTATAACTTCATCAATAATAAAAAAAACAAGCGATCCATTGAGATAAAAGGTTAACACTTCCTCTCGATGATCGCTTGCTTTTAGTAGCTATGCATAGTCACATTTCTAGTTTTCCCATAAAACATTTATTGGCTCTACCGTTTACCCGCAGCGACTATACCCGCAATTGCCGCAAGTCTTACAACCCTCAATATTAATCAGCGAAGCGCCGCCGCAGGAGGGGCAAAGGTCACGGGAAGCCGTAGCGTGGTTATGCGCACCATGACTATCATCGGTAGACGTTGCCGCAGCAACACTCGCTTTCAACTCCGCATTTAAAGCTTCATTGAAATCTTCTAGCTCCAAAGTTGCTGCAATTGGTGCAGGCAAATGATCATCATGAGCGTTATTCAGTACATGAGTCTCCAATGCCTTAGCTACAGCATCTGCAATGGATTCTACTCGATTCGCACCGAAGCCGATTGCACCTGATCCGCCGATACCTTTCAGATGTTTGATCAATAATTCTACCTTCTCACCATGATCTCCATAACGGAGGAACAAGGAGCAGACACGACCGAGTGCTTCTGCCATCGCAAAGACATCAGAACCTGCTTTACCTACATTCAGGAAGATTTCTGCCGGTGTGCCATCAAGATCATTGATCGTAATATATGCCATGCCAAAAGGTGTGTTGATTTTATAGGTTGCGCCGCGCAGAACCTGCGGACGTTTTTTGTATTGTTTATCCAGCTCTTTAGTAGGAGCTTGAGGTGCTGGGCTTGCCGTTACAACATTTTCTTCAGGAGTCGTTGCAACTTCAACTGCTGGAGCTACCTCTTCTGCTGCATCTTCCTTCTTCGAGGTTTGCAGAACTTGTACATCACGGCTACCATCACGGTAGATCGTAACGCCTTTACAGCCCAAATCGAAAGCCATTTCATATAGCTCAGCCGTCTCTTCTACTGTGAAGTCAGACGGGCAGTTGGCTGTCTTGGAAATCGAGCTATCTACCCAGCGTTGAATCGCTGCTTGCGCACGAATATGATCCTTAGCTGATAAATCCATCGAAGTCACGAAATAATCTGGCAGCTCTTCACCTGGATGAGCTTCAAGCCATTCTTGGGCGATTGGAACGAACTGCTCATCGTAGCCAAGGCGACTTTGACGGAAATATTTAAAGGCGAAATAAGGCTCAATACCTGTCGAGGTACCTACCATTGTACCTGTGCTACCTGTAGGTGCTTGTGTTATCACTGTAACGTTACGCATGCCATGTTTACGAATCGCTTCACCAACCTCTGGATACGTTTCGAGCATATTTTTCATAAAACCGCTCATTAAATATTTCTCTGTGTCAAAAGCTAGGAAAGATCCCTTCTCCCCAGCAATCTCTGCAGAAGCAAGGTATGCTTCACGAGCCATAAAGCCGTAAAGCTTGTCCAGAAACGCCAAAGATTCCGGGCTACCGTAACGGATGTTCAATTTGATCATCAGCTCAGCAAGACCCATCGTTCCAAGACCCACACGGCGTTCGTTTTTCTGATTCGCTTCATTTTCCGGGAAATGATAAGGCGTCTTATCAATGACATTGTCCAAGAAACGTACGGAATAACGCGTCGTAGTCGCGAGATCTTCCCAGTCTACATCATGATTCTTCTCATCGTAGAATTTGGACAGGTTCACAGCAGACAAATTGCAGACTCCCCAGCCTGGCAGTCCTTGCTCCCCACATGGGTTCGTACAAATGATCGGATTAAAATACCAGCTGTTGGACATCTGATTGTAGTATTCCATGAACACAACGCCTGGCTCAGCGGATTTCCAAGCGGATTCAATAATGGTGCGCCACACATCACGCGCTTTAACGGTGCGATAATAAATAACGTTTTTGCCTGCAGCCTTCCACTTGTCTAGATCGCCATCCCACACATCGTTGTACTCTGGATCTGTAGTATCCGGAAATACGAGATCCCAATCCAGATTTTCTTTTACAGCCTTCATAAAGCTATTGCTCACACATACCGAAAGGTTCGCATTCGTAACTTGACCCATCGTTTGCTTTACGGTAATGAAGTCCTCCACATCTGGATGCCAGTCATTAATCATGAGCATAAGTGCACCACGTCGGCTACCGCCTTGTTCAATTAATCCAGTGGTATAGCTAAACAGACCGCCCCAAGATACAGAACCACTAGAAGAACCATTAACACCTCTCACAATTGCCCGGCGTGGACGTAGAGAGGATAGGTTAATCCCTACACCGCCACCACGAGCCATAATTTCTGTCATTTCAGCCAACGTCTGCATAATGCCGCCACGGCTATCTTTTGGAGAAGGAATTACATAACAGTTGAACAGGGTTAGTTCTTCACTAGCGCCTGCACCAGCAGCAATTCGACCACCCGGTACGAGCTTCCAATCATCCAGAATCGAACGGAATTTACCCGCCCATTCTTCTTGAAGCTCAGGCGTCTTCTCCACAGAAGCCATAGCTGTAGACAGACGATCCCACATTTCCTCTGGTGTTTTTTCTATATTAAGCGTCAGCTTTTCAACATCTGATTTCACAAGTTCGCCGCTGCGCGTCTTCACGGTTACGATTCTGCCGTTACGTTCTACGATCTCTCCGACTTCCTTCGTGGGAAACTTCGGATCATCTTTTGTTAGAACGAGTACAACATCGCCCACTTTAGCATTATTGCTGTCGGCATCCTTCCAAGCATAACGATCCAAAAATATTTTTTCACTTAGCCCTTCAAGGCGTTGCTTACGTTCCACTTTACCCAATAGAAAAACCTCCCGCAATGTAGTAAATATTAGTTCCAGTTCAGGTGTGGGCGTACATTTTGTGACCCACAACAAAAACTTCCTTACACTTATCTTCCGTCTTACGGGTGTATGTAGGAAGTTCATCTTGTCAATAACAAATAGCAGCTACGCACTTTAAAAAAATCACATTTTCATGCTTTTGTCACAATATATTGTGTGCGTTAGCTTTTAAACTATACCACATATTGTATCGAAGGTCTTTTTCGAAAATAGAGTCAAGCAGCCGAAATATCGCAAACCTTGCCGCGTTTTCTCGCTTTTACTCTCTTTTTTAAAGGCTATCAAGAAAAATAGAAGGTTATGAATTCTCTTGTTTAAGAGCATACTACTCCTACGAATGATGATATAAATTAGCACCTGAGGAGGCTGTACCATGACGCAATTATTCCGTAATTCTCTACCTCACAAAGGTGGAAAGTCAGCGCCTATACTGCCTGTTCCTCTTTCTTTTGACCGGAATTGGCTGCAGGATCTAGAACTCAAACTAGATAAAGGTGGTCCATGGGGAGACTACCGTCTGTCCAAGCTTGCTGTGCAAGGTGAACAAACGGGTCTAGTAACCAGCTTCGATGAGCTGCAATGCATGAAACATTTATCCGGATTATCCCCGCTTCCTCATCAGCTCGATACCGCGCATAAGGTTTTGTTTGAGATGTCGGGCCGCGCGATTCTTGCAGATGAGGTTGGACTAGGAAAGACGATTGAAGCAGGACTTGTACTCAAGGAATATCTTGTCCGCGGTCTAGTCTCTAAAGTGCTTATTCTGGTACCCGCTTCCCTCGTATTGCAGTGGGTCCGCGAGCTGAATGCCAAGTTTGGCATCTCTGCTGTTGCACAGAAAAAAGCATATTCCTGGGGGAATGCGATTGTCGTCGCATCTATGGATACCGCGAAGCGCGATCCTCATAAAGAGATGCTGCTGGAAAATGAATATGACATGTTGATTATTGATGAAGCGCATAAGCTGAAGAACAAGAAATCGACCAATTATCTATTTGTACAGCAATTACGCAAAAAATATTGCCTGCTCCTAACCGCTACTCCCGTTCAGAATGATCTGGGCGAGCTATTTAATTTGATCACTTTACTGAAACCGGGGCAACTAGGAAATCAGGGTGATTTTGCTTCGAATTTCGTCGTTGATAAACGCCAACCTAAGAATGAAGGTCAGCTAAGGGACGAGCTATCGAAGGTGATGATCCGCAATCGGCGTGGCGAAGGTCCAGTTAATTTTACGAAACGAAAAGTCCGTAATATTCCGCTAGTTCTTTCACAGGAAGAGAGAGTATTATATGACGCTGTCACTTCTTTTGTTAAAGATCAGTATCAGGAATCAGGCGGCAATCTTAGCAGCATGCTTTCCTTGGTAACGCTTCAGCGTGAGGTGTGCAGCAGTAGGGATGCTGTCTTCATCACTTTAGTTAATCTGATCAAGAAGCTGCCTGCTGATTCGCCGAAACGCGATCGAATGATGGAGCTATTGCAGACACTTCGTACGGTTAAGACCAATACCAAAGCCGAAACAACACTATCTCTCATTCAAGAAATGAATGAAAAGGTCATCGTTTTTACGGAGTATCGCGCGACTCAAGAATATTTGCTTCAGTATTTCCGCGAACATGGGCTAATGTGTGTTTCTTATTCCGGCGGGATGAATCGTGGTAAAAAGGACTGGATGATGGACCTCTTCCGCGGTCGTGCTCAAGTCATGATCGCTACTGAAGCGGGTGGTGAGGGCATAAACCTGCAGTTCTGTCACCATATGATCAACTTCGATCTGCCGTGGAATCCCATGAGAGTAGAACAACGGATTGGGCGGGTGCACCGGTTAGGTCAGGAAAATGACGTGGTTATCTATAATTTGTCCACACAGGGCACGATTGAAGAACATATTCTGCATCTGCTACACGAGAAGATCAATATGTTCGAAATGGTCATTGGCGGGCTGGATGTGATTCTGGAGCGCTTTGAGAAGAAAGAATCACTGGAGAAAAGTTTATACAAAATCATGCTCGAATCCCGCTCCGACGAAGAGTTGCGAAATGAGCTTGATCATATCGGTGAATCCCTAAGTGAGTTGACTCAGGGTATTAAAAAGGAAAGTGAGACTGCGACATGACCCTCAACTCACAGGAAGTACGTAAACATGTAATGGATTATCTGGAGGCGACAGAATGCTCCATTATTGAAGTATCGCCCATTCACGTAACTGTAAAGCTATCGCCAAGAGCTGACAGAATGCTAACAGATCGACCTTATTATTGGGGATTCGTGGAGCGTACTGGTGTTGATCCGGAGACACTCTCTTTCACTTTTGTATTTGATCCGGAAAAATACGATAGCCAGGCAGCTATAGAAGTTCCGCCAACGGTAAATCACAGCATCGGAGCATTGAATCCGCCAATTACCGGAAACCCAGCGATGGGCGCCACAACAGATGCTGAGGCTAGCGCAGATCTATTGAATCCAACATCACCTGAATCTAATGTGGTTCATGTCCCCTCCTCAAATCCAGAAGATAGCATCCTAGCCCGCTACTTCGGTATTGTACCTGCATTGCCCCGAATTGGGCCCGGTATGATAAGACGTGAAGATATCATCTATGGTAGCAAGCGCCTGCAGCAAATTTGGAGTGCGGCGCAAGATGAAGGGAAATGCCTTTACTTATTTGAAGATCCCGGTAGCAGGCAGCGGAATACACTCTTCTCTGCAGCTTATGAACCGTGGCTCGGCGTCTGCTATAAAGTGGAGATGAGCTGCGATTTGAAACGGGAAGAACTGCATTATCTTGGAATATCGCTGACAAAAGGGACCATCATTGATGACTTTAACACTAAGATAGCCTCGCGGGAGATGATCCCCCGTTTACCAGAAAACGTCCATATTCAGCCTTATGAATTAACAGTGACAGCCGCTACAGATTTATTAGAGGCTCATCTTACCTCTCATCTTGCCGAACTCGATTACACTTGGGCAGAACAGGCACGTGAGCGTCTTAGAATCGAGCTGGCTATCATTGATATTTATTACGGAGAGCTGCTGAAAGAGCCTGATGAAGAAAAACGTTTAGGCACTCAAGAGCAGTATAACCGTCGTCGACAGGAGACCATTTGGCAATATGAGCCGCAAATTGCAGTTTCTGCGATAACCTACGGACTGTTTCATCTGCGAAGCCTATAGAATGCGACCCTACTCGCTAAAAGCAGGCAAAAAAACAAGAGAACTTCCGCCTTCAAGCGCGACAGCAAGCAACAGCCTTTTTATAGCCTGTCCACTACAATAGAGTAAAGCTTAACTTTCCTGACATTTCTTAACAAAGAAAGGTGATCGACGCCATGAAAATAAGTTTGCGGCGGAGGCTGAAACTTGCGGGTCAAGGATGCCTCCTCCTGCTTCTAAGCTTTGGACTGTTTGTATCCAGTTCTGGTTCTCCTTCAGCGCTGGCGCTGGCCAGAGTAAGTGTGATCCAGTCAGTCACGCAGGATGCAATTCCTGTATTGAAGATGAGTACCTTACCTTCACCCAGTACGGTCCAAGAATTCGCTAAGGCTACACTGAACAAGCTCGCTGCAGAAGCTCCATTTACAGCCTGGAAGGATGCAAGGATAGAATATTATCCCCTTGGTCCAGGTACACATGGCTGGCTTGTAAATGTAATGAAAGGCGAAGAGCGGATCGGATACATGATCATTTCCGCCACCGATACAGGCGGATATATGCTAAGTGAATATGGAGCCGGCACTTACGGACTCCCATACAGTTTAAATGATCTGCGCCAGTTTTTGGTGCAGAAAGGTCTCATTACATCATCTTTTTCAGGAACAATAAACCTTACTGCTTTATATGCACCACTTCTACCGGTCTGGAAAATAACCATTGACGAAAAGACGGTTTACATCAATGCTTCCGTACCGCAAATTTTACCTTGGACACTGAGCAAGGCGGAAGAAGTCCTTAAAGAGCAGCCTCCAGCAACAGATGTAATTACTAATCTTAATCCTGACGTATCACCGTTATCGGCCTTCAATAGTGGAGGGTCAGATGATCCTTACGAAGATATCCTATGGCTGACTGCTCCTAAACTAACTACAGTGAGCGGCGACAATATCGCACTTCTGATCAGACCTAAGGAAAGCATCGCTTATCAAGCTGCTGGGCGAAACGACCTTGTCGGGGCACCATTTATGATTACAGGCTATCAGAGCTGGCAGTCTTCTCAAGGTCAAGTTGAGAACAATAAAACTACCGTATACGCGGCCTCAGGCCCTGAAGGAAAACGATACTTACCACTCACTGCACTACAAAATAATGGAACACTGCATAAGCTGCCAGACAAAACGACCAAAGCACTCGGATATAATCGTTAACACAAGCATAAACGCCTTCGGTGTCCTTATGAGGACGGTAAGTGTTTATGCGAGAAATAGAAGGATAATTTATAACGTAAGCATATAAATTCTTATATTTAAACAAATGCAAATAACCTTCCACTGCCACCCATGAATAATGGCACTGGAAGGTTATTTGCTATTTAACCTTTAGTCTTTTTTATCATGACTCCACTTGCTTCGCCAGATAGACCACCCAAGCGGGAGCATGCCAAACCATTTCTGTGACCACGGCTGCTTCGTAGCCGCTCTACGAGCATGAATGGCACGCGGATCCTCGATATATACGACTACCTTCTCCGTTATATACTTTACAAGCTCATCGCCACCGGAAGCCATTTTAACACCTCCTAAAATGTAAGTGAATTCAGACTATCAGCATCCGTTCCATGGTCTTAGTGTGCACCACTCCACTTGGATCTAAACTACAGACTTCTGATTTGTCGAATAGGTTTACCTATTAAAGCACAATCTAACAAAGAATCCAGAAGACGTTATTCACTTGCAAGGAGGCGTTTCACTTGAACAACTGGAGAAAACAATCCTTTTCCAGAACAGCAGCTGCTCTATGTGGCTTTCGAATCACTCTAACTACCCTAGGACTACTAATGTTGTTTATGGGCAGCTCCTTAGCCTCTGCGACACCAGAGAAACCTGTGATGAAGGATGACCGTCAGCATTTATTAGGTCACGGACATCGTATGATCCTAATTGATGCGGGACACGGAGGCATCGACGGTGGAACTTCCTACGGTAATATTCTTGAAAAAGATATCACCTTAGATATCTCACGTCGATTATTTCTACTTCTGGGTAGCGATGGCTTTGACGTTGCTTTAAATCGCAATGGAGATTATGCCCCAAGTGATGAGAACCGCTGGTTGCGTAGTAAATCTCGACATCTGCGGGATCTTGCACAGCGTAAAGAGCTCGCTGAGACATTACCTGCTACTGTAGTGGTAAGCATCCATATTAACTGGGCGCCTTCCCCTTCAAAACATGGTCCACTTGTATTGTACCGTCAAGAGGGCCGTAGCTTCATGCTTGCTAAGTCCATTCAGCATCAGCTAAACAATCTTTACGATGTCGAGGCTCATCCAAGACCAGGCAAGCCCTTTTATTTACTCAACAAAATAACCGCCACAACTGTTATCGTTGAGGCGGGTTTTGTAAGCAGTCCGACTGACCGCGCAAAGTTATGCACCCCTAAAGGGCAGCAACAAATCGCTGAAGCCATCGCTGATGGTATTGTAGCTTATCTTATGGAAGTTTAAGTTGGGAGCTCCATTTCATCTCGTTTTTAACCAGATCAGAAATCCCTATAAACTCAACATTGTCTTTCATCTGTTCAATACCGCTGCGGATTCCTGCGGCGGTCTCTTTCCCAAATACACCAACATGACCAATCGTTACACAAAATCGTTGATCCTTCGCCATGTCTTTGACGAGACCCATTTGTTTCAGAACATGACTTGCTGTATGTGTGTCATCTAAAAAGATATGGTTCTCTACGCGTGGCAACCCCATACGATAAGCCATATTGCCAGCAACGGAACGGTAGTTGGTCTTGCTGTCTACAAAAAATAATCCTCTTTCTTTGCATACAGATAAGATTACTGCCATAATCCGCTCATCTCCGGTAATTTTCGAACCCATATGGTTATTTATCCCGATCGCATAAGGAACATTATCGAGTGCTGCCTCAACCTTTTGTCGTACTTCCTCATCGGACATTTTAGCCAATATGGCTCCTGGTCCAAGCCATTTAGGATTACCTTGGCGCGGCTCCATCGGCAAATGAACCAGAACATCATCTCCGCGTTCATGGGCGCGGGTGGCATCCTTTACGGATGTAGGTAAAAAAGGCATGACGGCTACAGTAAGCTTTATCGGTAACGAGAACATTTCGTCTGTCCCCTTCATGCCATTGCCGAAATCGTCAATAATGATAGCGACCTTATCACGTTTGGGTGCACTCTCTTCAAGCTGCGTATTTGTAGCATTGTCTTTAGACGTGGCAGCAGAGACAGCCGGCGTAGCCGGAACAATTGTGGTAATCAATACTGCAGCAACAGCAAACCAATTCAGTAAGTAACGTTTAACCTTTCGACTGTCCTTCATCAAGAGGAACGCCTCCTTCGTCTTAAACAATTGTTCTCATTGTTTGGTTCAAGAAGGTTAAATATGTACGGGGAGGGTTCGCAATAATTTACAATCGAGCTGTTGCTAATGCCCGCGCTTGTCTGTGGCAAGGATTGCTTCCAGCACATCCACAGATTGAACTTCAAATGGCATATTCTTCATTGGGCTATCCTGGGAGCAGCTAGCTTCTGCAACCACCATTAATTTATCCATATCGCTACTGGTGATCCCAAGCTCCTTAAGTGTAACGGGAAGGCTGACTTTTTTGCAGAAAGCAATGACCTGAGCGATCTCATCTTCTGAAGCCTTCTCCAAGACCAACTGCACGATCGTAGCAAAGGCAACCTTCTCACCATGTAACATATTCCTGCATTCCTCATGCAGGGTCAGTCCGTTATGAATAGCATGGGCTGCAGCAAGCCCACCGCTCTCAAACCCAACGCCGCTCAAGTAAATATTAGCTTCAACAATATGTTCCACTGCAGAAGAGGTGCTCCCCTGTTTAACATCCAGGAGTGCGGATTCACCTTCAGCAAGAAGTGTGTCCAGACAAGCACGTGCTAAAGAGAATGCTGCGATTGTGCTAGTCCCGCCTGCATGAGTAACCGCTCCAGATTCACGGCAAGCTCTTGCTTCGTAATAGGTGGACAAAGCATCACCCATTCCAGCCGCCAGCAATCTTGCAGGGGCTTTAGCGATGATATCTATATCTGCGATCACCATATCAGGATTTCTTTTTAATGGAAGGTAATAGTCGAAGTCACCTTCGTCCGTATACAACACTGATAAAGCGCTGCAAGGTGCATCCGTCGAGGCCACTGTGGGTACAATAACTACCGGGAGACCCGCCATGTGGCTTACTGCTTTTGCCGTATCTAAGGTCTTGCCGCCACCGATTCCTAAGATAACCTCAGCGTCCTTCAGGCCAAGTTCTAGCACTATCTCATCCACCTGAATACGGCTGCACTCACCCTTGAATTCGCGCATCATAAGGGGAATATCGTTCACTTCAAAGCTGTGTAAGATATCCTCCTTGTACATGGAAAAAATATAAGGATCTACAATCGCAAAAGCTCTGTTCGATCCTAGCTGCAAACAATAATCTCCCAGCTTACGAATCTCGCCATACCCCTGAATATATTTAGTCGGTGAACATATGATCTGCGTCATGGTTTCACTCCTCTTTTTGTATATTCTTTTATTCTAAGGAGTGTTGCTTCAGACTGGCTATAAAAAAAGATGCTATAGACTTTTGTCTTAAATAAATCCCCCATTCACACGAATCGTCTGGCCCGTAACCCACTGTGATTCCTTACTAGCTAGAAACAGAACTACACTCGAGATGTCCTCAGGCTCACCTAAGCGTCCAAAAGAATTCATACTCCCAACATTCGCAATCTCTTCAGCTGACTTCCCAACTGTGAAAAGTTCCGTATTAACAGGACCTGGCGAAACCGCATTAATGGTGATTCCCTTTCGTCCAAATTCTTTAGCTAACTGACGAGTGAATTGTTCCACTGCTCCCTTTGTTCCCGCATAAACGCTGTAGGTTGGGAACATCTGGCCTGTAACTGATGTCGAGAAATTAATGATCCGTCCGCTCTCACTCATATGTTTAGCCGCTTGCTGGCAAGCAAAAAAAGTACCCTTCACATTGATAGCGAACTGTTTGTCGAAGTCTTCTTCCGTCATACTCGCAATCGGCTTTGTGATCATAATGCCTGCGTTGTTAACGAGAATATCGATTTGTCCATAAGCTTCCAATGTGGCTTGGAATAATTGTTCTAGCTCTGCCACTTGGCTGATATCCGCTCGGATAGCGATAGCTTCTCCACCCTTTTGCTTAATTTCGTTCACAACTTCCTCTGCCTTGCTTGAACTGCTTGCATAATTAACAACAACCTTCGCACCATGTAACGCCAAGTTCTCCGCAATTTCCCGTCCTATACCTCTTGAAGCTCCAGTCACTAATGCAACTTTTCCAACCAAATTCTGATCCATCTTTTATTCCTCCTATTCGTTTACCTTTCTTGTTGGTCTGATTATAAATCGAACACTCACAAATAACAAGTGACAATTATTATTTTTTGTCATTCAATATAATTGTTCTCCAGACGCAAAAAAACCTTCCGATCTTCATCAAAAGGTTTAGTCCATCATTTTTATATTATGAAATATGCTATAACAATTTATGACGAAATTCCGGAAAGCATCAAATCCCAAACAGAGGCAAACTCCTGATCAATCGAACCCGACTGCCACTCTTTCGCGTGAGCAGGATGATGAAATCGTGATGTTGCATTAAAAATAGCTCTTGCCGTAACCTCTGATTCCAACGCTTTAAACTCCCCGGTTTGTATACCTTTTTCAAGAATGCGTGCGAGTTGCCCAATTAATTGATCTACGTGTTGGGTAATCATATCTACGGCTTCTAAAGTTACAGAGGCGTACATAGCAAACATTTCGGAATCATCTACAGCATAGCTCCGTTTACTGCGAATTAGAGTATCTAACCACAGACGTAGCTGCTCTTTGGCATTCCCATCAAATTGCTCAGTAACGTCCTTCAATGGGGCTAAAATATTTTGATGCAACCATCTTTCGGTTACCGATTCGCGCAAAGCTGCTTTACTGGAAAAATGTCTATATAGCGTACCATGACTAACCTTCAGTACCCTCGCTACATCAACAACTGAAGTCTTATCCGGGCCAAAACGCCGGAGTACTTGTTCAGCCGCATCCAAAATGTTTTCTTTAGATAATGGAAGATCATTCGGCATCGGTATTTCCCCTCACTCTATTTCTGATGGTACTTATCATAGCATATAATATTCAAAAACGAACTGACAATAATATTACTTTGTCATTTGTAAAATCATTATCAGTATATACGTGCACAAACTTATCAAACTAAGATCCACATTTTAGTATCCAATTCTCATCAGCCGCTGAGTACTTACCATACCCCAACAACAAAAAACCTCCTTGATTTCTCAAGAAGGTTCATTTCTTTCATCTACTTACTCACTCGTCCAGCTTCGCCCTAACAAACTTACCAATCTTCGTAATCGCCTGCTCTGCTTCTGGGAGCATGTACGCTAAGAAATGAAAAACACTCCACATATTATCCCATATTTCCAGTTCCACATGAACACCCGCTCCTCTCGCCCGTTCAGCCAACCTCGTTGAATCGCTTAATAGCACCTCATGGTCGCCTACTTGAACAAGTAAATCAGGCAATCCCTGCAAACTCATTCTTAACGGCGATAATATTGAAGCCCACTCGGTTCGAGTACCTACATATGTTTCAAGTATCCGTTTATTCCCTTCCAAGCTACCTGTCGGATCAAGCTCCGCACGACTATGATACGATTCACCATCCAAATGAACAAGATCTGTATGCGGCGAGATTAAATAAGCACCTGCTGGTAACTCGCTCCCCTCATCTCTCAAACTAATCAGTGTCATCAGCGCAAGGCTGGCTCCAACAGAGTCTCCTCCAAACACGATATCACTGGCAGAATATCCGTTCGCAAGCAACCACCGGTAAGCCCCTATACAATCTTCATTAGCGGCGGGATAGATATACTCGGGTGCAAGGCGATACTCAATAATTAGTACTTTCATGCCACTCGCCTTTGCAATTCGTGCTGCTAGATCCCGATAAAACTCACAGGTTCCTGAAACAAAACCACCACCATGAAAATAAAGAATCACTTTATCATCAGGTGGAGCTGCTTCCACAGGAATGATCCACTCTCCGCTTAATGGCCCAACCCTGACCCGCTCGACTGTAACATCCGTATGACTGGGCATATTCGCAGCCGCCTCAACCATTTCTTGCCGGATATGCTCTACAGACTTACTTTCAAACCGATTGTTTTGTTTCAGGTAATCTTTGATCGCTGCAAGCTGTTCTATACTCGTCTTTTCCATATCGATAATCCCTCCTACAGGTCTTTTCAACTCAAAGTGTAAAGCCTGTAGGTGACTACAAGGTCAAGCTAAGATTCCATTTTCAGGATTTCTAGCGTTGACTGTACTCCAGGATGTTTATCCTTGGCTAATAAATTTTTTCTCAGGTCTGCGAGAGAAGCAAGCTTTATCTCCTGCTTTGCAATTTCATTGCGGACTCGATCCATTTTTTTATCTACAACTTTCACAAAATCATCTATGCTAATGCCACTGCTTTCCGATTTTAACAATGCCTTTTTAATTTCCTTTAGGGTGAATCCACATTGCTTAGCATTATGTATAAACGTAAGTCGACTTAGCGCTTCTTCAGAATAAAGACGGTAGCCGGCTTCCGATCGTATAGGTGTACTAATTAGACCCATTTCCTCATAATACCTCAGTGTTTCCATATTCACATTTGCCATCTTGGCCATTTGGCCTCGCAAGTATTCCGTCATGATATACGCCCCCTTGGAATTCCCTATATTATACCAAAATCCAGATAATACAGAGGGTATCAAAATAGAGCCAATAATTAATCGGGATCAATTTAAAACTCCTTATTTACACACAAAAAAACGGCATTTCTGCCGTTTTCCCATGTCTACTCTTCTACCTACAACACTTCACTTCGAATCGCATTTTTCTGTATTAGAGAAATCTGTCCGGCATGAATACCTGTGTGATACATAAGTCTTCCTACCGCTTCAAGCGGAGTAGATGTGCCAAAAGACGACTCTACGCTTACATGCCAAGCATCTTCCGGAAGCTCCCGCATCGCTGCAATCAGATTCTCGTTGGAAGCAGACAGCAGATCCACCAGTTCACTTAGTGTAGTATATGCTGCGTCATCGGCTTGAGGTTTAGGTCTACCAAAGAACCACTCTGCAAACATAAATTCTACCTCGGCATTATGAGAAATCAATCCTCCGATGGATGAATTCCCTAATTTAAGATTTAAATCTTCTTCCGGCAATGCCTTCACCATTTTATGAAATCGCTCTTGAACCGCTTGCCAGATGGGCAGTACTGAAGTAATAGTCATCGGCTATTTGCTCCCCTGTACAGCTGCTTCTTCGTCTTTCTTCTTATCAATAACAACGTGATTAAATACATTTGCATCTACATCAATATCGAACGCCAACCCAAAACCTACAACATAACGCCCCTTCAGCGGAGTTAGTTCGAACAGTGAAAAATCCAGTCCGCGCAGCAATTTCAGCATGGCCTCACCATGGTCAGCATTGAACAATTCAAAAATATCCTCATATCCATCATTGCCGATATTGCTTGAGGTACAACTCCAGCGCACACGCTCAGTTGCAAATTTATTGTTTGTTTCAGACTCATCCGCAATTAGAAAGGCGTCCACAAAATCATTATTTTCCATATAGCCATAGTGCTCTGCGATCTTACTAATATAGATATACAGCTTGCCGTCTTTCTTTACGAAAGGCGCATAACTAATAAAGGGCTTACCTTCATCATCGATCAAACTCAAAATCAGGTTCTTACGTTTATTAATAAATTGCAAGTAGTTTTCTTTATTTTTCTCCACATCTACAGGCTTCTTCATTTAAAATCCCTCCATGAATAGGTTGTGTCACACTATGAATCTATCGAACAGTACTCAACAAATGAATACGAGGTTTCTTCTCTGTGGGCACATACTGGACTTCCGCGTCCATCCGGTATATATCCCTTATCATATCGGTTGTCATGACTTCATTCGGTGTGCCATACATCGCCTTCTCACCTGCCTGCACTACAACGATACTATCGCTATAAGTAGAAGCTTGATTGAGATCATGCAGCACCATTACTACGGTCATGCCCATGTCTTGATTTAACTCGCGAACAAGCTCAAGCACTTCATGCTGATGCGAAATATCCAAGTACGTGGTTGGTTCGTCAAGCAACATGATAAGTGGACGCTGCGCTAAAGCCATTGCAATCCAGGCACGCTGTGATTCACCACCTGACAATGAAGCTACGGCTCGGTCCTTATACTCCATCAAATGTGTCTTTTCAAGGGCCCAATGAACAATGTCCATATCCTCTTGGTTCAATCTTTCAAACCACTTTTTGTGTGGATATCTGCCATACGAGACCAGATCGATCACAGTCATATCACTCGGTGCTTGATTCTTCTGGCTCAGCATGCACATTTTTCGTGCGACTTGTTTGGCGCTCATGGTCTTCAGATCCGTACCATCGAGTATGACCGTACCCGTATGATAAGGAATTAGCCGTGATACCGCTTTGAGCAAAGTGGATTTGCCGGAGCCGTTCGGTCCTATGATGGAGACGATCTCACCCTTTTTTACGGAAAAAGAGAAGTTGTTAATCACGCTTTTCTGCTCATACCGAATCGAAATGGAATCGACAGTAAACATGTTAGAACGCCTTCTTTCTCATCAGGTATAGAAAATATGGTCCGCCAATCACAGCCATTAGGATACCCGCAGGGATATCTAGGGGTGCAAACAGGGTACGTCCACCTGTATCCGCAATTAACAGAACCAATGCACCAAGAGCCATACTCATCGGCAAAAGATATTTGTAATCTGAACCCACGAGCAATCTCGCCATATGAGGTACAACTAGACCGACAAATCCGATCATTCCAATGGCTGCTACAGAAATAGCCGCTAGAAATACTGCCAGCAAGGAGAGCAGGATACGAATTCGGTTCACATTTTCACCCAGATTAGAAGCCACCTGATCACCCAGACGAATGATATTTGCCTTACGAATGGCAAAGAACGATAGGATCCAACCTGCAATCGCATATGGGAAGACCATCATCAACGCATTATTCCCTTTTGCCGCAAGACTGCCGTTAAGCCATTGAACCGCTGCAGGGAGTCTATCGCTGTACATGATTGTTAATAGTCCAATGAGTCCTCCGCAAAGCGCATTCACAGCAACACCAGATAAAATAATAGTAATCGGTGAAATACCGGTTCGTCTCCAAGCTAATGCATATACAATACCAGCAGCAATTAGCCCTCCAACAAAAGCGGCAATCGGAATGAACTCAGTATACTGTGGTGCAGCAAGCATTATAACAAGAACACATGCAGCCGCGCCGCTAGTTACACCCGTCAATCCAGGATCAGCAAGTGGGTTACCCATCACAGCTTGCAGCAGTGCGCCCGAGATCGCTATATTCGCTCCGATGATCATCGCCAGTAACACACGTGGCAATCGAATATCCCATATGATGGTGGCATTCACCGCCTTAGACGATGAACCAAAGATCGTGCTTAGTATGTCTGATACCGGAATGAAAACAGAGCCTAATCCGATGGCAATAATCGCGGCTACGAGCGCTAATAGAACCGTTACAATAACAACTATTCTGCTACGAGATGTATTTATCACTTGCTGTCTCCTTTAATTATTCATAGAAGTATTTTGCGATTTCAGTTAGAGCTGTCTCTGCGTTAATGATCGAGGTTACGCCGAACACACTGTAATCTAAAATCTGGATTTTGTCGTTTTTATAAGCGGAGAGCTTCGTCCAAGTTTCATTTTTCTCTATTTCTTTTTTAAATTTGTCCTTTGTCGCTCCGTGGTCACCTGAAGCCAATACGAGAATGACGTCAGGATCAGCGGCTACGACGTTCTCCATATTAATAGGTGAGTAAGTATCTGTAACTTTAAGTACAGAAGTAGCAATATTATCAGCACCAAGCTTTTTCACCAAACTACCTAGATAAGATTTCTCACTCATAACCATGAAGGAATCAGAGGTTCCAATAACGAGCATCACGCTCGGCAGTTCTTTTCCTTCGGCTAATTTACTTAGCTCATTTTCTTTATCCAATATCTTACTCAAAGCCGCATTCATCTCATCTTTTTTATTAAAATAAGTACCTAATACTTTAAGGCTAAGCTTTAAATCCTCGAAGGATTCTGTGCGTAGATATGCTTTTTGCAAATCCATGCCTTCCAGTGTCTTATCCAGCGTGCTTCGAAGCGATTCTGCTCCCAGCAGCAAGTCTGGCTCAAGCTTTGTTACTACTTCAAGATCCGGTGCCATTGGCGAACCAATTTTTTCTATCGATTCAAAATCAGCAGGGATTGGATTGGTGGAGGTTGGCACCCCAACTGGTGTGATTCCAAGCAAATAGAGCATTTCTGTTAATGGTACAGATGTAGTTACAATTCGCTGTGGAACTGTGGCTGGAAACTGGCTTAATGCTTCATTGAACAATGCTTCATCTACACCATCATTCTCCAGACTGTATTCCTTTCCAGCATCCGCTGTTTTCGCTGCTTCTGTTGTATTCGCTGCATTTGCTTCTTTCGTTTCATTAGCAGCTGTATTCGTTACGGCTTCATTCTTGGTTTGATTGTCCGCTGTATTGGTGGACGAACATGCAGTCATTGCAGTAAGCGCTGCAACAACCAGAAGTACTAATAATTTCTTCAAAATCTATCCCTCCGAGTATGTATAATTATACGTTCCAAGTAGTGATAATGATTTTCATTTTCATCTACCACTCCTATGATAATGGTTATCATTAGGAAGTGTCAAGAATTTTATTTTAATTTTAAACTAGCAAAAATACCTTAAACATCCCATTAAAAAGGACAACCTTTCTTGTAGAAAAATAGGAATTCGGTGTCGTATGAACCCTTCACTTTCTTAAATCCACAAAAAAACCACATCCAAAGGACGTGGTTAATATGCATAATAAACCTAAATATTTAATTATAGACTGGAATAAATCTATCTCGATTATTAATAATGGAATCTTCTTCTGATTTCGCTTATAAATTTCCGGTCAGAAAAAATTATCATCCCAATAATGGTTAGGAGTGAGTATACGATAGAGAAAACACTGGTCCAAATGACATGAGACAAATTAAATACAAACAGAAGCATAGGACATAAATTAATAAAGAACATCGCTAAAATATAGCCTATATCATGACGCCATAATGATTTTTGAACAATTGCGAGCACAGTCATAATAAACGTAGCTGCCACTCCAAACAGTGGGATTGCATAGTTGGTAGACCATCCCCTAAAACCAACGAATATATCGATCACCAAAAGGAAAATGGACAACATGACATAGTGATATAAAATTTTCCTGCCAATATGTTTATTAGATAAAATGGTGTCTTTAACAACGATCCACGCATAGATAAGACCTGTACTTACGATAATTGACCATATTCTCGGATTGATATGATAGGTCAACGCATTAATTGTAATCGAAAGCACGATCGCAGATATAGTCAAAAAGAGGAACAATTTAGCTACCGTAAATGGTTTGGTTTCCTGATAGATCTCTTTATAGGACGGGTATTCTGTCGTGCTCTCTCCCCTGATCTTAATTGGCTTGGAGCATAGTGGACAACGATAATGTTGATTATCAACCGTCACGTTGCAACGAATACATTTGGTCATTCGCTAATCCCCCAATCGTTTGAGTAGATTTTAACTTCAAGTCCAGCCTCACCCGCTAAGGTCGAAAAGAAATATTGCAATATATCGGATTCCACTATATTTCTGGTAAACGTGATCACCAGCTTATCATTGACTGAGCTGATCCCACAGTTCATAGGGCTTTTATTGGATGGATAGACTAATGCCTCAATTAGCTCTACGTGCTTGTACATTTGCTGTGGCAACATAATATTGCCGATATTGGACAAGGTCAGTGTTCTTTTACTTTCCCCAAGCATATGAAACCCTAAATTCACGAACCAGTTCTTCAAAAATAACGGGACAAACAACGTAGCTTTGTTCCGTTCAAGCGCCACATTATTGTAAATGATATTTTGCAAATTTTCTTTCCCCGTTTTATACTTCAGCATCTCATTCATTCTAAAAATTAATTCATCCAGTGTGGTATCTTCCGTAATTCGCGCGCCAAGATTAACTACGCCAAAGAAGTTACGAAGAGTACGTGAAGGGAATGCTTTGCGCAAATTGACAGGCACTGCGATAACCACGGGAGCATTACTTTTGCTATATTTAATTCTTGTTTGATAAATAGAATAACTCAGTAATGCGGATAAATAAGCAGTGATCGTACTTCCTTTTTGCTTAGCGAGGGCATTTAATTGGGAGGCACTTACGACCCCGTGTACCACGTTATTTCCGAACTGTTCGAAAGCTGTACCTTTAATGTGGTACGCTCGGCTGTTTCTAACCGATTCAACATAACAATCCTTGTAGTATCTGCGAAAAGCATCCTCCATATCATGGATATCCACTCCTGAATCAGCGAGTAAAATCCGCTCCTCAGTGTCAATTTCATGTCCCATATACATTAGATAATAGTACAGCAGTGATTTTAAAAACTCGACAGCCCCATTACCATCCGTAAGCGCATGGAACACTTCAACAGAGACTCTATTTTTGTAGTATAAAACCTTAAATAAATATCCATTGTTTGTAGTTGGATCAATGTTGCGACAAGGATACTGCTGATCCTCAGCGATCACAATTTTATCCGTGCTAGACTCTAAATAATTCCAAAACACACCCCTGCGAAGCTTCACAGTGAACATCGGAAATCTGTCGAATACCGTATCGGCGGCTTGCTGTAACGCATCCACATCTACAGGATTTGTCAGAACAGCTGAGATCCGATAAACGGAAGTGTTTTTTGTGTTTGTAACGGATGGAAATAGTTTTGCTGCGTTATCAAGTTTGTACCACTTTTTCACTTCAAAACTCCTCTTTTATTCTGCTGTTACTGGTTGATACTCCACTTTTGCATTGTCTTCCTCAAACAAACATAGCTTACCACGACACAGATTATCTCTGCCACTACAAAGGAAAGCCATAAGCCGATGTTACCAAGCATTAAAGGAAGGATAAAGAAATTCCCCATCAACAAGACATACCGTAAAATCGCCAAAATCGCGGATGTTCTTGGATTGTTAATGGCTGTGTACAAAGCGTTAATTATAATATTGGCCCCTACAAAGATAAAATTAAAGCTATAAAATGTGATGATTTCACTTGATGTAGTCATGACCTGAAGATTGTCTTTTACAAAAAGAGAAATTAAGGGAGATTTAAAAATAATCAATATCGCTGTACAAACCACACCAACTAATGTCACTATTTTAATCGCCATGGTAATCAATTCCGTTATACGGCTATATTCCTTCGCTCCGTAATTCACGCTGCTAATGGCTCCTAACCCTCTCGACATGCCCATGATAACTGCATTAACTACAAGTGAGATATACTGAACTACCGCAAATGAAGATACCCCTATTTCACCAAATTTAGAGATCAAAATCCAGTTGAAGATCATAGAAGAAAAACCCGCACTGAATTGCGTAATCGCTTCCGAGGAACCGTTATAGATCATCCTTCCGATTGCTTTAAAATCCATTTTCCATCTACCCACTCTTAAAATGCTATCCTTTGAGATAAAATTCGAGAAAAATAATATAAAAACAATCGTTGCACTGATCCCAGATGCCAAAGCAGCACCGGTAATCCCCATATCGAAAACGCAGATAAAAATTAAATCCAAGATGATATTCAAAACTACACTCAGTAAATTACCAACCATATAAAGCTGAGGTTTCCCCATAGATTGCAATGAAATACCAAGTAAAATATTAAAAATTACAGGCACGACAAATACACCAAAAGTCTGTATGTAATCAACAACCATAGGAAAAAGCACTGAATTTGCTCCAACTATTCTAGCCAGTACATGAGGAAAAAAAACTACCATTATGAAAATAACTATGGCTATCATGAGCAGTGTGTAAAAAGCATTATTGAAGTAGTGGTTGGCTTTCCCCTTGTTCTGCTCTCCCAGACTAATAGCGGTTAATGTATTTCCCCCAATGGCAATTAAGATCCCTATACACGAAATAATATTAAAAATCGGTGAAGCCATATTCACTGCAGCTAGCGCATTAGGTCCTACAAAACGTCCCAAAATGATTCCGTTAATAATTCCGTACAGACACATAGAAAGTGAAGCTACGATCCCGGGGATTGCATAACCGCGAAATAGTTTGGAAATTGGATCTTTTAATACATTGAGTTCTGTTGTCTTCATCTTGTCATTCTCCATTCACTGTTTTGAAATTTTAGATAAAAATCAGTACAATGAACACTATAATCTCTTGTGTAACACAAGAGTCAACGGGAGAACGATGCAATGAACAACTATTATTCTATTGGTGAAACAGCAAAACTAGCAGACACAACTATCGAAACCTTGCGGCATTATGACCGAATTCACTTGCTGAAGCCTGCTAAAGTAGATCCCTCCTCCGGTTATCGCTATTATTCAGATAAAGAGCTTATTTATCTTGATGTCATCAACTTCTGCAAAAAAAAGAATATGCCACTTCATAAGATTAAAGATGTTTTTACGAATGATAATCTTGATTATATTATTAATTTTCTTAAAACAAAGGACGATGAAATCGAACAAGAAATCAAGCAGCTGAATAAGACAAAATCACAGCTTAAAGCTTTACAAAAACAATATGAAAATCAAGCTTATTTATCCGGTGTCCCTCTATCCCCCACCCATTTTTCAACTAAGGCTTTGGGAAAAAGAGCGATCGTAAAAATCCACTCCCTACAGAAACCCAGCCTCGAAAGTTTCCATCAACTGCAGAATGCGCTAAATCAACAGCTTGAAGATGAGCCAAGAGATGCATTCGCCTTTGATCTTCGTGCAAATATTATGACTACGTTGGAGCCCAGTGAGAATCCATCTGTCTTTTTTGTAGTTTGTGAGAAGTACCCTGAACAGGCCGGCTGTATTTCAATATTACCTAAAGGAATTTATCTCTATGGTTATTGCTCGGAGGAGCAGAGAATGGAAACGATGCAGAATATCGCTGCATATGCTAAAGCCGAATATAATACGGAGATTCCATTTGTCATCCAGACAGTCATTTTCACCGGAATGTTTCAGTGGGTGTATGAGATTCAAGTATGGTTAAAATCTGCATGATCTAAAATAAGACAAATAAAACAGCACGCGGCGATATAGGATCGACACGTGCTGTTTACTACAGAATTAAAGCTGATTTGTCCAAACTAAAATCTAGCGACAAAAAATTCACGGTCTGCTGGGACGTTAAAACTCTTCAAAACTACTCCATTCTCGTCTCTTATTGTCAGCAGGTAAGGTACTGAAGTTAATGTGCTAATCGTAGGAAATCTGACCACACCGAAATCATCGAACTCAGCGTTCACAGTAGTGGTACCATTTTTTAATGTAGCGTTCCAGCCCGAAGAATCTTTAGGTGTGCTATTCGTACCTAAACTTGTAGCGAGAACCACAAATCTGTCCAATGTCTGTCTGATTCTCCGTTTCTTCCGGGTTGCAGCTGCTTTCACTCTTTTTGCCGCGAGGGCTTTGGCCGCCATAACGGCTTGCTTATTGACTGGCTTCTTAATCATTGCCATTTACTTCACCACTTTCTTTTTAGGATACGATAGTAGATGCAAGATTTGGAATGCTTGACCTCACTTTTACCTACTATTCTAGAAATGTACTTTATTCCTAGATTCATAGATTCGTACCCACTGGATCAGTGGTGCATATAATGCACTTGTGAGGTGATCCATTAATAAATGAGCCGACAATTGTGGCTAGAGCAATATAGTTCAAGAATCCATAGCGCGCTAAGAAAAAGAATTCAACACTCCCAAGTCCGTCGCGGTACGTCCGCTAAAATTCCTATCATTATCAAATTCAAACAAAAAATGACCCCAGCACAGCTGAAGTCATTAAAAAAACATTTAGAATCACACGACTTTCCTATCAAACATCATCTCCCCATACTAAATTCTGTATCATCACGAGTTTCGATGAACTGTCTGAAACAGATGTGCAGTTGGCATGGAATCGATAAAATCTATGTTGACGGAATTAAAAAAACATCACTTTATATAGCGACACCATCCATCGGTTCTACATCCGTCCAAAAGAAACAGGGACTTACCGGAAAAGGAATCAACATTGCCATTCTTGACACAGGAGTGTATAGGCACCCTGATCTGATTCAGCCCTGTAACCGTATCGTAGCTTTTAAAGATTTTATCAATCACAGAAAACTTCCCTACGACGATAACGGCCATGGGACTCATATCGCAGGGGACGCGGCAGGCAACGGATGGATGAGTAAAGGAAAATACAAAAGCCCTGCTCCAAAGGCAGGGATCGTCGGTGTTAAAGTACTCGATAAAAATGGCGACGGATATGACTCCACGATTATTAAAGGAATTGAGTGGTGTATTGCGAATCGAAAGCGACTAAAACTACGTATCCTTTCGATGTCATTAGGGGGTACGGTAAATTCAACTTGTGCTGATGACCCGCTGTGCCAAGCCGTAGAAAAAGCAATAAAGGCTGGACTCACTGTTGTGATTGCAGCTGGAAATAGCGGCCCTGGACGCAGGACGATAGAATCTCCTGGTATTAGTCCTTCTGCAATTACCGTAGGTGCAGTGGATGACCGTCGCACGCTCACACAAAAGGACGACCGGATTACCTCGTATTCAAGCCGCGGACCTGCACCGGGAGGGCGAAAGAAACCAGACCTCGTAGCTCCTGGCGAAACCATTATCTCTCTTCGTGCGCCTCATTCCAAGCTAGATCGCGAGCTTCCTTACTTGCGGATCGCTAAAAATTACTTTGTGCTGTCCGGTACCAGTGTCTCAACACCTATAGTCTCTGGTGTCATTGCTCAATTGCTGCAGAGAAATCCCTCATTAACTCCTAAGCAAGTGAAATCCATACTAAAAAAGAACACATTCTCTCTGAAACTCCCCCCTAACACAGCGGGCTCTGGTGAGATCAATGCAAGATTCTTATTGTGATTTTGCTTCCTTCTTTAAAGCTGTGATAACAGAAACTGATAACACTTCAGTAAATTTACCCGTAGGCTCCATTTCTAATAAAGAAGATTTCAAATCCGCTTCGAATCGTTCTAAGTGATCTCCAAATAAGCGCTTTGAAGCATAGGATGTGGAATACAAATTGCCAAGAATCGAATCCACCGTCCATGTCACTGAATAACTCGGTAAAATCAATCTTTCCACATCCTTAAAACTAGATCGCGCAACAATATCCTCATGCCTTTCTTTAGGATGAGTATAGATGCTGTCTCCTGCTATTCTTTCGTTACCTAACCAGCGTTTCACTACTTCATTTACCTTAAGCTGCCAAGATAATGGCTCTTGCCCTACATTAAAAGTATCAATAATTGCTAGACCGCCATTATTGTCCGAACTGTGGTATAGGATTTCAAGAATAGACGATCTATCCATCCAGTGAAACGCTTTGGCTAGAATGGTAAGTCGGAAGGGACCCCAGACGTTCTGCAACTCTTCTGCTCTACCAAGCATCCAACTAACGTTATCAACCCTATGGATTTTTGATAGACGATTAGCCTCTTCCAACATTCCACTTTCCGTATCTACACCTATCATTTCTTCAAACCAATCACTAAATCTTAGTCCCAGCTGACCCGTACCACACCCTAAATCAAGCATACGGCCTTCTCCATTAAGCGAAAACTTCTGAATTAAGAACCGAATAAGGGATGAAGGATACTGCGGTCGATATTTTGAATAGTACACTGCCGTACCTTTAAATAAATCCGGACCATATTCATTCATAGTTTCACCCTTCTCTTGTTTTCTAATAGGACAAAATCATAGCAGACATCCAACTAAAATAAAAGGCAGTTCGGTGTGAATCCGAACTGCCTTTTTATTTATGCTGATACGCCAATTCACTGGATTTGGGCTCAAAGGATCAAAAAATCCACATAGTAATGATTGACAAATAGGTCTGTTGCATATATGGTTAATTACATAACTAACTAACCAATGAACATGGCGGTGAATACATGGGAAGCTTAATGGATGATACTCGACCGATATTTATGCAGATCGCCGAACGCATAGAAAATGACATCATCGAAGAAACACTCTTGGAGGAATCACAGGTTCCTTCAACAAATCAATTTGCTGTTTTTTACCAGATCAATCCGGCGACGGCTGCGAAAGGTGTGAATTTGCTTGTCGACCAAGGAATTTTATACAAAAAGCGAGGTATCGGCATGTTTGTAGCTTCTGGAGCGCGCACAGTATTGATGGAAAAGAGAAAAGAGCAATTTTATGAGCAATATGTTGTAACTATGATCCGTGAAGCAGAGAAATTAGGAATTACGTTGGATCAATTAACGAAGATGATTCAGAGGGGAGATAATCGGTCATGAATGAAGTCGTTGAGATCAAGGGACTGACCAAGTCGTATGGAAAGGTAACCGTCATCCAAGACATTAGTTTTTCTTTAGAAAAGAATAAAATCTATGGCCTGCTTGGTAGAAATGGTGCAGGAAAAACAACGATCATGCACATGATCACAGCACAGTTATTTGCTACAAGCGGTGATTTGAAGGTGTTCGGGGAACATCCCTACGAGAATAACCGCGTACTCAATCAGATTTGCTTTATTAAGGAAAGCCAAAAGTATCCGGATACGTACCGTATTATCGATGTTCTAGAGGTATCCGAGTTATTCTTCCCTAACTTTGATCGGGACTACGCCCACTCCTTAATCAAGGACTTTAATCTCCCCTTAAAAAGAAGAATAAAGAAGCTGTCTAGAGGAATGCTCTCGGCGGTGGGCATTGTAGTAGGCCTGGCTAGCCGCGCTCCGCTGACTATTTTTGACGAACCCTATTTAGGTCTCGATGCTGTAGCAAGAAGCCTGTTTTACGATCGATTAATTGAGGATTATTCAGAATATCCGCGAACAGTTGTCTTGTCTACACACTTAATTGACGAGGTAAGCCAGCTATTAGAGCATGTCATTGTTATCGACAACGGTAAGCTGATTATCAATGAGGATGCTGAAGCTCTTCGCGGGCGGGCTGCTAAAGTTATCGGTGCGGCTGCGAAGGTCGAAGATTTAATCACCGGTAAAGAGATCATCTCTCGTGAATCCTTTGGCGGATTACTTTCTGCCACTGTTATTGGCTTAAACTCAACAGATCTATCACGTGCTGAGATGCTTGGTCTGGAGATCTCCCCGATATCTTTACAACAGTTAATTGTTCATCTTACAAACAGAAAATCCCAAGAGAAGGGAGTTGCAGTGCAATGAACCAAATGACAGGGATATTAAAAATGCACTATAAGGATAAATGGTTTTGGTTGTTTATGCCTTGGATTATATTATTATCCAGCTTTTTGGTTAATCTTGTCATAGCTTTTTTCCTGCAAGAACCAATGTATACCGGCGGCCTAGTCTCAATCTTTATTTATATGTTTGTCATAGGTATCATCATTTTAGTACAGACTTTCCCCTTTGCCTTGGGCTTAAGCCTACGGAGGATAGATTATTTCTTCGGCACATCCTTGATGGCCGTTATAACAAGTGCCGGCTTCTCACTTCTTCTGTTCCTGCTATCTATTGTGGAAACCAAATTAACATCTGGATGGGGTGTGCAGCTACATTATTTTCACCTACCATACTTGAATGATGGTACCGTCCTAGAGCAGCTGTGGATCTATTTCATGATCTTGTTGCATATGTTTTATTGGGGATTTGTTATATCCAGCATCTTCCGTAGATTTGGTAGAAGCGGCCTATTCATTTTCGCGGCAGTCATGTTTATTCTGTACAGTGTCGCTGGATTGTTAATGACATATTATCAGTGGTGGGTTGATGTATTTAATTGGTTGGCTAGCCATACCGCATTTGAACTTGCCTTGTGGAGTATGCCCTTGACGGTCTTGTACGCACTCTTATCGTTCTGGATGCTTCGGAAGTCTACAGTATAAGACTCTGCCTGGAATATTGTTAATATTTATAGGGGGTATTGTATGGATTATGTGAGGGATTACGCCATGTATGCTTCTATATTCGGTATGTTTAGTTTTAGTTGGTTTGGTTGGGCACAAGAAAACCCCAGATCCAGCTGGCGAAAATATATTGGCATAGCTTCTGGTGTATCCCTTCTCGTCTGCTTGATTGGTGTCTATTTAAGTGTGACGAACTGGGATGCTCCCTCCGTATTAAATGACAAGACCTCTTTTGATAATTATCTAATTTCTGTCTATATTGAATTATTGTTGGCTGGTGCTGGAGCTTCTATATTGATGAAATGTAAGTATAATGATTATGTTGCTCCTTGGATTGCCTTTATAGTAGGGATTCATTTTATTGGCTTAAAAAGTGTGTTTAACGATTTCAGTTTATACCTTTTAGCAGCACTTCTAGTTGCAATCTCTATCGTATCACTGTTCATATCTAAAAAACTTAAGGTCGCAAACAGTGCAATTACAGGCATTGGTGCTGGGACAGTTTTGTTCGCCTTCGCTCTATTAGGGTTAATTCGATATTTATCAATCTAGATACGAGTATGCTAAAGTTACCTTCGATTAATTATATTCACAAAAAAAGAAACTCCCTTGATTTCTCAAGGGAGTTTCTTGTGATGCGGTCGAGAGGACTCGAACCTCCACGATATTGCTACCACACGGACCTGAACCGTGCGCGTCTGCCAATTCCGCCACGACCGCACATCATAATGACTACATATCAAACTTGCGGTCACAAGATAGATCATACCATGCTGAGATTAAAGCGTCAATATATTTTCCAGCTTTTCTTATCGATCATTATTTTATGGATAATTATTGCTTTTAATTCCGAATATAAGGTATAATGAGAACAAAAGTTCGCATAATATAAATGAGGTGATTTATAATGGCGACTACGAAGTTGAAGACATCCATTGTTGATGAAGATGTTACTAAAGAAGAACTGTCCCTTGTCAGAAGCTATTTGCTGCTAACGTTTATTCATAAAGTTTTCGAGCGTGACTGCCGTGTAATCAGCAAAAGTGGTCTATTTAAGACCCCTCAGCTTTATATGGAGCTCTTGTCTGGTGCCACTAAGAAAACCTCACTAATGCTTCAAGAGGTTACGCGTGAATTGAGCTCACATGATCTGAAGATCACAACCGTTCGCCAAGATCAACGAGGAGTCGAGGCCTTGTACTCCTGTAGAGGATATCAAGGTGAGATGAATATATTATGGCCAGGATTCCGTAGAGAGATGATGCTGCGAATGCGTGCGTATCTCGGACTGTCCACAGAGCTCTCCATACTCTCCAGAGAAGAAAGTGACTCCCAGCTAGCTTTAAGTATTTAATCCGTCAGAGGCATATATGTAAGCAGAACAGCTCCCCACCCAATTTGGGTAAGGAGCTGTTTTTGCTGCGGAAACTATATATTATCAGGTTCTTTCCTTGGTTCGCTGAAGGGTTGGAATAAATAATTCCGATCTAGCTTTACTACTCGTCTATTCTGACGACGTATCATCACCTGCGAATCATCCCAAGCCAGAACAATCCCTTTTACATCATTACTTTCTATGCCGTCCCGCACCACACGAATTTTCTCGCCGGAAATTCGGTATGCATCCAATTGTTCATCGCTAATCATCATGAATTCCTCCCTCTGTATAGCTTATCCTATTTTCATCCAGAAAAAAGACCCAAATGAAAAATCATCTGGGTCTCGTATAAGTAATTGACCAATTGCATGTCTACTAAAGCATTCTTATATCAGCGCTTCATTCTTCTCGAACCAGAAATCAAGAACTTTAGCGGACATCACACGTTGCTCCAGATACTCCACTTGGTTTGTTGTGAATTTCTCCCTCCAAGGGAAGGAAAGTTCCTCACATAAACCTTTGATTGTCAGAAGTTCTGACCAAGCTACATAGCGTTTGTACCAAAAAAACTGAGGATGTTCAATCATATAGGGATACAGATCGTCGAATTCCGTGTGTTTGCAATCCAGCGCACGCTCGAAGTGATCCTTGGCCTCGGTTAATTTATCAATAAAAAATTGCTCAGTCACCGGTTCTTTCCCCATTGTGACGCCTCCTCCCTATGTCTGATTTTATTATAAAGGAAAATCTATAGGGTGAAAAGCAGTTGTTTGAAAAATAGGCCTGTTCTTATCTCAAAAACGGGTTATTCCCCAAATTCAATGGTGCCTCCGCTAAGAGAAGTAATTCTTACGAGTGACTCCAGTCGGATGCCTTGTTCTTTGATCGTCCGGGCTCCAGCCTGAAAGCTTTTTTCCACTACAACGCCAAGACCTACCAGCTCAGCGCCAGAGCGCTCGATGATCTTAATCAATCCACGTGCTGCATCACCATTAGCAATAATATCATCGATAAAGAGGATTTTATCCTCTGGAGAGATGAATTGGCGAGACAACATAATGTCGGTAACAATACCTTTCGTAAAAGAAGGAACTCTTTCACAAAGTGCGTCCGGATCTGCTAACAGTGTTTTTTTGCGACGTGCAAAAACTAACGGCACCTTTAACTCATATGCGGTGGCAAATGCCACGGCAATGCCCGAGGATTCCACGGTCACAATACGTGTAATTCCGCAGTCCGCAAACCTCCCGGCAAACTCCCGTCCCATTTCCATCGTAAGCTGCGGATCTACCTGATGATTCAACAGTGCATCCAGCTTCAGCACTTCATCCGAAACGACGACACCTTCCTCCAAAATCCGCTGTTTCAACACTTCCATGACTTTGAACCTCCAATACCCTTTATAATCGCAGACGTTCCGTACAAATGAATCACGGAAGTCATGTCCTACTGATCCTCATCATAACCTGTACTATACAGAGTGCACAAGGCAATCCTGCATAGCACACATTATGATTTTTCTTTTGTTCTTAAAACTATTAGGAGGGGAGCCATGAAATCACATGTCCGAACATTACAGATCGCATTCACTTACATTGGCACCATTGTAGGAGCCGGATTCGCCACCGGACAAGAAATATTAAAATTCTTCACTCGTTACGGACACTGGGCAGTCCTGACCATCCTGCTCTCTACTATACTGTTTATATGGCTGGGTACGAAAATGATGGTCATCGCTCGGCGCATAGAAGCAGAGTCTTATGAAGACTTTAACCGACACCTCTTCGGCGACCAAGTCGGAAGCACCATCAGTTTGTTCACGATGGTCATCTTAATCGGTGTCAACAGTATTATGCTTGCAGGCGCGGGCGCTATTTTTCAAGAGCATCTTGGATTTCATTATCAAACAGGGCTAATACTCACGCTGGTTGGTTCTTATTTTCTGCTTAAACGGGGAATTTCCGGTATTCTGCAAATGAACAGTCTGATCGTCCCATTAATGCTTACGCTGTCACTCATCATTATTTTTAATACCTTTCAAATTCCAGGAGCTCAGCGGTTCTTATTCCTAGAAACGGATCGGACAATCTTTGGCGCTTGGATGTCGCCGCTGCTCTACACCGCCTTTAATCTAGGTATGGCTCAAGCCGTATTAGTTCCCATGGCTCGACATACGGATGAAGAAAAATCTCTTGTCTGGGGCGGTATTATTGGTGGTGCCGGAATTGGCTTTATGTTGATCGCCGCACATTTCGCGATGAGCTCCCAGATGCCTGATATTCTCCAATTTGAAATCCCTATGGGCAACATCGCCATCCGGTTGGGTACTGTAGTACAAACTATATATTTGTTGCTGATCTTTTTGGAGATCTTCAGCACTTTTGTCGCTGACATTTATGGTGTCACCATGCAGCTTAAACAACGAATTCCAGTTAAACCCGCATTGATTACACCGATTCTGATGTTGGTCTGTTATTTACTGAGCCAATTTGGCTTTAGCTCTCTACTCTCCGTGTTCTACCCGATCTTCGGAGCTTTGTCGATGGTCTGGGCTGTCATGCTGCTACGTACGCCATGGTCTACTCCACCACGTAGCGATTCCTCATCGGGTTCGAGTGGAAAAGGGAACAGCCTTGTATCCATAAAACCAGTTACACGGAAATAACTGCTGCTGTTGGAATGATTCGTGCTGCCGCTTCCGCCACATGCTTGTGACAGGTCATCATCACAATCTGGCGGGAGACCGACAGTTCACCAAGCAGTGAAAGCGCAGCATGAAGACGAGCCTCGTCAAAATTGACGAATAGATCATCGAACAGCAGTGGTAACGATACTTGCCGAGACATCGTCTCTGCAAGTGCCAAGCGGATGGAAAGGTACAACTGTTCTGCCGTCCCACGGCTGAGCAGACCGCTGTCCAACAGTCCAGCATCTTTGTGTTCCGCTTTTAGTTCTTTATGACCTAGAGTCATAACTACTCTTTTGTATTCCCCTTCGGTCAGCTTGCAGAAATAGTCAGATGCAAGCAAAAGTACCTGCGGTTGCTTCTCCTGTTCATAAATACGGCGGGTTCTTCCGATTAATTCAGCAGTTAATGCTGCTACCGCATACTTATCAGCCACGATTCGCAGAGCAGCTCTCTGCTCTTCCAATTGCTGAATAACAGAGTCCTCCATACAACGCTCTTTCAAATACTCCCTTTCCTGAAGCAGCTTTCCTCGTTGCTCCAGCAGGGTGTTCCACATTTCTTCTTCCCGTTCAGCTAGCTCTTCAGCTGCCGTACGTTCCTTCTGGAGTGCTGAAGCATCATGATGATCTAATAATAACTGCAAGGCGTTAACTCGCTCATCCTCCCAGCCTCCAAACATGGCTAGCTCCCACTGGCGAATGGATTTATTCAGCTCACTACGCCGCTGTACAGCAGCCGATCTCCTTAAGAAATCCTCCCCACCTGTTGCTCCGCCTTCGTCCAACAGATGGTCACGCTGTTCTCTTAACTCACCTAATACCCTATGGCTCTCCTTAAGCTCTTCCAGAAGCTCTTGTAACCGTGACTGAATGCCTTCCCGGCGAACCAGGTCCTTTTTCAGTTCATCCCAAGCTCTTTTTCGAAGTTCCAGCCAGCTTAGTAAAGTTAGTGCAGATCGTCGCTGTCCATCGTGCGGATCCATATCAAAGCTAGTTGCCGCTACACCAGACTCGTCTAAAGGATCAGTACCTGATTCATGAATGAGAGCAAGCAGCTCCTCCTCGAACACGTTACACTCATCTTCCAGCTCTTTCAGACGTAAAGAGAGCTTATTCTCTTGGCGCAGCAGTTCGTTCCCCTGCTCCACCATAGCGAAGATATCCGGCAGCCCTTCCGGAGACAACCCTTCGGGCAATCTGCGCTCACGCAGCCATTCTTCATAGTGCTCAGCAGTTTGCGTAAAAGCCGTCTCTGCCAGGCTCATTTCTTCCGCGAGCAGCTTCTCTTGGCCTGCCAGCGTCTCCAGCTCCGTGCGGCAGGCATCCCGCTCGGCGGCATAGCGTTCAATGCGCTGCCGCCAAGCGGACCAAGCCTCCATGAGCCTGCGAAGCTCCCTCATGGAGGCTTCCAGCCCGCCTGCGTCAGGGCTGGACCCCGGGGCGGCCGATCGCCGCCCCGGCATGGCGCTCTCCGGCTCCGCCCCGGAGAGCAGCTGCCCCCGCAGCCGCAGCATCTCGGCTGCGGCTGTGCCCACGTCCCCGCCACTCCCTGGCGGGGACGCTTCCGGCCGGCGCGCTCCGCTGAGGCCGGCCCAAAGGGCCAGATCGGCCGCTCCAAGCAGGCCGATCGCGAGCACTGCGCTGACCGGCGGAGCACCGGTTAGCCACAGCGCTGTGGGCAGCAGCACGGTTAGTGCTGCCCCAGCCCACAGCAGGCGCCGGTAGAGCGCGGCCATGCGCTGCGCGCTAGGTCCGTCACTTCCGGCGCCGGGGCCGCGCTGCGGCCCTTCGCTGAGCTGTGCTTCGCGCCAGCGCTCGGCCGCCTGCTGCAGCTCGTCCCACAGCTGCAGCACTTCTCGGGCGCTGCGCGGAGCCAGCTGCGCAAAAGATTCGGCGCCGGTTGCGTGTTCACGCGCCAGCGCCCGTTCTGCTGCCTGCAGCGAAGCTGAGGCAGCGGCCAAGCGGGAACGCAGCGTCTGCCGTGCTGCGCCCTCCGCTTCCATGCGGCGATCATAACTTGCGAACGCCGCCGCAAACCTCCGTGCAGCTTCACGATCCGCCGCTGCACCCGAAAATGCAGTCAGCTCTGCCGCGCTCCAGCTGACATCAATGCCTCGCAGAATTCGCTGCAAATGCTCATTCAGCGCGGTCAATTCACCTTCTAGCCGCTGTCTTTCCGCTCGCAGGTTTTCATAGCTGCTCCGATGGCGATCCAGCCGCTCCAGGGCAGGCCCTTGCGCTGTTAACAATGCATCCGGCGGATTCTGCACCAGCTCAGCCGTAAGCTCACTTTGCAGACGTTCATAACGAGTTACTGCTCCCTGAGCATTCCGAATTTCACCTTCAAGTGCCTGATAGCGAATCGCTCCATCTTCAGGAAAGGTTGTAATCTCTGGCAGGTCCTGCAGCTCGAGCTGCGCATCGCTCCATTTTAACCACAATTCACGAATATCCTGAGCTTTGCGAAGCATCACGAGCTTGTCTCCTGTAAGCTTACGTTGTTGTTCCAGTTGATCTAGCTCAGATTCCGTAACCTTTAATGCTGCTATATTACCGTTATAACGTGGAAGATAAGAGCGGCTCTCCGCCATCTGACGCTCTAGTTTCTCAATAGCCTGAACGATTTTAGCAGCTTCCTGCAGCTTGCCCCGAGGTTTATACAGCTTCTCAGCTTCCTGTACCAATCGGCGTTCCGCCCGCATGATCGTTCCACCGCCGCCCATACCTGCGTGAAAGAGAAAGCTGCTCATCTCTTCTGATTGAAGCGCAGCAAGCTCCTGCAGTTCATCGAGAGAGACCGCGAACAATTGATGGAACATGCTCCTAGAGATACCACCAAGCAAAAGACGCTCCATTTCAGCTTGCCCTAGCTCTTGCGTTGTTCCATTCGGATGGTTAACCGTGATGTTCAGTTTCTCATTTCTTCCTGAGCCCTCACCACCAGCTGTATGGCGACGAATGGTCCACAGGGCACCATTACTATCACGTGCCTTCAGTATTCCCCCATGTAATCCGCCTTGCATAGGTTCATACCTCTCCGTAGGGTTACCACGACTTGGAATTCCAAACAGCATGGAGCGAATAAACTGTAACGTCGTGCTTTTTCCTGCTTCATTACGTCCATAGAGTATAGTAACTCCTTCCGATAGTTCAATCTCTCGGTTATGCAAACGTCCGAAGCCATGGATCTGCAAATGTTCAATTCTCATCTTCTGGAGCACCCTCCATTCCACCGAGCATGGTGATTCCCTGTTCCGCTGCACTACGAAGCCAACTTAACTTCTCCTCTTGACTTGTCACCGAGAGCAGCTGTCGCAGCTCCTGATTCTCCATGAGCGGCTTAAGCGCACTATTTATTAATTTTTCAAGCGCTTCTGCTGAATGTTCCGTTCGCTCTGTAATTCGCAGCATTTCTCCAAGAAAGCTATCCTCCTCTAATAACCGTTCACGATCAATAGCTAACCCGGATTCTACAGCGAATCCTTCCACCCAGACAAGTCCCTTATAATCTTTACGCTCAGCCCGAACCGCCTCACGGCGCTGGAGTTCAGACAGCAGATCCTCTACCGCTCCTTTTTCAGCTAATACTTTATGTACATCCCCGCGTCCGATCAGACGAAATCTGACCACTGACATCAGCTCCGGGAGTTCCTCCCTGATATCGTCAATCTCCTGCTCCACCCTTTGTATCCATTCTGCTTCATGACTCAATCCCTCAATGGACAGATCCCGTACCTGCCAGCGAACATAATCAAGCTCATGAAAATGGGGCGTGGCACTTCCAGCCTCATCAACATCCACAACATAACAACCCTTTGGTCCGGTTTCCTTAATGCTACGTCCTTGTATATTGCCCGGGTAAATAATCGCCGGTTTTTCATGCAATACACTACGTTTATGGATATGTCCAAGTGCCCAATAATCAAAACCCCGTTCGATAAGGTCCCTACGACTGCAAGGAGAATACGTCTCGTGCAGCAAATCACCGTCTACATTCCCATGCAGCATAGCAATATGAAACAGACGACTGCCAGGCTTTCGAGAAAAGGTCACTGCAGTGTTGTCCGTAACTTTCGCAGTCGGATAGGAGATTCCACTAACAATAGCCACTTCTTGACCATCTTTGCGACGGTAAGCCGAAGCGAGATCTGGCTTCTCTCCTCCAAACACGGTTACATGGCTGGGCATTTCTGTAGTCAGACGCAATCCGTCAAGTGGATCATGGTTGCCATGGATCAGAAACACGTGTATTCCTTGCTGACCCAGTTCCTTGAGTGCTTCCTGAAATCGCAGTTGACCCTGTAAGGAAGCGTCAGAAACATCGTATACATCTCCACTGATGACGATAAAATCAACATTCTCTTGGATGGCAACGCGGACAAGCCGCCCAAGGGCGGCGAAGGTTGACTCACGTAAATAAGAACGAATGGCTGGCGAAATATGCGCCAGCCCAGCAAAACGGCTATCCAGATGTAAGTCAGCAGCATGTAGAAATCGAAATGGAATCATAGCTGCTCACCCCTTCGTTCCTGAGGGATACTGTAAGTATGTCTTTTTAAGTTCATTAGCGACACGAGTCAGCGAGTACAAGCTTTTCGCTTTATCCCAAGCTGAACGAGAAAGCTCATAACGATAAGCCGGATCAGATATCACCTTCTCTAAGGCGTCAGCAAGAGCAATCTCATCATCAGGACTGACGAGCAGGCCATTCACACCATCTTCAATCTGCTCCGGTATCCCGCCTACATTCGTCCCAACTAAAGCCAAGCAGCTAAGCGCTGCTTCTGCAAACACCGATCCGAAGGCCTCCGCCCGAGAAGGCAGCACGAAAATATCAAAGAAAGGCATGAATTCTTCCGGATGGAGCGTATATCCATAAAAAATTGTTTCATTATAAATCCCTAATTGCTTAGCCATGTTTTCCAAATCCGCACGGGAAGGTCCATCTCCAATAATATGCAGTACATATTCATGGCCGCGATTTTTAAGCTCAGCACAGGCCTTGAGTAAAGTATCAATTCCTTTGGCTGGAACTAGACGAGTCACAGTCACTAGTTGTGGTACAGCGTTGTCATGCGGGACTGGCTTAAACCTTTTCTCATCAAAACCATTCGGTATTACTCCTATATTAGAAGGATCTAGAATATAAGGCGCCACATACTCTGCAAAAGCTTGCGACACAGTCATTAACCGATCACTAACATGCTCAAGTTCGCGGTATAGCGAAACTAGAAACTGATGTTCCAGCCCACCTTCAGAAATAGCTCCATTCAGAATCAGCTCTCGCTCATAACTGGAATGTAAGGTTTGAATTAACGGAGTATTTGGAAATACTTTTTTCATTGCTAAACCAGCAATTGGATGATGGGAATGGATAAGATCATATGTCTTGCTCATTCGTAGTTTAGTCCACCATAGATAATCACGGTAGGTCTGAATATATTTCTGAACGATCTGACTTTCCCCAAACTGGGTCCAATCAAAGGTCTCGAATATGACTTCTTCATGTCCCTTGTTGCGAATCCGCTTAGGTAACCAAAACAAATCCATCTCCCAGCGGCTTGAACGGAACCTTTCCTGAAGATAAGGGATCATGGATGATACACCACCGGGTTGCTCCGGCGGGAAGAAGAGCGCTTGCAGCAAATTCATATGGTACATCCCCTTTACAATTGCCTTACGTACAGTAAGACTTGGCAATTATGATATAGTTGTGTATATGTAGAATTTCAGGTACGATTACGTTCCCCATACCTTGATTTTATCGGTATAAACATGAAACAGCAACTAAGAAAAAGGAGAATGATCTATGAAGGAAGAACAGCTGCCTGCCTCTTACACCGCATATATACAAGAAATGCTGGGGCAAGAGGCAAATGCTTTTCTAGAAAGTTATTCAGCACCACGAACGCAAGGGCTTCGCTTTAATCCATTGAAAAGTATCTCGGATTCAGGTCAAGTCGCAGTAGAACGCACAGTCTCACAGTTTGATCTGAAACCTATCCCATGGTGCCCTGATGGTTATTATTATGAAGAGCCCGCTCGACCAGGCAGGCACCCTTACCATGCTGCTGGACTATATTATATTCAGGAGCCTTCCGCAATGTCCGCAGCTGAACTGCTGGCACCTAAACCCGGTGAAACCGTCCTCGACCTTGCAGCAGCCCCTGGGGGGAAAACTACGCATATCGCTGGTTTAATGCAAGGACAAGGCTTCTTAATTTCTAATGAAATCCATCCAGAGCGCGCAAAAATCCTTGCAGAGAACGTAGAACGTTTAGGCATTAAGAATACCCTCGTAACCTGTGCAACGCCAGAGCAGCTGTCTTCGCGCTTTCCACTTGCCTTTGACCGAATTATGCTAGATGCTCCTTGCTCAGGAGAAGGCATGTTTCGAAAAGATCCAAATGCCGTTCAAGAATGGTCTCCTGACCATGTGGTTATGTGTGCGGCGAGACAATGGGACATCCTGCAGGACGCCTACCTTATGCTTAAGCCTGGGGGTACTCTGGCCTATTCTACTTGCACCTTTAACCGTCAAGAGAATGAGGAGACCATTGCCCGATTGACGGATCGGTACCCCGATATGGAACTACTTACCTGCAAGCGCCTTTGGCCACATTTAGAAAAAGGCGAAGGCCACTTTGTTGCACTCCTACGTAAGCACAGTGTCACCGAAAACGATGTTAATGATGATGCCAAACGCAGCACCAGTAAACGTCGGAATAAAAACAACCCAAAAATTAATTCTTCCGTACGCGATGCGTACCAGTTATTCCAAGACTGGGCTTCGTTAGAGCTTCCTGGTTTCTCATATCAAGGCGTCCCTCTGCTGTTCGGAGAATCCCTATATTTACTGCCTGAATCCTTTAATGGCAACCTCCATACTGGGCTGCTGGATGGTTTGCGTATTCCTCGTGCCGGGCTACATATTGCCCATTTGAAGAAAAATCGGATTGAACCCGCTCACGCCCTAGCGATGGCGATTCAGCACACACAAGTAACACGTAGTTTTGATCTCAGTAGTGGGGGGCTGGAAATACATGCTTGGCTCCGGGGAGAAAGCTTACCAGTGCCGGTTGAATTACATGGATGGACACTTGTAACTTTAGATGGATTGCCGATAAGTTGGGGCAAAGCAAGTGCAGGCCAACTTAAGAATCATCTTCCTAAAGGACTTCGCATCTTAAAAGCCCATATTGACGAGCAATAGGCCATAGACCAGTACATCCAGTCCACTTTGGCATATGATGTCATTATCTCAGAAAGCTGCGACACCCGCCGTAGCAATGAGAATAAGACATACGTTAAGGAGGAATATATCATGGGTGAATTTCATGGAGGAGCCTTCACTTCAACTGGTGCGATCTTGGTACTCTTTATCTTGCTCGTAATCATTTCCCGTTCGTTGTTCGTTTAATACCATTCCGGCTAAATAGACGGTGAAATTAAAGCGGCTGTGTCGTCCTTTTTGGGGCGGTGCGGCCGCTTTATTTCTTTCCAGCATAACATTTCCATTTGCTGTTCTCGTGAATATTTACCGTTTGAAAGCCAGCTTTCCGAAATAAATGATCTATCTCTTCGTTCTTTGTATATTGTTTCATGTGATAATTAATTTTATAGACCTCAGAAATAATAACAAACGTTCCGCCTGCCTTCAGCACCCTATACACTTCACTTATATCATGTTCAAGATCGGGCCAGAAATAATGCGTCTGAATAGCCGTGATCGTCCCGATAAATCCATCATTGAACGGTAAAGCCGATACGTCTCCCTGACTAATCTTCACCCTACCTGCGGCAACAGCCTTATTGTTTTTTTGAATGGATGTCTCCACAGCTTGCTGAGAATAATCTAAGCCGTAGATTTTCTGATATTTATTATGTTTTGCAAGCGTATGTATAGTTTGACCGCCACCACAGCCTATGTCCAAAATAGGGGCGTTGTTCATCATTTCTATTTTTTTAAGCCCCCACGTTGTTATGCTGGAATGTGCCTGGTTCATGATCTTGATCATGATATTCCCCACGAATCCTCTCGGGTTCTTGGCTTGATCGATCAGTGCATTCAATAATCCCATATTTGTACCTCCCAATCAATTGGACATACCAGCAGCCTGATCACTTGATATATGTTCCGTAAGATTTTCAGCTGTAACTACCCACATATCTGCTTGATACTCTATTTTATGAATACTTGTATGTGAAGTCGGGAAATGGGCATTCTTATTGGTCCACGTTAGCCCTTTTAAAATATGATAAATAATATTAATTACGCCACCATGCGTAACCACAATTACATTTTCTTTTGGATCAGTACTCTCCAGTTCATTACATAGTTTTGAGAAACTTATATTAATTCGCGTAAAAAAATCCTGTGGGCTCTCTCCTCCTGGAAATCTCTCATCCATTCTTAATTCTGAGAAATAGAGACCCGGGTATCGTTCATTTGCAATTTCATGGGGCATTCCAGCGATTACACCATTATTCGTTTCTCTCCAAGACTGACTGCTTTCAACAGGCAAGCTAAGCGCTCTGGCGATCTCATTTGCTGTATCTAACGCACGCTGCAAATCACTGCTAAGGATACGAGTGATGTTAAAGCTAGACTGATTTTCCTTAAGATAACAACCAAGTCGTTCGGCTTGTCTATAGCCCTCTACTACAAGTCCACGTTGACTCCAACCCCCACGATAGCCTTCATCATCTATTCCATGCCGTATAAAATATATAGCCATCGGTTGTATACCTCCAAAAAAGATTGTTATACATTTGCATTAAACTTCGAGATCGCTTGTTTTTGAAGTTGATCCCAATGGGGCGTCGCAATGTTTGCTTGTTGTTTCAACTTATCAAACGAATTAAACAAAGCTGCAATTTCGCTGAAAGAACCATCTACAAATTTCATAAAGGGTAATTTATGAATTATTTTCAGACCATAGTATACACCCTGTTTATGTTTTCGAATAAAGTCTACTTGACCTGCTGGAGTGATCGTATAGTCTAGCTTCTCCATCATTTGAAACCCTTCGTCCATTACTGAAATGGCTTGTTTTAATAGCTTCTTATCTTTAGATACCTTTTTCAAATCCCCGTCATGAAGATAATTAAGGGAGTTCAAAGCCACTATAGGCACGATATGACTTTTGAGCCAAGCATCCATATCCTCATGATAAGTTAGCTTATACTTAGCGTTCTCAAACGCTTTTTCCAGTAAGTGCTTTATTGGGATCTCACCGTCAAGACTGCCAAGTACCATTTGCCCACCTGCGTGTATTTTGATAACTCGACCGCTCGCTTCACGAATTCCTGCGCTAAGCTGAAATCCAAAGAGTATATTTTTTCTTACATCGCTCATTTCCTGAAGATTCTTTTGCATTTCGTGAGCATCGCCATTATTACCCACAAGAATTATATTCTGACTCTGATTTTTAGCTAAAATAGGTAATACGGCTGGAAAATCATTGTATTTCATAACAACAAAAATAAGATCATAGTGATCATCCGGTTGAAGCTCTGAGATGACTTTTACAGAATCCATAGTGTTTTTACATTGAAAATAATGGCGAAGTACAAGACCATCTTTCGTCAATTGCTCTACACGCTTCCCTCTGGCAAGCACTGTGACATCGTTTCCCCCACGCACCAGGACATGTGCAAGATAGCTGCCTAAAACTCCCGCTCCAAAAACTAATACTTTCATGTTCAACTCCTCTATCCCTTTTTAGACATTTGTTGAATTTCGATCAACTGTTCGATAAAATCAGATTATCACATCTCCGGTAGGGTTCAATCGTTAGTTTGATCGGTTTTGTTGATTTTTCAACAAAATACAATACATTGTTTAATAAAAAGGGAGTATTACCATGGATAGAAGAATTAAAAAAAACCAAACAGCCATCATGAATGCATTAATTCAACTAATGGCTGAAAAAGATTTTGAAAAAATAACGATTAACGAAATCGCAGAGCGTGCTGATGTAAACCGCGGAACGATTTATTCCCATTATGCAGATAAATATGATCTGATGGATAAATGCCTGGCGGCTCAGCTCCAGCAACTAATCGAAAGCTGCTCCGCTGTGGAGGATGAAACCGAACCCAATCCCTCTAAGGCGTCATTACTCCGCACGCTGGAACAATTGGAGGAGAATGCTCTCTTTTATAAGACTTTATTAAGAAACAAAGCTTTGCTCTCCTTTAGAAACCAATTACAAGATATGATAAATAATCAAATCAAAACACAATTCTTAGAAAACAATTTAAACCTAGATAAGTTAAGTAAGGATATATCCGTACAATTTTTGAGTTCGGCAACTGTCGGAGTGATTGAATGGTGGTTTACCCATAGTAATCCTTGCTCTGCAAAAGAAATTACTGAAAAGTTATGGTCAATGCTAGATCTGAATCTGCAAATGATCCGTTCCCAAGCTTGACAATGTTATCCCATATCCATCTCATAAATGGAGCTGATGATCTTTTCAATTTGGATCTCCTTAATGGATATATCAAGAATCTCTACCTTTTCGCTAAGAATATGAAGAAACTCACCCATTTTACACTGCTCGGTATCGATCTCTAATTCCACTTCGTAATCCGATATTCTTTCCGATATCAGAGTCCCAGGCAGGTCAATATCTCCAATCGTTGTAGCTGCAGAAAGCCTGACCACTTTTTTAGCGCCTAGATGAAGTCGAAGTTCGGAGAACTTATCGTCATATACTTTTTTACCTTGATGAATAATTAGTACTCTTTGCACCAAACGCTCCACATCTTCCAAGTCATGTGTCGTTAGAATAAATGTGGTGCCTTCCTGATTCATTTGCTTAATGAATTCTCTGATTCTTTGTTTAGCTATAACATCCAGCCCGATCGTCGGCTCATCCAAAAAAACCACTGGCGGAGAATGAAGCATTGCCATAATAAACTCGCATTTCATTCGTTCTCCCAGTGAAAGGGTGCGCGTAGGCTTAGTGATAATATCACCAATCTCAAACATACTTACAAATCGATCTAGTCTTGTACGAAAGTCATTCGTAGGAATATCATAAATTTCCTTGTTCATATAAAAGCTATCCAAAGGAGGAATGTCCCATATTAACTGCGATTTCTGTCCGAACAGTACTCCGATTTGTTTTACATATTGATTTTTCTGCTTATGAGGGTTGTATCCTAGAACATTTATCTCTCCCGATGTGGGATAGAGAACACCTGTCAGCATTTTAATAGTCGTAGATTTCCCCGCGCCGTTTGGGCCCAAAATGCCAATGATCTCTCCTTTTCCAACACTGAACGAAAGATCTTCTACAGAGGTGATAATCGATTTTTCACGGTGAAACAGACTTTTAAATACGCTTTTTGCATCTTGTCCACGGTGATACGTTTCATATTGCTTAGTTAAATTCTTGACGGTAATAATGTCCAATGTAATTCTCCTTCATACAAATTCATCCTCCGGCACTTTTGTAACTACGAAGCATGTACGTATAGAGCCAAATTCCGAAGGCAGCAAATAACACACAAGGGATAATCGCTATAAAAAAATAGGCTTCCCATCGTCCAATCAGAGTAGATGCTGGAAAATAAGCAATCATGGAAACCGGAAAAAGAAAAGAACTTACGGCTACGACTGCTTTAGGGAAAATCGTCCCTGGATAACGCCCAAAAGACTTAATGCTCTCAAACATCTCCGGCAAGCGGGAATTCGCTACCCATTTGAAGGAAATTGCTGCCACAATAAGTGCCACGCCGAACATAACAAGCAGCCCTGCGCCAAACAACAACAGGAACAAGAACCAAGAGCCGATGGTCATCCCATCGATTCCGCTAAGTGCGTATACGAACATGACTACTCCTCCACCTAAAAGCCCGATACTTTCGAACTCAAAAGATCTGGCCAACAGCAGAAAAAGGCTCGAGGTTGGTTTAATTAATACCACTTCCAAAGTTCCTTCTACTACATGAGACATCGTATTCCACATAATTCCGTTAAAAAAAATCCCGGCACAAGCCGTAGACAAAATGAAAACAGATTGAATTAATAGTGCCTCTTTAAAGGTCCAGCCTTCAAATGAAGCATTCGAATTATAGATGAACACCGTTACTAGGGGAAACAACACATTCCCTATGAGCATGATAAGGCTATTAAGAATAAAATTAACACGATAAGTGATAGCAGAAGCAATATTCGCCTTCATGCAGGTTTTATATATTTGATACATACGTTTCATGCGCCCACCCCCGTAAAATGCTTAAGCGATACCGCATACAGCACCCGGCAGACTATTCCGGCAATAATAACGGCTACAAGCTGCAACAACAAAACTTGGGGAATAGGTAAGGTTATATCAGCTAAAGTATAGCTACCTGTATAGACCATTGCAGGCAGAAAGGTCGTATATTGAAACGGTAAGAAAAAGGAAGCCAGCTGTAAGGATTTTGGGAAAAAGACCAATGGAATCAGTGATCCTGAGAATATCCCCTCACAAAGACTGAAAAAGTTACGAATACTGGAGGATTGCACCATCCAAAAGGCCACCATTCCAATACTATAGTGGATGAAAAAATTCATCATGAACGCCATAGCTATCGATAGCATTGCGTATAGTAAATTTGCGGGTAAAACATCAATATGAAAAATAAAGAAGAAGATCATAAAACAGGGTATAAATTCAAATATAAGCCCAAGTACCCTATGCCCTGCCTTCTGAGACAATGCATAGAACATATGATTCATTGGTCTTAAAGAGAACGTAATGAATTTCCCGGTGCGAATGAGCATTTGTAAATTCCAATCGGCAAAATCCATGGTCAAGTAGTTGATCAACATCGTGGCACAAAAATAAGAGAGCATCTGAGAGAGCGACATCCCGTTAATAGAGGATTCTCCACTATAAACAGCGCTCCATATGTAATACTGCACCAAAAAATATACCGGGCCTACAAAAATAGAAACCATCGAATGCGTTCTGTACGCACTCCATTCCTTATAAGTAACAAAAGCAACCGCTCTCATAACGCGAAAGCGGTGCTTTATCTTCTCAAACATAAGTCACATCCTGCCTATCTTTGATATCTCACAACATATAATCTTATTCTTATTCGAGTCCGGACCAGATCACATTGTTTGTACCGAAAATCGCTCTACCGTCCCATATATTTTTATGAAAAGGGATATACCAAACGGCAATCAGCTGTTCAACCGGATCAACGACCAAAGAACAAGACCCCCATCCTTCATGAAAAAAAGTGCCTTCAGAATAAGATGTACTTTCATTATATCGAAGGTCTGGCCCAAGACCGTATGGTCTATCTGCTCCTCCATCTCCCCATGCGTAGTTTGGAAGTTTTTCAGAATTGAACCGCTTGGTCATTTTCTGAACAGCCATCCGACTTAAGATATGACCACCTTCGTATTCCCCATGGTTAAGCAGCATGATTCCGAACTTTTGTAGATCATTAACGGTTGAATACATTCCCCCACCAGTTCCGGGAGTCTTGATTTCTTCCTCAGACCTTTGTTCTTCATCCGTAATTTCCCCGTTTTGCAGCTTCTGAAGATATTCCTTGGCTTCTTCCGAACGAATAGCGATCCTACCAGCTTTCTCAGGCGGTATATCAAAGAAAGTATCTGTCATGCCTAACGGTTTTACAATGTTGTCCATTATGTAATCTTCTGCAATAACACCTGTTATTTTCTCGATAATTGCACCAAGAACCACGTATCCGAACGATGAATACATCCATTGAGTCCCTACCGGAAAACGAATACCATAGGAAAGTCCAGCTTTAATCCAGTTTTCTTTTCCAAGCTCTGATTCATAAATATACCACCATGCACTTTTATAGTAGGTATCACTTATAGTGCCATGATCAGGTGCGATGCCGGAGGTATGCGTCAGTAAATGAGCAATTGTAATCGGCTTAAAAGGATCGGCATCAAACTCCGGAAGAATAGAACTAACTGGCTGCCCCATAAAAATTTCACCATCATCTGCTAGCTGCCAGATCGCTGTTGCCGTAAACAGCTTAGTAATAGAAGCGATTCGAAAAATTGTATCCGTTTTCAAATCTTGGTCACTATTTTCTTCGTAACTGAAGCGTCCCCCCGCTCCATTAGCAAATATTTTTCCATAACGACTAAGAGAATAAATATAGCCATCGGCTACTTTCTTATTACAGAGATCCTCATAAAAATGATTAAGTGCCTCTAATCGGTCCTCCCTGTAATTCACTTCGTTCAGCTTGCTAAGCTCTGTGGATAATAACATTATTCGCACTCCCCCTATCAATCATTAAAAAGAATAGTAATTCTCAAAAATGTAAATTTACACCTAACCTATAATACCTTTTCAATATAATAGTTACAACATGATATTTCATACACTATTAAATTAATTCAGATTATTAATCACATAAATAGCATGTACTAAAATCCTAATAATTGGTAGGTCAATTTTATATTTATTTATTTTTTACATATCTCACTTCCTGTTGGCTACTGTCATGAATGGAGCAAAAAGCGCTGTTCTACTGAACAGCGCTTTTTACTCCATATGAAAACGACCTTATTATTCTAGTTCGGCGGGCTTTACAATGGTTGTACCTTTGTTATTCTTGGAATACTTAGCTTCGATTTTCGTGTTGTATGTATCCTTTTCTCCATCACTTATCAGCACATAACTCAGATCGACTGTCAGTTTTTCCGTCTGCCAGGTCTTAGTATTGACGAATAATTTCCACGTTACGCTTTTGGGTTGAACTGTCTCACCATCCCAGAGGTTCTCCTGGTCATAGAGCTTGATTATTCCCTTAGCTGCTGTCGGATCGGTTACCGTGAATTGCAGGACTGTCTGAGCACCAGCAGTGCTGACTTTCATAGATTTTTTATAACTTTTTACCGAATCAAGCATGGAAACAGGATCGTATTGACCTTTGGAGTAAAAAGAATCCCACTCCATCTTCTCCAGTCCAATCCAATACTGCGCATCAGGATCGATTGGCTCACCGTCATCGTCGTAACCTTCATCTTCAGATTCATCGATCAGTTCACTTCCGTCTACAAGATAGTAAAACTCCTTGTCATTGGCATATAGACTGTACGTTGTTTCTAAAAGACTACTATCAACGGTGCCGGCTGCAGCAAAATTCGGCAGTCGATTAATATCCAGCTTCAGTGTGTTAGTGTTGCTGATACGTACCCCACCGCTCTGAATATCCTGTTTTTTGATCACATCTAAGTGAAAATTCTTTATTGCTTTAGAGGCTGCCGTTACTTTGCTAATCATTTGATCCGCGGTTACTGCTGTTGTGGTAGCGGCAGACACGACTTCAGGATTAGACATCCATCTGATCGTTCCGGACAGCAATAAAGCACCTACTGCCAAACTAGTGCCTATTGTTTTGAAAAAACTGTTCATGTACTTCCCCTTTCGGCCCCTTGCGATAATGTAACGCCGTATAGGTCGAAATAATAAAAGAGCTCAAAATTGACTACATATTCTTAGAGCTATCCTTTATGCTTCATAAGACATCCCTATGGCGGCCTGGCGATCATTTCCTTCTGTAGAAAGGCTTTAGACCCATGGCTTTGTGTCATCATCTTTCGATGATTTTACCTTTAAAGCGGACATTCAATTAGTTTTAATTAGCTTACGGACGCATGTCCCACCGCTAATTTTATCATGGTTATAATTACCTGTAAACGACTTATCTTCCATTTCTATTCACCTGTCGATTTACTCGTATCCTTATGTCAACGTAAAAAAAAAAGCATAAAACAGGACTCCAGTCCGCTTTATGCTTTGCATCTAAAATTATTTTACAGGATCAAAAAGATTAGGATAAACAATATTTAACCAGCGCATCACGCACACCATGCTCATTGTTCGAACCCGTAACAGCATTCGCTGCCGCTTTTACCTCTACAGGAGAATTATCCATCGCCACGCCCATCCCCGCATAGGTAAGCATAGAAATATCATTAAAATAATTACCGATTGAGAGGACTTCTTCTTGCGGAATTCCCAGCTTCACAGCGAGATTTCTTAATGCGTTTCCCTTAGAAGATTCGGGATGCATCAAATCAACGAAAAATTCACCACTCCGCAAAATATTGTACTCAGGAGCCCAAGTACGCCATTCACGTTCAGCTTCGTCAAGGATTTCTGGCTGTGTAAATACAGTAAACTTAACAACCGGTTCACGGAAATCTTCCCATGCGGGCAGCGTCGCTGGCACAATACGGAAGTGCTCATACATATAATTAGCTTCTTTAGTCAGATTCTCTACATTATCAACATACATATCAAAAGCAGTATTCACATCATAATGAATATTGTGCTTACGGCAATAGTCAATATAGGGGTCAAGACCACGTGCATCCATACCATATTGATGCAGCACTTCTCGATCTTCCACTCGTACCGTCGCTGCTCCATTGTGACCAAGCACGTAACCAGTCAGCCCCATTTCCTCCATGAAAGGAATCGAGTTCTGTGGACTGCGTCCCGTACACAATACGATTTGACCGCCAAGACGTGTAACCTCAGCAATAGCTTCCTTATTCTCAGAGCTTAAGTGGTGATCATCATTTAATAGCGTACCGTCCACATCTAGTGCAATCAGTTTGTATCTCATACTCCACCATCCTTGTCTTTCTTTTTCTATATATAATTGAACTTGAGGCTTTTTGTGTTAAGTGTCAGTGGCAACTATGGTGAATGTTTGGACTTCCAGCCGCTGTTGTTTCCAGATTTCTTAATTTATACCGTTTAAAAGCGGATGAAATCCGGAAACAAAGGCGGTCGCTATCGCTCTTACAGTTCCAAAATTCCCCTCCGTCTCTCCCTTCTCTTATCCCAAGTTTCCAAATTCAATATATATATCAATTTATATATCATTTTCTCTACTATCCTTCTGACCCATCTGCGCCTAAGAGTGCCAGTTCCTCTAACGTCAGTTCCCGACAAGCTCCAAGCGGCAGACTTTCATCCAGCTTCAATTCTCCCATAGATACACGTTTCAGAAAAGTGACTTTTTTGCCTACCGCCTGAAACATACGCTTCACCTGATGAAATTTCCCCTCAGTGATGATAAGTGAAATATGGGAAATCACTTTGCTGCCGCGCTCTATTCCAAGAATGGTTAAGTGTGCAGGTAAAGTAACGTAGCCATCTTCCAGCTCCACCCCTGCTGCAAAAGCCGCGACATCATCCGCGTCTACATCGCCCTCGATGGTTGCCTCGTACGTTTTCGGGACATGCTTACGTGGCGACAGCAATTCATGGGCAAGCTTCCCATCATTAGTGATCAGCAGCAGCCCCACAGTATCCTTATCTAGCCTTCCTACAGGAAACGGTTCAAACTGTGCATACTCGTGCTTTAAAAGATCCAAAACCGTCCGATCCCGCTTGTCCTCCGTAGCTGACAGGACACCCGGGGGTTTGTTCATCATAAGATATATGAATTCACGGTAGGTAACAACCTCTCCCCCTACCTCTATTTTATCGGCATAAGGATCCACATGGAACCCACTATCTTTTACCACGGTCCCGTTCACCAATATTAAGCCTTGTTTAGCTTGTTTACGGATATCACTGCGCGACCCCACTCCAATATGGGACAACACTTTATCTAATCGTTGTTTTTTGGCGGGCTTACCTGATTGGCTCATTGCTACATCCACCTCCAGCCTGCGGGATATTCGTTCTTGAGTATGCCATCCTGCCACTTACCCCAGCCTGCGCTGTAGCCATCAATGCAGACCAGAACGTATCCCTTTTGGGCACTTCCTATTCTAATAGAGAGACGTTCTTGAGAAATCGACAACGTCTCTCCTTTAAGATAGGAAATAGCTTCATGATTCGTACTGGAGAGTGAGACACTTCGGCAGCTTTCTTCCGGATGCAAAGCTGTAGCCATTGGATGCCCTGGAATAAATCTTCCGTTACGGATTTGTCCTACATACCATCCCGGACGGATCGTCTTTAATCCATTTAGTCTTTCCTTAGGAAGTGGAGAAATGTACAGATGGTCACCGAACAGAACCGGATATCCTTGCGGTTCCCAACCAAGCTGATCTCGCACAAAATTTCCATACGCAGTCAAAGCTTGCTCGTCACCTGAAACTTGCCGACCACGGTCAGCGCCACCAGTAGGTTTGTGAGAGGGTTTCCCTTCTTTCCCTCGTCTTCCTTCTGATTTATTGGATGATTTAACGTGTGCTGCACTTTTTGGAGTAGTAGTTCTTGCTCTTGCAGATTCGTTTAACTTGACCTCTAAGTGATCACGTTCCTCCATTGAGCGCTTAGTTCCCCCATGTTGCAATACAGCCATGAAATGTCCTTCGCCTTTCACCTTATGCGGCCACAGTCTTGCTGTACCTGAGAGTTCTCCGAAGCCAGGAGCGAATGAGCCTGTACCTCCTACCGTCACCACTGAGAATTGTGGATGTTCAGAAATAAACTCGGCTATAATTTCCTCATTTTCTTCTGTAGCAAAGGTACAGGTGGAATAGACAAGTGTACCTCCCGGTGCCAATGCTGTTGCAGCAGAACGTAAAATATCCCGCTGCATGGAAGCATATTTGGCAGGTGTACCTGAATCCCACTGCTTCACCATGTCTTCATCTTTACGGAACATCCCTTCACCAGAGCAGGGAGCATCAATCAAGATCTTGTCAAAAAAAAGCGGGAATGCAGCCGCGATATGATCTGGACTTTCGTTCAGTACAATACCATTACGAACCCCATACAGCTCCAGATTTTTAGCTAGAGCTTTAGTCCGTTCTGGATGAAGATCATTACTAACCAGCAATCCTTTACCTAACAGCTTGGCTGAAATCTGCGTAGATTTCCCCCCAGGGGCGGCACATAAATCAAGTACACGATCACCTGGTTCAATATTAAGCAATTCCACAGGTGCCATCGCACTCGGCTCTTGAATGTAATATAAACCTGCGTGGTAATGAGGATGTTTACCAGGTCTAGCCCCATTCTCTGTATAAAATCCTGTCGGACACCAAGGAATGGGCTCCAGTCCTAAAGTAGAAAGAGCCTTTAAGCTCTCCACGGAAATCTTCAAGGTGTTAACACGGACGCCTCCGTATGGGGTTTCCTTATAAGAATCCGCAAATTGATTATAATCTGTTCCCAGCATGTCCATCATACGCTCGCTGAAAGAACTGGGCAATTGTGCCGCCATGATGCCGTCCTCCTGATAGTATTGCAAAAATTTAGGTGTTTAAAGATTCAAGGAACACCCCTACGGGTGTCCCTTATACAATACTCATATATAGAGGATCTTTTACTTACGATGAAAGGATGTCGGTCTCTGAGGACCACGTCGTTGAGGGTTATTCGGTGTGATAGCTACAGCTGCATTCTCCACTTGGTCCGCTAGACTCGGATCAACAATCTCTATGGTCAGATCGTAATAAGAAAATGGCCGCTCATCATATGATGCTAAGCGCCGAACATAATCTTTCACTTCCTCCACGAGTTTCGCCAGATTAATACCGAGTGTCGCTGCCGGATATTCTTCCAGTTTGGCAGAAGCACCACTCAGCATAATAGCTGCACCGCGCACATTCTGATTGCGAAAATGGTATAACCCTACCGCTACTTGAAGAAGTGCTTTGTACAAAGGATTTCGGTCCTGGGCAAGCCACAGTTCTTCGAGCACCTCGTGACATTCAAAATAATCCCTGTCACGATTAAAGTACACTAGGTATTCCAAGTACAATGGTTCATAAGCCATCCGGCAAACTATCCTTTTTAGCTGCGGAAAGGAGTCCCCGCACATGATCTAGAAGTTCCTTCATCGCTTCCATATCCTGAACCTGCCATATTTCGTTAAAGCGAGCCTGCGTATCTATAGCCTCATTCACCAAGTGATAGAAATACAATTGATGAATGGCCTTGAGAATCTGAGTGGTCATATTCGAGTTTTCCTCGAATGTCTTCTGTGCTTCCAGAATCTCTTCCCGAATACTGGACATTTCACTGTCGAGGATCGATGCTGCTTCAGCTGCCGTCTTTAGTCGAACACGCATTTCATCGGGTAGACTCTCCCGATATTTATAGTTCAGGGAATGCTCTATGGTAGCCCAGAAATTCATAGCTAGCGTACGAATTTGGATCTCCGCGAGCACAATTTTCTGGCCAAGCGCTGTTTGCACAGGATATTTAATAATCATATGGAAGCTGCGGTAGCCGCTCTCTTTATAATTAGTGATGTAATCCTTCTCATAGAGTACTTCAAGATCCTTACGGGCCCGGATATATTCGGCCACTCTGCGGATATCCTCCACGAATTGGCACATGATCCGAATTCCTGCAATGTCTTCAATCCCCGTCTCCAGATCTTCCATCTTCACATTCAGCCGTTTAGCCTTTTCCAGAATGCTTGACAGCCGCTTTACACGCCCCGTTACGAATTCTATCGGCGTGTATTCCTCTCTTTTCTTCAACTCCGAACGCATTGTTTTGAATTTAACTTTCAATTCTTCCACAGTCTGTTCATATGGAAGCAAAAAAGTTCCCCAGTCCCTGCCGTCCATCGCCTTCGTCCTCCTGTCCTTTCGTCTCCTTCAGTGATGATCAGCGCCCACTGCTTCAGAGATATGACTGAATCCATCCCGCCGTAATAGCTGCCGTAATCCGGCATGCAATTTGCGGTTAACCTCCGGTCCTTCGTAAATGAGAGCTGTATAAATTTCGACCAGACTCGCACCTGCTCTTATCTTGTCATACGCATCCTGACTGGTGAAAATGCCGCCTGATCCTATGATCGGCATCTTCCCTTCCGTCTGGCGATAAATACTGCGAATGATCTCCGTTGAGCGGTCCCGCAGCGGTTTGCCGCTTAAGCCCCCCGTCTCATTAGCCTTTTCATGACTAAGTCCATCACGGTTCAATGTAGTATTCGTAGCAATAATACCATCCATACCAGCTTCTGTCAGTGTCTGAACCATATACTCTAGCTCTTCATCAGTTACGTCTGGTGCTATCTTAACCAACAAGCTTTTGGTAATCCCGGTCGCTTTACGCTGAATCTCCATTTCTTCCTTCACTTGAGCCAGCAGGAACGATAATTCACTGCCATGCTGGAGATTGCGAAGACCAGGTGTATTCGGCGAGCTGATATTGACCACAAAAAAATCACCGTACGGATAAAGCGTACGGATGCACTGACGATAGTCTTCATGAGCCGCTTCATTACTAGTTATCTTATTCCGGCCAATATTAACTGCTATAGGAATTCTCCGATTCTTTAATTTCTTCAGACGCTGTGCCATAGCATCAGCCCCTTCATTATTGAAGCCCATTCGATTAATCAGCGCTTCATCCGAAGGAAGACGGAACAAACGAGGGCTATCATTACCCGGTTGACCCTTAGGGGTAACCGTGCCCACTTCCATAAATCCAAACCCGATCGAAGAGAATCCGACTACCGCATCGGCATTTTTATCTAAACCTGCAGCAAGTCCAACTGGCGTCGGGAAATGCGTGCCGAACAGATCAACCGCTAAATCCGCCGTTTCAGGAACTCCGTACATTAAACGTAGCGCCGCGCTTCCACCTGGCACTGATGACGATTTATCCAATCCACCTATGACGAGATGGTGAGCCTTCTCGGGATCAATCTTGAAAAAAATTGGTTTACCAAAATTACGATACAACACCGTTCTCGCTCCTTAAGGGGTACTTCACTAATCCACGTGTCTACCCGTTTCTGTAGGTTTCTTCTTAATTTTAGCCTTTTCTTGAACAAAAGAAAAGTATTTTACAGTGCGAGTATGTTGAGTACATAACGCAGAGTATAGTAATTTTGTTGTAAACGCATTACAATATAGGTGTAATCAGCGATTAAGAGAGAAAGAAGGTATGCCCAATATGTCTACTAAACGTAAACCACCAACTTTGCAGCAAAAGAAAGAAGAAGTTAACCGTAAAGCGCTAATGTGGATTGGCGTCAGTTTAACTTTACTAATTCTTCTAATCATCGTTCTGTTTATCGTTGCAGGAAACTAATTCAGCCAGTGGTATACTTTGTGGGGGTTGGTCTGATCATGCTTAGCAGTAGAGCTGAAGCGTTTAGCCGGCACAAGCTGCTTTTCAGGCAGAACCCCTTTACTAATCACTACTGTTGTACCTTTAGGAATCAGCGCGAAGAGCTCCTCCACATCTTCTCGGCCCATTCGAATACATCCAAGGGATTCATCCTTACCAACACTGTCAGGCTCATTCGTGCCATGAATAGCATAATTACTGTCCGAAAGCTGAAGCCCCCTGCTACCGAAATCCCCATCATCTCGACCATTTGGATTGACGACTTTATCTGTAATCACGAAATTCCCCTCTGGTGTCTTATCTCCGCCAAGTCCTACCGCATAATTTCGTAGAATAATAGAACCGCTGACTACCGCCAACCGGTGATTTTGTTTATCCACAACGACCCTCAGCGGCTGATCAAAAAAAGGAACGTCACTCGCAACACTTCCACTCACACTTAATGCTGTCGGTATAGTCCTCACACCATCGTTAGATGAGTTTGAAGGCTCCGCTATGTCTTCTGTTCCCGGTGCCATCTTGTTCTTAGCCACCGCTTTAAGAGGGCTGAATTCCCGCTTCATGACGGTTGTCGTCCCACCTATCCAGTTCTCAGGAAAAGATCCCGTCAAATCCGCTAATGTATCTGGAAGCTTCCCTTTAGCATCTTGATAAGCCCGGATTGCACTCCATAGTGTGGCAAGCTCCTCTTGGTCACCCTGCCATTCTGCTCCATCCTTGGTGAGTTGCCCTTGCTCTGGCGGCTCACATGCACATGCCTTAGGATCGTAAGACTGATATACCATCCGTCCCTTTCCATTCTTTTGCAGTGTGAAATTTAGCGGAAGCTTTTCTTTCCAGAGCAGCCATTTCCCCTCTCGCTCCATCCCTAACGCAGCAGCTTCAAAAGGTTCTTTACGCATTAGCATTTTCGCCATTAACTTTCCTTGCGAAGCCTCAGTTGCATTTTCTTGCGCTGTATACATCACTTTTTTCGCCTCAATAACTGGCTCTTGGACGGAGTCTTTTGGATCTGGCAGATCTTTGACTTCTGGAGCTGCCGTGTCTTGAAGGACTTCTTGTTCTTCAGTAACACCAATACCCGGAGCCACTGCTGAAGGTACCATTAACAGTATAAGAAGCATTAGCGCCAGTGATATGTATCTCAATCTTTGTTGGCCGCGCTCACGCTGGCGACTCGCTTGTAGCAATCCATCTTCGTATTCGCGCAGCATTTCAGCAGGTACCTTACTATGCTCGAAAGCCTCATACACTTCACCAGCCTGATTGAAGCAATAATTAGCTTTTCCATGTTGACCGTTCTTATAGTATTCCTTCCCCAGCAAGTACCATGCCATTTTGTTATCTGGGTGCATCTGTACATATGCTTTGAGGTGCTGTGAGTTCTTCATCGGAACCTCCGAGAGTTTATAATTCCTACTTTATTAATATCGGTCAGACACAGCAAAAAAGACATCCCTAGCCGAACAAAATGTTCGCAGAAGATGTCTTTATCTGGTGTCGCACGTTACTCTTTATCGAGTAATTAACCTTCTTTGTTAAAAGGTTCGTCCGCAATTTTAATGGAGTCGGTTGGGCAACCATCACAGGAATCTTGGAGATCATCAAACAAATCGTCCGGAATCGCTGTCACACCGCAGTTTCTGTCATTTTCGTAAATAACTTCTGCCAAACCTTCGTCATCGTAATCAAAAATATCAGGAGCCGTTGCGCCACATGCACCACAAGCGATACAAGTGTCTTTTTCGACCCAAGTGTACTTAGCCATTTTTTTCTCTGCCTCCCGTTAAGCAATGCTGCGCTGTTGAACCAGCGTCTTATTTTTCTCATATTAATATAAAAAGAATACAATTTCAATTGATTTTCAATACGTTTGCATTTCTGACGCATTCTATAGTATCAATTTCGACACGTTTTATCAATCTTTATCTGACTCAACAGACAACAGATTATCCTTTTGCAGTGAGGTGCCTCGTTCCTTATGATTACGTAGCCTTGCAGAATGGGTGTCACTTAACATCCCAGCGGTCAAAACTGCATTTTCACCAAACTTATTGCGAAGCATATCCATGGCCTTGGTCAGTGACTCTTTCTTAGGCTGCTGTTCGTAATCGAACAAATCCAACTGTATTGCAGAATCCTCTTTAGCGATCAATCCTTGCAAGGTCACACCAAGCAGTCGAACAGGCTTCTCACCATTCCAATGTCGAACATAAAGATCACAGACAGACTTGTAGATATCTTCTCCACTCTCTGAAGGCGCCTCAAGCTGCCGCGAACGAGTAATGGTCTTCATATCCGGTGTCCGAATGGTAAGCTGCACACCTGAAGCCACAAGCCCTTGCTTTCGCAAGCGCCGCGCTACCTGATCACTTAGATTCAGCAAAATGGGGCGTACCTCGGCAAGGCCAATAACATCCCGCGGCAGTGTAGTGGTGTGTCCGATCGACTTACTTTGCTCTCGCTCAGGATTTACTATCCCATGATCGATGCCGTTCCCTGCACGCTTTAGCCATGAGCCCATAACTCCAAAATTCTCAACCAGCATTTTCTCATCAGACGCCGCTAATTGACCAATGCTGTAAATTCCCAGCTTACGGAGCTTCTCTGCCGTTTTTCCACCGATACCGAACATTTCATTACATGGCTTATCCCATAAAATCTTAGGTACATCCCGCAGCCGCAGCACCGAAATACCATTTGGCTTTTTTAAATCCGAAGCCATCTTCGCCAGGAGCTTATTTGGAGCAATACCAATGGAGCATGGCAAGCCCAATTCTTCCATTATACGGCGCTGAATAGTTTCCGCAATTTCCATAGGCGTACCGAATTGCCTGGAGCCAGTTATATCTAAGTAACATTCATCTATCGACACTGCTTCCAGTAATGGTGTATAGCTATAAGCAATCTGCATAAACGCATTAGAATATTTGCGGTATAAATGGAAGTCCGGCTTAATAACGATAAGCGATGGACAAATACGTAGCGCCTTCTGAACCTGCATACCCGTCGAGATCCCCAATCTGCGGGCGACATACGAACAAGTAACAATAATCCCTTTCCGTAATTCAACGCTACCCGCAACCGCAGTAGCCTTACCTCTGAATTGGTCAGGATCCTCTGCCTCATGTACCGAGCAATAAAAAGCATTCATATCCACATGCAGGATAACCCTGCCACTCGTTGGATAATACTGATTAACATTCTGCACAATATCTACCTTCTTATCCTCAGGGTCTCTATTGTCCAATTTAGAATACCTCTCCGCTGCGGTTAGGTCAACTTAAGAGGCTGTAAAGTTCTTTGTTACATTCCCGCGTAAAAATGCTATAATGTATAAATTCATTTCCCTTGCCAATGCTTCCGATGTGAGTTTTGCACGAAGTGAATCCGGAAGACGAAGCTTACAAAACTTTTAGGAGGACACTCATGTCTAAGTCCATCTCCATCTTCGATACTACATTACGCGACGGCACCCAAGGTGAAGGCATCAGTCTGTCGGCTGACGACAAGCTGAAGATTGCCAAGAAGCTCGATGATCTGGGTGTGCACTATATTGAAGGTGGCATCCCGGGAAGCAACAATAAAGACATTGAATTTTTTAAAAGAGTCAAGGAGCTTCATCTGAACGCCAAAATCACAGCGTTCGGCAGCACACGGCGGAAGAATTCCTTGGCCGAAAACGATGACAATTTAAAACGTATGATTGATGCAGGAGTTCCTGCTGCTACACTCGTCGGAAAATCTTGGGATTTTCATGTACACACTGCATTACAGACTACGCTTGAGGAGAATCTCGCCATGATTGGCGACTCCATATCCTACTTGAAACGCAAAGGCCTTGAAGTGATTTTTGATGCCGAGCATTTCTTTGATGGATACAAGAACAATCCTGAATATGCAGCAGCCGTTCTGTCCAAAGCCCAGGAAGCCGGAGCAGATTGGCTTGTAATGTGCGATACCAACGGTGGAACATTGCCTTTTGAAATTCATGAGATTGTTACCGCTCTGGCTGGGCAGCTACCTGGAGCAAATCTTGGAATTCACACTCACAATGACTGTGAGCTGGCGGTAGCTAATACACTTAGCGCCATCGGTGCTGGAGCACGGCAAGTTCAAGGTACCATTAATGGTTACGGTGAACGATGCGGCAATGCCAACCTATGTTCCATCATCCCTACCCTTCAGCTCAAAATGGGATACCACTGTATTCCTGGTGATTCTTTACCGCAGCTTACGAACACAGCACGCTATATTAGTGAAGTTGCCAATGTTAATCTGCCGGTAAATCAACCTTATGTCGGAAATGCAGCTTTCGCACACAAAGGTGGAATCCATGTCTCCGCTATCATGCGTGATTCACGGACCTATGAGCACATCGCTCCTGAGCTTGTCGGGAATAAACAACGTGTGCTGGTCTCTGAACTGGCTGGACAGAGCAATGTGCTCTCCAAGGCGCAAGATATGGGTTTGAATTTGGATCCAAGCAGCGAGCAAGCTCGCCGGGTGATCGAGAAGATCAAAACGATGGAGCATCAGGGGTATCAATTCGAGGGTGCCGATGCCTCGCTGGAGCTATTGCTTCGGGAAGCTACTGGCGAGATGAACGAAACCTTTACCTTTGAATCCTTCAAGATGTTAGTCGAAAAAACCGCAGAGCATCCAGTTGTATCTGAAGCCTTCGTTAAACTGAAGGTTGGCAATGAGAACCTTTATACCGCTGCTGAAGGTAACGGTCCGGTCAATGCACTCGACAACGCTCTTCGTAAAGCGCTGCAGACCTACTTCCCGCAATTGAAGGAAATGCATCTATCAGACTATAAAGTCCGTGTTATAGATGAACAGGATCAGACTGCTGCGAAAGTACGGGTATTGATTGAATCCAAGAACTTCACAGACACTTGGAGTACGGTAGGCGTCTCCAGTAACGTCATTGAAGCCAGCTGGGAAGCGCTTGTTGACAGTATGCGCTACGCACTTCTGAATCAACTCTCGCTGGAAAATGAACAGTCTGGAAGTACTGAACCTAGAGGCCTGGTGAATCATTAATTCATACCTTTCATAAGCATTCATATGACGAAGAACCCCCTTCAACAGTTTAACTGTAATGAAGGGGGCCTTTTATAATTCTTTGGTGTAGATCCTTTATGATTCGGTAAGCTTGATAATTTTTTTCTCCAGCTCTTCCGGACTAAGAATGCCCAGAATAATCTCTGAGATCACTCCATTCTTATCAATAAGCACATTGGTAGGAAATACTGCTCCGTTATATTTGCTGTACACCTCATCTTTCACATCAAACATAACCGGGAACACAAGACCGTATTTCTTAATAAAACGTTCTGCATTGGGTTTATAATCCTGACTACTCACATTAATACCGTAAATATCTAGAACATCCTTATACTTAGTGGCCATGGTGTTAAGCTCCGGAGCTTCCTCCTTGCAGGGATCACACCACGAAGCCCAGAAATTAACGAGGACTGCCTTCTCTCGTGGTCCGTCAACTACATATGTAGCCCCATCCGTTCCTTGGAGTGAAAATGAGGGAGCGAGCAGTCCAGCCTTGGGTCCTATTTTCATTGGCGGCTCATCTTGTTGTCCAAAAACAGCGGTAGCCTTCGGCTCACGATTATGCCACACCGCAAACACAGCTACACATACAATAAGAATCACTATCGTGATATTCAATTTATTTACTGCTTTCATAGGGATCTGTTCCTTTTCGAATGGAATAGTTTTCTACTATTGTACCCTCATTAACTTCAATTTCAAACCATCCATTTTTTAGACAAAAAGAAAAATAAAAAGAGGGTATCGTCAGCGACGAAACCCTAATGAAGAGAGAGGGGTGAACAAATGGCAGCATTACAGGGAAATGTCCAGCCTATAAGACTGAAATATTCCGTACAGCAAGCACTGGGGAAGCACTTGCTGTCCAGTTACCCGCATGAAGCATGCGGTGTCCTGCTGGGTGCTGCCGCAGCGGGTGGCATGCTCATCGATACTTACGTACCTATGCGCAACGTAGCGCCAGACCCGCTGCACACATTTGCTCCCCACCCTGAAGAGTGGATTCATGTTCTTTACAATGAGCCGACACTCATCGGTTTATTTCATTCCCACCCAAATTCAGAACCTGTACCTTCGGTTGCCGATTATAAAGGATTAGCAGCACTTGGATCTGAATTTAAGGTCTACCTTATTGGTTCTCCCAGAACTGAAGATGGCTGCTCTCCATTTCTGAATGGATTTTATATTGAGCGGTATTCTAATGAACAAGGAACATCTTTCCCTTTCCCTGAACTATCTCATGCCCCGCTTCACGTTCTACTTAAATAAGCATATAAATCGCCTAAGGTATCTACTTGGCCCCGCTCCGAAATTTCGCGAAGATAAGTCACCCACAGCTGGGCTGTCATTTTGGCATCCTCTAATGCATTGTGACGTCCATGAATCGGAATTTCATGGACAAATAACAGTTCATCGAGTGTATAGTTATTTCGCTGCGGCTCGAGCCAACGTGCAAGCATCATCGTGTCCAGCACCCGGTGTGTAAGCTGAACTTTAGAAGTTCTCCATAGCGCGGCATTGAGAAAAGCTTTATCATGCGAGCTTGCATGTGCCACTAGCACATTTTGCCCCACAAAGGACATGAAATTATGAAGGCCATCAATTAAGGAAGGAGCGGACCCAGTCATCTCTTCCGTTATCCCTGTTAACCTCGTAATATCTTCTGGAATTGCCGTCTGACAATTCACCAAGGTGTAAAAGCATTCATCTTCCTTAATTTCCTCTCCAACAACCTTAATTGCACCAAACGACATAATTTCATCTCCATGCTGATGAGAAAATCCCGTCGTCTCTAAATCAAATATAACCGTCTCCAGTTCAGACAGCGGAGTACGCAGCACCTCAGGACGACGCTTCTCACGCATGAGAGATCGGATATAGGCCATTTGCTGCGCAGTCTGATGAGCAGTTTCTCCCCCTCTCATCGAAGCGATTGCCGACGGCATTCCACCTTGTCTCAGGTTGTTCCAGAATCCTCCATTCTTGCTTGGCTCCCTCATGTTCGCCACCTTTCCGCTGAGCGGAGCTGACGCTGCAACGCCCGATGAAGACGTCTAACAAGCAGCAGACTTTCACGCAGCTCAGACAACAGCTGCTTATTCTTCAGTTCACTCTCAGCAATATAATCACTGCTGATTAACAAGCCATTCTGGACACTAAATGGCGTGTTCACTCGCATCCGCATCGCCAACAAGAAAGCCTGTCGAATATCATCCAAATGTTGATACTTGTGAAGCCTTTCAAGCTCTTCAATCCGCTCTAAGGTCGAGCTAGCTCTAATACCATGCAATAATGACAAGCGTCTAACAATATTCACTAAAGGGATATAGACTCCATACTTAATGTCAAATCCACCTGCATAATCCCCAAAGCGCTCTGTTAACACCTGTCCCAGCAGATTTAAAGTCGCTTTATGGCGGACTGTATTGCGAAGAACAGCCACAGACAACTCCTCATTGTCAATAAAACCCTCATAAAAAGCCTCTTGCCACAATGCTGATAACTCCTTACTTCCCGCAACATGGCGCATATCTGAAGAAATGATAAGATACCGAATTGGCTCCCATTCCAACTGGGTTCTCCATTCCTTCAGCTGCTCCTTCCATTCCGATAACGTCTTCCTCCACATCCCTTGGGAGCACATTACTTTGCCTGCACATTTCTCATATCCCACTTCTTCAAGCAGATCGGATAACATCATTCCAAAAAATTCAAAGTATCTATTCTTCTCCCCATCCGGTTCACCCTCAACGATCAAACCATTATCCTGATCGCTCCACAGTGTAGCTTCCTGCCTTCCACTACTGCCAAACACAATAAAGGAATAAGCACAGGGAGGCGGGCCATAGCCCGCCTCTTTCATCTGCGCCTCACATATTAGTACTGCAGTCTCTGCAATAAGATCATGCATTGTATTCACACGAAACATCCATTCCTCAATCGGAATTACATTCAACTGTTCCAGTAGAATACTTTGGCAGGCAATTCGCCTCTCCCTAAGTTCCTGTGGCGAACCGGCTAAAACGATGGCCCTAAAGCTTTCTTCATCATACCCGTCTGTTAACTCCATCGAAGCCACACGGTCCGCCTCCCTATCTGAGGATTCATATTATTGTTTAAGGGTTTTGGATTCCGATTCTGCAATTAATTTCATTTGTTCAGGGTATCCGTAAGTACCATGCTCACTGATATCCAGACCCATCAATTCTTCTTCTTCCGTAACACGAAGTCCTGTTGTTACCTTCATTACATATAAGATAATGAATGAAAGCACTGCTACGAAAGCAAATGTTCCTACTACCCCAAGCACTTGAACACCCAGCTGGTGGAAACCTCCACCGTAGAACAATCCTGCTTCCCCTACCAAAGCACCTTTAGTAATAAGATCCGGTGCAGCGAATAGACCCGTGGAAACCGCGCCCCACATTCCCGCAATACCATGTACCGAGAAAGCATAGATTGGATCATCAAGTCCTGCACGTTCCAGCCATTGGGAAGTCATGAATGTGAACGCACCCGCTACTAAACCAATAATGATTGCCGCCCATGGTTCAACGTAAGCACATGCACCAGTGATCGCAACCAATGCAGCTAGAACACCATTCAGCATTGCTGGAATATCAGATTTACCAAAATACAACCAAGAAGCAATTAATGCCGCCAAACCGCCTGCTGCTGCTGCGATATTCGTTGTTAATGCTACGTGACCAAAGAAACCTCCCATTGGGGACAAAGCACTACCTGGATTAAATCCGAACCAACCAAACCAGAGGATAATCACACCGAGTACAGTAAATACTTGGTTATGACCTGGAATAATAACAGGTTTACCTTCTTTATTAAACTTACCAAGTCGTGGCTTAAGCAATATGGTTGCTACTACCGCTGCAGTGGCACCTGTAAGATGGACAACCGTGGAACCTGCATAATCTTGCATTCCCAGCTCAGCCAACCAGCCGCCGCCCCATACCCAGTGTGCTACGACAGGATAAATTACGATTGAGAATAAAATTCCGAATATAATGTACACACTGATCTTTGCACGTTCTGCCATGCCTCCAGATACGATAGCTAAGGAAACTGCTGCAAACGCCATTTGGAACAAGAATTTAACATTTAAAGTAACATCAGAAAATGCAAGTGATTCAAATGAAGATGCTGTTGAATCTCCGCCATACAAGAAGCCTGTAGTACCGAAGAAGCCGTTACCGTTACCGAAGCCAAGTCCAAAGCCAACGGCCCAGAAACATACACTCGCAATGGCTAGTGTCAGTACCGTCTTACCGGCTACGTGACCTGCATTCTTCATTCTAACTGATCCTGCTTCAAGCATCGCGAACCCTGCTTGCATAAAGAAAACTAAGATGAATGCCAGGAAGGTAAACGCGGTATCCAATCCGACCTGCAAATCTGCATTTGTTGGACCGTCCGCCGCAAAAGCACTTACCGGATAAACCATCAGCGTAATCATGGCCAGTAACATCATCAACCATTTCTTTTTCATTTTTACCCCACTCCCCAATGTTATATTTTCTAACAAAGCGTGAAACTCTTAATGTCATTATAATCAGAAGTCAGGTAAATTGACAAGACTATTTTTGGGAATGTTTTTATTTTAATTTCACTAAACTCACAAATTCTCCATAGTACACTTGAACTATCTCAGTATTTCAGGCCCATACAGCTATGAATTCATTGAAATAACTACGTGAAGATCCACTCTAATATTACTTTTTTATCGAATTATCCTTACTGATCCTCCAATAAACATAACATTAAATGTCATGTTTATAGTTAGGATTTATTAATGAGCATAATCGGTTCAAATTTGATATCACATGGAGTTTGAGTGTATTGTATATAAACAACGCATTTCATTTCATGAATTAACCTCTCTTTAATGCATATACTTTATGAAAGTATGACGTTTGACTGTATGGTTTCCAGTTTGTTATCATTACAGATAGCATAATAGAAACCACCAATATAGGAGACGACTATCCTTTATGGACAGTCGAATTCGATTAGTGAGGCGAGGTAGCATGGGGATATGATTCTATATCGAATTGGAGAATTAGCTAAGGCTGCTCACATCAGTGAGCGCACCATTGATTATTACACGAAATTGGGGTTAATCTCCCCAGAGTCAAGAAGCACCAAAAATTACCGACTTTACAGTCATGAAACCTTGGTCGACTTAGAACGTATTAATCAATTAAAGCATGACAAGTATTCATTGGAAGAAATCAAATCCATGATGAGCAAATGGAGCGAGGCTACTCCTGAAACTGACGTATCTGATAAATTAGTCGAGCTTGAGCAGCATATGCAACGACTAGAACGTGAAGTAAAGGCACTTGAACCCATTATAAGCGGTCTGAAGCCGGGACAGGCCAGACGCGCGCTCTCTAACTTACTCCCACAAGGAGTGGCCTGCATGGAGGCGATTCGGCTTCTATTGCTTACGCAAGGACCGCCAATGTAAATACCATATTTACAATACAGTGGAGGAATGCAGCTATGGGAATGTATCTATTAGTAATTATCGCTTTTATTTTTTCATTATGGGCCCAGTTCAGAGTTAAAGGGACATTCAGCAAATGGTCCAAGGTCGCCAACTTAAACGGTCTGACAGGATATGAAGCAGCTAGACGCATGCTCGACGCAAATGGACTTCACGATGTTCCGATTGAGCCTGTAAGAGGTACGCTTTCTGACCACTATGATCCGATTCACAGAGTTGTACGCTTATCAGAGCCTGTTTATTATGAGAGTTCTATCGCAGCAGTCTCAGTCGCTTGTCACGAAGTGGGTCACGCCATTCAGCATAAAGTAAGTTATCCTATGTTAACACTACGTCACCGGATGTTCCCAGTAGTTAATTTTGCATCAGGTATAGCACCATTCATGCTTATGGCAGGATTTATATTCGGTTACTTTAATCTTGTAGGCCTTGGTATCATTTTCTTCTCGGCCGCTGTTGCCTTCCAGCTTGTGACGCTCCCAGTTGAGTTCAATGCCAGCAACCGGGCACGTCAAGTCATGGTAGAGCAAGGCTACATTCGTAACGAAGAGGAACGCGGAGTAGCCAAAGTCCTAAACGCAGCTGCATTAACGTACGTTGCCGCGGCGCTAGTCTCCTTACTCGAACTGCTTCGTTTGATTACCGTCTTTTTAGGTAACCGCGACTAATACAAAAATACAACACAAAAAGAAACCCCGGAAGGCTAAGAGCCGACCGGGGTATTATTTTGCCTCGCTTTAAAATAGGATATCAAAAAAGTCCGAAACGAACGTGCAACCAGCGGCAACTTACTATCTGTTCGGTAAATCAAACCAACCGTCCTCGTCACAGCAGGCTCCACAACCCTTACCTGAGCTGGCTGGAGAGGATTCGTCTGATAGAACGCCATCTCCGGCAGAAGGCTTACACCCATCCCTGCCGCCACTAAACCACGTATGGTATCAGTCTCCCCACCTTCGAATGCAATCTGTGGTTGAAATCCCGCCTGCAAGCATGCTTGCCAAACGATCGGCCTCAAAGAATAACCTTGACTGAATAGAACAAACTTTTCATTTTGAAGCTGTTCCAGTCGGATCTCAGATTCTCCTGCCAGCTGATGATTCTGAGGAAGTATTGCAAATAACTCTTCAGTCATAACAATATCTCCAGAGACATGCTCATCATTTTCCGGAAAAGGCGAAATAAATGTTAAATCCACCTCTCCAGATAATACGTCCTTTATCAGCGAAGGGTAAGAGCCCTGCTTAAAGCGAAACTTAACATGGGGATAGTGCTGGCGGAATTCTGCAACGATAGTCGGGATAAGATGAGTTCCAAGACTGTGAGGAAACCCTATACGAATCTCTCCACGTTCCGGATCTAGAAATTCATGCACTTCATTTACCGAATGTTCCAATTCCTTAAGAATACTATCCACCCGCTTGCAAAAGAGCTGTCCAACTGGCGTAAGCTGCAAATTACGCCCTTTTTGCATGAACAAGTCAACCCCAAGCTCTTGCTCCAATTGATGAATCTGGCGGCTTACCGCAGACTGCGCTACATGAAGTTCCTCCGCCGCTCTTGTTACATGTTCTTTTTGGGCTACCTTTAGAAAATATTGCAGCTGTCTTAGCTCCACTCCATCATCGCCCCTGTCTTAGGCTTTTTTTAAATATACGAATAATAAGTCCATATAGGAAAAAGCCAGAAACCAAGCCTCCGATATGCGCAACCCAATTCACCTTTGGTGTTGCAAACGACATAATGATCCCGATTACAAGCAAACCGTATAACGTCTTTCGCGAGCCTTCGTCCATCATCGCCCGTTGAATAACAGCAATGTATAAAAATGCGCCATAGACGGCGTAGATTGCTCCAGAAGCACCTACCGAGACCGTACCTACCTCTAATACTGAGCGACTGCTGATTGCAATCGTTAGAAAATTCGCAAGAACTCCACCTACCACATAAAGAATTGCATATCGCCACCAGCCAAGCAGGCGCTCCAGAGGCGGTGCAAATACCAGTAGAGCGAAGCTATTAAAGAATAGATGGGAAAACCCATTATGTAAAAAAATAGCCGCCACATAACGCCACAGTTCCTCTTTATACGGGCTAACATCAACTATAGCACCAAAATCAACAAGTGTTTGTATATTGGTGGATCCACCATTGAACGCCATGAGCATAAACATAATCACATTAGCTACAATGAGAAGACATGTTACCGGGTAATACCGGAGATAACTTTTCCAATTTTCATACCGAATAAATATCATTACACCCATCCCTTTACATTTATATCTTGCTTTGTTGGACATCTCCCTGTAAATAAGATTATAATTTATTGTGGCAGTAAGAGCCAATATTACAATTCGAGGAGGAAAACAAGGATATGACGCAAGAAAGAACAGGCGTAGCTACTTTCAAAAGCAGCCCCATCACTCTCGTAGGACCCAAGCTTACAGCTGGTGATCCCGCTCCTGATTTTGTTCTAAGTAAGAATCTACTGGAAGAAGTGTCTCTTAGTGATTATGCCGGTAAAATCAAGCTGATCAGTGTTGTACCTTCTCTAGATACTGGTGTATGTGATGCACAGACCCGCCGGTTCAATAGCGAAGCTGCAGAGCTAGGTGACGATGTAGTTATCCTCACGGTAAGTATGGACCTACCATTTGCTCAAGCCCGCTGGTGTGGCGCTGCAGGGATCGATCGCGTAATCACTCTATCCGATCACAAAGCAGCCTCATTCGGACAAGCTTATGGCGTACTAATCAAAGAATTCCGGTTAGATATGCGTTCTATTTTTGTACTAGACAAGAACAACACACTCACCTATGTTGAATATTTGAGTGAAATGACCGAGCACCCTAATTACGAAGATGCTATAGCTGCTGTGAAGAGCTTGCTCTAATTCTCTAGAACAGTAAGTTAGCGGCCATTTTCGACAATACTTACTTATCACTGCAAGCATAAATGCCTTTGTCGTCCTTACAAGGGCGACAAAGTGTTTATGCGAGAAATATAAGACATAAAGTATAGGTGTAGAACTTATACTTTCTTATATTTTGAAAAAAGCGGAAGAAGGTCCATCCTTCTCCCGCTTTTTTTTGTAATAGAAAGATTTATCGATAATATCCAGAGCAGTCAACATTTGCGTAAACGCATTCATACAATCCCTAAGTAAGAAGGTTTAGTAAGAATCTCTGAAAATTAGTCTGCTTTGTATTTTCCTAATTTTTTGTCCAAGGACGCATATAACCGCTGAATGACACGGTAATTAGCACCCAAATCACCTAGCGAACCTCTAGATGCAGAGTACATATCTACGCCACAACGTACAGGTGTGGTATTGAGCACAGAGACAGTAATGTCCAGTGTACGGCCGAATGCCGTTCTCTTCTCCAGAGTGATCTCACCTACTGACTCCACTTCATGAAGCACCTTGAATCCAGGAATCTTCTTAAGCGTTGATGAAACTTCCTCCCAAGCTTTGTCTTTCGTTAGATTGTAATAACGCGTTTTTAATGTCGGATCTTTTGCGCGGTCGCTTGTTCCATCATGACTACGGAATAAACCGACCAAGGTTCTTTTTAACGACAAAATTCTTCCCCCTCTACAAATCCCAAGTTCATTATTCTAAGTGTAACACTCTTGTCTCAGGAACAAAAGGGTATTACTCACTTTCTCCTTGTTCCAGACACACAAAAAAGCGCCCGTTCCCAACTTTCACGGGATACAGGGCGCTTTGGCCTAAACAATAGAAAACCCGCTTATGCCGTCCGGCTACAGTGTCTTCTGAACCTGCTAGAGCAGGTGGGTGATCGCAGAAAACGTTTTTGAATTCCCCAAGTCATATAGACAGGGCTGTTCAGCTGCGCTTCGTGTAGATCTCCCAAGACATTATCATTGGTTCAAAACAACGAGCAACCGTAACGAACATCGCAGGATTTGTTATTATTATATTGCGTTTTAACGAAAAAGTAAACCTGTATGCGCTTTATTTTACACTGGAATTAAATTACTGACGATTTCCGAGTGCTTAATACTCGTCTTTGTTAAATACGTTTTACATCTTTATCCTCAACATCATCTTCATAATCATCATCGTCATCGTCGTCATCCTCTTGATTGTTCAATGCAGCTTCTCGCTCTTCTTCCTCTTTCAGTTTCTTCTGCTCCACCTGCAATTGCAGTTTATTATAGGTAGCATAGAAGTTAAAGAAAGCAGCCATCGCAATCAACGTTGGAATACAGATGAAATACAGTGCTGGATATCTAAGACCAATATAAGCTAGCACTGCAGCTGCAATCAAAGTTGAGAACACGCGAATTGGACGTGCTATAGTCAGCAATATTGAGTTAGTCATCACTTGTTTAAAGCTCATTTGATAATGAACGACAATAGAAAAGAAGTTAAACATGGACACCGATAAAATAATCATGAGCACTAACATCAAAATACCAACAATTCTGAAGTTAGGCATTTGTGTCATGTAAACCGTTACATCGACGTACATAATAACGAACATCAATGTGTAGATAATTCCACCGAGCATACTTTTTAAATAATTCTCTTTATACCCCTGAAAAAACGTACGAAAAGTTCCTACATCCGTGTTCCCCATAACCCATTTGCGCACAACGGTAAATAAAGCCGCCGAAGCAGGAAATACTGTAAATGGCGCCAGAATCCCCATAGCCCAGTTCAATGTGAGCTGCTCATTTACTCCACCTGAGCTTGTCCCAAGCATCATCAATTTCATCAATCCAAAAAATAAAAACGGGGCGGAACATAGTGCCCATAAGATATTACTAGCTGCGATACGTGTAATCCATTCTGTGATGCGGTATAAACCACCCATTGCTCCTTTAAACTCCAATTCCCTTCCTCCTCTGTCTCTTGCATACTGCTTATCTTAACTATACCTCATTTGACCTACTCTTTTCCATAGCCCAACTTTCTGAATTCTAGGTCATCGTCTATACATTAAGTCTATAGAGTCCATATATTGGGATTGTGACCATAAGAATTTCCAAAATCACCACATTCTAAAGGAGGTTATTATATGTCCTCACCTGTTGGCTACGGCGGCTGGACTTCCACTGGTACGATCCTCGTATTGTTTATCCTGCTCGTTATCATCACTCGTACTTTCATTTAAATAAGCTGCTAATTCAATAAACACCCTTATATTTCAGCAAAAAGAAGACGAGAACCGCTATTCGGCATCTCGTCTTCTTTGTATTTTGATAAATCATCACCCGCGGGTTCTGATCAAGTATTAATTATCGAAATCTTCGCGTTTTGCTGGACGCGTGCTTGTGCTGCTTGGGCGAGTAGATGGTTTGCGGTCCGCACTGCGGTTCGCTCCACCATCACGGCCAGCTGCGCCATCACGGTTGCCTTTATAGCCACCGCCATAACCGCCACTGCCACTACCATAGTTACTGCCACCGCTGCTGTAGCCACCACGACTTCCGCCACCGTTGTTGTCACGGTTTCCACGGTATCCACCAGTGCTGCCACCGGAAGTACCACGGTTGCCACCATAACCACCATTAGGTTTGCGGCCACTGCGAATGTCGTTCTTACCACCACGACGTTTAGCACGGATTGGATCTTCAGGAGTCAATTCAATTGCAGAATCCTTCTTATCACCAGTCAGAAGCTTCATTGCAGCTGACAGCAATTGTACGGAATCATATTGCTCAAGCAATTGAATAGAAATACCTTTGTACTCATTCAATTCACCGTTCTCAACCATTTCAAGCAAGCGCTCTGCTGTTACGCGTTGTTTACCTTCAATAGCCTCAGCCATAGTTGGCAATGGTTTACGAGTAATACGGTGACGAGTAACGCGTTCGATCAAATGCAGGTGATCCATTTCGCGTGGAGTAACGAAAGACCAAGCTGTACCCTCTTTACCAGCGCGACCAGTACGACCGATACGGTGTACATAGCTTTCTGGATCTTGCGGCAAGTCAAAGTTAATTACATGAGTAACGCCAGATACGTCCAAACCACGAGCCGCTACGTCAGTAGCTACCAGCACATCAATGCTGCCATCACGGAATTTACGCATTACAGCATCACGTTGGTTCTGAGACAGGTCACCATGTAATCCATCAGCTGAGTATCCACGTTTTTGCAAAGCTTCTGCAAGCTCATCAACCCGGCGCTTTGTGCGTCCGAACACGATTGCAAGCTCAGGTGATTCCATATCAATCAAACGACTAAGCGCTTCGAACTTTTGACGTTCAGGTACTTCAACATATGCTTGATCAATCAGCGGAGCACTGATTTGTTTCGGAATAACGGAGACGTGTTGCGGGTTGTTCAGGAATTGCTGTGCAAGACGTTGAATGTTTGGAGGCATTGTAGCCGAGAACAACATAGTTTGACGTTCTTCAGGAACGAGCTTGAGGATTGTCTGAATATCTTCCATAAAGCCCATATCCAGCATTTCATCTGCTTCATCCAATACAACAGTTTGAACATCATCCAAACGAATGGTTTTACGGTTGATATGGTCAAGCAAACGTCCAGGTGTACCAATAATAATTTGTGGTTTCTTCTTAAGACCACGGATTTGGCGACCAATATCTTGTCCGCCATAAATTGCCAACGAACGAAGACCTTTAAAACGGCTTAGCTTACCGATTTCTTCTGATACTTGAATGGCCAACTCACGTGTTGGTGCCATGATAAGTGCCAGAATTTTTTCGTCTTCGCGATTAATCTTCGAAATGAGGGGGATACCAAAAGCAGCAGTCTTACCTGTACCAGTCTGTGCTTGACCGATCAGATCCGACCCAGTCAATGCCAATGGAATTGACTGCTCCTGTATCGGTGTTGCCTCCTCAAATCCTAACTCTGTGATTGCTTGTAGCACTTTTGGCTCCAAGCCAAATTCTGCGAATGTTTTCAAATTATTCATGCTCCTTCTATACAGTGGACATTCCACATGCTTGTCTGTATTCTTAAGTAGCGGTAAACACATTTATATGCTGTCCAATCATGCTCTTTTTTCTGCATGATATAGCGCTTTTGGGACGAAAAGCCTCCCTTTCATCAGGTACTTCATTGTACCTGAGCAACTGTAGCTTTACATCCGATGCAATGCAAAAATACCATTGTAACGTCCTACTCAAGAATATCCTGTACATTATATCACAACTCTAAGTAGGAATACCAGTGGGTTCCTTTCTTTTCATTGCATACATGGTTTATTTTTAAATTTATTTATAGAGGTGGATTTGCTTGTTAAGACAGATTTGGAATTGTATTGCAGTTATTTTTGGGGCAGCGTTGATCGCCAGTGGATTTAATCTTTTTCTAATCCCTCATCGCTTACTCAGCGGAGGAATATCCGGACTTTCGATGTTAGTGGGTTACTTTACACCACTAAACATAAGCCTCTTGTACTTACTCTTTAATATTCCATTGCTTGTAGCTGGTTGGTTCCAGCTAGGCCGGAGATTTATTATGCTAAGCATGTTATCCGTTGTGGCAACAACCTGGTTCTTGACGATCATTCCCGAATATTTGGTAGCTACTGATATGCTGCTTTCTTCTGTATTTGGTGGCGTGCTGGTTGGTATTGGCTGTGGCTTCAGCTTCCGTGCAGGTGGTTCATCCGGAGGTTTTGATATCCTGGGATCCATCATCACTAAATTCCGCGATTTCCCAGTTGGAAACGTGGTGGTTAGCTTAAACGGACTCGTTATTCTTGCCGCGGCATATTTTGATAAAAACTGGAACTTGGCTCTTGCATCAATGGTATCTATATATGTAACTGGTAAGGTACTGGACATGATTCACATCAGCCATTTAAAGGTAACCGTATATATAGTAACAAATCGTACAGATGAGCTCCTTCAGCATCTAATGGGGCTTCAACGCGGTGTCACAAAGATTAAAACAGAAGGCGCTTATTCTCATGTTGAAAAGGACATGCTAATGACAGTAACAACCCGCTACGAACTTGCTGAACTGCAACGTATTATCCGCACGACAGATCCTCAAGCATTTGTAAATATTGTCGAGACAGTTGGTGTTATGGGTTCCTTCCGAAAAAGATAAAAACTGGCAATGAAAAGTATTAATTTGGAAAATGCACCAATCACAGAATTGTGATATATTATAATCACGCAGAACCCTAACAATTTCATAAAGATTGAGATTTACCCCTCTTTTTTCCAAGCACTTCGTTTTCCGATGATTACTGAATTCCATTCAGACCTATCGAAAAAGGAAAGGGTGATTTTTGTGGAAATGGAAACGGTAAAGCTGTCAGCAATCGTCATGAGGTGGTATCCTGATATGATGCCGTTTCTCAAACAGGACGAATTAAATTCCGTAATCGTTCTGCGTGACGGGCTTAGTATTCTGGAACCTGCAGATGCCATGGATATCATCCATTACAGTATCTGTGAACATCAGAATTCTGCGTATCTTCAATGAGTAAGCCGCAAGAGAAGTCTTGATAGTTGCCGCCTTAAGTTCGGCCATGTTGCCGTGTTGAGGCGGCATTTACTTTTTAACAATACGTTTAGAATCTGTGCGTCCCGGTTATATACATCGAAGGATGGATTTTCAGACCCGATCTGAGCCAACATTATTACAACACTGTTCTTTTTAGAAGCAACCGTTCCTATATAATTTAGGAAATGTACATAAAGGGAGAGAATACGAATGAACATCACCTGGGCTCTACTGATGATGGCCTTGGGAAGTGTAGGCGTGCAACAGAATCAACATGACGCTGAAGTGGCAATTGCATTGAAGTCCGCCATGAATCCCCCCATCATCGCTACGCAAAATAATAATTCAAATGGTTCAACTCCAGCTCCAAATGCTACAGCAGAAGCAAATGACTCACAAAGCATGCTACACGCAGATCCTCAGCCGGATGCGCCAAAAGTAAAAGGCATCTATGTTACCGCATACAGTGCCGGTGGAGAACGAATGGAAAAGCTTCTTTCTTTACTTGATCAGACGGAACTAAATTCTATGGTCATCGACATTAAGGATGATGCAGGTTACATCACGTATAAAACCGATAATCCTGAACTTCAGAAACTCGGTAATCCGCAGCCATTTATTGGCGACATCAACAAACTGATGGAAAGATTGAATAAACATGATGTATATCCTATCGCTCGAATTGTTGTCTTTAAGGACTCTATACTTGCCAAAAAGAATCCGCAATTATCCTTTGTTAATGCAGACGGCACAGTATGGAAGAATAAAGGCGGCGATAGCTTTGTTAATCCTTATAATGAAGATGTCTGGAAGTACAATGTCGATATCGCCAAAGAAGCTGTCAAACTCGGCTTTAAAGAAATTCAATTCGACTATGTGCGCTTTCCTGAAGGATTCGAAAAACGTGCAGACACACTTAAATACACCAAAACTAGCGATTCTCGCGTAGATATCATTTCTAATTTTGTGAAATACGCAAAAGCAGAGCTTGCTCCACTTGGTGTTCGTGTATCCGTAGATATTTTTGGATATGCCGCTTCTGCTCCTGCTGAGGGCATAGGACAAGACTTCGTTAAAATATCCAAGAATGTGGATGTCATCAGCCCGATGATTTATCCGAGTCATTATTCAACGGGATGGTTTGGAGTGAAAGAGCCTGACTTAGATCCGTATGCTACCATTAAAGGCTCCATGGTTGATACCCATAAGAAGCTTGATCCTCTAGGCAGCTACAAACCTGTTATTCGTCCTTGGATTCAAGATTTTACAGCAAGCTGGCTCGGAAAAGGTCATTATATTAAATACGGTAAAAAACAGGTGGAGGATCAAATCCGCGCTTTAAAAGATGAAAATGTAGAGGAGTTTCTACTCTGGAACGCCAATAACCGATATACCTCCGATGTCGATTATGAGAAATGATGTATATAGCCCTTATTATGTATAATTGAAATCAGGTATGATATATAAAGATAAAGACCCGGCATTTGCCGGGTCTTTTAATGGAGAAAAAGGGAACTTTTACTGTAATCAATAAAAACCAACAAAGAATGAGGCAAAGAACGATGATACAAACCACCTCTTTAAAACAAAAAGCAATACAATTCTTTCATATTTTATTTCCAATTCTGGTTACACAGATTGCTTTGTCAGCGATAACCTTCTTTGATACAAACATGTCAGGTAAGTTTAGTACAGCCGATCTGGCAGGTGTGGCGATAGGAACCAGTCTCTGGATCCCAATTCAAACGGGCTTAAGTGGAATCCTTATGGGGATTACCCCCATCGTCTCTCAGCTCATCGGAAGCAAAAAAGAAAAGGAAGTAGCCTATCAAGTCACACAGGGAATCTGGTTATCACTGATCGTCTCTGTAATTGTCTTACTAATCGGGAGCTTCGCCTTGTCACCTATCCTTAATTTTATGAATCTGGAGCCGACTGTAAGAGATGTTGCATTTCGTTTCCTAAGTGCGATCTCCTTCGGAATTATCCCGCTGTTTGGATATACAGTTCTCCGTAGTTGTATAGACGCTCTGGGACAAACACGAGTGTCCATGTTGATCACACTCATAGCCCTACCCGTGAATGTTGGTTTGAACTACTTACTAATCTTCGGAAAATTCGGGTTTCCTCGACTTGGTGGTGTTGGAGCTGGAGTGGCATCAGCTATCACCTACTGGGTAATTTTTTCGGTTGCCCTGCTGTTCATTTATCGGGTAGAACCCTTTGCAAGCCTTAGAATCTTCCGAAAGTTCTACTTTATATCGCTAAAAAGCTTCAAAGATCTACTGAAGATCGGTGTACCTATTGGCTTCTCGATTTTTTTTGAAACTGCAGTCTTCTCCGCTGTAACCTTGTTGATGAGTCGGTTCGATACTGTAACGATTGCAGCTCATCAAGCAGCCATTAATTTTGCAACTACGTTATATATGATTCCGCTCAGTATCTGTATGAGCCTTACCATTCTCGTCGGCTTCGAGACTGGATCCGGCAGGCAAAAGGATGCCCGTCAATATGCCATTATGGGAATTGGACTTGCGGCTATCCTCTCCCTGGCAACTGCACTCCTGCTCTTATTTGCCGGCCATCATGTAGCTGGTTTATACACTGATGAACCTGATGTCATATCATTAATTCAGCATTTCTTAATCTATGCGATCTTTTTCCAGATTTCCGATGCGATTGCAACACCTACACAAGGAGCACTTCGTGGCTATAAGGATGTTAATCCAGCCTTCATTATTTGCTTTATAGCTTATTGGATTATAGGGCTTCCTACAGGCTATGTACTTGCTACTTATACGGATCTAGGAGCTTATGGTTATTGGATCGGCTTGATCACCGGTCTTGCGATTGGGGCTACATTGCTCTTGACTCGGCTTGTTAAAGTTCAACGCCGTTATGCCACACAATATGCAGACGCTCAAGCACATCACTAATGATCAAAAGAATACAAAAAAAGGAACAGTGCGAAATTCGCAGCTGTTCCTTTTTTGTATGTTAATTATTGAGAAAGACGGGATGCAAGCTCGTACAACTCCACGTCAAAGTCTTTCTTCGTATTCACTACAAGATCGATATCTGTAAGGGTTAGTTCTCCCTTGATGATACCGCAACCTTTATCAGACTCACCTTCAATTAGTTTACGAACGGCAAAGTCACCAAGACGGCTAGCAAGGTTCCGGTCTCCAGGTGTTGGTGTTCCTCCCCGCTGAATATGTCCAAGTACAGTAACCCGTGCATCCAGAGAAGCATGACGATCTTTCAACGCTTGGGCCACATCTTCGCCTTTACCCACACCTTCTGCAACGATGACGATACTGTGACGTTTACCTCTGACAAAGTTGTCGCGCATACGATCCGCAACTTCATTCAAGTCATATGGCATTTCTGGCACGAGAATTGTTTCTGCTCCAGAAGCCAGACCTGCATGTAGTGCGATATCTCCACAATGACGTCCCATAACTTCTACAATGGAAGAACGCTCATGGGAGGACATCGTGTCACGCAGCTTGTTAATAGCATCTACAACGACACCAACTGCTGTATCAAACCCGATGGTGTAATCCGTGTAGGAAATATCATTATCAATAGTTCCCGGTAATGCCATCGTCTTGATACCGAGTTTACTTAGTTTATTAGCACCTTTATAAGAACCATCTCCACCTATAACTACTAGGCCATCGATGCCCATTTCATTAAGAATATCTGCACCCTTTTGCTGACCTTCTGGTTTTGTGAACTCCAGACATCTTGCAGATTGCAGAATGGTTCCCCCACGTTGAATAATGTCACCAACACTGCGAAGATCCATAGGGAAGATATCGCGATTCAGAAGACCTTGATATCCACGTTGAACTCCAAAAACTTCAATGCCATAATAAAGTGCGCTTCTTACAACCGCACGAACAGCGGCGTTCATACCTTGTGAATCTCCACCACTAGTCAGTACTGCAATTTTTTTGATTTTTGACATTCTGTTGTTCCTCCTTAAAGTTGTGCAATGCCCCATCCGTTGTATAGATGAAGCTTCGCAGCCTTGTTACAAAAAACGATTGCGTATCCAGCGGCTATTAGCGAAGAAGAACAGCCTTGTAAGCGGACTTCCTCTCATCAGGCTTTTAGACACAGTGCGAACTTCCCGCTGTTCGCTAACTTTCGGATCAGATAAATAAAGTGCCAGCAATCCCTCAATCACCATACGATGCATAGATGATTCCGGAAGTTCACGTACATCCTTACGGGCCCACTCAACCATGGAAGCGATCCGACTTAACATGGTATCCGTGTCGTCATAATAATTGCAGAAATTAAGATCGCCGCCTGCTCGGTCCTCTTCCTGATCAATCAAATAATCCAGCATAATGTGCAATCCACAAACATGTGGAAAATATGCAGCTCGAATCGATTCCGAAGAAGACTTACTTAGCTTCGGATCACATGCAGATAGAAAAAGCATGAATACGCCTAAAGTAGAGCCCGTTGCAGCTGCAAACTCGTTCCAATGCAGATGCGGAGCACGGCTACCCTGCTGCTCCCACCATTCCTTCAGGGCTGTTTCCCTGAGTTCCGGGCGGATATGCTTATATACCTGCAAATCTGTATACAGCACAGCCAAATCACGAATCTCCGCTGCAGCAGCGGAATAACCTGGCAGCAAAGAGATCATCTCCTGGCATTTTCGAACTAGCCTATACAAGTACCCGCCGTCATTCTGTTCATCGCGAAGCGCATAATAATTGACAGGTTCAGCGTTTGGATCAATGGCATCCAGCATAGATTGATGCAGCAGCCTGAAATCTGCAGGATCAAGCGAAGTACTGCGATCACATAAGTTATCTAGATAATCACTGATAGTTTGATAAGCAACAATAAGCGGAATAAGTATATGTCTCATCGATAAATTGCCGGCGGCATAAATACCTCCACCTATGCAGTGAAACTCCTTTGTTTCAATGCTGGCAAGTGCTTGCTTCCGGAGCTCGGGATCGGGAATCCCATTCGCATCTTGGCGCCAGAAGTCCAGACTTTCTCTCACTTCTGGCAGCACGTACTTATAGACCCTGTTCATAAGCCCAATAGGGCCACGCGGGCTAAGGTAACGGCCTTGCTCTAATTCACTCAATGATAGTGCCTCCACATTGTTGTCTCCTTATCCAAATCACCACTTATTATAATATGATCAGACGTATTTGTACAAACAACAAAATCACTTTCGTAAAATTATGAAAGATTCAGAAATAACGCAATTCAAGAATAAAACACATAACCCTCCATTGCTTTATGCTATACTAGCCATATTTCAATCTCAGAGGAGTGCACTTTCATGTTTTCAAAACGGACCGGAAGCCCTTACAGCGATCAGAATTGGCTTCGTTCCTTTCTTTTTACGATTTATGGCACTAGCGTTCTTGTAGTATCCTACTTTCCTTTATTCTATACACATTTAGGGTTTAGCAGTTCTCAGGTGGGCTACTTGTATTCTCTCGGTCCCCTCATCTCCATCCTATCCAATCTCTTCTGGAGTATGATGAGCGATAAGCTAGGTACCATTCGAAAAATCATGTTTATTTTACTCGCGGGGCAATTAGTTACCGGACTTCTATTAGCCAGAGCGACCGAATTTTCTTCCGTTATGCTTATTTTGTCCTTTTTCTACTTCTTCTATTACCCAGTTTTTCCGCTTGCTGATACAATGGCCATCAAAATTGCGGAGCGACACGGACGAAACTTCATTACAATTCGTGTATTTGGCTCATTAGGCTATTCTTTCTTTGCTTTAACCGTCGGGTATGCGCTTAGAGCTTTAGGTGCTACTTGGAGTCTTACCTTATGTATTATTATCATTATAATCGCACTTCTAATTACAATTGGCCTAAAGGATGTCAAAAAAACTGTTCCAGAGCTCCCCAATCAGAAGGCTGTTACTACCAAACCAGGCAAGAAAGAGCATGGGCTTAAAGATATCCTTTTGCGAAAAGAAGTGCTGTGGTTCTTCGGATGTGTCTTTGTACTCGCACTGGGACATAGAATGAACGAAGCTTTTCTCACCATCAGTTTAAAGAACCTGGGCGCTGGTGAGGAAGTGATCGGCTGGGCATTACTTGCCTCAGCACTAAGTGAAATCCCTGTATTATTTATACTCGGCAAATACGGCGACAAATTTAAAGAACTGCCCTTATTAATTTTAGCCAGTCTCATGTATGCCCTTCGCTTTCTACTAATGGCGCTCGCCGATCACCCAGGCTCTATAATCGCGATTCAAGCCTTGCATAGCCTGACATTTGGCGTCTTTTTTGTAACATGTGTCCGCTATATCACTCGGATTATTCCTGATCGTCTCCGAGCAACCGGTCTTGCAATCTACACAGTTGTTTGGTCAAGTGCAGCTGGACTTCTAAGTGGTACATTTGGTGGAATGATCTATCAGGAAGCAGGACGCTTCACCTTCTATATGGTAGCGGTTGGCTTCAGCCTTCTTGCTTTTGTAGGCTTTTTAGGACAGCATTTATTGGATACCCATCGAGATTCAATGCGCTATTTCAAGAATAAGAACAAAAAAGCTTCCCTATAATAGAACACTTCTGATACTCAAAAATATTAAAAGGTCTTTGCTATCCCTTCGCTTGGGAATGCAAAGACCTTTCATCTAAATTGATGTCTATTAGACGTAAAAAAACACAGTTCCCGAAAGAACTGTGTTCTATAGTTGGTAACCACTCTTGCAAGGGCTTGCCAAGTAAATTATATATTTATAGCAGACAGCTTAACTGTCTTTGCCGTTTCTTATAATTTTACTACGTTTTCAGCTTGCGGTCCACGATTACCATCAGTGATATCGAATTCTACTTCTTGACCTTCGTCCAAAGTTTTGAATCCTTCACCTTGAATTGCTGAGAAGTGTACGAATACATCTTCGCCGCCTTCTACTTGAAGAAAACCATAACCTTTTTCTGCGTTAAACCATTTTACTGTACCTTTCAATTGAACAACCTCCTAAAAATAACCGCCATATATGGCGTATAACTATATTATACTGCAATCTTTTACTCAAATCAATCTATCTGGATCTTTAAATATGTGATTTAATTTGCTTTTCCCTTGACCAGTGCGTTATCATTGAGCCAAAAGCCAAAAATCGCCAGGGTGGTAATGATAATGATCAAAAAACATGAAATATACAAAACAGACAAATGGAATATGATGACGGTAGAAGTTCAAGGACGTTATATTGTACTTCGCGAAATCTCCGATCAATGGGGAGAAGAAACACATACTTTCCTTAGTCGTCCAGCTATGATGCAGTGGGTGAACAACCGATTCAACAAAGAATCTTATAAAGATAATGAAGAAGAGTATAAAAATATCATCGCAGCCTTCAAACAGGTATAACAGAATATGAACACAGAAAATATCGCGATTTATGTTGTCCTAGTCTTATGTCTAGGCGCAGTTCTAATTATGACCAAGGATCGTGTCCCGCCGCAGTTTAAGCGGGGCATGGCCTTAACTGCAGTCATTATGATTCTGTTCGCCTTCATCTTTGTTATTTATAGCTTATTGGCATAACTTATACTTTCATATATTTAAAGAAGACTAAATATTAATAATCAGGACTTAATAGGGCATAATAAGCCGACTCTACTTTCAAGAGGAGGATGTTATGCCTATTTCACCCAAGTCCATCCCTCTTCTACTTGTGCTCAGCTTGCTACCGGGTGATTTATCATCTACAGTATTGCCGAGGGAGATTATGCCTACTACATCTCATCATTCTAGGAGGGTTTCTATGGAAAAATTATTGAAAAGAAGCGAAGTACCTGCTGAGAATCGTTGGAAGCTTGAAGATGTGTTTGCTTCTCAGAAGGATTGGGATGCAGAATTTGCTGAAGCTAAATCCTTAATCAAAAAAGCTGCGGATTTTCAGGGTACACTAGATTCCGCGGATGCTCTAAAAAAATGTTTTGAAATGGATGACAAGCTGTCCATCCTAACTGAACGACTCTTCGTGTATGCACATATGCGTCAAGATGAAGACACAGCTAATCCTGACTCTCAGGCTTTGTCCTCCAAAGCGAAAAAGCTTGGTATTGAAGCAGGTGAAGCCTTATCTTTTGTAACCCCAGAAATTCTGGCGTTGCCAGTTGAGAAGCTCGACCAATTCATCGCTGATCCGAACCTATCCGCTTATAAATTCACCTTAACTGAAATGAAACGTGAAAAAGCCCATGTGCTTTCTAAGGCTGAAGAAGCACTGCTAGCTCAGGTCGGAAATTTAGCTCAAGCACCTCAGAATATTTTCAGTATGCTGAACAATGCGGATCTGAAATTCCCTAAGATCAAAGATGAGGATGGCAAAGAAGTTGAACTGACTCATGGCAACTATATCAAGTTTCTCGAAAGTAACGACCGTGAGGTTCGCCGAAATGCTTTTAAGGCAGTCTATGATACCTACCGGAAGCAGAAGAACACTATCGCAGCAACGCTTAGCGCCAATGTGAATAAAAATGTGTTCTACTCACGAATTCGCAAATATCCTTCTGTAATGGAAATGTCACTCTATGGTGATAACATTCCTAAAGAGGTTTACACCAACTTGATTGATACGATTCACGAAAGCCTTCCATTGATGCACCGTTATATGAAACTGCGTCAGAAGCTGCTGGGTGTCGATGAGTTACATATGTATGATCTGTTTGCACCGCTTGTTGATGAATATAAATTAGATATCACCTATGAAGAAGCCAAGAAAATCACTAAAGAGGGTCTCAAACCGCTCGGTGAAGATTATCTGAATGTGCTGCAAAAAGGCTACGACAACGGATGGATCGATGTGTATGAGAACGAGAATAAACGGTCCGGGGCTTACAGCTGGGGGCCATACGGTACGCATCCTTTCGTACTGCTGAACCATAATGATAATTTAAACAGTATGTTTACACTGGCACATGAGATGGGCCATGCATTACACTCGTATTTTTCGGATAACGCTCTGAATTATCGGGATGCGCAATATACGATTTTCCTAGCAGAGGTTGCTTCTACTACTAACGAGGCGCTGCTAATGGATTATTTACTCAAAAAGTCTACAGATCCTAAAGAAAAAATGTATTTACTCACCTACTATGCTGATCAGTTCCGGACAACGATTTTCCGGCAGACGATGTTCGCTGAGTTCGAGAAAATCATTCATCAGCGTGTTGAAGAAGGTGAATCGCTTACTCCACAAGATCTTTCGAGCATCTACTATGACCTGAATGTTAAGTACTATGGTAAAGAAATGGTTGTAGATCAGGATATCGAGATGGAATGGGCGCGGATTCCGCATTTCTATAACAGCTTCTATGTTTATAAATACGCAACCGGCTTCTCAGCAGCGACTAGCTTTGCCAAACAAATTCTTGAAGAAGGCAAACCTGCGGTGGATCGTTACCTCGGCTTCCTGAAGAGTGGCGGCAGTGACTACTCCATTAATATTCTGTCTAAAGCTGGTGTTGATATGTCTTCTCCTGAGCCGATTCGCGAAGCGATGAGTGTCTTCGAAGATGTTATCGCTCAAATGGAACAGTTGACCAAATAAGGCAGAGAGCTTAGTATTGCATTAATCCCTTGCCCTATTTGGGCAAGGGATTTTATTCTGTTATATCCCCTGAGGAGGAAGAATTCAATGAGAATTCAATGGTCTTTAATTGCAGGTCTAATCTTTGCGCTGCTAACAGCCATATTTGCAGTCATCAACGTGGATCCCGTTCAAGTCAATTTCGGTTTTGATGTAGTTAATATACCGCTGATCCTAGTTATTCTGGGCTGCGCGTTAATTGGTGGAATCATCGTGGGTTCTTACGGTATTTTTCGCCAGTACAAACTACAAAAACAAATTAAAAGCTTATATGCTGAGCTAACCAAACTTCGTGATGCCGACACTTCTTTAGATTCTTTTAACACAGATAATGATGGCCTAACAGGAGGACTTAACTAATGATTACTATTCAACCAAACGAAGATTACATACTCTCAATCCTAAAAAAATTGCTGGATACACCGAGCCCCAGCGGCTTCACAGCACAAGTAATGAACCTTGTTGCCGAAGAAGCGGCAGCATTAAATGTACCGCTAAGCTGGAATGAAAAAGGCGGCGTAATTCTAACCGTCCCAGGCCTAGATCCTTCCCGTACTATCGGCATCAGCGCTCACGTGGATACACTTGGAGGCATGGTTCGCTCTATTAAATCTGATGGTACACTGCGACTGACCTCTGTTGGTGGCTTCACTATGCACAGCATCGAGAATGAATACTGCGTGATCCATACCCGCAGCGGCAGAACCTATACTGGAACCATCTTAACCAGCCATCCATCCGTTCACGTATATCCAGATGCTCGTGATTTCAAACGTTCAGAGGAGAACATGGAAGTACGGATTGATGAGCTAGTATCTAACAAAGAAGATGTACTTAAGCTAGGCATCTCCGTTGGTGATTTCATTTCCTTCGATGCACGTGCGGTGATTACACCTAGCGGGTATATTAAATCCCGACATCTGGATGACAAAGCGAGCGTTGCTGCCCTTCTTGGCCTGCTGGAAAGCATGAAGCGCGAAGACTGGAAACCGCTCCACAACCTTTCTTTCCTCATCTCCAACTATGAGGAAGTGGGACATGGCACAGCTTGGATTCCTGGCGAGATTAATGAAATGATCGCAGTCGATATGGGCGCCATGGGCGACGATCTTAGCTGTAAAGAAACCGATGTGTCCATCTGTGCAAAAGATTCTTCAGGCCCTTATGATTATGTTATGACTGGCCGTTTGATTGAGCTGGCAGAAGCACTTGCTATTCCTTATGCCGTTGATATCTATCCAATGTACGGCTCCGATGCTTCCGCTGCCCTTCGAGGCGGCAATAATATTCGTGCCGCACTGATCGGCCCAGGCGTACACGCCTCCCACTCCATGGAACGTACACATAAGCAAGCTGTAGTAAACACTGCTAAGCTTCTCGCTGCTTATGTGGGCACTAACTGAGGCAAGTACTGGCAAGTTAAAGCAGCTCTGGAGACGTAGACAATGGCTGATAGTCTCACTTCTGCTGCTCATGATAGCAGTATCAGCAATCTCGATGTTCCTGTTTTCCAGAAGCCACAAGGAAAATCCCTTTGATGGTCTTCCACACGCTTACACTTATTTAGAGACCGTGAGTCCAGAAAATGTTCAACTCTATATGATGTCACTTTCACCCGAAGATATTAAACTCAGAGCCGCTGGTGCACCCCTTCAGCAGGTGATTGCTTATGGGATTAATGGAGGCTTCTTCTATGGAGATGCACTTCTATCCATTGCTATCATGAATGATATCCCCACTAACGGTGTTAAAAAGGCGTACGGCTCCGGCTGGTTTAACGCTAAATATGCGCGCGGAACCCTGGTCTGGGATGGTGCCAGTCGTAGCTTTTCCGTACAGGTCGTCTCATCGGGAGAAGAATTGAACGTTACGGATCGCCAGCATTATTTTGCGCAAGGCGGCATTAGTATGAATCTGCAGGATGAGGATCTCTGGGAAGATGTGATAGCGAAAGAACATCTTCCTTATTCGGATGAGAAACGAATGCGCTCAGGCATGCTGTATGACGATAATGGCAAGCTGTGGCTGATTGTTACGCCAACACTCTCGACGGCGGCAGAGTTCCGTTCAGCCATCCTACAGAGCGTGCCTGCTGAAGGTCTCGAAGGTATTTTTCTAGATGGTGATGGCTCCTCACAGATGAATGCTGATGAAATCATCTTACCTGGCGACTCTCGTGCCGTGGTGCAAATGATCGCGGTGGACGGAACGAAATAAAGCAAAAAGAAGCGATACTCTACTATTAGAGATCGCTTCTTTTTGTGATTTTATTCAATCCCAGACTTGCTCCAGCTTATCTGAGTAATATGAAATGGCCTTACTATAGCTTCTTATTCCTTCATCCGCAGAGGTTTCAGCCAGCAATTTAAGCAACATCCCCATAGCCAGACTATGATCTCCGAGATTGTGCAAGGTCATTGCAAGGAACACCGAAAATTCCTTATTCTCTGGGTACTCGTGAATGGCCTGCTCCAATATTGCTTTGGAATTCTCATATTCTCCGAGTGTTCGGTAGGTGCTGCCCAGTCCCAATAGAGCGCCGACTTTCTGCTCCGAAGATAAGCCTAGTGTTAAGCTTTTCTCATAATAGGGTATTGCCTCGCGTTCCAGACCGAGCACATCATGCGTCCACGCTAATTGATACAGAAGTTCTGCATCATTACCATTCTGCTCATACAGCTCTAACAGCATCATTCTGGCTTCTTCAGCTTTACCTTCGTTTCGCAGGGCTACAGCTTCCACAAGTTGATTCTCCAAACTGAGCCCTCCCTTATTGTCACACATGGACAATCCGTTTTATGCTTTACCAGCGATTTTCTCTGCAAGCTCATTCAGATAGGTCCAGCGCTCCATTAGACGCTCCAGTTCTACTTCGGCAAGCCTCTGCTCTTCCACTAGCTCCTGCAGTCTCCCGGAGTCAGCAAACGCTGCTTCCATCTCCGCACTAATATCCGTCAAGCGCTGTTCTGCAAGCTCGATCTGCTCGTCAATTCCTTCATATTCACGCTGTTCCTTAAAACTGAATTTGAGTTTGGTCTTGGAAGCTGATGATGCCGCTGTGTTACTGACTGTTTCTGTAGTCTCTTTACGCTTTGCATTACCGTCATCTTTGTTCGATTCTGCATTGCGTGAAGGAACATTTTTGGCCAGCCATTCTTCATATTCCGTATAATCGCCAACATGAAGCCGAATTTCTCCATTTTCAAAGGCAATCAGCTTGTCTATAGTCCGATCCAGGAAATAACGGTCATGGGATACGGTAAAGACGACGCCCGGGAATTCATCCAGATAGTCTTCTAAAACAGCCAACGTGCCAATATCCAAGTCGTTCGTAGGCTCATCCAACAGCAATACGTTTGGTGCTCCCATCAATACACGAAGCAGATACAGGCGTCTTTTTTCGCCACCAGACAGTTTGGAAATCGGCGTCCATTGCATCGCAGGAGGGAACAAGAAGCGTTCGAGCATTTGGCCTGCGGTAATGACGCTACCATCAGCTGTACGTATGACTTCCGCTTCTTCCTTCACATATTCAATAGCTCGCATGCTGTCATCCATATCCTGATGTTCTTGCGTAAAGTAACCCAACTTAACCGTCGCACCAAGCTGAACCTCTCCCTTATCCGGCTGCAGCTTACCTGCAATCAGATTCAGAAGTGTTGATTTACCGCTACCATTTGGACCTACAATACCTACGCGATCTTGTGGTACAGCAATATAGGTCAGATCTTTAATCAACTGACGACCATCCAGCGATTTTGACAGTTCATTGATTTCAATGATTTTGCGACCCAAACGTGTGGATGCCACCGAAATATCCAGCGAACCGTTCGAACTGCTTCCTGTACTTTCTTTCAGCTTCTCAAAACGGTCGATTCTTGCCTTTTGTTTCGTTGATCGAGCTTTAGCTCCACGACGAATCCAAGCAAGCTCCGTACGAAGCAGGTTCTTACGCTTTTGCTCCGCAGAGGCTTCACGCTCTTCACGGTCGGCTTTAAGCTCTAGAAAACGGGAATAGTTGGCCTCATAACGGTATAACTGTCCTCCGTCCAGCTCTAGCATGACACTTGCGACACGCTCCAGGAAGTAACGATCATGCGTTACCATTAAGAGGGCGCCACGCCGTTTCTGTAAATATTGCTCTAGCCAAGCCACGGAGTCCGTATCAATATGGTTCGTAGGCTCATCCAGAATAAGAAGCTCAGATGGCGTAATCAGGGCAGCCGCAAGTGCTACACGTTTCCGTTGACCACCAGACAGCGTATCCATCAGCGCATCGAATTTCACTATACCCAGCTTAGTAAGTACGCTCTTAGCTTCACTCTCCAAATGCCAAGTACCTGCTGCATCGATAGCCTGCCCAATCCGCACCAGTTTGCCTTCCAGTTCTGCATTACCTGGCTCTTTTTCAAGGCGAGACATGATCTCCATATACTCACGCATGGTAGCAAGATCTGGATCATCTCCGGCGAAGACCTGTTGCAGTACTGTATTTGTCGGCTCATAAGGAGGGTTCTGTGCCAAGTACTGCACTCGAACATTATTTCCGATCGCAATTTGCCCATCATCCGGGGTATCCAGACCGGCAATAATACGTAAAAACGTAGATTTACCCGTTCCATTCACACCGATCAAACCAATTTTATCCCGATCGTCCATACCAAATGAAGCATCACTAAAAAGTACTTTCTCTCCATAACTTTTGGAAAGATGTTCCACGGTCATAATATTCATGCTATTTCCTCGCTTGCCTTATATTTTCATAAAACCGGTCGCAGCATGAAGCTGCTATTCCACCGGTCTATCATCCTGACCTAAATTCAAGTAATCCATAGCCCCTTTAATAAAAAGACCCGCAGCGAAACCAGCGCGTTTATGCGCATCTTCTTCCTTAAAAGATGGATCGAACAAAATATCCATCTTCAGTCGATCCAACATCCCTATGTAGGACTGCGCCATAAGCTCAGGCTCAGACACACCGCCCTCCAGCAATACCTTCACCACTGCCTGCATATATTCTTCCATAAAAAGCGTCATATACGCCACAAGCTCTGGGTTATTGTTCGGTGCGCGGAAAAAGAGCTTCGTGTGTCGCTTACGCTCATAATAATAGTAAAGATGATGTTTGGCGATAATTGACAGTTTACCTGCCAAAGTATCACTAGCCTTCAGCTTTTCCTGTAATTGCTGAAGGAATCCCTCACAGTCCCGGCGCGTTACCGCCATGAACAATTCTTCTTTACTCTTGAAGTATAAATAAACGGTGCCCTTAGCAATTCCGGCCTGAACCGCAATTTCCGACATCTTCGTTTCGTAAAATCCACCTGAACCGAAGAGCTCGTATGCGGCATCCAGAATGGCAGTATGTTTATGATTGGACGTGCTGCTCATCGGTTCCTCCTTTAAAACATCATCCCACACAATAAGGCAATAGCCCCTCCGACGATAGAGCTAATAGCATTGACTGCATCATTAGTCATCCACTTCCAGCCACGTGCGTATTCAACCTTTTTACCGCAGTGATGTGTACTTTCCACTTCGCGTCCGCATACAGTGCAACGATTCATCTGCTGAACGGTTGCCCCTAGGATAGAATCTGTGAACGCACCCGCAAGTCCTCCAGTGAGTCCAGCCAATGTAAGCAACAAGAAGGATTGATCTGGCATGCCGGATATCATCCGTAGCAGCCATGAAGATGCACCGATAAGTGCACCTCCTGCGGCGGCGGCCAGCGTACCCAGACTGGATACGCCACCCGAGGCACCGGCCGGAAGTATTTTACCTGTCAGGACAGACCGAGGCGGCTTCTTGCTGAGTGTACCAATCTCCGTAGCCCATGTATCAGAGGTTACCGTTGCCATAACGCCGATAAATAAAAATTCCCAATGTTCCATCGGAACAATCGCATTCAATAGAACGAAAACCATCCCAAGCCCACCATTAGCAAAGACCTGCCCAGCATCTCGGCGACCTGTCTTGGCATAAGTCAGCTCAAGCTCTGCCTTATTATCATGATGAAGCTTAGACAACAGGCTTGAAGAGATGAAAAAAACCAACAATATTCCAAACCAAAAGGCATTTCCAGCACCAAAATAAATGGTCCCCATGGCTACCGCGGCAAGCATGCCGGAAAGGCTTAAGGATTGTTTCCTATAAGCCGCCCCCGCAACTAACAAAGCGCCAAGGGCGCCGATAATCCATAACATAGATTCATCTCCAACAGATGTTTTTAGCCGATCAGGCAAGTCCCCATCAGCTTGTCACCCCAGTACAATTCAAACGAATCTCCTGATACGGTAGAGCCTACACCTTCTGGTGTTCCTGTGAAAATCACATCGTCTTTACCCAGCCCGTAACGCGCAGCGATAAAATCGACAATTTTTTGGAGCGAAAAAATCATATTTTTAACATTACCTCGCTGAACTTCAACACCATTTTTTAAAACCGTGAAATCCGTTCCTTCCAGCTCTTCCTTGTCAGGAAACGCAATGTAAGGTGTGAGTGGAGCAGCGTTCTTAAAGCCTTTAGCTGGAGTCCAAGGCAGACCTTTCTTCTGCAGATCATTATGCACATCACGCAGTGTGAAATCCAGTCCCAGAGCCATAACATCCACCAGATCCTCCACGCTCATACCCGGTACATAATCACGCGCGATCCGTAGCACAAGTTCTCCTTCATAATGAACCTGACCTGAATCCTTTGGAAGCTGAATGACTGCTTTATCGAGGGAAACCGCCGCATGTGAGGGCTTCAAAAAAATGAGTGGCTCTACGGGGACATTATTTCCTAATTCCTCCGCATGTAGCTTGTAGTTCCGTCCAACACAATACAAATTATTAACAGCAGCGCACACAGACAATCAGCTCTCTTTCCCATCGAATTGGATTATTTATACTTTTAGAAATGTATCGCCCCAGATATCCGGACGGTTTGTACAAATCATTATATCAGAATGCATATCTGCTAAGCGACGCATCTCTTTTCCTTTGTTCACTGTCCAAGCCATAATCTTCACACCTTGCTCCGTCAAAACCTTAGCCAATCTAGGATTTAAACGCGAAAAGCTAATCGACAAAAGAGAACACTCCAGTTCATGCAGCCTTCGAGCAGGATTACCAAACCTTGAATCAAAAATTAAGCCTGTACGAAAGCGGGGGTCTATTTCCTTAATTTTTTTCAACACATCTGTGTCAAAAGAGGTCAAAATCACGTCGTCCCGCATGCCTTTAGAGGAAATAAGATCCGTCACCTTCTGTTCGATGCCAGGATACATATTGCCCACTGTTTTCAGTTCAATATTGAGACGAAGTCTACCGGAGGCTAAAGAGAGCACTTCTTCCAAGGAAGGCACCCGCTCTCCCCGAAAAGAACGCCCTTTCCAGCTACCCGCATCGAGACGCCGGATATGTTCCCAATCCATATTCCTCACCTTACCATGACCATTGGTTGTACGGTCCAGTGTAAAGTCATGAATGACAACAGGAACACCGTCCTTGGAGAGCTGGACATCCAATTCCATCCAGTGTACAAAAGGCATGGCAATGGCCATCCGGATCGCTGCTAATGTATTCTCCGGAGCTTTACCGGAAAATCCCCGATGGGCAACACATAAATTGTTCATCATAAGGACCTCCCAGGAACCCTATTTTGTAACTTGAGTCACTTTGCCGTCACTGTTAATCTTAACTCGACCAGCAGATAAAGACTCTATTTTTTTCAGCAAAAGCTGTCCGTTCACCTGATTCATGGGCACGGGCTGAGCTAGCTCAGCAGTCATAGGCTTCAGCTGTAATGAACATTGACCTTTTTTACTACATTCCGCCTGAAATACAGCAGTTTCCCAAGTGGCAGGTACCGTTGATCTCGTAAAAATAAAATTACCAGTGCTGTAGGCGATCCACTTGCCTTTGTACGGCTCCACACCTTGCAATACATGTGGGTGACCACCAATGACAAGATCAGCTCCCGCATCGACAAAGCTACGTCCAAGGGTCTGCTGTGTATTATCGAACTGCTCTACCCGTTCTTTACCCCAATGGACAACTACGACAACCAAATCAGCTTTTTGTTTAGCTGCAGCAATCGCTTTAAGTCCTTCTCTACTATCATATACTGAAGCAAGCCCGGGTTTATTTTTTCCCGCCATCCAATCAGATGCAGGAATCACCCGTGTGAACCCCAGCAAGGCGATCTTAATCCCTTTACGCTCAAAATATTGCGCCGAGAATGCTTCTTTACTGTTGAGTCCGGCACCAACATAAGGAATGCCTCTTTCCGAGAGATGACTCAGCGTGTCTCGCAGGCCTTCCTCCCCTTGATCAAGCGTGTGATTGTTCGCCATATTTACTGCATCCACTCCGGCTGCTTTAAGAGCATCTAGTGCTTTGGGCGAGCCTTTGAATACGTATTGCTTATTAGCGGCGCCAACCCCACCCGTGGTCACAGGAGTCTCCAGATTCACAACCGTAAGATCATCCTTCTTGAACATTCCATCGAGCGCTGCATACGAATAGTCGTAGCCTTTCTTTTCAAGCAATTCCCCAGCTTTCCCCGAAAAAATAACATCTCCACCAAAATTCAAGGTCACTGTATTGCCAGAAGCCTGGTCATCTGACGGAAGTCCAGACACAGAACCACCATCTGCGACTTGGGAGCTACCTTCATCTGGCGAAGGGGTCTCAGTTGGTACAGGCGCCTGTGTTTCAACATTTTCTTCTTTCTTTGGCTCTGGTGTAGGTGAAGCTTCCGGAGTTACCGTTGGAGAAGGGATGGGAGACTCCGTGGCTTCAGGCGTTGCAGTCACTATAGGTGCTGTCTCCTGAGCAGTACTATCAGGCGTAGGCGAAGCCGTCATTTGCGCCACTGGAGGTGGCTCAGAACTTCCCTTGAATCTGTCATCCATAAAACTATAGCTGAGCGCCACAATAATCATCAGAAGTAGACCTGCATTGACCCACATCCAGGCCGTTCTGCGCTTACGTTTGCTCTTATGTTTGTTCTTCTGTCTAGAACGCGATCGCGGCGGATACATTGTTTCTATGATCTCCTCTACTCTCAAATTGGTTCTATTATAGCATACCTAGCACCTGTCCCTCCAAATACGAGAGTCCATTAAGATAGTATAATCTAACATTTAAACAAAAACGGTGAAGCAAAATAATCTTCGCTTCACCGTTCAATTGATAATTCTAGATTGATCGTACATGTACATTTAATTCGATATGCGCTTAGCAGCGCTTTGTGCTGTAAGCTTGGCCTGCTTAACACAATCGGGCATTGCCACTCCATCATATCCAGCTCCAAAGACATATATCCCAGGAAGTGTGGTCTCAAGCTCCCTATGGAATTTAGAAAGATTGTCAAGATGTCCAACAGGATACTGTGGCATCGAATGTTCCGAACGAGTAATTTCCGTGAATATAGGTTTCGCTGTAATGCCCATGATCTCTCGTAAATCCTTACTCACTAGCTCCGTAAGAGCCTCATCTGGAAGTTGAACATTCTGCTCATCTCCGGAACGGCCTACATGACAGCGCATAAGTACTTTATCATCTGGACTCGTATGCGGCCACTTCGTTGACGTCCATGTACAGGCAGTAATATTGCGCCCTTCCTTACGTGGCACAAGAAAACCTGCTCCAGCATCATCAATTTCGATATCCTTCTTGTCGAAGGCCATGACTAAGTTCGCAACCGATACATAATTTACCGCATCGAGTGCTGAAACATCCACATGTGGACGCAAAAGTTCGGCAGCAAAAGAATTTGGTGTGGTGATATATATTTCATCCGCAAGTAGCCGTTCGCCACTTTCCAGTTCTAGCTCATAACGAGAAGCATTAGTTCCTGTAGCATGTATAGAGACCACCGCAGCTTCAGTTCGCTGTTCTACATCATGCAGTTCATGAATCAAGCCATGCACGAGACTTTGTAGTCCTTTTCGAAATGTCAGAAAAGTGCTGTTCTTTGTGCTCGTATTTGTCTTGGAGGAATTCTGTTCTTTAATGATTCCACGAATAAGACCACCATACTGCCGCTCTACTTCTCCAAATTGCGGAAAGGTAGCCTGTAGGCTGACTTTGCGTAAATCCCCAGCATACATACCGGCTAATAGCGGTTCGGTCAAATTCTCCATCACTTCAGTACCTAAACGTCGCTCAATCAGCTGTCCAAGGGATTCATCGTCATTACTCCGCTTAGGAGGAAGGATCAAGTCCATCAGCGCGCGTATTTTGCCACCGAATGAAACCAGAGCACTTGATAGAAATGGCTTTAGTTCAGTAGGAATTCCAAGCACAAGACCGGAAGGCATAGGATGAAGCTTGTCACGCTGTAGTATATAGGTCTTCTCTGCCTTTGGATCTGTGTTCACCAGCTCGTGATCTAGCTCTAATTCCTTAGCCAATTCAATCATCTCTGTTTTGCTAGCTAAAAAAGAATCCGGACCCTTCTCAATCACAAATCCATCCCGGTGCAATGTTTCGATCTTCCCGCCAAGAGTCTTGTCTTTCTCTAGCAGTACAATATCAGGTTTCATGCCAGCTTTTTTGTAAAACTTACGAATGTAAAAGGCGGCGCTGAGTCCACTCAGCCCACCGCCTATGATAACAATTCGCCTAGAGGGACCAGTCATGACTGACCGGCCGACATTTGATTCAGTCTTGTACGAACAACATCGCTCAATACGGACATGTACGCAGGATCGCTGTTTAATGATTCAATCCGCATAAGACGCATATCCAGCTCTGAAGCTACGGCTGTTGCCTCGATATCAAGGTCATACAGCACTTCTAAATGATCGGATACGAACCCGATCGGTGCCACTAGAACATACTCTACCTGTTCCTTGCTAAGCTGCTGAAGTGTATCCAGAATATCTGGTCCAAGCCATGGTTCAGCTGTCCGTCCTGCGCTTTGCCACGTAAACTGCCAATTGGTTATCCCCACTTGATCTGCAATAGCCTTTGAGGTCTCCAATAGTTGATCTTTATAAGGATCGCCCATAGCTAGAATACGCTCTGGAAGACTATGCGCGCTAAATAATACCCTTATCTCATCGCGAGTAGCGCCTGCTTCGATATATTGATCTATTTTCGCAGTTACTCTCCGGCCTAGAACATCGATCAATACTGGGTGCATATGGTAGCTCTCCACAAAACCCATGTTGATTTTACATGCATCAGCCTTTTCCTGAGCACGTTTAATGTAGCCACCCACGCTCATGCTTGAATAGTGAGGGGCAAGCACAACACCAACCGCTTGGGTAATGCCGTCCTTCGCCATAGCCTCGACGCCGTCCTCAATAAACGGATAGGCATGCTTCAAACCCTGATAGCAGACAAATTCAACATCCGCCCCAGCTTTATCCGCGTTTAGTGCTGCCTGTAATGCAGCTACTTGACGGTCTGTGTTCTCCCGCAGCGGGAATACACCCCCGACGATCGCTTCATAGCGATCTGTTAATTCTTTAAGCTGCTCCGCTGTCGGCGGATTACCTCGCCGAATATGAGTGTAATATGCTTCAACGTCTTCTAAGCTTTTAGGAGTGCCATACGACATGACGAGAACACCTATTTTTGCTGTCACGGATTCCATCCCCTTATAGATTTAATAGGCTATTTTTAAGAACGCAGTTTGGCTGATTCTTTCAATACTTCCTGTGAATATTCGTGAATATATTCCGTTAATTCTCTAAGCTTCTCTAAAGAAGCCTCCGGGAATAAGCCATGACCCAGATTGAAGATATATCCCGGCTCTTGTACCCCTTCATCAATTAACGCTTTCGCGTGCTCCTTCAAGACGTCCATCGGCGCTGTAAGTAAATACGGATCCAGGTTGCCTTGAATCGCAAATTTCCCACCGGTTCTGCGTCGACCTTCGGACAAGCTCACACGCCAGTCCACCCCGATTACATCCGCTTGAAGCTTCGTAAGACTCGGTAGCAATTCGCCAGAGCTTACGCCAGGAAAGTATATTTTCGGTACATCAAGATCAGATAATTCGGAAAAAATACGAGAAACCGTCGGTAACACATACTTTTCAAAATCGCGTGGCGCAAGGGCGCCAACCCAGCTGTCGAACAATTGAAACGCTTTTCCACCACTACGCACGTGACTGCGGAGGTAAGCGATAATCATATCGCCGAGCTTGTCCATCAGCATTTCCCAGACACGGGGTTCACTGTACATTAGCTCTTTAGTCCGAATATATCCTTTGGAAGGTCTGCCTTCGATCAGATAGCTGGCAATTGTAAACGGTGCGCCTGCGAAAGTAATCAAGGGCACGTCCAGCTCCTTATCCAGAATAGCAATCGTCTCCAAAATATGTCCGAGATCGCCTTCAACATCAATGGGCTTCAGTCTCTCGACATCTGCTGCAGAGCGAATCGGATTCTCGATCACAGGGCCAATATCTTTGACGATATCAAATTTCACACCGATAGAAGCGACCGGATTCATAATGTCTGAATACAAAATGGCCGCGTCCACACCTAGCTTACGCACAGGCATCAAGGTTACTTCAGCCGCCAACTCAGGCTGTTTGCAGATTTCAAGCAATGAGTACTTTTCCTTGATTTTACGGTACTCGGGATCATAACGGCCGGCCTGCCGCATGTACCATACGGGAACGTGCTCCGTATCCTGCTTTCTGCAGGCGCGGATAAAAGTGTCGTTGTAGGTCATGATAAGATCTCCATTATATTTTATAAGATTTTTTAAAATAAACGCTTACCGTCCTAATAAGGACGCCGATGGCGTTTATGCTTGATCGGCATACTTACTATTATGCCCTTTTTAAAAGGTTGTAACAAGCAAAACGAAGATCGTGGAATGACAATCCTATGACATTACTATGACATGTATTGCACTTTTGAAGCTAAAAAAATGATATACTGATAAAATGTCTATTTTTCTGTGAATCATGTATTTTCTGAAATTCTTTGAAAGGAAGTGAAAGCACTTTGAAGAAATGGGAGACATGGAAGGTCAACCTCTTAGTGCTTTGGTTCGGACAATTCTTGGTAAATGCCGGAATGACGATGATTACACCGTTCCTGACCTTGTATCTTGCTAAGGATCTTGGAGTTCAGGGTGAGCATGAAATTGGAATTTGGGCGGGCCTTATTTTTGCCGCAAACTTTTTAACTTCTTTCATTTTCCAGCCACTATGGGGAAAACTTGCTGACAAATATGGACGTAAAATCATGCTCCTGCGCTCCAGCTTTGGCATGGCTATCGTTATGGTGTTGATGGGCTTCGCACAATCCCCTATGCAGCTGCTCTTACTGCGACTGCTAAACGGTACAATCTCCGGCTTCAATCCCGCTTCCATCGCACTCGTTTCGGGTACTACTCCGAAAGCACGTATGGGATTTTCGATGGGGCTGATGCAGTCGGGTTCTGTTGCAGGTACCATCCTTGGACCACTTATTGGTGGTTTTCTTGCTGATTTAATCGGATTTCGTCCGATCTTTTATGTCGTTGGCGCCTTGCTCTTCATCGCCTCTCTGCTGGCATTATTTCTCGTTAAAGAGAAATTCGATCGTGCAGAAGCCGCACAGGAGCCACAGGTGTCAGTAATGGAGGGCTTGAAGGAATTGATCAAAATCCCTCAGCTCCCGGCGCTGTTTGGTGTAACCTTTTTGCTGCAATTTGCAATGATCAGCCCCATGGCCTTGCTGCCACTGTATGTTGAAAAGTTAAATGGGCCTGCTGAGAATATAGCCTTTTTAGCCGGAATGGTCAGCGCAGTTACAGGGATCTCCAACATGCTGGCTTCCCCCTTGCTCGGCAAGCTGAGTGATAAAGTCGGCGCACACCGCATTCTGACCTACGCGTTAATCGGGGCCTCGCTATTCCTGATTCCGCAAGCATTCGTTACTAGCGTGTGGCAGCTAATTATTGTCCGTTTTCTCATGGGGATTTTTATGGGCGGCCTATTGCCCAGCGTTAATGCGCTTATCCGGTCTTATACCCCTGACGGGAAAGAAAGCCGCGCATTCGGCTTCAACGGCAGCACATTGTCACTGGGCAATATGCTGGGAGCTATCATAGGCGGCTTTCTATCTGGTTATATTGGTATTGAGGGACTGTTTATCATCTCCGGAAGCTTGTTGCTGTTAAACACCGTATGGGTCCGGGTTAAGCTATACAAAGCTACTCCGCCACGACTATTTCGCTAATCTTCTGCTATTTCACCATTGCCAACGCCAGTCCATCATAGGCTGGCAGACAAGTGCTGATCAGACGGTCATCGGTGGCGATCATTTCATTGAAATGCCGTACAGCCAGAATGGCAGGTCCATTTCGATCTGTATTTAGCGTCCGTCCGCGGAGAAAGATATTATCACCAGCAATAATCGCGCCTGGATTAGCCATCTTGATGGCATATTCCAAGTAATTGGTATAGTTAATCTTGTCTGCGTCGATAAAGAAGAAATCGAACTTAGCTCCCTCTTCGTCCAGTGCCTTCAGGCTGTCCATCGCGGGTCCTATTCTATATTCCGTAGAACCCCCGAATCCGGCCAGTTCTAAATTACGGCGAGCAAGCTCGGCATAATCGGCCCTCAGCTCTAGTGAAGTCAGCGTGCCACCTTCAGTAAAGCCGCGAGATAAGCAAATCCCGCTGTAGCCGCCAAGTGCGCCAATCTCCAAAATACGCGTGGAGCGAGACAGTCTAACAAGCATAGTGAGTAGTCTTCCGTACCCCGGCTCGACAGACACCTCCGGCATACCCGCTTGGACGATAGCTTCTTTTACCTGAAGCAGGATTTCGTCCTCGGTATAAAGTTGTTCACTGTATTCTTCTTGGGTAAGCATAAAGATTCTCCTTTGATGATCCCCCGTTTTCTCGAATGAAGGGATGACGGGGAAGATTTTATGGTTTATGGAATGCCGGGCATTGTGAAGTGTCCCGCATTCCCCTATACTTGTATGGATGCTTTTCTTATGGTATTGGCTTTTCTTATTGTACTGGCTTTTTGTATTTATCTACAAGTTAAACGGAGTTGAGAGTATTTGAGCAAATTACAATTAATCGCTACTGCCCCTATGGGATTAGAAGCTGTAGTAGCGCGCGAATTAAACGAACTGGGTTATGAGACCACGGTCGAGAACGGTCGTGTATTGTTCAGTGGTGATTATATCGACATCTGTCGCTGTAATTTATGGCTGCGTACATCCGACCGCGTATTAGTAAAAATGGGTCAATTCCCCGCTAAAACCTTCGATGAGTTATTTGAGGGTGTTAAAGCGCTGCCTTGGGAAGACTGGATTCCCGAGAATGGAGAATTTCCGGTTGAAGGACGATCCCATAAATCACAACTAACGAGTGTACCCGCTTCCCAAGGGATTGTCAAAAAAGCTATCGTCGAGAAGCTGAAGCTCTCCTATCATACGGACTGGTTCCCAGAGAACGGACCTCGATATGTGATCGAAGTGATTCTGTTAAACGATATCGCGCTTATTACGCTAGACACCACCGGACCTGCTCTTCACAAACGCGGATACCGCAGACAGGCTACAGAAGCGCCACTGAAGGAAACGATGGCAGCCGCTTTAATCCAGCTTAGCCGCTGGAATGGCCACCGTCCGCTATATGATCCATGTTGTGGTTCGGGAACATTGTTGATCGAAGCCGCGATGATCGCTTGGAATATCGCACCGGGACTACGGCGTTCCTTCCCTTCAGAACATTGGCCAGTCATTCCTAAGCATCTGTGGGAAGAAGCTCGCGAAGAAGCTTTCGATGCCGTACGAGACGATTATCCATTGCAGCTAACCGGCACGGATATCGATCCTGCTGCTATAGAAATTGCTGAAGCCGCTGCTAAAAGCGCCGGCCTGTCCGGAGAAATAACCTTCACCGTGATGGCTGCCGCCAAAGCAAGACCCCAAGGCGAATACGGCTGTATCATTACCAACCCGCCATATGGTGAACGGATCAGTAATGATAAAGAGGTGGAGAAGCTGACTCGCCAGTTTGGTGAAATGATGCTGTATCTACCGACTTGGTCATTCTTTGCAATTAGTCCTTATAAGGAATTCGAACAATATTACGGACGTAAAGCGGACAAACGTCGCAAGTTGTATAACGGACGTATTGAGTGTCAATATTATCAATACTTGGGTCCACTTCCACCTAGAAATCCGAAATAATTCGGAAGACAATTACGCCAAGCATAAACGCCTTCGGCGTCCTTAAAAGGACGGTAAACGTTTATGCGAGAAATATAAGAACGGACATCTACCTCGATTGAGGACGGTGTCCGTTTCTTCTTACATACTCAACTTCTGCGCTAGGAGGCTTTAACGTGTCACGAGATCCATTTAGTAGGAGCAGCTCATCCATAACGGATAGAATGATCACTATTGTCCGCTCCCGTTATATTGGTTATATCCTTTTTCTTGTCCTTATGCTCGCTAAGCTAATGTTTCTTCACAGCGGCCTGCATGCTCCTAATATTGATATGAACCGTCTCGACAAGCTCATTGCTCTCGGTTCAGTTATGCTGTTATCCTTTTGGGTGTTATGGCTCCCCCGACGTGGACAAACCATAGCCCTGATAATCATAAACGTGCTCCTGACATTACTTATTTATTCTGATATTGTCTACTATCGCTACTTTCAGGATTTCATCACCGTTCCCGTTCTTTTTCAAGCCGGACAGATGGATGCACTTGGCGGAAGTATCTTTGCACTACTCCGTCCCTCTGATCTCTACTTGTTCGCGGATTGGCTGATATTTCTGGTTTACACCATTTGGGTAGTGTTATTCCGTCGGAACACGCCTGCCTATAATAATGGACAGCCTTCCTATTATGCTCACACAAGTCATTTTCGTCCCTCTTCACGCTTAATGAGAGGACTAAGACGGAGCGTTAACGGGGTCGTTGCATTGGTATTAGGCTGTATTCTGACCTTTGGCCCTATCCACTCTTACGCCACTACGTGGGCCAAGGGTTTATTCACTGGTAACTGGTGGAGCTTGGCAATGTATAACGTTACTGGACTCATTGGATTTCACGGTTATGATATTTACTTGTATGCCAAAGATCATTTAGGCCCGCAGCCTGAGCTTTCACAAAAGGAAGCCAGCTCCATGAAGCTCTGGTTCAATGAACACAATGCTGAGCAAAGTGCTCTTAACGACAGCTTTGGAAAATACAGCGGAAGCAACATCGTTGTTATTCAGGCCGAAGCTTTTATGAATTTTGTAGTGGGACGATCGATCAATGGACAAGAGGTCACACCTAATTTGAACGCTCTAATCAAAGAGAATACCTACTTCAGTAATTACTATCATCAGACCTCACAAGGACGAACCTCCGATGCGGATTTCGCCTCGAATGGTTCACTGTATCCGCTGGTCTCCGGCTCAGTATTTGTCCGTTACCCGGATCATCAATTTGACACGTTACCTGCCATTTTGAAGTCCAAGGGCTATAACACTAATGCCTTCCATGCGTATGAAGGAAGCTTCTGGAATCGGCAGATTATGTATAAGGCGATGGGGTATGACCATTTTTATAGCAAAAAAGACTTTAAGATCGACGAGCCCCTAGGCTGGTCATTGGGAGATAAATCATTCCTGCGGCAGTCCCTAAATATTATGGATTCTGTAGAATCGATCCAGAAGCCCTTTTACTCTTTTTTGACTACACTATCTAGTCATCACCCATATTCTCTCCCTGCGGCTAAGCAAGGGCTTGATACCGGGGAGTTTAAAGGTACCATCTTCGGAGATTATTTACAGGCTGTTCATTATACAGATGAAGCTCTAGGTGAATTGGTGAGTGATATGAAGCAGCGTGGGTTGTGGGATAACACGATCCTTGCCTTTTATGGTGATCATGATAACTCGATCCAAGAAACCTCTTATTACGAACAATTTCTTGGTAAAAGCTTAAGTAAGCTCGACATGCATCAAATCATGCATCAAGTTCCATTACTCATTCATCTGCCGGGTAATAACACCTCGGTGATTGATTCTAATCCGGCTGGTCAATTGGATCTCACACCTTCCTTACTCCATCTGCTTGGGATCTCACAAGATCCTTATTATCTCATGGGTAATAATCTGTTCAGTGGCAAAGAGCGACTTGTGACACTGCGAACCGGTGCCTTTGCCGATGCGAAGCGCTCCTATCTTCCAAGTGAAAATGGACAATTCAACAGCGGCACCTGTTATAGCCTCGACAGCCGCGAAGCCATTGACGTTGCGGGGTGCAGTACCGGGTTCGAGACAAGTAAGCAACGACTGCAAATCTCAGACGATATCATGAAATACGATGGCATCCAGATGCTTCGAAAGGAAGAATCTGCACCATAAAAACTTCATTTATAAAACAAAAAGCCCTAAACTCCGTCATCAACACAGGTTTAGGGCTTTTTAAGTTGATGGATAAGACCTCTGCATTATTTCTGAACGGCCGGTTGCTTGATAAAAGCTTCTACCTTCTTCAACACTTCTTCCTCTGTTGGAGCACTCACATAACGACCATTAACATATACAAAGGCCCGTTTGCCACATGGACCACAGTACGACTTACAGCCGACCTTGATCTCTGCATCAGGCGCCATCTTTTGCAGTTTGGGTATGATACTCTTCAATTTCATAAAATTACATTCATCGCACACTTGTATATCGTTAGCCATGGAGCAACCCTTCTTTATGTCCCAAATTTAAGGCGAAACGTTTAGTGATCGCCGTGATTACCTTTAGACGGATTAGTAATAACAAAACCTTCTTCAGGAAGATATAAATAATCAACGACCACACCATCAAGGAGCGGTTGATTCGGATCAAGAATAACATCGATTTCTTTATCTGTCGAGACTACAACATCATTCTCATTAGGCGTGTCCAAATCCAGTCCGTAGTGAGCATGATCACCGTGAGCATGCGTAATCGCTACGCGAAGCGTCAACTCGCTGTTTCCTTCAAGTTCCATTTGTTTCTTTATCACTTTAGCCGCATTGCGGGTAATTTTGACCTTCATCTATCATCCATCTCCTAGTACTTAAATTAAATACTCAATTACCTATTTTAAAGGTAATTGATATCTAAAAGCAACTATATTAACAAATTAGATACACAATCCGAGGTAGATCTCACTTCACTGCCTCATTTTCCGGCCTGAAGTGCCGGGTATTTTCGTCCCATCCGTGACACGAACCAGCCCATAAGAAGCATCGTCACACCAATATCATCGATCGGTAAAAAAGGCATAAAATCCGGCAACACCCAATAGAGCAGCACTGGGATTGTGAATAAAAGCTTGTCCCCTATTGCGACTTTAGGGGAGATCACATATCGCCAGGAACTACTGAAGATAGTAGACCATTGTTTCAGTGACAGCAGTTTTTTCAGTTTCATAGTGACCCTCCTCCCAAGTAAAAAGGATACAGCCGCGGATAACGTGTAGTGACGACAGCGGCCATACCCTATGGTTTATGTTACGCAAGTTTACTGTAATTGTTTCATAATTATTTCACATTGGATAGTATCGTTCCCAAAATTAGACCCGTTTCTAGCGCCATATCCTCAAAATCTGCCAGTGGCAACGGATTTTTGCCGATCCCCAGCTCAACTGTAAATCCTGGTTTGCGAAAGGTCTGGATGAACCAATCCTTATACCCGGCATCGCTGCCAGTTAATTCGACTGCACGATAGCTGCTCGCAGCGGCCAATCGTGTTGCTAATTCGCGGCTTTCGGGAGGCTCATATCCCCGGTAATTCCAGTAGATCTCTCCTCCTTGGCTATGCAAAGACACTGCAGCTTCTCCGGGCGCGTTCTCAGCAAGTACCGCTAGAGCTGCTGCCTCAGGTTCACTTAACGCCTCAGGACCACTGTAATCACGTGGAGAGGGCAGGGTTACACCACGTCGTTCCCGTTCCTCTTCCCAATGAGCAGGGAACTGATCCCCGAGATCCACACCGCGTATATTGGCCTTCCAATGGCGAAAACTCCGCCGTCCCCCGTTCCATTTCATAAGGTCCTCATAATAAGGGTGGCCTGGTAAAACGCCCTCCTGCACTAACTCCACGCCGTCAGGGTTAGCCATGGGTACAGCCCATAGGGTCCAATTATTGTACCATTCCTCTGGACGATGACCATTCCATGCCAAACCTTTAGCATAAGCTGCTGCATACTCTTCTATGAACGACATCAGGCAAGGCGAGGTCAGCCATTCATTAGCATGTAGAGCCGCATTAACATGCAAATGGCGGGTTCCATTGCCTATTTTAAGCACATGAATTGGCTTGCCGAGCACACTGTTGCCAATTGGATATGCTTGAATAAAAGGATATTGTGCAATCAGGCTGCTGATATCGTTCTCAACATCAACCGGACCGTACTCTCCACGTAAGAATACCACTCGCTCTGGAATCGGAGGCGGAATGACGAGCACTTTTCCCGGTGTACAAAAGCGCCCTGAGGACACACCTGGATTAAGCTTCTCCAAATCATCTAAACTCACATTGAATAATGAGGTTATGCGTTCAAGATCGTCCCCTTCCTGCACCGCATACCTTTTACGCGGCGAAGACGGCAGGAATAAAACCTGACCCGGATATAAATAAGACTGTCTCCCAACCCATGGATTGCCTTGAATGACATGCTCAGGGGTTAATCCATGCAGGGCGGCAATTCGGCTTACGGTATCTCCCCTGCTTGCAATATATTGTCGCATTAGGTCTCATCCTCTCGGCCTTAAATTGCTGATACGGTGGATACAAAAATAGCAGCAAACAGCACTTAACTCTATTGTATGCAAGAGCCACTACCCTGCATGAAGGAGAAATGAATCACAAGAAAATAGGCTGGGAATTATGCTTCCCAGCCTATTTTATCTTTCACTCCGTAGAGTTTGTCCCTATTCAATTCAACATTGCTCTGCTTATAACGTGGATACTTGCCATACTACTGGGGTGCGTTTAATTTGTTCTCCAAGCCAGTCTCGGGCAATTCGCTGAAACATTTCAGCATCACCACTGCAGAAGAACTGATGAATTGGACTTTCATCCCCGATGGACAGCTTGCCTTTATCGTATAAAATCGTGCTGATCTCACGAGCTGTCTCATCTGCGGAACTGATCAGTTTGACTCCCGGTCCCATGGTCTCTCCAATAGGCTCAACAAGAAATGGGTAATGAGTGCATCCTAAAATTAAAGTATCGATGTTATTATCTTTAATGCCTTCCAATGCCTGCTCTACAATTTCATAACTTTTCTCTGAGCGGAACATGCCTTGCTCAACGAGTGGGACAAGCGCCGGGCAGGCTTGACTTACAACCTCAACAAAAGGAGACAGCTGCTTTAGTGCGTTAGTATAAGCCCCGCTGCCGATGGTTCCTATTGTACCGATCACGCCGACATGTCCGCTTTTGGTCGCGCTAATTGCAGCACGGGCTCCGGGATGAATCACCCCAATGACAGGAATAGAGACCTTGGCTGAGATATAATCGAGTGCCGCTGCTGTTGCGGTATTACAAGCGATAACAATCATTTTAGGATTAAACTGGATCAAATAATCTACAATTTGTTCTGTAAACAGTGTTACTTCCTCGGTCGAACGGGGTCCGTACGGAGCTCGGGCCGTATCTCCGAAATAAATGATTTTCTCCCGCGGGAGCTGCCTCATCACTTCTTTGACAACTGTTAGCCCTCCCACACCTGAGTCTAATATTGCAATAGCTTGCTGCACGAACACACCGCTTCCTTCTACTTGTTTTGTGTAGCTTATGTAAGCCGAAAACAAAATGTACCTGACTTTCAGCCCCAATTGCAGATATTACTCCTTTTGGACTCTTAGTTCAAGCCAAGACTTTTGCCATCATTTAACAGGTCTATAAGAATGAAATAAAAAAGCCACCTTCCGCCCAATGCGAAAAAGCGGCTCTATTAAAAGAGAATAAGTACTTTTTGACCGTAAAACCAAACACTCCATCCACTGTTTCATTATGCGATTTCGTTATTGTCCTTGTCATCTAGCTGAGCTTCTTCAAGACTAGCTTCTTCACTGCTTACTTCTTCATTTACAGGCGATACCTCTAACTCCGTTACCTCTTCCAAAGTGGCCGCTGCCTCTTGAATCGTTTCTTCCGTAGCAATTCCACTTACTGCTACAGTAGCAGTATCTTCTTCTACAGCATTCGAACATGATTTGCTCCATTCGCGAACCTCATGGACTACATGACCTATAGAATCCTTAGCTTTGTCATACAGCTCAACGCTCTTGTCTCCAGCCTGCACGGCAATTCCCTGCACCTTTTCAATGCCAGCAGCTGTTCCTTCCGCAATATCCTTGCGCAGCTCTTTACCTGGCTTAGGCGCGAACAGAAGTGCTGTCACTGATCCAACCACACTTCCGACTAAAGCTCCCCATAACAAACCTTTTGTGTCCTTTTTCATCGTTTCATCTCTCCTTTAAATTCATTGCTCCCCGCTCTACCGGGCTAATGCCTATATCTGCTATATCATAAGCAGCAGGAGTTTGTCTTGTGACTAATTATTACGACTTTTCAGAAGTTTTGTCTGTTACATTTTTGGGTGCAATTGCGTATCGGCAGCATTGTCCGCCTTCTGCCATACATTCACTTCGTGTAACCTTAGCATCCAGCAATTCCTCAAATAGGCTATGCTCGCATTGACAAGCTTTACGATACTGAGTAGCCACCTGGCGAATCGGGCAGTTGTATTCTTTTATGACATACGAACCATCCTCTTCTCGGTTCCACTCCGCCATATATCCACCAGCGTTTTGGATCGACGATAACTCAGCTACTCGCTCTTCCAAATTCCGGCGTTCCATCATCGGTGCATACTGGGTGAGCATCCGGCGACGGCGTCCCTCAAACAATGTATTAACAGCTTCCAATCCACTGCCATAATCCAATTCACGCAAAAGCTCCAAAGCCAGATTATGATAGCTTTTTGGAAAATACTCTTCGGACTTCTCCGTTAAAGAATACATATGTAAAGGCCGCCCCATCGCTTGCCGAACCACTTTTGTCTTAGCAAGTCCCTCCTGCTCCAGCTGAAGCACATGACGACGGACACCCATCTCTGTAATTCCCAATTCTTCTGCCAGCGCGCCGATGGTCAGTGGTCCTTTCGTCTTCAGGAGCGTCATAATCAAGTGTCTTGTCGATCCATTTTCCTGCCCCATCTTCATCATAAAGGAACCCCCTCTCTTTCACGGCTACCGCCTATTTTATATGATTCTATCTTATGCTATTATAGCGTTACACCGGACCCAAGTTCCTGATCCAAATAATTCCCTACTTCAACAGCAAACTTCTCTAGCACCTCTGAAAGGATTGGTGTGAGCGGGTGTAGTGCTTCTCTTTCCCAGGCAAAATAATCCTGCACGAGCGGCTTACGAAGTGCGACAAGCTCTATCAATCGCTCGTAGATCTCACTTTTACCTAGTACTTTTTCTTCATGTATAATTGAAATGATATCCTCATAACTTCCGGCATCACGCATAATAAAACCGTCAATCAGACAACTACCAACGTCCGTAACCACCTCTATCGCCAGATGAAGGCAGCGTTCTTGTATTAGTCCGGTTAAAGTATTGCCATCCCATGAAGCTGTTACAGTCCGAAGACCTGTAGTTATATCTGGGATTTGAGCAAGAATGGTTTCGATTTGTTTGCGGTTGACATAATACACAGCAATACCCCCATGTCAAAAATAGTTAGAGAAATCTGCATTATCCCTACTTACCGCGTTTGCCGCGGCGTTTCAGCCAAAAGAACATAATGAAACATGCCGCAAGAAAAACGACCAAATAAGTTAACGCTTCCATCGGATACTCGAGCTCACGCATTCCTGTCACCGCTTCCGGTATAAAATGATGATGCTTGTTAATCAGCAGATCGCTTAGATTACGTAATCCACAGCAATTGAAAGTTCTTTAACTTCATTAATATGAGCTATAACTTCCTTATGCGCCGGATGAACCTGATAAGCCTGTAAATCATCCAGTGAAGCTACCACCGTAACTAGAGCAATATCAAAGGATCGATCAGAATGAATGATATCAGCACCCACTTCAATCGAAAGGAGCTGCGGGATTTTACCTTCCATATTTCGCAGTACGGCTACCGTTGCCGCAACGCTTTCTTCGGACCGGTCCTTCAATTTAAAAAATACAATATGCTTGATCATTCTATCTCGCTCCCTGTTGTAATATTGTAATTAGATATTAAAAATATATCATAAGCGTACGCGTTCTGGAAGAAACTTAAAAAGTGATGTCAGAAATAGCAGCATTAACCATTGCCGATGTATATGAAAGTGTTGTAGTATATTTTTAAAAAATCGGAGGAATTATGCCTAGTAACCAACAAGAAACTCATAATATCCAGGCGTGGTCTCTGATCAACCGCAAATATCTTGGACAAGGCGTTCGTGTAAAAAGATTCCGCCGTCCAAAGCGCAGCCAGATTAGAAACCGTGTGTTACTTGCTGTATTGATGGCTAAGGATATCAAACTTTCACGACTCGCAGAAGATCTTGGTATATCCTCTCGCAGCGTAAGCGCCTGGGTATACGAAGGTCGTATCCCTTCCAACAATAACATTGACAAGACCTGCCGCCTACTCGGGTACCCGCCCCACATTTTGTTCAATGAAGCACTGATTCGTCAGAGTCCAATTGTATGTCAACCAACTCCTTCACGATTTATGAAAAGAAGTATTACCAGTTCGCCTCGCAGCAATGTGATTCTAACCGGCCTCTGTATGGTTTACGATTTTTCCGTAACCGATGTAAGTATTTGGATAGGTGTTCATCCCGGGACGTTTCGAAAATGGCTGCACAGCAGCCATCTGCCTACCCCTGCTCTGCAGGAAAAAGCCGAAACCTTCTTCCGAATTCCACGACATATTCTATTTGCAGACTGCGGAACGCTCTAATGTGATCCTATCGCTTAATAAGTTCAAGGCCAGCCCTTCTTCCTTAATTAGGAGAAGGGTTTTTTGCCATATTTTTTTCTTAAAAAAGGGTCATACTACTGTTTAGGTACATTGTTCAGTACTAAAGAACGGAACAGGAGGCGTAAGATGAGACTTGACGGAATACTATCTGAAGGCTACACCGATACTTGGGACGTGGCCCCCGGTGTCATCGGACTACGAACCATGTTCGTAAATTGCGCATTCATCGGCCAGCCCAATTCGGACTGGATCATTGTAGATACGGGACTTAGCTCTTACACAAACAGAATTATAGATTATGCTAAGGAGAAGTATGAGAAGCCTCCGGTGGCAATTATCCTGACTCATGGGCATTTCGACCATATCGGGGGTGTGAAAAAGCTTATTGAGGAATGGAATGTACCCGTGTATGCTCACCCACTAGAGCTTCCTTATCTAACAGGTAAAGCGGATTATCCTCCAGCCGATCCGGCCGTAGGCGGCGGGCTGATGAGTATGGTGTCCTCATTATTTTCACATCATGGTATCGACCTTGGATCAGCCATACATCCTTTACCCGAAGACAGAACCGTCCCCGGAGCAAAGGGCTGGAAATGGATCCATACACCTGGACATAGTCCTGGACATATTTCACTATTCAGACCAGAAGATAAGGTACTGATTGCTGGTGACACCTTTCTTACAGTCAAACAAGAGTCCGTATTCGCAGTAGCTACCCAGCATCAGGTGGTGCACGGCCCACCCTCTTATTTCACGACGGACTGGGAAGACGCGGAAAAGTCGGTCCGCACACTTGCGTTGCTAGATCCTCATATCGTTCTCTCTGGACATGGGGTGCCTATGGAGGGTGAAAAATTATCTACTCAGCTTGCTCATTTATGCAAGAATTTCAAGGAAATGGCGTTGCCGGGTCAAGGGAAGTTCGTGTGATTTCCTTGCGGGGTCCCATTTTGCTAAAATAGCCAATGCGCCCCCGCATCATTCAAGACTACACTCTATACCAATATTGATATATCTCCTTAAATCCGAGCTTGTCGTACAAAGCTGAAGCTCCAGTATTAGCTTGTACAACCTGCAAAAAAGCGGTTGTTGCACACTGCGTCTTGCCCCAATGTAGTAATGCAAGCAGCAGTTGTTCCGCCATACCTTGTCTACGCTGATCGGAAGCAGTGATAATATCAAAGAGACCTATGTAGCCGTTCTGAATAACACCCAGACCACAAGCGGTAGGAACGCCATTGTTAAACAACAGAATATAGCCCTGCTGCAAAAGACAAGCGGATAACATTCTAGTTAAGGTGCTCCGATTGTCTTTTGAGAGCGCAGAGAGCTTTGTAAATGCATTTAACCACTCTTCAGTTAAGCTCTCCTGAACTTGTATCTCATATCGAAGATCAGGAGTAGCTAATCTCTCCAGTTCTAATAGCCTAACAGATGATGGCTCGACAACTGTGTAACCACGCTCCGCTAGCGCCTCATCCAGGTTCGCAGGCTGGATATACGGCGTTATTTTAAATACTGGCTTTAATCCAGCATCCTTATAGTACTGCTCAGCAAGCTTAATTTGGTTTGTAAGATCCGCAAGAGAGCTTTTTTCTCCGTATGACGGATTGACCGAATTAGCTCTTTTCGTATATCCAGCTGCTGTGCGCAGAACCCAGCCATTCAGGAGAACACTCTGCTCCGCTGGCCAAGTATTAAGTGTGATTTCTTCAATTGCTTTATACAAGTTATCTCCTCCTTATTAGCCATGTTCCCGCTTATTACGCATCGCTGGCAGCAGCTTCACTGCTTCATCAGCACAAGAAGTAAAATAGTCGTATTCGGGAGACTCCTTGCCATAAATGGCTATTTTGCCCTCATTGTTGTAATGGACACCCCAGCCGAATCGCTTCGGAAGTAGAGAGGCTCGCAGGCATGGATGGTTTCTAGAGAATAGCTCCTTCCATATTTCTTCCCTACGGGTCACACGATCTTCTAGCGGAATTTGTTTATGGCGTACATGAACCTCAAACAGAAGCTCTTCATGATTGTATTTGTAAGGCTCATTAATAAGCAGCTCATATTGAATCACATGCGCAGGCGGGAGTGTACGGCAAGACATCGGCGGGATTCCCGTTTCCTCAGGACAATCCTCTGCTACACGTATGAAAGTGTTTGTATAACTCATGGGCATCACCTCTATTTTTAATTGAAATATATTCCTTCTATGATAATTCATAGTCACTATAATTGCACAGCAAAAATCCGGAACCTCAACCTCCTGGATTCCGGATTTTCATCTGAATTTCTATTCCTCAGCCACTGCCGCAAGGAGTTCTTCAACAGGCCACGGAAGTGGATTATTAAACGTTGTCCAATCCTGCTTCAACTCATCTTTCGTCAACAAACATCGATCCAATCTCGCTTCGATTTGTGCTGAGTCCATACTAACACCGATAAACACGATTTCATTCATTCGATCGCCCCACCGCTCGTCCCACTTGGCTTTCATTTCAGGTTCGCTTTCCAATACCTCCTGCTGCTGATCCTCAGGCATTGTAGCTAGCCAGTAGCCGGCAGGTCCGAACTGAATCGAGGGTCCAGCCTGGCTGATACTTGCTGCAAGATCACCCTCTGCGGCAACCCATACAATCCCTTTCGCTCTGACAACTTCCTCCGGCCAATGACTAAAGAAAAAGCTTAACCTTTCCGGATGAAAGGGTGTTTTCCTGCGATAGACAAAAGAAGATATTCCGTATTCCTCCGTCTCAGGCGTATGTGTCTCCTTGTTAAGCTCCGTAATCCAACCGGAGGACAAGCTTGTTTTTTCAAAATCAAACAATCCAGTATTAAGAATCTCCTTCGGATCTACCACTCCGTTAACCGTACGGATCAGCTTGGCTGTCGGCTGAAGTTTGCGAAGCACAGCTTCAAGCTTGTTAAGCTCTTCTTCTTCTAGCAGATCACACTTATTAAGCAATAACACATCACAAGTCTCGATCTGATCAATGAGCAAATCCACAATATCGCGATAATCGTCTTCACCAGCCGTTTGATTACGATCGATCAGACTATCACCAGAAGAGAAGTCATACCAGAATCGGCCAGCATCCACAACGGTCACCATCGTGTCCAATTGAGCGAGTGAAGTCAAATCAATATCCAGTTCTGGGTTCGCATAAGTAAAAGTCTGTGCCACCGGAACAGGCTCGCTAATGCCAGATGATTCAATGAGGATATAATCAAAACGGCCTTCAGCTGCCAGCTTTTGTACTTCGACAATCAAATCGTCGCGGAGTGTACAGCAGATACATCCGTTAGACATTTCCACTAATTTCTCTTCCGTTCTAGAAAGCACATTACCTGACTTCACCAGGTTGGCGTCCACATTCACTTCACTCATATCGTTAACGATAACAGCAACCTTCAAGCCTTCACGGTTGTGCAAGACATGATTTAGCAGTGTTGTTTTTCCAGAGCCCAAGTAGCCACTTAGCACCGTAACGGGGATTTTTTTCATTCCGATCACTCCTATCATTGATTAGCATTTATGTTTGGCATTTATAGCTCTTACCGGGTTTCGCGGTGTAATGTAACTCTTTTCAGACGTGGACAATATTTCTTCATTTCCATACGTTCTGGGTGATTTCGCTTATTCTTGGTAGTTGTATAGTTACGATCTCCTGTCTCCGTGCATGCCAAAGTAATGATTACTCTCATTGTTCCATCTCCTTTTTTAAATAGTAATAATTACGATTAACATATCGTACACGTTTTATTCACAATCTGTCAACTATGATCTTGTAAAAATCCCAACTCTCTTAATTTTGTGGTCTTTCTTGCGAACAAATCACGTATAGATGGAAATATAAAAATATGATTCTTGTATTTCCAAGAGAATCAGGCAGGAGTGGAGATCATGAAGATACCAGTAATTATTTTGAGCGGGTTTCTGGGGAGCGGGAAGACAACTCTGCTGTTGTCCCTGCTGAAAGAGAGCAAGGTAAGGGGTCTGAACCCTGGCGTAGTTATGAATGAGCTGGGAAAGAGAGATGTAGATGGGTATATTCTGCAGGAGCATACGGGTGCAACCGTGACTAAGCTACTGGACGGATGTGTATGCTGTAGCCGTAAAGAGGATTTGGCAGACAGCCTACTGGTACTGCTAAGAGGACGCCCCGATGCTATTTATATCGAGCTTACTGGCGTCGCGAATCCGGAAGAAATCGCCAAAACATTACAAGAATCCGCTCTTCAAGAAAGGGTCGAATTGCATTTTACGATCACCTTATTGGATGCAGAAAACGCCTTGGAATATAACAGCAGACTCTCCTCTGACAAACAGCTGGTTCGTACGCTTCGCAAGCAGCTGTCCACCGCTGATCTCATTGTCGTTAATAAGAGCGATCTTGTAGAGCCTGAAACCTTATGGCGAATTGAAAAAGGTGTCCGAAAACAAAATACAGAGGCTGAAATCGTATATACCCATTACAGCGAAATCAACCTTTCACCGATATTATCAGGAATCACCCCACGTAAAATCATCGCTCCCGCGCCACAACGAGCACCTCAAACCTTTAAAGGCGCAACTCTTAAACAAATGAATTCAGAACAGGGAGCTACAGCAGTAAAAGAACGGCAAGAAGAGCCCCACGCTTCTTTTTCCCAAGTGACCGCCATCACGTTAACCATTCCGCAAGCAGGGACTATAATGCCTTCCAAAGAACGGCTAGAGGCTTTCTTTCAAGAATGGGGTGACAACCTGCTCCGTGCCAAAGGCCATATCCTTTTGTCCGAACAGGAACCGGTTCAACTTGTCCAATATGCGGGAATGCGTACAAGCTGGGAGGCATCACGTTACCCTGGAATGCCTTATGTGGTATTCATCGGGATAAATTTAGATGAGGAACTGCTGGCAGATCGGTGGTCCACCTTATTCGAACCTTGACTACCCTTTCCCCTTTAAAACTACTGCCGCTGCTTCTGCCGATCTCATTCCTGATTATCATTGGTTTTATATGGGTGCCAAATCACCTGGAGCTACTAGACAACGCGTACATCGACACGTTCAAAACCGGCTTTATCGGGATTTTGCTAGAAGCCTTGCCGTTTGTGTTAGCAGGAGCTTTATTATCCTCGCTGCTTCGGGTCTTTATCCCAGATGAAATGATCTCCCGCTGGATTCCACGGCAGGCGCTTCCGGCCATTTTATTCGCTTGCCTGCTCGGAATTATTTTTCCAGTATGCGAATGTGGAATGATCCCTCTCGTCCGCCGACTAATCCATAAGGGGATGCCTGTCTACGTGGCGATCGTGTTTATTTTATCCGGGCCCATCCTAAATCCAGTCGTCTATGGAGCAACACTGACGGCATTTCGCAACCACTCAGAACTGGCCTATGCCCGGATGGGTCTAGCTTTTGCAGTCGCCTGTATTATAAGCTTGATTATCTATGCAATGGTGAAAAAGTCCCCGATACGCCTTAGCGTTCAGCGGGAAACCGATAACACTCATCATAATAATTCTCGTGGAGGAAAGTTAGCCGCCGTCTTCGTGCATACCTCGGATGAATTTTTTGAGATGGGAAAATACTTAATCATTGGCTGCCTATTGACCGCTGGCATTCAGACGTTTATGGTTCAGGACAGTTTGGCTGCGATCGGAGATAAGCCGCTCGGGTCTTATTTTTTCATGATGGGCCTGGCATTTGTGCTTTCGCTCTGTTCCACCTCAGATGCCTTTGTAGCTTCCACCTTTGTACATTCTTTTCCAGCAGGAGCACTGCTCGCTTTTATGGTATTTGGGCCGATGTTAGATTTCAAAAATTCATTGATGTTACTCTCGCTGTTTAAGACCAAATTCGCTCTTTATTTGTTCTTTCTTATCTTTTCGAGCGTATTTATCGGAGCCGTACTCATGTCCTTATGGCTGTAATCATAGAGGTGGCAAGCAGATGCTTACCCCATTGTTAGGAGGAAGCGCATGAATGACTCTCGAAGCATCCGATTTCACTATTTGTTAAGGGCGGTCATTCTGCTCGCCTTTGCTCTCTATATTGGGCATTTAGTGCAGCAGGACGCTTTGCATTATTATGTAGCGCCTAAGCTAGCACGCTGGGTTCAGTTATGTCCGATTCCTCTGACACTAATGGCGCTCAGCTTGGCCATTCAAGCCTTATTTGGTAAGGGAAATGTGCTATGTGACTGCGAGCATCGCCTCCCACATTCCATATTTAAAAGTACAGCGCTTTATGGATTATTCCTGTTTCCACTGCTGCTTGGATTTGCACTTCCTGATCGTGCCTTGGGAAGTATGGCCGCTAGTAAAAAGGGGATTTCGTTCTCCTCTTTACCATCAGAGACTACCAACGCTGTTAGATTCGAATCGATTGATCCTTATCATGAGGAGCTCACCGAGCTAGCTAAGATCTTATATGGGCAGCCTACTATCCCTGTGTATTCTGATATTTTTTCTGAAACACTAGGCGCTATTGACATGTATAAACAACAATTTGAAGGCAAAGAAATTTCCGTTTCCGGTTTTCTATACCGCGATGACAGTGAAACGCCAGAGAATGTTTTTGCCATTGGCAGATTTCTGGTTCAGTGCTGTACCGCCGATGCTACTCCGTTTGGGATGTTGGTTGATTCCGGCAAATTAAAAAGCTTGCCCACTGATACCTGGATAGAGGTTCGGGGCAAGCTTCAAATTGTGCAATACAAAGGCCGAGAAATGATGCAAATACGCGCAGAAGCAATTACACCTATCGCGCAACCAACAACACCCTACATTTACACGAGTGCTGACTCCATAACCGCATGGAAAGCTTTGACGAATACGGCCAACCCTACTAAATAATTGCGTCCAGCTCATCCTCATCATCCACAGATCCGTTAGGGTTAAATACTTCAACCATAATACGGGCGGGTATACAGATGATTTGCTGCTTTGGCCTAGAAATAAAACCCATTTCCAAAGCGATTCGCAAAGGTGCGTCAGAATATGTCATTTGGATCCCGTAATCAAATACCTTTAAGGTATTGTGACCAAACTTCGATTGAATATCTATAATTTGCTCTTCTTTAGTCAAAGAAACGGTCTTGTATTCCTTACCATCAACCGTAATTACAGCTTTCAAATCGCCTTGTTGATACTGTTCATTATGGGTATCCCACCACTTGATTCCGTAAATCAAACCCGCTGCGAATAGAGCTAAAAAAATGATTACAAAATCACCACGCTTCATCTTTAACAAGGTATGGGTCCTTTCATTGACAATATATTCGTAATAATTACGATTACAAATATATTAATCTTACGCCCTTTTGTCAATGACACTCCTCATCCTTAACGAATCCGAGTAGACCAATCTTTTAAAACCCTGTCAAGCTCCTTTATGGAGATAGGCTTGGAGATGAAATCCTGCATTCCTGCACTCAGACACATGTCTTTATCTTCATTTCTGGCAAAAGCTGTGGCCGCAATAATAATGGGAGACAGCCCGAGCTTCTCACGTATGATTCCTGTTGCTTCTATCCCATCCATAATAGGCATCTGAATATCCATAAAGACGAGATCATAATCCTTGGACAGCACAGCTCGAACTGCTTCCTCGCCATTTGATGCAACGTCAGGGAAGTATCCCCTCTTCTTCATATAAGCCAGCATCAGTTGCTGATTCACAGGATGATCTTCAGCGATGAGAATAGACATCGGTCCATATTCTCCCGTATCAGATGCTCTGGCGTTAGGTTTATTGCTTTTGTCTGTATCCACTGAAGGGTGGAGCGTAACCTTCTGAATCCATTCCTCTTTTGGCAAAGAGACCTCCACGGTGAAAAAGAACTCTGAGCCATGTTCCTCACAGCTCCTCACACCAATCGCTCCTCCGAGCAGCTCCACCAGCTTTTTGCTAATCGCCAGTCCAAGTCCTGTTCCGCCATATTTTCGATTAATGGAAGGATGCAATTGCGAGAACGATTGAAACAATAACCCTTGACTGGCAACCGGGATCCCCAAGCCCGTATCTTTAACCATGAATTTAACGATAATATTTCCTGACTTTTGAGAAGCTTCCAGGCTGGCAGAAATACTAATTTCACCTGTCTCCGTAAATTTCACCGCATTTCCCACTAGGTTTACGAGAATTTGGCGCAATCTTGCCTCATCCGTCACAATGACAAATGGAAGATCAGGTGCAATATTGATAGTTAATAACAACCCTTTTTCTTTGACCTTCGGATAGAATAGCTCACTAACGTTCTGTATCACTTCACGCAAATCCACCATTTGCAGTTCAAGTGTCATCATACCTGCTTCAATTTTGCTGAAATCCAGCACTTCATTCAAAATATGAAGCAATGCTTCTCCGCTACTTGTAATGATTTGTGTGTAGTAGCTCTGCTCTTCATTTAACTCTGTCCCTGAGAGCAAGTCTGCCATTCCTATAATACCGTTCATAGGCGTACGCAGCTCATGGCTCATGATCGCTAGAAACTCCGATTTCGCCCGATCCGCTTCCTCTGCAGACTCCTTCGCTCGCACAATCTCCTTCTCTTCTGTGATATCTCGGAAAACCACTACAGCCCCGATCCGCTCTTCTCCATCAAAAAGAGGAGTCATGTGATATCTGACCAAAAAGCTGGAACCATCTTGCCTCCAAAACACACCCTCTTTCTCATCAAAAGAGCGATTATTGAAGTGCGAGGGAATCAGCGTCTTCTGAATGCCCAAGAATGGCTCATTATCCAGCCAAGTCTGATGAATCGTATGGAATTTGCTGTTCAACCATTCCGTTGGATCGTATCCTAGCATAGTAATCGCCGCTGGATTGATGAACATCGTATCCCCTTCAAGATTCATACCAAATATGCCTTCAGATACCGAATTCAATATTAGAGCATGCTCGTTACTTAACTTCTCTATTTCTTCAAAATGCCGCGCCCGTTCCGCAATGTCCCGGGTTACACACACAAGCTCCCGTCCTCCAAAGGTCTCCGAGTAAATATAGCGAAGTGTTGTTTCCGTCCAAATGTACGTTCCATCTTTGCATAGAAACCGAAAGGTCACAGGGTCGAGCTTCTTCCCTTCCATACAGTTGCTAAGATAGGACACCACTTTCTCCTTGTCTTCAGGATGTATGTAATCAATACCTCTCGTTTCGTACATTTCTTCCGGTGTATAGCCGAACATCGTCTGGCAAATGGGTGATGCATATAGATAGATGAGGTCTCCGTCCGCTGTATTACGTGAAATGAAATCCATTGAATTTTCCGACAGGAGTCGGTAATTCTGCTCACTATCACGCATCTGTTCCTCCATTTGATGACGTTCAGTCACATCCTGGGCAATCCCGCTGATCTGTAGCACTCTTCCTTCCTCATCTTTAGTCACTTCCCAGTGTGCATCAAGAAACTTCAATTTTCCATCCGCACTTTTAATTCTAACCATAACTTCGCCATTCGTCCCATTCGCTAAAGACTGGTGAACCAGCTTTTGAAGTCTAGTAAAATCATCTGGATCAATACAGGAAAGCACTCGTTTGTAATCAAAATAGGAATGATTGCTGTCGTCCAACGAAAAGCCAAAAATGTTACGCATCTCTCTAGAAACCGTCAACCGCGTTTTCGTCGCATCCCATTCCCACGATCCCATTTTCGCAAGATATTGGGCTTGCGCCAGCATATCCTCATATTTCTTACGCTGCGTAATATCGCGGCCGATCGTTAATATCTGCTTGATTTCCCCCTGATCATCGCGTACCACCTGTGAGCTGCTCTCAATCCACAAATAATGTCCGTCTTTATGCCGGGCCCTGCGTGTATACACATCCGTATCAGAATAGAGCTTTCCGTGTTTTGTCATTTCAAGGGCATCTTCTGCGTGATAATACTCAGGTCTTTTCGTACCGATCATTTCATCTGGAGGATATCCTAGCAACAACTCCACTGAAGGAGAAACGTAGTGCAGTGTACCGTCTGGTCCGCCAAAAGAAATCATATCCGGCGTATTTTGTGTGATCAAATTATATAAATGCTGATCTTCCTGAATCTTATCTTCCGCAAGCTTTCGGTCTGTGATATCCGTAAGTTCTGAGATCAAGACAAGGGGTTCACTAGAGTTCTCCTGAAGAATCAGAAATATATGTTGAGCTACCCAGATTATCTCGCCACCCTTACATAAGAACCGTCTTTCTAACTCTATTGCGGTCCCAGGATCTGCTAAGAGATTGTTCAGGATAACGTAATGATCATCATCAGCTACATCGTCTGGATAAATAAGATCTAGATAGTGCATATTTAAAAGCTCTTCTTCAGAGTAACCAAGCATATGGCAAAGTGCTGGATTGGATTGAATCAAGGTCCCTTCCTTGGGAGAGACTACAGCAACCCCTATAGAAGACCGTAAGTATAGTTGCTTAAAAAGAAATTCAGACACCTGTGCAGCCTCCTCTTTTGGTATGGGGACAAACTTTATTACAATTTCGTAATCTATTCCAGTATACCTTTTTTTCGGTAATTAAGCTTGATAGTTGAGTCCTAAATGATAGGCCGGTGAAAAGCAATGAGATTGCGCGTTATCGTCATAGACAAAAAAATAAACAACAAGTCCCGAGTAATCAGGAAAACTGCTGTTTATACATATCACAAGAATAAGGACTATTCTCTTATTAAATTCTCTTGCTGAAGCTTTTTAATTTTCTTACGGATAGGTGCGCCAGCTCTAAAAAAAACAAGTCCTAAAAGAATTAAAAACCCGCCTAGAATAACATTTACCAAACTAATGCTGTTGGATGAAGTGAAATAATTCGTTAGCCCAATGAGAATGTTGGCTAAACCAACAATGAACTCTAACCACATGACAGAATTCCATAGTGTGTTGATTCGCTTAAAGTGTTTTATTTTGGATTCCAGATCTGTGTAAATATCAAACGCACCTTCGGATGACTTCTTTCTAAGATAAATCCAGCGAACATAGCTGCTAACACACTCTACTCCATTTTCTTCTAGAAACTTGAGGTATGCCATGCTTTCCGGATGAGTAGGCACATTATCTAAAAGCTCAATTCTATACGTATACTCATTCTTAGACGAGTCAGTAAACACATATTTACACCAGGAGTAGCTTGAAAGGGCTAACCCTTTGGCAGACATTTCATTAAGCCACTGTTCTTCCTTCTCAAAATCCCAAAACAGCTTGCGAACCACATGTTTCATTTGGACTCACCTCCAGCTATTCTCTTCCCATTGGCAATCAGTTCTTCCAACCGGATAAGCTCCCCCTGAATCACTGTCTTCCCTAATTCAGTAATTTCGTATTCCTTTCTTCGGGAGCCTTCTTCCCCTTCTATAGCTCTTATCCAGTTTTTCTCAAGCAAGGTGTTGATAGCTCCATATAAAGTGCCCGCTCCAAGTTCCACTCGACCATGACTTAAATCCTTCACATTCTGCATAATCGCGTATCCGTGCATTGCGGTGTATAAAGACAATAAAATGTAAAATACAGCTTCCGTTAAGGCTCCTCTTTCTGAGCTTTCAGGCATGATTCCATCTCCATTCTATTACTGTTAGCGATATATCGGTTACCGTAATAATATTATTACGGAAGCCGATATAATTGTCAATACAAAAATACCTATTTTTAGTAAACGCAACCGATCATAACCACGAAAAAAAGCCTATAGCACATGGATATAGACGGTTCATGATCGCAATTCCCTCAACTTGGATCTACCCCATCTAATTAAATCTATTCCTTCCACTACGCATGGGGTGCATCGGACTTAGAAGCCACTAGAATTGGACCACCATCACTTTCTTCAGACATAAAAAATAGGCTTATACAACTGCCCAAGAGCAATTGTATAAGCCTATTTGATGATGCGGTCGAGAGGACTCGAACCTCCACGATATTGCTACCACACGGACCTGAACCGTGCGCGTCTGCCAATTCCGCCACGACCGCACATTATGTACACCAATGAAATAATCACTGTACATAAGACTATACTCTTTTTTCGGATAAATAGCAACATATTTTTAAATCGATGTACAGATAAATCTAACAACAGCGATATAAGCGAAAAAATATATTCAAATCTCCATAGGCATAACCAATCACAGTTATTCAGTTTATATATTTCACTTATAAGAGGCTGATATGATACAACATAATTAAAAGAATGTGCTGCATCAGAAATATCACTGTAATTCCAAACCAGAAAGGACGAATACGTATGAACCAACAGTGGAATACCGGAACCTATGATACTGATATGGCCTTTGTGTCTCAGTTTGGAGAGTCTTTGATTGAGCTTCTTCGCCCCCAGCCTGGCGAACAAATTGTTGATTGGGGCTGCGGAACTGGTGATTTGGCAGCAGCCATCGCCGCTAGTGGTGCCACTGTAACAGGTATTGATGCTTCAGCCGAAATGATTCAGACTGCCCGTGACAAGCATCCCCAGCTAAACTTCATCTTAGCAGATGGGCAAAACTATGTCGCGGAACAGCCAGTCGATGCCGTGTTCAGCAACGCTGCTCTACACTGGTTGACCGACTCGAACGGAGCAGCTGCTTCTATCACAGCTAGCCTACGAACAGGCGGACGTTTTGTTGCCGAGTTCGGTGGGCTGGGCAATATCGCTTCTATCGTTACTGAGCTTCCAAATGCTTTTACCGCTATAGGGTGTAGTGATAAGCTTCAATTACCTTGGTACTTCCCAAGCATCGGACAATATACAACACTACTAGAACAACATGGACTGACTGTTGACCTCGCCCTTTGTTTCGACCGTCCAACCCCACTAGAGGCTGGAGAGCAAGGGTTCCAGTCCTGGCTGAACACTTTTGCTAATGGAATCTTAAGTGTCCTAACACCATCTGAACGAGAAGAAGTCCTCTCTTATATGGAACAGAAACTTAGACCGACATTATTTCAGGATGGCCGCTGGGTGATGGATTATCGAAGAATCCGGGTCGTCGCTTACAAACGCGTCTAACAATGAAGGGCGTGGCTTCTTCCTATGCAACAAAAAAAAAGAGTGTACTGGCGCGTGTCCGCACCAATACACTCTTTTTATGACCATCTATCTTCTATCTCCCACATATCGATCGCTACCAGCACCAAGTCCGACAACCAGCAGCAATACGCTTGCACCCAGCAATAAAACAAGCGGCATCGTCCAGCTATTCGTTACATCATGAAGCCATCCGAATAATGCCGGGCCCATTGCTGCAAGCACGTAACCTACGGATTGGGCCATTCCCGACAGTTCCGCTGCTTCTTGAGTGCTTCTGGTCCGTAGACTGAAGAACATCATCACAAGTCCGAAGGCAAATCCTCCGGCAATCCCAAAACAGATCGCCCAGACAGCCATTAAAGCACTGCTTCCCAACCAAATGCCACCGATTCCGATGAAATACAAAATAGCCGTGATGATTACTAGAATACGTTGGTTCTTCATCCGACCTGCCCACAACGGCACGAAGAAAGTAAACGGCAGCTGGGCCATTTGCATTAGTGATAGTAACCAACCTGCATGGCTTGATGACATCCCTCGCTCACCAAGGAGAACAGAGAACCAAGCTATGAAGACATAATAGAGCAACGACTGTAAGCCCATAAAAATCGTTACCTTCCAAGCAAGTGAAGAGCGCCACATATTTCCACTAGAGATCGACCCCTTGGCCCCAGTCCCTTGATCGAGCTTGCGCATTTGCGGAATCCAGAACAGGGTTGCTAGCGCAGCGATCATAAACCAAATCGCCAAAGTCCCTCTCCAGCCAAATCCAGCATGACTAGCTAGCGGTACACTAATACCTGAAGCGACGGCTGCACATAAATTCATTGAGACGGTGTAGACACCTGTCATTAACCCAATTTTGTGAGGAAACTTCCCTTTAATCAGACCCGGAAGCAATACATTACATACTGCAATAGAAAGCCCGAGTATCGCCGTACCTGTAAACAACAGTCCCGTTCCAGATCCCGACCGGATTAGAATCCCCATAGCAAGCATAACCATAGCAATTAATAACACATTAGCCAAGCCGAAACGGCGAGCTAGCTTTGGAGCAAACGGGGACAAAATGGCAAAAGCCAACAATGGTAGAGTAGTAATAGCTCCTGCTAAAGTGTTCGATAAGCCTAGATCATCCTGAATCATTTGTACCAGTGGACCGACGGATGTGAAAGGCGCTCTAAGTGCCGCTGCGATAAACACAATCCCCAACACTAGCAGCCAGCGATCATATTTGGTATCCGTTAAACCTCTATTCTGAATGTTTCCTTCTCGTTGCGATGCTTTCATCATGTATCCTCCTAAATTGCAACAAGCATAAACGCCTTTGACATTCCTGTAAGGACGGTGAGCGATTACGCCAGAAATATAAAAATGTTTATTACATGGCATTAAGACCTATCATCCACTATTATTATAAAAGTTACAAGCCTTAAGTAATTTCATAACCCTATTATTGACAAAATCGAATGACATCTTTAGTATCCATATAATCAAGACAATTGAGAATCAATTTCATTCGATCTCCTACATATTCCTATAGAAAAGAGTGAACAGAATGCTTCGAAGGTTTTTTTCCTACTATCGTCCGTATAAAAAACTATTTATCTTGGACTTCTCCTGCGCTGTTTTTGCAGGTCTGCTAGAACTAGCTTTTCCGGTAGCTGTCAATAAATTTATTGATGATTTGCTCCCGGGTCAAGATTGGCCGCTAATTCTTATTGCGTGTGTCGCGCTCCTAGCTATTTACGCCTTGAATACAGTTATGCAGTATATCGTTACATACTGGGGGCATATGCTTGGCATCAATATCGAGACCGATATGCGTAAAAAAATGTTCGATCACATCCAGAAACTGTCCTTCCGATTCTTCGATAATAATAAAACAGGTCACCTCATCGGGCGAATCACCAACGATTTAAATGATATCGGCGAGGTGGCGCATCACGGTCCTGAGGATATATTTATCGCCATCATGACACTTGTCGGTGCTTTCCTCCTTATGGCTGATATTAATCTGAAGCTGGCCATTATTACTTTTATTATCGTTCCAATTATGGCTTGGGTGATCATCTACTTCGGACGCAACATGACTTCCACCTATCGCCAGCTTTTTGGAAATGTAGGTAGTTTCAATGCCCGTATCGAAGATAATGTCGGTGGTATCCGGGTTGTTCAATCTTTTGCCAATGAGCAGCATGAACAAGAGCTATTCGCAGTAGATAACCAAATGTTCCGTAAAACTAAGCTTCTCGCTTATAAAATCATGGCCAAAAGCTTATCCGTCAGCTATATGATGACCCGCCTCATTACGATCCTTGTGATGATCAGCGGCGCTTGGTTCTTCATCAATGGCGAGTTGCAAATCGGTGAGTTTGTGGCATTTATTCTGTTGTCCAATATCTTTTTCCGTCCGATCGAGAAGATCAATGCCGTTATCGAGAGTTATCCAAAAGGAATTGCCGGCTTTAAACGTTATCTAGAAATTATTGATACGGAGCCAGATATCAGCGATAAGCCGGATGCCGTAGAGGTAAGTACTTTACACGGTGATATTACCTTTCAGAATGTCTTTTTCGGATACGACGAAGACCGTCCGGTTCTACAAAATATCAGCCTAAAAGTTAAGGCTGGCGAAACGATTGCATTTGTTGGACCTTCTGGCGCAGGCAAAACGACTATTTGCAGCCTGCTCCCTCGTTTCTATGATGTCACAGGCGGGGCTATCACCATAGATGGCATCGATATCCGTGACATGAAGCTGGAGTCGTTACGTAAGCAGATTGGGATCGTGCAGCAGGATGTATTCCTATTCTCCGGTACGATTCGCGAGAATATTGCCTACGGAAAGCTCGATGCGAAGCTGCCTGAAATCTGGGAAGCTGCTCAGCGTGCCCATCTGGAAGATCTCATTCAGAATCTGCCAGATGGCATGGATACGGTGATCGGCGAGCGCGGTGTGAAGCTGTCCGGTGGACAGAAGCAGCGCCTAGCGATCGCCCGCATGTTCCTGAAGAATCCGCCGATCCTGATTCTGGATGAAGCTACTTCCGCACTGGATACAGAAACGGAAGCAGCGATTCAGCAATCGCTGGCGGATCTATCCGTGGGTAGAACCACACTCGTCATCGCCCACCGATTGACGACGATAAAGAATGCCGACCGGATCATGGTCGTGAACGAAGAAGGCATCGCCGAGCAAGGCCGCCATGAAGAGTTAGTCCATGCCGGTGGCATATACAGCCGGCTGCATCAGGCACAGTATAACGCTTAGGGACGTTATATCTAGCTCCCTAGCTAAATGAAGCAAGCCTAGTCGCCAATAACGTGGCGACTAGGCTTGCTTTTTAGTGCATCTCGCTGCTTCCAGCGTGAGATGCTAAATTGGGCATCCCGGAAGTTAGGGTGTGATGGGGCTATAGAGTGATAGGAAGTAATGGTCCAATGAAGTAGTAATCTTTTGGAAACGGGAGGATAGAATTAGGGAATTTCTCCTCAATTTCATTGATAATACAGTCCCAAATTTAACAATTAGGGAATTCCTCCCCTTAAATTCACCCCATTTGCTCATAATAGTGGATTTCAGGTGATTTATAGGGAGAAATTCCCTAAAAAGCGTAAAATCCAGTGAAAATCAGCAATTATTAGGGAGGATTTCCCTAATATCAAAGACAATACAAATCTAACGCTCACTCAAACTCAACCTAGTTTCATTTATGCCCAAATCGCATTTCCATATTTTATGTACAGATATTAATCAACCTCTGGTTTTTCCTTCGATAATATCATTACCAACAATAATATTATTAGTATCAATTGGATACCCAAGTAGCTAACAGGAAAAAGATAACTAAGCTCTATCTGAGGAAAATCAAATTCAATGAATCCAGGATTCCCAAATTTTTTCCCTTGGTATTCTTTTAAATAAAATAGAATTCTCATACTAGGTAAAGTACTAATGACTAACCATGCAATGTTGTACCTTAGCTTCCTCGTCTTTAAAGCCATCTTGCAAGACATATATGTAAGAAATATTGGCGCTGAATACATTAAGAACATCTGCCTTACTATTCCTTCATCCCGCTCCTCAGTATTCAGCTTCAAAAAATAGATAGTTATAAAATGCAAAAATACAACCATTAGAACTTGCAGAATCGCTGGAATTCTAACGTTCTTAAATTCACTTTTCACTATACCACCTCTTTATTTAGTAACAGTTCTGAATACCGATAGATTAATCCTCTATTTTCAATCTGTAAAAAACAAATAAAAAAGGAGCCGCGTAAAGAACACGACTCCCTCTTAATTAAACCGCATCAATAGCGGCACTTATGAATGGTGATTAGCGATAAACTGCTGTTCACGTACTTATTTCTTCGCAATATGCACTTTAAGCTGCTTGCCCTTCACCGTCGTCTCTCTCATCGCTTGCAGTACCATTGCACCTTTACCGTTCAAAATATCCACGTAGGTCACATTGTCCTGAATCGAGATAATACCGATATCTTCTGCAGATATACCCTCAAGCTTTGCGATTGTGCCGACAAAGTCCACGGCTCTTAGCTTCTTTTTCTTGCCGCCGTTGAAGTACAGCTTCATGATCTCTTTGTTCAAGCTTTCGCTTTTGTCCTTCTTGCGGACAGGCTGCTTGTTAATTTTCTGCTCAAACGCTTCCTTCGCGTAAGCAACGGCATCGTCCGAGGGAGCTTTCATGTTCGGGATGCTAAAGCCAATATAGCTTTCAATGTCCTTCACCCACTTTTGCTCATTTGGAGTGACAAAAGTGATCGCTTTGCCTGTCTTACCTGCACGAGCGGTTCTGCCTGTACGGTGCACGTAGCTTTCTTTTTCCAGCGGAATATCGTAATTAATCACGTGAGTGATGTTCTCGATATCAATGCCTCTTGCCGCTACATCGGTAGCGATTAGATAACGGAACTGCCCTCTTTTAAAAGCATTCATGACCTCAAAACGCTCGTCCTGCTCCATTCCCCCGTGGATCTTATCACAGGGATATTCCAAATCAGCCAGCCCTCTAAATACCGCATTCACCTGTTCTTGTGTACGGCAAAAGATAATGCAGCTGTCCGGATTCTCCACCGTAATAATATCGCTCAGTAGCGAGAATTTGGCAGCTTGTCTCACTTCGATCAACGCATGTTCAATTGTAGCGGTTGTAATTCCACTTGCTTGAATCTCAATTTCCGTTGGATCGCTCATATATTTCCGGCACAAATTCTTAATCACTTCCGGTAATGTAGCGGAGAAAACACAAGTCACTCGTTCTTTTGGCAGCTGCTTAATGATCTTTTCGATCTGCTCAATGAACCCCATGCTCAGCATTTCGTCTGCTTCATCGATGATCAAATACTTGATCCGATTTAGCGGAAGCGTACCTCTTTCAATATGGTCGAACACACGTCCAGGCGTACCTACGACAACATGTGTTTTTTGAGTAAGTTCAATTTTTTGTGGAGCAAAAGGCTGCTTACCGAAAAGAGCCACGGCCTTAACCCGTTTAAATCGTCCAATGTTGGTGATATCCTCTTTCACTTGCATGGCAAGCTCCCGAGTAGGCGTTAGAATCAAAGCCTGCGGCTTATTCTCCACCCAATCCACCAAATCACAGACCGGGATTCCGTAAGCTGCCGTCTTACCGCTACCCGTTTGCGATTTAACGATCAGATCCTTTTGCTGAAGAGCTACAGGGATCACTTTGCTTTGAACTTCTGTTGGCGTCTCATATTTCAGGACATCCAGCGCTTTAATAATGTCTTCGTTTAACTCATAATCTCTAAATTGCAATTCACTCATCGTTCAACCTCTTCTATGCCGATTGTTCTGGTTAAAGCGGAAACTCCGCGATCCTTCATCTTGTGCATACTTATCATTATAACAGCTATTGGCTCCCTTGATTCCATTCCCTATAGAACTGGTCCAGATAATTAATCATAAAATCATGCCGTTCTTCTGCTAACTTGCGTCCATAGGTTGTATTCATCAGGAATTTTAATTTTAATAACTTCTCATAAAAATGATTGATAGCCGTTCCTTTGCTGTAATCCCTGTACTCCTTTTGAAGCGATTCATCTCTTGGAGACACTTCCGGATCATAAGCTGGACGACCTTTCGCCCCTGAGAAAATAAAGGTTCTGGCAATGCCAATCGCACCAAGCGCATCAAGTCGATCGGCATCTTGAACCACTTGGCCTTCAAGCGTCTGCATCGGTTCTCCCCCGCCACCACTAAAGGACATCGTCTCGATAATCATCATAATATGATTAATTTGTTGCTCATCTGTAAGGTTTGAAGAAAGCCAGGTACGTACTTTAAGCAAACCTTCTTCTTTAGACGGATTAAGCTTCTCGTCAGCAACATCATGCAGCAAGGCGGCCATCGTGCAAACAAATACATCTGTGCTCTCGATCTTGGCAATTTCAGCGGCGGTGTTGCGCACTCTATCGGAATGCCACCAGTCATGCCCCGTAGTATCTTGTCCAAGTTGTTCTTTAACAAAATCTTCGGTCCGAGCTATAATTAAAGATTCATTCATCGTAGAAAAACTCCCTTTCCTTAAGGAATATCGAAGCCCTATTATAGCTGATAACTTGTCCATTCGCCCACAAGAAATCGAACCAAATATAAATTCTTGCTTGCACGACTCCAAATGATCCGCTATAATCGGCAGTAATCAAAATTTCGAAGGGAATTGGTTCTGATGAATACAAATACAATCATGCTGAATCAACTTCATTATTATCACAAACAGCGTTAGCACTCCTGAATTTTTTCAGGGAGGCTAACGCTACTCGCGTTGGCCTCCCTGCGGCATAGATCACGCGCAGGACCAAGAGGTCCTGCGCGTTTTTTTATTTTCTAAACTATGCCAATTCAAAGGAGCTACTAATGATGCAAAACATTAAAGGAACTTATGATTACTTCGGTCAAGAGCAAGCGCTCAGAAAGAACATTCAAAATACGCTGCAGGACTTGTTCGAGCTCTATGATTTTGAATCGATGGATACGACATTATTAAATGAATTGGAGTTATTAACCTCAAAATATGCAGGCGGGGACGAAATCCTCAAGGAAATGTACCAACTCACGGATCAGGGCAACCGCAAATTGGGGTTGCGTTATGATCTGACGATTCCTTTTGCCAAAGTGATCGCTTTAAATCCAGGGATAGAGTTCCCCTTCAAGCGGTATGAGATCGGAAAAGTGTTCCGAGATGGACCCGTAAAACGTGGGCGTCTGCGTGAATTCCTGCAATGTGATGTCGATGTGGTCGGCATTTCCGGCCCTGAGGCTGAAGCTGAGCTAATGCAGCTGGCTACCGAAGCGTTCCGCAAGCTGGACATTCCTATCATCCTAAAATGGAACAATCGACGTTTTCTCGGTGAGATTCTAGAGTCCATCGGCGTACCTGCGGAAGAGCAACTATCCGTTATGCTTACCCTTGATAAACTTGAGAAAATCAGCATTAGCGGAGTGGAGAACGAGTTGATTGGCAAGGGGCTAGAACCTGCAACCATCACAGCGATTCTAGCGCTTATCGAAATGGACAATCCAAGCTTTGAGCAGTTATGCGACAATTACAATCTCACAACACAACCGGGTGCGTCAGAGGTTCTCGTCCTACAAAATCTAATCCAAGACATTGGACTACAGGAGACTTGCCGCTTCGATCCTTTCTTATCCCGAGGTCTTTCATTCTACACAGGAACAGTTTACGAGATCTTTGATGCATCTGGTTCCTTTGCCTCAAGCTTGGGTGGCGGAGGCAGATATGACGCGATTATCGGACAGCTAGTGGGCAGAGAGGATATTCAATATCCTACGGTGGGGTTGTCATTTGGTATGGAGTCAATCATGGCGCTCCTAACAGAACGACCTATCCAAGAAAATAGAGCAGCAAATGTTATGGTCATTCCCATTGGTGAGACACTACCACAAGCTTTAATTGCAGCAGCCGAGCTGCGTGCCTGTTCTATAAGAACCACTCTCATATCCGGTAAAAGAAAATTAAAAAAGCAGCTCGCCACAGCTTCATCCAAAAACATCCGTTACGTTATACTGATCGGCGAAAGCGAATCAAGTGTTGATAAGGTACGTTTGAAAGATATGGTGGAACAAACAGAGGTTATCGTTCCGCTGGATGAAGCTATTTACCTCATCACTGGCTAAGCTGGTATTCGCTTAAAAAGATTCACATAAAAAAAGACCCCGCCGACGGCCGGCGGGGCAAAGTTTATATTTAAGGGAGGTTATATATGTACTATAACCTTACAAGCTTAATATTTTATGAATGACGGATAAAGATTCCCTTAATCCTACTTAGATCTTAAACCGATCTACCAGCCCCTGTAGCTCCTTGGCACTTTGGGTATTCTCGTCAGCCACCGTAACTTCATGGAATGTCTTCTCAACGATATCAGCCGTCTTCACCGCAATATCCTGAATCCCAATAGCCCCCTCATTTACTGTAGCAGCCACTTCATTGACCGCTATAGAAATACTAGAAACGGCCATACTTAGATGATCAGCCGCGGTCTCAAATTGATTCATCAGCAAATTCACTGTTGTAGCATCTCTGTTATATTGCTGACTTACCTCCGTTAACCGCTCATAGTCTCCAAGAACATTCTGGTCAATAAAAGCTAGTAACGCCTCTGAATTTTCCTTCATTAGTTCAACAGAAGCATAAACTCCTGAAACGACCCCTTGAATCCCAGCCGCAGTCTCTGACGATTTCTCAGCCAACTTGCGGATTTCACCAGCTACAACAGCAAATCCTCTACCTGCCTCACCTGCTCTAGCCGCTTCGATCGCTGCATTCAAAGCAAGCAGATTGGTCTGACTAGTAATCGATAGAATCGTATCCGCCAGTACATTAATCTCTGAGATCGCATTCGACTGTTCAATTGCTTTTTCCATATCGATACGAACAGATTCATACACTCGCTTCGCATTATCCGTAGACTCTATCGCCTCATCTTGTAACACCATCGCCCGCTCACTGATCTGCTTGGAAACTTCAGCGCCTTCCTTCACATTACTGGAGATCTCGGACACATTAATATCAATTTCAGTTATCGCTGCCGTCATCTCTTGTGTTGAAGCTGCTGTCTCCTCCATCCCTGCCGAAAGCTGCTGTGTAGTTGCCGAATTATCATGAGCATTCTCCCGTACATCTATAGACAGCTTTTCAAGAGTCTCCGCATTATCAAGCACCTTGGTCGAGATCATGATTAGACTACCCGCCATATCACGAAGAATAACCCGTGTTCGGAGCATCGCTATGGCTATCGTACCTGTTTCGTCTTTGTTTTTCGTCAGATACTCGTACTGGGAGTCATACGTCAAATTCAGCTCTGCCGTTCTATTTATCAACTCTGTCAGTTTAGCAATCGGTGAAGAGATTTTTTGGGCAAAATATAAAGCAATCAACAATGCAATAATCAAACTTCCTGCACCCAGAAACAGATTAAAGCTTCTCATCTCATTCACAGGTTTTACAATTTCATCTAAATTTGCGGTTATCCCAAGCAACCAGTGGGTCTCAGGCATAACGGTATAGGCTGATTTTTTATCCACATCATTATATGTATAGCTAAGCAGGCTATCTTCTACTTTTTCACCAGATTTCACACGCTTCACCACAGCCATGATCTGATCATTGGCAACAGGTTGTCCTACTTGCTTCTTATCCGGATGATACAGTGTATTCCCATTTTCATCGAGAAGATAAGCATACGAAGTCGTTGTATTTACTACTTTTGCATCTGCTAAATACTTAATCATACTATCTGCGGAAACCGCTGAAGCTACATATCCAATCATCTTCCCGTTACTCTTAACCGGATGTACAAATCCTACCACATAAGCCCCAGTAGATTTCGATTTCAGTGTTTCGCTAATTACCGGCGCCGCAGTCTCCATTACTTTCTTCGTATAATTTCTATCACTGAAATCCGTACCTATAAGCTTAATATCACTGTCAGCCACAGCGATGCCATTCATATCACTGACAAAAGCATGTTCGAGGTTCCCAGCATCCTTCACAATTCCCTGAAGGCTGATATTTACCTCATTCTGTAGCTTACTCCCCTTGGCGACGCCACCATTCCCTGCTTGGAGTAATAATTCGACAATTTCCGACCTTCCCGCAATAAGTTCAATACTTCTCTGCTCCTTCGAAATCATAGCCGATATGGTCTGAGCTTTATTCGTATTGACCTGCTTCATAGAATTCTCAGTAAGGCTCACAATGGCCTGAGTTGACCTTAAATATGTAAAAACCCCCATTACTGCAATACATAATAGGGTCACACCTATCATCATAAGTGATAGTTTAAGACGAATCTTCATTTTCCCTCATCCTTCCGACTACTGTTCATTAGAGAACAATGCAATTGTAAATAATACAACTACTATCGGATATGATGATAAATTAGTGAATATTGATGAAGCGAAAATACGGAAAATATCAAAAAATGTCGAATTTTTGCATATAAATGCAGAAAAAACTAGTTCTACTAGTTCGGTGATCTTCTTTACACTAGTTATTAAGACCTGTTTTATTTCTGAAATGAAATAGGCGGTTCTGACTGGGATGCTGGAGAAACTTGCGTAATTGCACCATCTGTTAAAGGGTGTTTAGTTCTGCTACGTAAAAACAGACCAGACATTGCAGCAAGAATTTGCTGGAATAACATTCCTGAAATCACAGGGAGTGCAACAGCCGGAGGAAAATATTTTACTGCGAGCACAGCTCCTGCGCTTAAATTACGCATGCCGGAATTAAATTGTACGGCCACAGAATCTTCGTAGCTAAAGCGGAAACGGCGCGATACCAATGCTCCGATTACATATCCGAGAACTACGGTTACGAAGGTTACGCCAATAATAATCGCTAATTTACTATCCGGGTGTTTCAGATAACGGGCAATGCTAGCACCATTAATAGAAACGACCATGAACAACCCAACCTTTACAAATGGGGAAAGCGGAGGTCCACATACCGTATTCACCTTGCCTTTTGTCCATTGATTCAGAAGCATCCCGACCACCGAAGGAATGACAACCATCCATAGGAGCCCTTTCATCATTTCCCCAAGCTGAATCTCCACACTCGCTCCCATGAGCAAATACAAGGTACCCGGAACGACAATCGGTGACAAGAGCGTATCGATCAGAATAAGCGCCAAAGTTAGTGCAATGTTTCCGCCGTATATGGATACCCACACCACGCTAACCACACCCGTTGGGATCGCAAACAATAGTACAAATCCTGTCACTGTGTAAGGATCTCCCGGAAAAACAGCACTTGCAACGAGCCAGCCAATGAGCGGCATCACGATATGAAGAATAAGCATCAACACGATCAACTTCTGTGGTTTCAGCAGTACGCCCAGCAGATCTTTGAGATTAGATTTCAAGCTCCCGATCAATGTCATAAAGGCGAATATCCATGGGACGAGACCTGTGAATGGTAGCAGTCTGCTTTCATTAAGCACACCAACCACGATGGCAGTAGGTGTTAATAATGGCATGATTTTTTCGAGAACAACATTGGATTTGATGAGTCCATTTCTTATATTCGTAAGCATGTGTCGCATACCTTATGTATGGATGTCATACATTCCTTATCCGCAAATTTAAGTTATAGCAGTCTCTATAAGCTTACAGAAATCATACAGGACTTTCCATTAATCTACTACACAAAAAAGGAACCAATTCATTAAATTGGCTCCATGTCGTAATTTTATAGCAATGCTTAACGATTTAAACCCCTTGCGGAAACAATGCGTCCAGTGCTGGGCATGGCAGTTTATCCAGGAACTGAGCCAAAGGCGCTGGCATGTTACTATATAAGTCCTTCAGTGAGGTTCCCTGATAAATGTTGCCAATAATAACGGGATGACATAATTCAGAGATCAGGATGTCTCCATTGCCATGTAGATGAAGCTGTTTCTTGCCCTCTATGCAGTGTGGAAAATAAACGCCCGGTTGCTCCTCGAACCCAAGCGCATCCATAAACCGGTCCATGCAAGTGAAATACAGGGTCGTATCCTCTTTCTTCATAGCGATTAGTTCACTCACAGCATTCTTTAATTGTTCACGGGCAGCTATAGACTTCCAACCCGTATGATCCATGATAATACTGTTCTGAATCTCATGTGTTCTGACACCCATCGCATATACGTGATCACTAATTTCCTTCATATTATCCTGAGTTTCGCTGAACAACAGCGTTTCCAGCACCGTATCTACACTAGTTGCCGCGAACATAGTAATGTTCTCTCTAATTTTCTCATAGATGCTTGGATGAATATTATAATAACGAGAGAATGCGTCCGCTGTAGTAAAATTGAAGGAAATATGTATCGTCGTTAATCCTGCCGCGACCAATTGATCAATCCGTTCAGCATTTAAAAGACTGCCGTTCGAATTGAGCTGTGTCTGAATCCCTCTGGATGAGCAGTAGTTTACAATCTCCACACAGTCATCGAACTTTAATGTGACCTCGCCACCTGACAAGCGTACTCTTTTCAGACCAGGAAGCTCTTCAAGAATTCGGATAACCTCTTTAGCCTTGATGCTTTGTCCATCATTTCTATTATACGCACAACAATAATCGCAGCGAAAATTACAGTTCGAGGTAACTCCTATTTCTAAGCCTTCCAGCTCATAAGTAAGCGGTTTGTCTAGTTCCAATGCTTTATATCTCATTCTCTAAAGTCCTCCTGAAAAATAATGATTTGATTCAAGGGTTCAATCTTAGAGATTATAAAGGTTTACGGCTTAGGTTAATGTGAGGTATATAACAGTCGAAGTGTGTTTGAGAAATCCAGGTCAGCAGCTTCAGTCGTAACTATGGGAATGTTTGGACTTCCGGAGACAGCCTATGCTTACGAAGTGAGCTTTCCTACGGAAAGCTTTCAGGCGGTCGCTATCGCTCCTACAGCTCCAAACTTCCCTTCGTCACTACTTAGCTGATCTCATTTTTCGTAATGCTTTCCTTCTTCGAAAGAGTTGCCACCTGATGGTACCCAAACACTCTGGTGAATTTTCTTCTCATTTACGACTGAATAAATATAAATCCAACCTTCTTCGTTTTTAAATCTAACTTGTAAATGATAAGGATTATATTGTCTACCTGCTTGTCGACTAATTTCCCATTCTTGATTAGGGTATTTCTCCTCCAAATAGTGATTGAGTTGTTCTGTTTTTCGGGATACTTGATAATCAATCCAGTAGGGGCGAATAGCGAAGGATAAAAGCAAAAGTACAGTTATTGAAGATACTATAATTAAACCAGACCTCCTAATCTTACGGGGTAAAAACAAGGCTACTCCAAATATAATGAGGACAAAAACAACCAAAAATATGATTTCTATTGCTGTAATTGGATGCAACATAACCCTCCTCTGAATCAGGCTTCTTTCGAATTCCATGACCCATTTACTGGTCTGAACCATTAATTTCCAGTATAATGCTTTATTGTAAGCAAACACAACTCATGCAGAACGCTTGAAAGGAGCCAAAAGATGAGGAAAATCATCCTAAATTCACTCATTATACTAATATTCATATTTGTTACAGGCTGTACATCTAATGCCGATACGGTTGATACACCGCTGTACTCAGGGAAAAGCTTATTTATAGGTGTTGTTGGCGAGGTCCCTAAAATAAGAGAAGAACATGTGTACTTCACAAGTATTTCTTTTGAGGAGTTAGAAGATTATTCAAAGCTCTCCTCCCAATATGATGCTGTAGTTATTACGAAAGAGCATCTGAAAGAAGCGGACGACAACAAGTATGTTAAAGTATACACAAATGCAGGTGTTCCTTTCTTCTTTATTGGAGCTACGAAATCATTTATGCCGTTTGTTCTTGAAGACGTATCGTATGAGCACTATTCTTTAACAAATTTTAATAGTGATATGTATGTTACTTGCTATCTTCAAACTGGTGAAACATATAAAACTTGGGGATACGGGCTTTACAACGGCAAAGTAAATGAACCCAACATTAAAGATGTATACTCACGGATGTTCACTACTATCGAGTCCATCAAGAATGGTACGTATGAATAGGCATATCCCCCTTCATAAGAGAAAGATCATTTATACCGTGAAACCTATAAATTCCGATCCATTTTAGATTTCATATCACAAACTCCCCACCTTCTGCACCCGGTCAATGAAATTGTGATGGGAGATGGCAAGGGAGTTTTATAGGGAAAAACTCCCTATTTTCAGGATGATTTCTTCACAATTACCCAGTTATGCGGAATTTCTCCCTATAATGCGGGGAATTTTCTAAAAAACGATGATATCCGCTGAAATATAGGGAGAAATTCACTATATTCCACCTGTACAACCCTAAAATACAGAATTTATAGGGAGGATTTCCCTATACTTTAATAGATCTATTCCATTCTAGCTTTATGTGAGAAAGATAAGGATAATTTATTGCGCAAGCATATATTTTTTTCTTTTTAAGAAAAAAAGGCTGCCAAATGGCAGCCCTTTTCTTTGGATAACGTATCATAAATCGCCTACAACTCCACCGACTTGCCCATCTCATTCCAGACAGGCTGTCCAATCAAGCCCACACGCCAGATTGCAATCCCTTTAAGACCATAACGTTTGGCAAGTCCAACCTTGGAATTTACTGATGTTTCATTCTCACTGTATACGGAAATACCGAGAATCAGCTTATCCTTACTCACTTGCTGAAGTGCAAGCCGGATGCCTTCATCAACTAAACTCATCGGCTCTGGAATTTTTTTCTCTTGCAAATAATCATAAGCCATAATGACCAAATCGTCTGCGAGGCTTCCCAGCGTCTTGTAATCATAACCTTTATAAGAGCTGTTTAATGGATGAAGAATAACCGTGAGCTTAAGACCTGCTGCATGTGCTTTTTGAGATAAATTCTTCACAAAAGCATTATAATCGGCTTGCACCTTTGCTTTATCTCCCGTTAGACCCAGTCCCTCGAGATCCAGCGTGATGCCTTGGAATCCCTTTTGTGTAGCCAGATCAACGATTCCTGTAATCGTCTGCTCTTGAAGCGTTTTATCTTCCAGATTCTTCGTGAGCTCCGCTGCAGTATCACCAGAAAAGACCATCAGATAAGGCGCTGTGCCACCTGCTGCTGCATTCGAGACAATAGACTCTGGGGTTACATCCCCAGCTGCTTGAGGCCATCTAAAGTCAGTGCCTGTCGTGGTGAATTGTCCACTTTTATCAATCCCGCTCCACCCAAAAGCTACAGCATCGAAGCTAGGAAGTAACGAAATTTCACTGTATGAGCTAAGCGCATAAAAGCCCAGCTTGTACATATCCGTCTTCGGTGAAGTGATCGATACCGTCTTCGTTGCTTGATCCCATGCTACGCCCGCACCAAACTGCTGGCCGAAGAAGCTAAGTGGAATCATCGTGTTATTACGGATCGTTTGCGGGGCAACCCCTAGCTTCACAACTTCGCCGTTTACGCCTGCATTTTTACTACCAAGGGTCAACGTTACCACTTTAGTACCCACTGTATCCGTCTTGGTCGCGGTAATTTTCTTAAGTGCTTGATTCCACTCTACGTTGATCCCCAGCGCTTCTGATATCGCCCGGAATGGAACCATCGTCGTTCCGTTCATCACAACAGGCTCTACTGGAAACGGCAGTGCATAACCATCCAGCACAATACTAACTCCACCTGCGGGTGCTGCTTGTGTAGTGTTTTGGAATAATGCCGTGGTGCCGCCTAGCGAAATCGCCAGACATAAAACCAATTTGCCAATCCGTTTGTTCATGACTGTTAAGTCTCCCATCTTCCATAATATGAAGTGTAATCTCTTAAACTCTTTATATGTCTTCTACCATTTTACCAAAGATTATCCAATTGTAAAATTAATAGATTGTCATCTATGAGCTTCGAAATTATTTTTCATATTAGTAGAGGTCGACAAAATTACATAAACACGCTCAAAAAGGTTCCCACTGCTCGTTCAACATCTACATCCACAGCAACTTGTATGGGTTTACCCACTTTTGGCTGAGCCCGCAAATCCGCTACGACCATTCCCGATGTAAACTCACCTTTGTGCTCCACACGAACATTCATTTCTTTATAGGTTACTAGATCTGGTTGCAGCGCAACCATAAGCGCGAGCGGATCATGCAGCGGTGCACTGTTAATCAAAAAGTTCGCTTCACGATAGAAATTAAAATAATGAGTGAGCGATTGTTCCATAAACGAAATGATCGCTTTATTCTCTTCACGTCCAAAACGGTTTAACAAATCGATATGCTCTTGGGTAATCCGCGTCTTAAGCGTAACGTCTAAACCCACCATCATAACGGGAAGTCCAGATGTAAATACATGATCTGCAGCTTCAGGGTCTCCAGCAATATTCGCTTCCGCAACCGGTGTTCTATTACCGGGATTGAAGATCGTACCGCCCATCACCACTACTTTTTTCAAAGTATTTTTAATCCCAGGGTCCATATCAAGCGCCATCGAAAGATTGGTTAGATGTGCCAGTGTAACTAATACAATTTCTCCGGGATTCTCATTAGCCATCCGAACAATAAACTCAGATGCAGTTTCGCTAATGGTACGCTGGCTGGATGGAGCGATTTCCACATTACCAATACCGTTCTCACCATGCACATGAGTGGCGTAGCCTGAGTGCTCACGAACAAGTGCTTTGGATGCTCCGATGGCTACAGGAATCTCATAACCAGGCTTAGCAAGCTCAATCAGTCGCAGTGAATTGTCCGCCGCCTTGTCGACATCAATATTCCCAAAAACGGTTGTAATTCCTTCTACAATTACGTTTGGAGCGCGTAAAGCATACAGAATCGCCAGTGCGTCATCAATACCTGTGTCTGCATCAATAATAATTCGTGTTTTGCTCATTAATGTTCTCTCCCACCCTGCAATGTCGTATGGATTATCATATCACGGCCTACCAGTACGCTCAATTTTATTCATTTGCTGTTCTTTAAAAGTATCAATAAAGCTTTCAGGATCACACTCTACCAAATAAGTATATACACCCTTACTCGTGTACAGATAGAACATCCCCTCTGAACCTCCCATTGAGCGATAGGACATATCTAAAATATCTTTTATTGGAAATTCACGATGACGAGTCACGACTCTATCTTTGTACAAATACATTAAGCGATTGCAAGTAATACTTCGTTGTTCTCCATCCTTAATTTCTCGCTGTATCTTATAATACGGAAGCTGAGCTACCCATTTCATTTGAAGTCCTCCTGCTTGACGTAATGGACTCCATTTTATTATTCTTTTTACCTTTTTGCAAAATAAAGAAGCTCGACGATCCCCTTAGAAGGAATCATCAAGCTTCAGTAATTACCTTTTATTTCGCAGTATAAGCTAGAGCTGCTCGGCAAAAGCGATCTAACGCTTCAACTAGAATAGATCTAGGACAAGCCAGATTGATCCGCAGATGACCTTGTCCCTCAGTTCCAAAGACAGAGCCTTCATTAAAAGCAACTTTAGCCTCTTTGTACATCAGCTGTTTAAGTCCATCTATATCCAGATTCAGACCGCGGCAGTCAACCCATAGCAGGTATGTGCCTTGCGGATGCATCACTTGGACCTGCGGTAAATGCTCCGACAAATAGCTAATCGCATAGTCCACATTGCCTGACACGTACTCTAAAAGCTCATCCAACCATTCTTCACCATCATTATAGGCAGCTTCTACTGCACCTTGGGCGAAGTAGCTAGCCATATGTAAACTCAAGGCTTTCATTTTTCGATCAAATTTAAGCTTCAATTCCGGATTGGAAGAAACGATAAAAGAAGATTGTAACCCCGGTAGATTGAAGGTTTTGGTCGCGGCAAGTGTGGTTAGTGTAATATTCGCAATTTCCTCAGATAAGGATGCAAAAGGGATATGCTCATAACCTGGAAGCACCAAATCACAATGAATCTCATCAGAGATTACGGTCACTCCATAACGCAGACAGAGCTCACCAAGCTTCAGCAGCTCTTCTCTTTCCCATACTCTACCACCCGGATTATGCGGACTGCATAAAAGCAGCAGCTTGGCTCCACCTTGCATCAGCCCTTCCAATTGCTCATAATCCATCTCGAAGCGTCCATTACGAATAACAAGCGGATTCTTGGCGACCTTGCGATCATTCATTTGGATGACATCATAGAAGGGATAATAGACTGGCGACTGTAAAATAACCTCGTCCCCCGGCTCGGTAAACAGCTCTACAGCAAAACTTAAGGAGGTTACGATTCCGGGAGAATCCGAAATCCATTCCGGTTTAATTTCCCAATCATGCCGTCTTCTAAACCACGACGTGATAGCTTCTTTATAAGAGTCACTAGGTACACTGTATCCGTAAACCCCTTGTTCTGCGCGGCGCAGAATCGCTTCCTTCACTGCAGGAGGACTTTCAAAATCCATGTCTGCCACCCAAAGTGGCATAATATCCTTCTCACCAAACAACTTTTCGGACTGGTCCCACTTGTAAGAACGTGTATTACGGCGGTCAATTACGCGATCGAAATCATACTTCAATTAAAGTCACCTCATCCTTATAAACTTGTCCCTTATTGTATCATGAGGCGGAGGATATCGCACTCTGGATAAGAAAGAACGCACTTGTCGAAAGTGCGCCCTCCTTAACTCTTATACAACTACGTGTTATTGCAGCCAATCTTCCAAATGCGATGCCACAAATCCATCATCCACTAGATGGGGATAGTCTCTGCGCACTCTGTTGATTTCCTCCACTTGCCCCGGGGATAATCGTTCCTCCTGATTTAGACACCATAAGCCTTCAAGCAATCCTTGATGGCGAAGCACTTCATGAATACCCGGGATACAGCCATGAAAATGATGCGCGGGATCAAATATCGCCGCATTGCTATCCGTCACTTCAGCCCCAAGCGTCAACCAATCGGATGCCAACGAGGGTTCACTTCTGACCTTTTTAATCTCATTAAGCAGCTGTACTGCTTTGCTCGTCCAGACTGCCCAGTGACCGAGTAGGCCGCCGACTATTTTTTTCTCAACGGGCTTGCCGTTCACCATAAATCGGAAGGTCGTGAGCAGATCGCTGACAATATTATCGTCATTTCCGGTGTACAGAGCAATTTCTTCGCTACGGCTGGATTCAAGCACTGCTCTGACTACATCCAGCGTCTGATAACGATTGAACGGTGCCATTTTGATGGCGATTACGCCTTCTATTTCAGCAAATGCCTTCCAAAAATCAAAACTTAAAATCCGTCCTCCCACCGACGGCTGAAGGTAGAAACCAAATACCGGAATCACATCCGCCACTCTGCGTGTTCGTTCCAGCAGTTCTTCCTCGCTTAAGTCTTGCAAGCCTCCCATACTGAGCAGTCCTGATTCATAACCAAAGCTTGCAGCAAGGCGCGCTTCAAGAACAGCCTGCTCCGTCCCACCGCAAATACCCGCTACTTTCATGAATGGCCGATTTAGCTGGGCAAGCTCCACCTCTTCCGCAGCTAGACGTAACACAGGTTCCAGCAGCCCTACTTCTGGATCCCTGATCTCGAATTGAGTGGAATGCACGGCAACCGCGACTCCACCCGCCCCGGAAGCAACATAATATCGGGTAAGTGCCCGTTGACGTCGCTCATCCAGCTTGCGCTCTTTAGTTAAGGCGAGAGGATGTGCGGGAATAGCCAACCCATCATGAAGCGCGGCATGTAATTCCGAAGTCAAAGGTACTCTTGTCAGTGTCATTAATATTTGCCCTCCCGCTCCTGAAAATGCGTGGGTTTATTCCAGGTTTCTCCGCCTTGTCCTACCCAATCGCCAATCCAGTCGATCATTTCGGCCAGCGATACCCGCGGATAGCCAAAGGTGGCAGCGGCTTTCGCTGCATTACTTAGCAGTGCAGTAGGTGCTTCTGCACCTGTAAAAATCGGCTCAATGCCTAACTTTCGGCCGAATTCATTCGCAGCCCAACGCAGGGACAATGTCTCAGGCCCAGTAATGTTCATGACATTAGGCGGCGAACTGCAACGCAGCAGTGCTCGCAATGCGATTTCATTCGCATCCCCTTGCCAGATCACATTGGCATGACCCATTGTGATATCAATGGCAAGTCCCTCCCTGACCGATCGAGCAAGCTCCAATAACACACCATACCGCAGATCAATGGCGTAATTCAGCCGATAAATGAACATCGGCGTTCCATTTTTATGAGAGAAATGTTCAAATATACGCTCCCGGCCCAGACAGGATTGCCCATATTCCCCATTCGCGTTCGGTGAAGTTCTTTCCGTTGCGCCTCCTTGGCTGACCGGAGTAAAGGGGTAAACGTTGCCTGTTGAGAATACAGCCATTCGTGAATTACGGAACCGTTCCGCAACGCGGCCCGGCAGATAGGCATTCATCATCCAAGTGAAATGTTCATTCCCGGTCGTGCCGAATTTATTCCCGGCCATATAGAGAATATTTTGGGTTTCAGGGAGTGCCTGCAGCGCCTTATCGTCAGACAAATCGGCGGAGATAATCTCGACCCCGGCCTCTTCAAGCTCTCGTCTCAGCTCCTTATTCGAGAAGCGGGATACGCCGATAACTTTCTTGTTTAGCCCCGCTTGGCGAATTGCATTCACCGCTAGCCTTGCGAGACTAGGTCCCATCTTGCCCCCCACGCCTAGTAGCATAATATCTCCATCGAGCTGGCTAAGTTCCTCAATCAGTGCTGCGGACGGACTTGCCAAGCGCTCCTCCAACTCTTGAACGGTTCGCATCATTGAACTCTCCTCTCCATTGACTCAAGTTTGTTGCTTTTACCACAAAAGACCTCATAGCTTGGTATAATCGGACACGTTGCTAGCTGTAATTGAAAGCCAGGCTAGCTGAGATTAGAAACTAGCTTGTTGTGATCGGAAACCAAGCTAACTACAATCGAAAACTAACTAGCTAGATTCACAAACCAGTTTGCTACAATCGAAAACTAACTCCCTGGTTGCAGAATGTGCAATAGAATTTTCAAATTCATCGCTAAAAAATGAATCTATTGCACTTCATACATCAGATTCCTGCTATAAGCTCGTTTAGTGGCGATTATCTGAAATTTCATTGCACAAAGTGCAATAAAATCAAAATCCAGCCTATCTAGAGCGGAATCTATTGCATAAAATGCAATCACTCAAAGCAAAGCAATCATCACATTCAAATCAATCAAAGCAATAAACCAACCTCAGTCCAGCCTATCCAGTTCAGTCAGCCAATCTAATAAACTCATACTAACTTTTGTCGTTGTGTAGCTTAGGCGCTTGCCATGTAATCCGCCGCTGGGCCTCTTCCTCTCCCGACACCTTCAGCTCTAAGCTCCTCGCGGAAATATCCAACTCAATTTCGTCGCCATCCTGCACAAGAGTCGCAATTCCTCCGATAGCCGCTTCCGGAGCCGCAGATACGTACAATTCGTGCGATATTTGCGACATGCGCGACACTTGCGATTCGTGCAATGCGTGCAATGCGTGCGATACGTGCGATACGTGCGATTCGTACGATTCGTACGATTCGTGCGATTCGTGCGATATAAGTGTATTTCGTACACTTATAACAACTCCTGTTCTCGTAGATGGTAATTTAGTTGTACTATCTGCAATTAAAAATCCAAAATGAGCCTACAAACAGCGATTTGATAAGATTTAACTGTATGAAGTGCAATTAAAGTCCAAATGAGACGATTACGATATACTGTAGTTGTATAAAGTGCAGCTATTTTATCTTCACAAGCATTAGATTATTTCAGTCTCGGCTATTATTTGATGTGCACCGATTCCCTCTCGCTCAGCAACTCTTCTCTAAGCTCAACAGGGAGAAGAAAGTCAAAGTCACAACCGAGATTCGCTTGAAGCACACGCTCATGAAACAGCAAGCCATACCCTCTGTCGTAGTGCGGCTTCGGCGCTTGCCATGAGACCCTACGTCGTGCCAATTCTTCATCCGACACCTTCAGCTCTAAGCGCCTCGCGGAAATATTCAGCTCAATTTCGTCGCCATCCTGCACAAGCGCCAGCGTACCACCGACAGCAGCTTCCGGCGCCGCATGTACAATCAATGCGCCATAGGAAGTACCGCTAATCCGCGCGTCCGAGATGCGTACCATGTCGCGTATGCCCTGCTTCAGCAGCTTTTGTGGAATCGGGATTTGCCCGATCTCCGGCATCGCTGGAGCACCCTTCGGACCTGCGTTTTTAAGCACTAGCACACTGTTCTCATCCACGACCAGATCAGGATCATCGATCCGCTTATTTAGATCGGCCGGGCTCTCGAACACTACTGCGCGTCCGATATGCTTTTTGAGATGAACGGATACAGCAGTCTGCTTGATCAGCGCCCCATCCGGCGCCAGATTCCCACGCAATATGGCAATTCCACCTTGACTGTCCAGCGGCTCCTCCAAAGAACGAATCACATCTCTGTCCAGTGTCGATGCCTGAACCAGATTTTCTGTAACCGTTCTGCCTGTTACAGTCAAACAATCCCCATGCAACAGCGGCTCCAGCTCCTTCATCAGCGCGGGTACACCACCTGCCTCGAAATACTCCTCCATCTGATATTTGCCCGAAGGACGCAGGTTCAAAATAAACGGGGTCTGACTACTGATCCGGTCAAATGTCTCTAAAGGCAGCTTCATCCCCAGCCGCTGGGAGATCGCTATAAGATGGATGATAGCGTTCGTCGATCCGCCGCTCGCCATCGTAACTGTGATCGCATTCTCTATCGCCGCTGCAGTCATGATGTCACGGGGACGAATACCCTGGCGAACCAGCTCTACGATCTGCTTGCCCGTTCGCTCGGATATATGCCTGCGTCTGCTGTCCGGCGCCGGAATAGCCGCACAGCCCGGTAACGCCATGCCGATTGCTTCGGCGATCGAGGCCATCGTGCTTGCTGTGCCCATCACCATGCAGTGACCGTCACTACGGCAAATTGCATTCTCTGCAACAGCCAGCTCTTCGTCACTTATATTTCCGGCTTTATGCTCCAGCGTAAAGCCATAACAATCCGTGCACGCTCCAAGGCTACGGCCGCCCAGTCGACCGTTTAGCATAGGGCCACCTGTCAGCACAATGGCTGGAATATTGGCACTAGCGGCTGCCATCAGCTGAGCGGGTACCGTTTTGTCGCAACCCCCTAGCAGCACTACGCCATCAATGGGATGCCCTTTCATCATTTCTTCCGTATCCATCGCCATCAAATTACGCAGCAGCATCGTTGTAGGCTTCACATAAGGCTCACCAATCGAAATCGTCGGGAATTCCATCGGCACTCCCCCTGCCTGCCAAACACCACGCTTCACATAATCCACCAATTCATTAAAATGGGAATGGCATTTATTCAGCTCACTAAACGTGTTGCAAATGCCGATCACTGGCTTGCGGAGATCTTCTTCCGTGTACCCCATAGACTTCGTGAAGGAACGATGGATAAATCCCCATAGATCTTTTTCCTGAAAATAAGCCTCGCTCTTCAACTTACCGCCTGATTCAGCCACACTCTCCTCGCTGTCCCTGCACTCCGCCATGACCCCATCTCCTTTTAACAACCTCGCTTATAGACCAAGCATAAATGCTTTAGATAAAACCAAGAATTTCCGGTGTTAGACGATGTATTATGTCCTCAATATATTTTTGCGGTATTTGTGGCAGCTTCGTTCCCTCCACTAGATCATTGATATGGTACAGAGCATCTAGCATCTTCTGTGTCCCAAAGAACGGATAATCCGACCCAAACAATATTTTATCTTGAACTCCATATTCCATCGCAGATACCAGTGCATTATAAAATTGCCAAGGTCTACTTCCTAAAGCAGAAACATCCATATATAGATTAGGATGCTTGCGCACCAATGAAATACATTCATCAATCCAGGGATGACCCATATGCGCTACAATCATCTTCAGCTTCGGAAAAGCACGGGCAATCGGGTCCAGCATCGCCGGCCTTGATGCATCCAGATAACCCTCCGGTACAAAAGAGGTTCCTTGATGCCAAAGAATAGGTACATCTAGCTGTTCTGCTTTGGCATAGAGGGCATAATGCCTGGGATCATCAGGATAAAAATTCTGATAGATAGGCGCAAGCTTCAACCCTTTTAATCCCATCTCACGGATCGCAGTCTCAAATTCAGCAACACAATCCAGATGATTGGGATCTACACTTGCAAAACCGAATAATCGATCCGGATCCGTGCGACAGTAATCTGCGACAAAAGCATTCGGCACAACCAGTCCCGTTGCATGCGCCGCCATGGCCAATACGATAGCACCAGAGAATCCTTCCAAATTACTACGATGTTGCTCGGGGGTTGCTTCGATATTCATATCCGGTCCCCAAGCCCGTTTGATCGCCTCATCCGTAGGTCCTGAAACCATTCCCGGTCCAAACAAATGGGTATGACAATCGAAGATCATCCCTACTCCCTCCTATTCGCTAACCATCGTATTTGTAATGGCACCAAGCTTCTCAATCTGCACCGTGACCACATCACCAGCTTGCAAATAGACCTGATCCTCTGGAGGGTAACCCATCACTACGCCTTCTGGGGTTCCAGTCAGGATAATATCCCCCGGCGAAAGCGTCATACACTGGGATACATAGCTGACAATCTGCTTGCAATTAAAAATCATGTCCGAAGTGTTGGAGTTCTGACGCAGTTCACCATTCACCGAGCACTGAATATCGAGCTGATTGGGATCGCCTACTTCATCCGCAGTGACTAAGTAAGGCCCAATGGGTGAAAATTTATCGCAAGACTTTCCCGCTAGCCATTGACTCGTCCGCATCTGTAAATCTCGCGCCGACAAATCATTAGCCGTACAATACCCGAAGACATAATCCAGTGCATCTTCCTCCGTCACATATTTCGCGGTTCGTCCGATGACGATGCCAAGCTCTGCCTCGTAGTCTACCTTCTGGCTGTTCCTCGGAAGCGGAACTTCTGAGCCATGTCCTGTTAGTGTATTGTTAAACTTATTGAACAGGATGGGAAATTCGGGAATGGCCATCCCAGTCTCTTCCGCATGCCGGCGATAATTAAGGCCAATACAGATGATTTTTCCAGGATCAGTAACACAGGGACCGAATGCTAACTCATCTTCCTGCTTCAGCCAGGATGGATTCACTTCTCCTTCAGGCAGCTCATTCACAAAAATCCTCAGTTGGTTAAGTGCATCCTTCCCACCATCAAGCAATTGCTTAACCGTTACTGGAACCTCCGTCCGAGTGGATAATGCAGTCTGTGCCGCCTCAATATCCACCACACCACGGTCGGTTAGAACGCCCATATGATCATCTTCTTTTTGCAAAAAGGTAACTAGCCTCATCTATAACACTCTCCTTCACTTTATGCATTTTTTCCGAAGACAAGGCCACCATCCACATATAGCGGCGAACCCATTACAAACCCGGACTCATCGGAAGCTAGAAATAGTGCAGCTCGTGCCACATCCTCAGGTTTGCCAAGCTCACCGCTAAGCTGTCTACGCTTAATGGCCGCAACCGAAGCCTCTGGATCCAGAGAAGTCTTCAAATAACCTTCTACAAACGGAGTCATAATCGTACCTGGTAGCAGCGCATTTACACGAATGCCGTAAGGTGCATAATCAACCTGCATTGCTTTAGTTAAAGATAGAACAGCTCCCTTAGAAGCACTGTAGGAAGCTCGCTCTGCGACTCCGATTTCGGCGATGCCAGAGGACATATTAATGATAGAACCCTTCTTGGTCTTCATCATATAAGGGAGGACAGCCTTGCAGGTTAAGAACACACCCGTCACATTAACCCGCATGACCCTCTCCCATACTTCATCGGAAACCTCATGTACCGCACCCACGCCACTGATTCCTGCATTATTAAAGAGCACATCGATACGTTCAAAAGTATTAACGACTTGATCAGCCATCGCGGTAGTACTGCTAGCATCGGTTACATCACAGGGTATGAACATCGCATTTCCACCCGTCGCCTCAATTTCAGTGACAGCGGCTTTTCCTGAATCTTCTTGGACATCGGCAATGATTACTGTCGCTCCTTCTGAAGCGAATAAAGCAGCCGTGCTTTTTCCAATTCCCGAGCCAGCTCCGGTTATTATGATGATCTTATCTTTGAGTCGCATCGCTTTGCCTCCTCTTCCTACTCCCTAGCCTGAAAGTTTCCCGGCAACAAGCCAGTCACCCCGGGCTTAGCCATAAACAAACCGCCTGCAAACGGATAATCACGTAACTCTTTCTCGTGCATCCCTATCCTTGCAGTTGTAATGTAGAGTTCCGTTAGATCACTGCCTCCAAAAGTACACGAGGTCACCAGTGGTGCTGGAACTCGAATGAGTCCAAGCTGCTCACCCGTCTCCGGGTTCCAGCGTGATACACAGCCGCCGCCCCAGTGGGCGACCCAAAGCATGCCTTCACTATCTATTGTCATTCCGTCCGGATAGCCAGTTGTTGTAGGAATTCGGAATGCTAATCTTCGGTTACTTATCCTTCCAGACTTTTCCTCGTAATCAAATACATCCACTTGCCTAGTCGGCGTATCAATGTAATACATCTTACTCCGCATGTAATCCCAAGCCATTCCATTCGAGCAGCCGATGCCGGATAACAATTGGCGAGCGAAGCCGCCAGACTCCACGACATAGAAGCCTCCGTCTTTCGGCTCATCATCCATACTCATCGTCCCCACCCACAGTCGGCCTTGTCGATCGCATTTGGCATCATTTGCTCTGTTGCGTGGAAGATCCGCTTCTATTGAAGTCAGCAGCACCGGAGATCCTTCAGTTTGAGAAAGGTAGACCCCATCCTCCATAGCCAATAGAAGTCCTCCTGTTGTCGTAGGAATAACTGCACTGACCATTTGGTCGAAAGAGCGAACTACTTCACCACCAGTGATCGGGTCGTATATTCTAAGCTTCTTACCCGTTATATCGACCCAATACAACTGTTTGGATTCGGCATCCCAATGCGGCCCTTCACCAAGCTCAGCCTGAGCATCAATCATCAATTCTGCCTGAATTTCTGTAATTTCCAATACGTTCACTCCTTCTTCTATTTACAGCTCACTACCATTAGCCAAATGTCCACCATCCACACGAATGGTTTCTCCCGTTACATAGGAGGCTTCATCAGAAGCCAGAAAAAGAAATACATTGGCAGCTTCCCTTATCGTTGCCGCCCGCTTCATCGGTGTATGCTCCGAATAAGCCGGGAGCTTCGAAGCTTCGCGCAGCTTGCGGTCGAGGGGTGTATCCACAAATCCCGGTGCTACTGCGTTTACCCGGATACCATAAGCCGCCAGCTCCACTGCCATCGATTCCGTTAGCAGTATAACAGCAGCCTTAGAAGCATTGTAATGCGCGAGCTCCGAGCTTGCTGATAGACCATTTTTGGAACTCATATTTATAATGGCGCCTCCGCCACCCTGAGAAATCATTTGTCTCGCTGCAAGCTGACCTATTAAATAAACCGCCCTTACGTTGATATCAAATACTGCATTCCAATGCTCAACCGAGATGTCGAGAAAGTGTTCACGAAAGGCGATTCCGGCATTGTTCACTACAATATCTATCCCACCGAACCTTTCAAAGGCTTGGGCAACAGATTGTTCTAACTGTGAGACATCGCGAAGATCACATATCTCTACTGCAGCTTTTTCACCATAATCCTTCAAGGTTTCAAGTGCAATAAGAAGCTCCCCCTCACTTCGGTCCAGCAACACCACCTGAGCGCCTTCTTCCAGAAATCGATGGGCGATCCCCAGTCCAATTCCTCTTGCTGCACCTGTGATTAGCGCTCTTTTGCCAGCCAGCCTCATGTACATCACTCCCTCGGATCTTGTTCAGAGCACACCATATTTATCGTAGACCTGCCGCAAGGTATATCCTTCGAGCAGTTCATCCCGTGTATGATTCTCGCGAGTCACCTTATCCATAGCTAATTGGAACACTTCATCGATGATGGCGCCCGGAATCACAACGATACCATCACGATCACCAAAGATTACATCTCCGGGATGGACCATTACGCCACCGCATAACACCGGAATGTCATAGTCGATAACAATTCCACGACCTTGAGAATCAACAGGTTTGGTCCCGGTAGCAAAGACAGGAAAACCAAGCTCCAGAATTTTAGCAGTATCACGGATTAGTCCATCTACAATGGCTCCGCGGCCACCTCTCATTTTGGAAGCCGTAGACAATAGCTCTCCCCACAGTCCGTTCTGCCGCGATTCATTCGTACAGCCGATGACAATCTCACCGGGCTTAACGCTGTCCACCGCCTCAATCTCCTTCGTGTAAGGATCTTCCGGCAAATGATGAATATCCACAGACAGAATGGTCTTTGCTCTTCCGGCAACGATCCAGGTAGGATCTATCGGGTTGATATTTTCCCGCATCACCTGATTACGATAGCCCAATTGATCCAACGTGTCAGAGATTACCGCAGAGTAGAGCTTTTCACACATGCTATCGAACAATTCCTGATCCTTCATAGGCGGTTCCATCCTCCTCAAAGTTTTGTACTTACAGCATCCTCATTTAATTAAACGCACGGGTTGGCCTGCATGAGCAGATTGATAAGCGGTAAGTGCAACCTCTGTGGATCGGAGTCCATCTATTCCTGAAATCGGTACCTCCACCCCTTCTAGAAGCGCCTGTACAAAAGCCTTTAGCATCAGTTCATTCATGTCATCTCCCCAGAAGGACCAGTTCCCTTTGCCAGATGCTCTTCCGTATACATTGTTTTTTTGGTTAAAAGCATCTATGGAGATGACACCTTTAGTTCCAATGATTTCTAGGGTCACATCCCCCCATATGGGGAAGCCGGGATTGCGTGACCAGCTAGGATCCAGCACTCCGAACACACCATTCTCAAAAGTTACATGCACCATTCCAGCATCATCGATCGTCCGCTTGCGCTCTGAATCAAATAAGGTATCCGCATAGGCATACACCTGTTCTACAGAAGAACCGGAGAACCAGTTCATCAGATCCATCACATGCACAGTGTGATCTAGAACAGCACCGCCTCCCGATAGGGCTTCATCAGAGAACCATCTAGGTCCCGGAAAAGAACCTCTGTTAGTTCCTTTAAAAGCAATAATTTCACCAATATCGCCGCGATCTAGTGATTCCTTAGCCCGAACAACCGGAGTGAGGAAGCGGCAAGGAAAGGCTGTCATAAGCTGTACTCCCTCTTCAGAGCAGACCGAAATCATGCGTTGCATTTCTTCTACTGACAGACCTAGCGGCTTCTCGCACAGTACATGCTTGCCCGCTCGGGCTGAAGCGATGGTTAGCTCAGCATGATAGACATTTTCCGAGCAAATAATTACGGCATCTATATTCGCATCTTCCAGAAGTTCCTTGTAGTTAGCATAATAGGGAATCGAATGACGTTCTGCGAGCGCCTGTGTGCGCTCCGGCACCTCATCAGCAATTCCACTGACCGTCACTTCAGACATGTGCAGTAAACTTGCCAAATAGTCAAAAGCATGCGCATGCGCGAAACTGATCATGCCAATATTCAAACGGCTCATTAAATATCCCCCTTCACTTCAAGCTTCACCGGTTGATGGGTCATTGCCGATTGCTGAGCGGCTTCAGCCCAGCGTACAGCTTCCAGCGCATCCTGCGCAGTGACTATCGGTTCTTCCCCACTTGTTAGACAGCTTAGAAAATGCTCCAGTTCCAAATAATACGGATCCTTCAGCAGCACACTCGAAGGCGTCTCCACAAATCCCGATGTAGAGCCCGTCGTTATCGACTTGCGAATATGCAGACTTTCGCCATCCCCGGTCCCGCCTGAGATGATTCCTTCCGCATCCGCATATTCAAAAGAGGAATGGAACGGCCCTGGATACCCCCAAAATGCTTCAAGCTGTGCAATGGTTCCATTCTTGAACCGGAAAGTGGCTGAAGCATAATTTATGTCTTCCGACTGGTGCTGGAACGCATATACTTCACGGGCTTCACCAAAAGCCCCACGAATGTAGTCAATGTCGTGAATCATTAAATCCATAATGACGCCACCGCTAAGAAATGGATCCCGAAACCACGCTTGCACGTTTCCGGGATGTGAACCCGCCCGTTTAGCATGGTATATTCCGCCTTGAATACTGCCAAGCTGCATTATTCCCTCCGCAAGCTGTCTATAAGAAGGAAAGAAACGAACGACATGGCCCACAAACAAACGTACACCGCGCTCGTTACAGTAACTAATTGCTTCTTCTGCTTCTTGCGAAGTGAGTGCGAGCGGCTTCTCACATATCACATGCGCACCATGGTCAGCCGCAATCCGTACCAGTTCTACATGCAAATAAGTCGGCACAGCAATACTAACCACCTCTGGCTTTGCCTGCTCGAGCATTTCTTGTACAGATGTAAAATAGCTAACGCCCACTAAATTTCCTAGCACCTCAGCGGCTTTTTCAACGATGTCACATACGGCGACAAGCTCAGCTTCGGGCATGGACTTGTAGCGATCCGCATGAACAGTCCCCATGCCACCGCATCCAATCACTGCTGTCCTAATCAATACACTACACTCCTTTCAGATTGTGCTTTCCTTTACAGACGAACATCAGCACCGCTTACCCGGCTTTCGTTGGCCGCTTCGATGAAGCGAATCAACTCTAGTGTTAAGGAAGTTCGTACCGGTGGAGAGTCCCCTCGCGCCATAGCTATAAATTTCTTCAGTAATTGCTGATGTCCTGCGTTGTAATTTGCTCCGAGCGCGTTAATTCCGTTACTCCCCCGTTCACGGTGCAATACGATATAGAAATCAGAGCCGCCTGTACGGTTTCCGCGGATCGTCCCGATTCGCCCGTCCTTCCACTGGCCGACTACCCATTCTTGCGTATCGTTACTGACAGCACGTACCGAATGGCAACCTTCTCCAAGGGCGGTATATAACATCTCAGCAGCGTGTATCCCATACCAGAATAACCCCGGTTGTGTCGGCTGTAGATCGAGTGGTCCAGTGCAATCCGCACCTAGAATAGCACCTGCACTTTCATCCTCTAAGAGGGCTACCAGCGGTCCACCGAAACGTAGCATAGAGCTGGAGAAAAATGGCGTTCCATACCTCTCCGCCAATTCCACAATCACCTTCGCATCTTCATAAGAAACCGCTAACGGCTTGTCAATGAATACCGGCTTTCCGTAAGGAGCCAGCACCGCAAATTGTTCGTTGTGCACTCTCCCATCTACAGAAGTCAATAGAATCGCATGGGATCTCTCCGCAACTTCTTCTATAGAATCGAGCAATTCAACCCCATAGCGCTCCTGCAATTCACTGCTAATCGGCCTCACACGTGAATAGCTTAGCTCGAAATCAAGAGAACCCCCCGGATAACCGCAGTGTAACCTGCCACCCGGAATATAAAGCGGATGAGATTCATCATTTAGCAGCGCCGCGAAAATCCTGCTATGCGAAGTGTCCATTCCTACCATACCGATCTGCAGCTTTTCCATTTCAACAACACCTCTTATTCGGTTGACAGCCCCATGGAGTGATCCACTTATTTAAGAATTAAACGTTCTTCCCTGAAACGTTCAAGTAGTTCCATGTATTCTTTTCCCACTTGTTCGATGCTGTAAGCAGTTCTAGCTTTCTGTTCTCCCAATGACTTCAAGCCTTCCCTCAGACTATTATGCTCCAGCAGTGCGCTCAATCTGTCCACACACTCCTCTTCATTGCCTGATTCGTATAGGGAAACACTTAACGGACCATCCAATAATTCCGGCAACGCCCCTACACTCGGAACCACTACCGGACACCTGCAGGCCATCGCCTCCAGTACGGTCATCCCAAAAGATTCATTGGTCGTGGTACTAATATATAACCCACCATTCTGCGCAACCGATGAATAATAGCGATGCATCTCATCGTAGTCCACTTTGGGAATCCACTTGAAATGCTTAATCCCCTGCTGTTCTACCTTTACCATCAGCTGTTTCTTGATCTCATCGGGAGCAGTATAACCCCCAACAAGCATAAATTGCAGCTCTGGCATCTTGGCATTCAGCTTTCCAGCAATGTTCAAATAGGACGACCAGTTCTTGTGATCATCCAGTTTACCCACCCACAAAATAGTGGCAGGCTCGTGCTCAATACCCGCTTCATATCGGAACAAATCGGTATCCAGGCAATTATTAATATGATAAGCACCCGCTATGCCGATACCGTCCAAATAATCCTTCATGTAAGCGGAGGGAGTGATCACATAGTGAAAAGGCAAACTATCTTTCGTTGCGGCCAACTTCTGCAGGGGTTCGGAATAGGTGGTATGTACCTCATGAATAATAACCTTTCCCTCTTGTACAGGCCCAAGCGCTTCATACAGCTCGTAACTATCAATAGTAATAATGACATCGAAATCATAGACTTCCATGTAGCTCTTAATCTCTTCAACCGTCCCCAGAATTCGGACATGCTCGTATCCATCAAAAGCGCTTGCCCCGCCGTAATCTTCCAAAAAAGCAAAATGCACTTCCGAGTGGTGCCGCAAAAATTTAAGTCTATTTGCAAGTTGAGTGGTTACCCCACCTAGAATACAGAATTTATAAAAATATAAGATTCTCATCATCCCTCACCCTTCGCCAAGGATAGTGCAGACCTTACTTGTGCATCCGATACAATGCTGTAGTTCTTGCAAAAAATAAATCACCCTCACGGTCCATTGCCAGCAGCCGCGCATCGTCATCCAACGCCTCAAGCTCCTCACTCCGCACATCAAACTTGAACATGCGATTCATCGACACGCCGTACAGCACGCCTTCCTTGTAGAGCAATTCATTGCCGCTACGCCAAAAATGAGTCACAACATTCCAGTCCATGGAGAACAAAGAGTAAGTCTTTACAGTAAGCTTAAGCTGTGGATCGAACCGAAATAACTTACCTGCCGTCAAACCCCAAAGATACCCTGCATCATCTAGAACCAAAGCAGAAATAGCCCTTTCCCCTTGCACCGGTACACCTTCCCATACTTTGCAGCGCTTCTCTAGATCCCAAATCATTAGAGAGGCATCCGCACGCTGAGGAGCAATCCCAAGTCCACCCCAGACGGACCCTCCAGCAAACAACAGCTGATCTCTACAGGTCAAGGACACCACACTCTGCAGCGGCAAAAGATTTCTGAACACCTCACGTGCACCGCTCGCAGGATTGTACAGTGTCAACGCTCCTCCATGCCGACCATAGGAAGGAACCGTTCCAATTGCGATCTCTTCTCCTGCCCAAGCCCAAGCAAAAGGGCGGTCCTGCTCCTCTTCCTGTAAGGAAAATAGCAGCTCTGGATTCTCTCCCGGCTTCCAATCTTCATTCGGGTCATATTTGAAAATATTCGCTCGCGGATATACACCTAGATAAAGACAATCTCTACCAGCTAGCATACCTTCCGTCTGACCAATGCCCCGATATGAAATGATCTCGTCGGCTGCCTTATCGAATCTGGACAGCCCACCTGCGAAATACCCTCCGATGTAGAGAGCATCATCAGGTCCATAGGTTATAGACTGCAAATGGACCGATTGACCTTGCAGACCGAAGTCCTTGACCGTATACCGATCCGTCGCCGGATCGTAAATCCAGCAACTTCCGTCCCTGTATACACCCGTTAAGCAGCGCTCTTTCCGATTTAGAGCATGGTTATTCAGCCAGCCATAATCACCTGCAGGCTCCGGCATAGCTAGTGAAGTAACGAACAGGCTTCCAGTCCGGACATCATAACGCTGCAAATAGTCATCTTTAATGAAATACACATTTCCCAGCTCATCCGGCGGCGAAACACTAAGTCCACTCACATGATCCAAAGTGTCTCCCCACTCCTGCAGTTCCAGATCATAAATGTACAACCGTGCAGACGGTGTAATTCGAGCAAAAAGCTTGCCCTGAACGATGTTCAAGTCATACACCAGTTGCTCGCTTTTACATTCATCTGGTAGCCTGATTTCCGAGCGTTCTCCCGTCTCCGTATCCAGTACAACAATATGCGGGGTTTGTGTACCAACTCCCACATAGAGCTTACCGTTCCACGCTTCCATAGAACGCGCATACTGTTCTCCAGCTACCATAGCACCGTAATCCCTAAACACTCCTGTCACTGGGTCATACTGGAACACTTTCCCCCCAGGATAACATCCCCCATAGATCCTGCCTTGCGTATCTGCTGCCAACCGCCACGTATAGAATTCACCGGGAATCATCTCACCCAGGTTCTCCACACCATTCTCATGAGTGTACCTGTACAAAATGCCACTTCCCCCGATATACACTCCGCCGGTTGTTAAGACTACACCCCAGCAATGATCCGAACCTTCCAGCGCATAACGTTCCACCGCTTGTTCACCGCTCGGGTCTAGAACAAATAAGATACAAGGACTTCCGGAAGAAACAGCGTAGATCCGGTCTGCCCCTTGCCATGTTCCATAAGCTGAGGCCCAAACCGCCAGACCGTTCAGTGGTTCACCGATCCGCAGCGCCTTCATCTGCTCCCGCCTTCTTTCGTCAGCTGTTCCTCCACCTTCGTTTCACATCCAGAGACTGCCGCAGGATAAGCTAAGACCGCTCCCAACAGATCCACCGGGTCCTCTGCATAACGCCGAAAGGCTTCTTCACAGCGTTCAACCGGGAATATCGCGCTAATCAACGGCTCAACCTGAATGTCCCCTTCAGAGATTAAGCGAATATATTCAGCCATATTACGACCTTCCGTCCACCGCACGTAGCCGTAAGGATAGTCGATCCCCTTCCGCTCATAGATAGGATCATATCGTCCGGGACCTCCGGCTCTAGAAATCAGCACTTGGGCTTCCTTACCGAACATCAGATCACGAGAGAAATCAGGCTTAACATCTCCAACCAACAGTACCTTGCCGCGATCCCGTACCCACTCTAGCGCTTGATCAATAAGGTCTCCGGTTTTACCGCCGGCGCATACAATGACTGCATCTGCTCCCATGCCTTCCGTCAGGTTAGCAAGATGTTCCCTAACCTTCTCCGGGCTAGTAGCGATATGTCTAATTCCAAGGCGCTCAGCCATCTCACAGCGCTCTGCAAGCAAATCATAGACGATCACCCGGCATCCTGCCGCCTTAGCAATTTGAGCAATCAACTGCCCAAGAATTCCGGCACCGATCAGGACAAGTGTCTCCCCAAACTGTGGTGCAACCTGCCTTACTGCATGTACTGCAATGGCTCCAAGCCCTACTGTTGATGCTTCCTCCGAACTAACATGGTCAGGAATGGGCACCATCAGATGCTGAGGCATTAGCAGCCATTCTGCATGCTTTGCATAAGGTCCGCCGTAACAAGCTACACGAAGACCCTCTGGCCAGTGTTCCATTCCTTTCCCACGTGTTCGGATTACACCCGCTGCACTGTATCCAAGTACAATTTGTTGCGTACGGTGCAGGCCATTCATCATTATTTCCGTTCCGGGGCTAATCGCCGAATATTCAGTCTGGACTAGTACAAATCCATCTTCAATGACTGGTGTCAGAACATCCGACATGCGAATCTGTCCTTCCTGAGATATTACCGCCTTCATATGTCTTCTCCTCCCGACTGCTTCAGAAACGATTCCGTCACATGCAGCATCTTTTCTATCGCTGTTACTCCTTCAACGCACCGATCATTACGCCTTTTACAAAATATTTCTGCAAAAATGGATAGATCATTAGAATGGGAACGGTAGCAATGATAATCGTAGCGAATTTAATAGATTCACTAATACGAAACACCTCATCTTGGGTAACGCCGGCCAGCATATTTTGCGCAGAGGATTGAATCAGGATTTCCCTCAATATCAATTGAAGCGGGAACAAATTCCGATCCTGTAAATAAATCATGGCCGAGAACCAACTGTTCCAGTGGCCTACCGCATAGAAGAGGGTCATCACCGCCAGAACCGGCATGGAGAGCGGAAGCACGATCCGCAGTAAAATTCTGAAATCGTGAGCGCCGTCTATCTTGGCAGACTCTATCAAACTATCAGGGATAGACTGAAAAAAGGTCCGCATCACTATCAAATTGAAGGCACTAACCGCACCAGGCAACAGCAGCGCCCACCGCGTATCATACAAGCCAAGCTCACGGACATTCAGATACGCAGGAATTAGACCACCACTGAAAAACATCGTGAACACAATGAAAGCCATAATGACATTTCTCCCCTCCAGATTCTTTCTGGACAGAGGATAAGCCCCAAGTGTAGTTAGTACCAGATTAATTAACGTACCGACAATGACATAAAAGAAAGTATTTCCGTAAGCCGTCCATACCCGCGTATCCTCAAATACCAGCTTGTAAGCATCCAGATTAAAGCCGATTGGAAAGAAGCTTACCTTCCCCGCAGCAATAGCATGAGCATCGCTGAATGAGGAGACCAGCACGTACCACATCGGGTACAGGAACAGGAAAGAACACAAGATCAGAAACAGCACATTGCAGCTGTCGAAAATGATTTCACCCATACTGCGTTTCACAACCATTGTCTACCCTCCTAAAAATCGTACAAAACTCTCATCGGAAGCTTATGCTCACCATAAGCTGCTCTCAGTTGTTTTCCGGCTGATACGGTTGGCTAGAACGAGTAATGTGAAGTTGATTATGGAATTGAATAATCCTACCGCGGCAGAAAAACTGTAATTCGCTTCCATCACACCTCGTCTATAAACAAATGTTGAAATAACATCCGCAGTGACGTACGTTCCAGGATTGTAAAGCAATATAATTTTGTCCCAGCCCACATTCAGCAGGGTACCCACATTCAGAATCAAGAGGATTAACACCGTAGGCAAAATCCCAGGCAGCGTTATATTCGTTAGCTGCTTCCATCGTCCTGCACCATCTACAACTGCAGCCTCGTACAGGCTCGGATTGATGCCAGATAACGCCGCTAAGTAGATAATTGAGTTCCAGCCCAGGCTCTGCCACATACCAGAACCTACATAGATCGTTCGAAACCATTCCGGCAGAATCAGGAACTGAATAGGCTCCGAGATTAGTCCGATGCCAAGCAACAGGCTGTTAATAATGCCTCCGGGCTTGGTGAAATCAATAATCATCCCGCAGATGACGATCAGCGAAATAAAATGCGGCAAATAAGACACGGTCTGCAGAAAGGACTTCAGCTTCTTGAGCCGCAGCTCATTGAGCAGCAGCGCAAAAGCAAGTGAAGCAGGAAAAATGAAGATGAGTGAGTAGAAACTCATTAAGAAGGTATTTTTAAGCAGTCTGAGAAAATAATAGCTTTCGAAAAACTTCTCGAAATTCTTGAAGCCCACCCAAGGACTATCCGTGATCCCTAAGTAGGGGTTGAAATTCTTAAAGGCAATGATCGCCCCATACATCGGCTTGTATTCAAAAATCAGAAAATACAAAACCGTAGGAAGGAGCATGAGATAAAGATAGCGATTGGAGGCTATCCGCTTCCAGGGAATCGGACTCCTCTTGACCGGAAGCTTCCTGCTTTCAACTTTAGCGACTTTTACAGGTACAGCCATATAGTTCTCCTCTCCCGGACACTGGCGTTAGTCATAGCTGTCATGTGGCGAGCGGTCACAAAGTACTCTCTGAACCGCTCGGCCCACAACAACCTCCTCACAAGCTGAATCATTTCCCTTTAAATCGCTCGTATGCAACCTGATACTCTTTTAACACATCGTTAATTCCCATCTTCTCAAGTTGCTTCATTACTTTGTCATAGTCCTCAATCTTTTGGCGCCCCATGATCATGGCATTGATTGTTTCGGCTACATAGGTCTGAATATCGGCCATCAAAGGAACAACTACATCGTTTTCCTCTGTTGTGAATTGGACTGGAGGCAACTTGCTATCAAAATCGATATAGTCACTATATAACTCGAGCGGATTCTCCGTTTGCCCGTTAGCTTCTCGGATTTGTTCAGCATATCTGGTATCCGCTACCGTAGCCCAGCTTCCGCCCCCGATCGTATGGTTCAGCAGCTCTTGCGTATTTGTGAGGCCATTGGTCGGATGAGTTACTTCTTTCTTATAAATCGGTTCTCCGTTTACCAGATCATATGACTTGCCTTCAACCCCAAAGTTGTTCAGCAGAATGCCTTCTTCTGAGTATTGATAATCCAGCCATTTCATCACTTCCTCAGGATGTTCCGTCCGCGAGGAAACCGCTAATCCGTGTGCTGCTGCTTGCCAGCGGAAGGAGACATGACGTTGATCACCGTTCGGTCCTTTAGGTGGAATGGCTGGTGCAATTTTGAAGGTTGGATGTTTGCCCTCCATTAGGGTAGTAAAGTTCCCCATGTAGGAGCCAGACCAGCCAAACCATGCCCCTGCCACATCGGTAGTCACCTTCTCAGTCAGCGTCTGGAATGTGGTATCTACCAGATAGTTCGGGTCAAGCAATTGTTCATCGTAAAGACGGTGCAGATAGGTTACGACATCCTTGAATTTAGGATCATTCGGGCCATATTTTACTTGGCCATTATCCACGAAGAATCCGTAATCGACGCCAAAGGCAGGCGCGAATAACATCATGATATTTTCCAAGTTGACTGTGACTAGTGGAATTTCATCCTTCTTGCCGTTTCCGTTGGCATCCTGCTCCCTAAAAGCCTTGAGCATGTTATACCAATCTTCGGTAGTTTCCGGCATAGACAGACCCAGCTTATCGATCCAGTCTTTCCGTACTTGCGGGAACATTTGAGTGAGATCCTGTGAATCAAGAACGAGATTAGGCAGGTAAAAAATGTGGCCTTCAGGCGAAGTAATTTGTCCCCGGATATCCGGGTTGTCGTCGAGGATTTTCTTGAAGTTTGGCGCGTTTTTCTCAATTAAATCTTCCAGAGGAAGCAGCGCGCCTTGTGTACCATATTTTCCGGAATCCGTGCCCCATAGATCATTGTAGATAATGTCCGGCAGCTTACCAGATGACATCAATAGGCTAAAGGCTTCCGCACTGGCTTCCGTACTATGCTGAAAGTCAATATGAATGTTAGTGTTCTCTTCCATTTGCTGAAAGGATAATTTCTCATTAAAATTAGTTCCTCTGAAATTGCCGCCGCTGGGTGACCAAAGTGACAGTTCAAGCTTATCTGAAACAATCGGGAGCTGCAGACCACCTACTGTTTTACCTTCCTTAGCGGGAGCTTGCGTAGCCTTCTGAACTTCCGCAGTAGGAGCTGCGGTATTGCCCGTCTTAGTATTCGAACCGCCGCAAGCAGATACGAGTGTAACTAATGACAACAGGACAGGCAGCAGCAGAACTAATTTCCTTTTAGCAACATTCATAATTCAACCCCCTATTAATAACTAAAAACTAAGATAATCATTATGATATATTCACTAACATCAATCAAAAGGAATCAAAGATACATTAATAAATTTCTAAATGAGTAATCACTCTGAAAATTACCTTTTATAGGGGATATCCTCCTTTCAACTGCCTTTTTTCTACTTTAATTAGAGGAAAACATCTGTTCTGACTTCTTTTTGATTTACATTTCAGAGTATCAGATCTCTTATTTCGCTAATCTGATATATATCTGATGTATTTCATTATATTTTCCAGCCTACATGATGTCAATATAATAATAAGAAATATCTCTAATAAGTGTAATCTTATATAACATGTACCTGTCGCAAAATGTTGAAATCCCTCAAATTTAATAGAAAACGCTTACAAAACCACTCGTATTTAACTGCTTTGAATAAACCATCTCTGATCTCATACAGATTAGGCACAATATACAACTTCTGCTTGCTTTTATTTAAAAAAATGCGTGATAATGGCGCACCAGCACCATTATCACGCTTTACTGATATTCTAAAGAGAACAGCCTTCGCAGAAAAACACCTTTTAAACCTTCTGATCGGCAGCATCCTGTTCCGAGATTAAGAGACTCAATTCCTCATGAAGCGTTTCCTCATCAATCATCTTTGACCAATAAGCGTTCAACAATTTACGAAAGCTTTTTAGAACGGCTATAGGAAGTCCTAAATCTTTAAGGTAGGAGAAAGTTGGAAATAGCTCTCTGTACATTAGATATCTCGAAGGACGATTCAAATGATCCGCCGTACTCATCTCAGCGATCCGCTTTCGAGCTGGAATACTTACTGTGCGTTCCCGAATAATTTTCTGCGCTTCTACGGAAGCAAGGAAGTTAACGAATTGACGAGCCGCTTCCTTTTGTCGTGAATTCCCGACCACAGCCGCTCCGATCGTGACCAGTAATGTCTTCTGCGGATCTTTTGTTTTCAGCCTAGGTAACGGAGCAAGATCATAGTCCAGCGTTAAGGCCTTGAATTCATTTAAATTGAAAAAGGTCGTCAGAATCATAGAAACTTGTTCTTGGACAAACAAAGAAATCGTCTCATCCTCATGATTGCCAGCAAGATATTTAGGGAAAATCTGATGGTTGTTCACGAGACGGCTATACACACTGAGACTATTTGCCGTCTCCGGACTAAGTGTACGGTGCTCGGTCCCGTCTACCACGGTTTGAATCCCGCTCTGCAGCAGGAATACAGAATAACGGTTCTCGGAAGCAGGCACAAAATAAATGGCATGGCGTCCACGTTTCTCTGCCAACTGACGAGCCGCCTCAATCAAGTCATCCCAGGTCCAATAGCTATCCGGCTCAGGAAGATCTGCTTCCCGAAAATGCGCCTTGTTGTAGCACAGCACCACGGGGGAGAAGGAAATCGGATAAGCATACAACTGTTCTTCATGATAGAAAGCTTCTGTCGCGATTGGATATAATTCAGGATCAGGATCAAGCGATTCCAGCAGCTCAGCCGAGCCATTTTCAGCCATTTCCTGAAATTGCGTGCTATTCAGCGATACGGCATCAAGCATCCCATTATTGATCATCTCTACGGCAGAATTCACATGGTCAAAATCATTTAGCGCCAGCGGAAGAATATGAATACCGGGATGCAGTCGATGAAATTCACCAATTAGATCATCCAGCAGAAAGTCCTTGGACAGCGAGGCACTGCAGCCAAAATGAATACGAATTCTCTCCTGCACGGACTCCATAACCTTGCTTCCGACACGGTCGATTTTGACGATAAGGCCTTCTTGGACTAACACATCCAGCCCTCTTCTGACCGATTTATTGCTTAACTCAAACTGCTTGGCTAGCATACTCTCTGCTGGCAGATAAGCACCTGGCTGTAGCACTCCACTTAGGATATCCGTACGAATCTTACCCACCATATGATCCAGTCGCTCTCGGAAGGAATGACGACCTGATTTATTATTCATGTACAATTCTCCCCGAAAAATTCAAATTTACATCATCTCCCTCTTATTTTGCGTCAACTCTGAATTGAAGTCAAATGGAAATTCCAGCAAATGCCATAAGAAAAGCCACCTGATTAGAGGTGGCAAACTTCCAAATTATCTATACGTAGGAGATTTCGCTATGCTAATTGTGTAATAACGAGATGAGCTGAAACAGATCTTGTTCCTCCAGCAAGAGGAGTAATAGTAAGTGCGGTGGAATTGCCAGCAGGATTCCGAACTGTCAGTATGGTGTTAATGACCGTTGTTTGCACTATAGCCATTTCTACGATTTCTGATGTACCTGTCGCACGTCCAACTACCGTATAGGCCAGATCTGCGCCATTAAGAGTCAAGATGAGTTGGCCTGCTTCGGTTACACTAACCTGAAACAACACCTGATAAGTCCCTATTGCCGCTAAATTAAAAGAACTAGGGCCCGTTCGTGCAATCGTCGTCCCGCTGGTAGGGCCATTTTGAGGAAAACTCACGTCTGTGCCCGGTGCTACAGTTGCTGCATTATCAGGGGGCATCAGGGCAAAAAAATCAGCAAAACCTAATACTCCTCCTGCTGCTCCGGTCGCTCCGGTTGCTCCTGCGACTCCTGTCGCACCGGTTGCTCCGGCCGCTCCTGGTGCCCCGGTTGCTCCTGCTGCTCCGGCCGCTCCTGGTGCCCCGGTTGCTCCGGTTGCTCCCGCGGCTCCCGGCGCTCCTGCCGCTCCAGTTGCTCCTGTCGCTCCCGCTGCTCCCGGTGCTCCTGCTGCTCCGGTTGCTCCCGCTATCCCTGGCGCTCCTGCCGCTCCAGTTGCCCCTGTCGCTCCCGCGGCTCCCGGTGCTCCTGCTGCTCCGGTTGCTCCCACTGCCCCCGGTGCTCCAGCCGCTCCAGTCGATCCGGTTGCACCTACAAAACCTTGTGGTCCTATTGCTCCTGCAGGACCAGGTAAACCTTGCGGTCCCTGAGGACCTACGGCACCTTGTGCACCCGGCACTCCTTGCGCACCCTGAGGACCAACGGGTCCCGCTACACCCTGTGGACCTATTGCTCCCGCTGGTCCAGGTTGACCTTGCGGTCCTTGGGGTCCTGGGGGCCCACCGGCGGGACCTTGAGGTCCTTCTGCTCCTTGGATTCCTCGTGCTCCTTGGGGTCCTGGTACTCCTTGGGCCCCTTGTACTCCTTGGATTCCTTGTGCTCCTTGAGGTCCTGTAGCACCAACGACTGTTGGAGTGGTAACATTTACTTCGGGCGGAGGACATGTGACTTGTACAATCTTCTTAATAACTTTTCGACGATGTTCTTTTCTTTTTCTTTTCGAAGGAAATACAGTGGCGATTTTTTTCTTATGACATTTTTTATCGTCTGGACAACTCAATACGTACACCTCCCTATAAAGATAGTTCAGTGTACGCATCTTATTAATTTTAGTCATGGACCAATAACTAGTTTTCGCTAGACTGGAATCTATATCCAGAAAAAAGGGCTATAATTATAGGGTGCAGCCCTTGAGCATACTACAATGTCCACACCAATTTGGATTGCTTTTCGTATTTTATTACTAGGACAACTGACACTTCACTATTAGACCCATATCTATGATTTGGGTCTTTTTTTATTTTTACAAATCATCCCTCAAACTCAGTTTATATCGCTTAATCCGCTTTCTGATTTCAAAAAAAACAGCCCCCAAATCCTGGGGGCTCCTAACCATTAATTATTATATTTTATCAGCAGGCTTACGGATCGCATTGCCCACCTTCACAAGAATATCAGACATCGAAGTCTCATCATTTACATCATAATCATCAATGTTCAAACGAAGCACTGGGCAAGCTGTAAACTCATTGATCCATTTCGAATATCTGCCATGCATATGCTCCCAGTAGGAAACATCCGTTTGAATTTCCATCTCACGGCCACGTTCATTAATTCGGGTCAGGATGGAAGGCAGGCTGCCTTCAATATAAATCAACACATCAGGGTGCGGGAAGTAAGGCGTCATAACCATAGCTTCATACAAGCTGGTGTAGGTTTCATAATCCGTTTTGGACATTGTACCTTGATCTGCATGCATTTTCGCAAAAATACCGGTGTCTTCATAGATGGAACGGTCCTGAACAAAACCACCGCCGAGTTCGAACATCTTCTTCTGCTCTTTGAAACGTTCGGCAAGAAAATAGATTTGCAAGTGAAAGCTCCATCTCTCAAAATCATGATAGAACTTTTCGAGATAAGGATTGTGATCGACCTGCTCTAGCGAGGTTTGAAAATTAAGTCTTTTGGCCAAGGCGCCTGTTAAAGTGGATTTCCCCACCCCGACAGTTCCAGCCACGGTAATTATGGCATTTTCCGGGATATGATATGAATTCATTTCATTAGCTCCTTTATATAAGAGACAATTTCAGTGAAGTGTTCTGGATTCTCCACGAAATCGACTGCATTTCCATCAATGGTAATAATAACGGTCGAAGGCTCCTGAATGGCAAGAGCGGCCATCGCGTCATCATAATCTTTAATTAATTGCTCCAAATACGCAGTATCCATCCCCTCTTCAAAGGGCCGCCCACGTTTTTCAATTCTGGTTAATAACGTATCTAAATTGGCCTTAATATAGAGGATAATATTTGGCTTTGGCAGGTCATCCGTAAGCACATGATAAATTTGCCGATACTTTTCACGTTTCGTTCCATTCAGCGTTCGTTCTCCAAAGATCAGGTTCTTATAAATATGGTAATCCGAAATGACCGGGATCCCTTTATCTATGTATTGTGTAACGGTATCTTCAAGCTGTTTATACCGATTACAGAGAAAAAACATCTCCAGTTGAAAGCTCCAATCGTCCATGTTCTCATAAAATTTAGCTAGAAACGGATTCTCATCGACAATCTCTTTAATGATCGGTAAATTTAACTCCTCTGCTAGCATAGACGCTAATGTTGTTTTTCCAGCCCCGATTGGGCCTTCCACTGCAATAAACGGTGCATGTCTCATTGACGCTGACTTCCTCCTCAGATACGAACCTTTCAATAGCTAATCAAGCATAAACGCCTTCGGCGTCTTTATAAGGACGGTAAGTGTGTATGCGAGAAATATAAGGATAAAGTATAGTGTGAAACTTATACTTTCTTTATTTAAAACAGACTAAATTATTGTATCACATGAGACCTTTCTTGTGAGCGGGTAAATATGAAGAAACTTTTCCAGTAGTTCTAGCGTCTAAATGTAAGATAATGGATTATATCGTGAACATATCAAACTTATCAAATAAGAAAAAGAGAGGTATTCCTATGAAAAAAAAATGGATCAGCATGGTTAGTGCTCTTCTAGTATTAAGCCTCGCCTGTAACGTAAGCGCAGCTGCAGCTGCAGAGAACACAACCACGACTACCAACCTCACTTCGTATGGCGCGGATTATCTGACCAAAACAGATGGTTCCTTCTGGGTATGGGGAGGTAATCGCTCCGTCCCTACGCAAATCCATGACCTGAATGAGGTACAAGCATACTTTGGTTCCCAATATGTAATGAAGAAAGACCTTTCGGTCTGGCAATGGAGAACATCGGCATACTCTGAAGCTGTTAAAGTGACCCCCGTTCAAGAGCTAGACAATCTGGTCGATATGTTCATGACGGGAAATAGAACGATAGCCCTTAAAGGAGACGGGACGATTCTAAGCGCCCCCCTTTCATCCGATGGACTTACTACCTCCGCGTTCACACCGGTTTCCGGCGTCGATAACGTGGCTGCTGTGGGCGGTTACTATGAGTCTGATCTTCATAAGAGCTGGACACGTTACGTGTTCTTAAAGAAAGATGGAACTGTTTCTACTACACGCGATGACTTCGAAAGCTTCGAAACCATCCAGAATTTAACGGATATTATTCAAATCAAAAACAATCTTGCACTTAAGAAGGACGGCTCCATATGGAGTTGGCCAGTCCAAGATTATTACAAGAACCAGGGAGCTCCAATAGATCTATCTGCGACTCCTCTCAAGGGAATCAGTAATATTAAAAGTTTAAAAGGAAATCAGAACAGCCTATTAGCGATTGATGGGTCCTCTCAATTATGGTTCTGGGGCGCTACTATTACAGGTTCCTCAGACGGAACAACCTATCATGAACAAACACCGATTCTTCTAAATGGGATCAAGAATGTAGTTGATGCTTACATCGTAGAACGCTCTATTGTTGCGTTAACCGGGGAAGGAAACGTCTATCAAACTTCTATTGAAAACGAAATGATGCCCGCAGATTCAAAATTCACATTTCTCGAAAAAGAAGTAAGCAGCCTAAAGAAAGGCGGACGACATCTCATCATGCAAAAGAAAGACGGCTCACTCTGGGGCTGGGGCGTCAATAAGGACGCACAGCTAGGCTATGGCGACTATGAATTCAGCCATAACGGGCCCGTTCCAGTGCAAAAGCCTATTTCGATCTCCTTAAACGGAGAATCTATCCCACTCTCAAATGGAGTTATTACTAGAAACGGACAAAATTTCGTCCCGCTTCGATCGCTGTTCGAAAAATTAGGTGCCACAATTACCTATAAAGAGAACATTACAGCTGCGAAAACAATAGATAAACAAATTATGATCACACGAACCGCTACAGATAAACCGGCTCTCGCCATTAGTATTAACGGTGTAACTGGAGCGACAATGGTGAACAATAAAACCGTAAATCTTCCTACACTACCCTTCATCGTAAACGGTTCGATGTATCTGCCACTTCGCTTTATAAGTGAGCAACTCGGAGCAAAGGTTGAGTGGCTCCCACAGGAGGAGCGCATCGCCATCACGATGCAATAAGGAATAATCAAAAAAAGGTGTCCCATCACGGGACACCTCTTTATTAATCTTAAGATAAACGTTCGCTGAAATCTTCGAAAGCAAACTGTTTGATTACTTTGATTCCCTCTTCTTCATTGTAACTAACAATGGAAGGCAGATTCACACCGTTAAACATATGATTCTTCACCATGGAATAATGGGCCATATCAAGGAATACGAGTCTGTCGCCGTATTTCAAAGGCTCCTTAAAGGAATAATCTCCGATAACGTCTCCCGCTAGGCAAGTCATTCCACCTAATCTGTACGTATAAGGATGTTCACCAGGTTGTCCAGCATCGATAATGTTCGGACGGTACGGCATAGCCAGTACGTCCGGCATGTGGCACTCTGCTGAGGTATCGAGAATCGCAATGTCCATTCCGTTATGCATCACATCGAGAACGGTAGCTACCAGATATCCGGTATTGAGAGCTACTGCCTCTCCCGGCTCCAGATAGATTTCCACACCGTAAGTCTCTTTCATGTGTAGAATACACTTGACCAGGGTCTCCAGATCATAATCAGGGCGTGTAATATGATGACCGCCACCGAAATTAAGCCATTTCATTCCTTTGAGATAAGGTCCGAACTTCTCTTCGACTACTTTGAGCGTACGCTCAAGTGTATCCGAATTCTGTTCGCACATGGTATGGAAGTGTAGTCCATCAATGCCCTCAAGCTCTTCCGGTCTGAAGTTAGGGAGAGTTACTCCCATTCTGGAATAATTATAGCACGGATCATACAGCGGAACTTCGATCTCGGAATATTCCGGATTCACTCGAATGCCGCAGCTGATGTGTTTCGGTGCATTCTTAACGCGATCCTTGAATCGATTCCACTGGTCAAACGAATTGAACACAATGTGATCGGAGTATCCAAGGAGCTCATCAAACTCACTATCTATATAAGCTGGTGCGTACACATGAACCTCTTTGCCCATCTTTTCATAGCCAAGTCTGGCTTCGAACAAGGAGCTTGAGGTTACACCATGCAAGTACTTCCCAACTAACGGATACAAGGAATGCATGGAGAAGCCTTTTTGCGCGAGCAAAATCTTTGCTCCAGTGCGTTCCTGTACAGAATTCATAATCTCAAGATTACGTGTAAGCAATCTTTCATCTACAAGGTAACATGGTGACGGGACCGCGCTGATATCTATATCCATTATCGCGCCTTAGTCTAACAGCGTTGGCGAGAAATCTTCTTGCCAAGGCAGACCATGTTTATTTAAAGCTTCCATGAATGGATCTGGATCGAACTCTTCAACGTTGAATACGCCCGGCTTCTTCCAGATACCTTTTATAATTAACATCGCTCCGATCATTGCAGGAACGCCTGTAGTGTAAGAAATGGCTTGGGAGCCAACCTCTGCATAGCACTCTTCATGATCGCAAACATTGTATACATAATAAGTTTTTGGCTTTCCGTCTTTAGTTCCTTGGATGATACATCCAATGTTCGTTTTGCCTTTTGTTCTTGGTCCCAAAGAAGCTGGGTCCGGTAAAATAGCCTTCAAGAATTGCAGAGGAACGATCTCTTTTCCTTCATACATGATAGGCTCGATAGAAGTCATGCCCACATTCTCAAGCACTTTCAAGTGAGTCAGGTAATTCTGCGAGAAGGTCATCCAGAAACGGATCTTCTTTACACCCTTAATGTTAACGGCCAAAGACTCTAATTCTTCATGATACAAAAGATAAATATCTTTTGGTCCAATTTCCGGAAGATCGTATACTTTTTTCTCGGAAAGCGGTGCAGTTTCAATCCACTCGCCATTCTCGAAATAGCGGCCATTGGCTGTAATTTCACGAATATTGATTTCAGGATTAAAGTTTGTTGCAAATGGATATCCGTGATCACCAGCATTGGCGTCTACAATATCAATGGTATGAATCTCATCAAAATAGTGCTTTTGAGCGTAAGCTGTGAACACGCCCGTTACACCTGGATCAAATCCACTACCAAGCAACGCGGTAAGGCCTGCTTTTTCGAATCTTTCTTTGTAAGCCCACTGCCAAGAGTATTCAAATTTCGCTGTATCTTGTGGTTCATAGTTGGCAGTATCCACATAATGCACTCCTGTTGCCAGGCACGCATCCATGATTGTCAGGTCCTGATATGGGAGAGCGACATTAATAACGACATCCGGCTCAAAGCTCTTGATCAGTTCAATGACTTCGTCCGTATTATCTGCATCGACCTGAGCAGTAGAAATCTTCGTGCGGCCTCCGGCTAATTTATCTTTCAGAGCGTCACATTTCGCGACAGTTCTGCTAGCTATGCAGATCTCTTCAAATACATCCGGGTTCTGGCAGCATTTGTGAACAACAACACTGGAAACACCGCCAGCGCCAATAATTAACGCTTTTCCCAAAATAAAAACCTCCTAAAATTCCATTTGCAAAATCAACAAGGCTGATTATACATAATATTTTTGAATAAATCAATAAAAACCGACAAAAAATGATGTTTATTGTGTAAAATCTTCAAGGATTCTTGTTAATACTCTTGAATGCTCATATTTCCTCGATTATCCACCTATATATCTAATGAAAATCGCTGGAATGGAGTAAATTTCCGGAAACTAGGACAACTAGATTATTCTATCACAATAGGGGGCTACTTCATACGTTTTATTTTAAGTTCAATGAGAAACCTCACCACCCTTTCAACTCCGCGTAGAGACGTTTAGTTTCAGTGGCATCCTTATTGTTGTAAAGCACATATATATCTGACAATTTGATCACAATGTACGGCGGAGAATTTTTCACAAGATAGACCTTACTTTTTCCAAACCCGTCAAACTTAAAGTTTCCAATGGCTACTGTATCCGTCGCAACACCATTTGTTCTTCGGCCTCTTGGTAAGCTGTCCACAAGCGTCAGTTCTTGCACATCCTTCATGGCAAAGCTGTAATTGTACATCGGATATTCAATCGAGACCCTTCCATTTGTATCTGTAGTTAAGGTAGGTGTTGAGAAATCAGTCTGAACGCCCATCCAACCCGTCCCGATCAACAGCAATGCAACGAATACAAAGAGGCCGTAATATATACTCTTACCCGTTTTTGTCCCAATATTAATCGTAGTACCAATCCCAAGACGCTTCGGAACCATAACAGAGCGATCATTGGGGTTATTATACGTTGTCCCATTAATCCAATATTCATCATCATCCGTGTAAAGTATCTCATGATCACCTTTTAGCAGCGCAGCTTCAAGTTGTTTCAATTTATTATGTACATAAAAAATACCTGTCACCGGAATAACGGAGAAAAAGAAGACCCCCAAACTCCATACTATAGATGAAGCCGCTCCATTTAAGGATAAGGAATACACCGAAATTACGGCGATACAGCTATTGATGATCGCCATGCCAAACCATAGCAAGGACCAGTATCTGCGATTAGCCTGGTTAAGCAGGATATTAGTCTCGCTGTTATGCGTGTAAACTTTAGGCTTCATTCGATTAAAGGAGATAGCAATAATACAGAAAAATACGGTCAACCCTAACGCTATGCCACCAGCCATTCGAAGAATTTCAATACTATCCTCCGGAACTGGAATCATAAAAGATAACGCAGCAATCAGTGCAGGGATTATGTACCAGTATAAAGAAAGACTCATTTTCTTTTTTAGCAGAGATAGCTTGGTATCCATTCGAACCATTCGCTTCTCTCCCACGAACCACTCATTTTCCCGTTTCAGTTCTACCGCTGCACGATGTGCCTTGAGGAATGGAATTCGAAGCAGAAGCATCATTCCACACGTCCAAACATAAAAAAAGATCAGTGTGAAAGAGAGATAGGAGCTTAAGAACAAGATAGGAATCAAAGCCAGAACTGATAGGAGTCCATATTTTTTATACCTCTTCTCAGTTGAAATTTGCAGTTCGCGCAGACGTTCATCCTCAAGAGCAAACACCGGCAGACTAACCCCAAACCACAGATTATCCTTCAGCTTCAAAGTACTCATATACGTAAAAAACAAAATAACTAAAATAAATATAGCTATACAAAAGAAGACGATAGCCATCTGAGTGTCCCCCTAGTCCGTGATAGATGTAGACTTAAACGATACGGATGAAAAGATTCCGGCACACATTTGCATAAACTCCTCCCGCCCAATCCCTTTTACACTTGCCTCCGAGATGACTAACCGTAGTTCATTTTCCAGCTTCTCCTTAAACTCTGGCTGTCCATTCCCTATCGGAGCAACTGTAGCACCATGCCTGCGATCTATCGATATGAAGCCTTCATTCTTCAAAATCGCGTACGCTTTGTTCACGGTCATTGCATTTATCCCTAAATCTTCAGCCATTTGGCGCACCGTCGGTAATTTCTCCCCATCCGCCAGTTCACCTGAGCCTATTCCAATCACGATCTCATTACGAAGCTGTACATAGATTGGCGTATCACTGTTAAAATCAAGCGTAATAATCATATTATCCATCCATTCAAAAAAAGTATTATTTGTATTAGTTATACTAATACAAATAATACTTAATGTCAAAATACTCCTATTTAATTGGAATGAATTTGAACAGCATAAGCTTCGGCATCCCATTCTACCTTAGCGCCTAACATTTCACTCACCAGTCTTAAAGGTACATATACACTATCATTAATAAAGACTGGCTTTTGATCTGTGGCTATCACTTTTCCATTCACTGTCGTTTGTCCATTAACCGAATTTAAGATCAGCGTAGTAGAGGTAGATTCCTTCACGGCAATAACTGATCTCGATGGAACGTCCCAACGTACATCCACTCCCATTTGCTGAAATATTCCTCTTAAAGGAACGTAAGTAGAATTGTTGAGCAGTAAAGGAGGCATGGTCAGATCCATTTTACTATTGTTCAACAGGACCTCTATCGATTTCTTCACGGGCTGAGGCGTGTCAATCATAAAATCTCTAACCCCCAACCCAGTCTGTCCAAATTCATTCGTCCCCCATGCAAGAACATGACCGTCTTTTAAGAGCACATAATGATTTCTGTTCCCGCTGGTAATCGAAACTGCATTTTGAATACCACTAATCTGTTTAACATTCATCTTATTCTTATCGCCAACTGTCCACTGCCATACGGTCCCATCGGCTTTTACTGCAGAGTCCGTTGTCATCGATACGACATCAGTGAGTCCTGGAATCTGAATCGGCTGTAAAGTTCCACCCGGATTCATATCTGTGTAATTATTCCATAACCAAACGGTACCATCCCATCTCAAAGCTACTCCACTCCACCCATCAGTATCAACAGCTCTGTACTCCCCGCCGCCTTTAAGTAGGGTAGGCTTTAGAACCGCATCCTTTTTAATGCCTCTAGTTTTAGATGAGCCCCATACCCACACCTCTCCGCCGTTCCCAAGTGCCACTGAATTATTCGATCCTGCAGCTATAGCTAAAATGGAGGGTAGTCCTTTCACCTGCACCGGTGTTAGCCCGTTTTTCCCCGAATTATCACCGAGTTCTCCTTGCTCATTGCCTCCCCACGCCCATACCGTTCCGTCTTTTCGAAGCGCTAAGCTATGTGTGTCTCCTGCTGAAACAGAAATCACATCCGTTAGCCCCTTCACTTGAACCGGCTCTACAAGGACTGTCGAGGACTGCGCTCCAGTGCCAAGTTGTCCATGTTCGTTCCCCCCTACTGCCCACACTGTTCCATCGTCTTTCAACATCAAATTATGACGGTAGCCACCTGAAACTTGCTTAACATGATCGATGCGCATTTTGACTGGAGTATACGCTGGCGTGGTTGCCCCATTACCAATAGAACCGTATCCACCCCCCCAAGCCCAGGCTGTTCCATCCGCAGTGATGGCATAAGCGCTCCTATCCCCCGCATCCAGCCCTGTGATGCCAGACAATAACTTCTTTTCATCCGGGAAATTCACAACACTGTCCGCTTTTACTATTAATGGTGAGGCTGTAGCTAGGATAATAGCTGCCCCAACAACTACAATACCTATTCGTCTTATCTGAATTTTAATGCTTGAAATTTGTCTTCCCACTTAAGATCACTCCTTTTAGAATCGGTAGGGTCAAACTGTTGATCTGCAACAATAAGGACCCCCAATGTATTCAATCTTCTTATATAGACTGTGGAATATTATGTAAAGTTGCGAGAAGCTGTAATTTTTTAAATCAATTTATACTCATTTAACCTGTAGTTTAGGATTGAAGCTGATTTTAACTGTTTATATGGCATAAATCGCTTGTTGCTGCGCTCTAGGTCTCTCGTCCGTCTTTTGACACACTAAAACTTCAAGAGCATAATAAGCATCGGCATATTGCAACGGATTCCCACAACATACAGAGTTATGCAGGATTTTAGTTTGTTTTGCACCAGAGAGGATGATTACGAGTGAAAAAAGATTTTCAAATAAAAAACAAGCCCTTTCTAATTTTTAGCTTTATCCTGCTCTTAAAATGCGCAGTGGCCTGGTTCGTAGTATTTAGTGACGGCCCTAATTGGAGCATGCTGCTCACAGAGATCCCGTTCTTCTTTATCGTCTTTGGACTCATTGAATGGATGGCTTCCAAACGGAAGTTTCTGTATTACATGATTGCGAACTTATTAATTTCAGTGATTTATTTTGCCGTCCTGATGTATTACAAATATTACGGCGTAATTGCTACTTACCATGCTTTGCAACAGGCAGATAAGGTAACCAAGGTCGGAGAAAGCACATACTCCTTGCTGGATCCATACTATTTGTTCATTTTTGTGGATATTGTAGTCTTCATGTTCTTCATGTTCCGTCCCAAATATATTGCGATCTGGAAAGATAGAGGCATGAACCGGCGTATGAACCGAACTGCCTTGCTTGGGATCATCAGTGTTTCACTTGCGATCTGTGTCTTTAATATTTGGCCGAATCATGCCAGTATGAACGAGAACAAAAAGGCAGAGCGTATGGGGATTCTCAATTACGAGGTATATACCATTTTTGCCGACACCACAGAAAAGAAAGAAATGATCGACAGCAAAGAAATTACGCAGCAGTCTGTGGACGCTACAAAGGGGATTACGGAGCCAGTCTCTCCAAAGTATTGGGCAGCGGCTCAAGGTAAAAATCTCATTGTAGTGCAAATGGAATCTTTTCAGAATTTCCTGCTTGGCTTAAGCATTGACGGACAGGAAGTAACTCCCAATCTAAATAAACTTATTTCAAGCGAACATTATTTCAATAACTTCTATACAAATGCGGGGCAAGGAACAACATCGGATGCTGAGTTTGTTGTGAACACCTCTCTATATGTTCCTCATCACGAAGTAGCCACTTCGTCCAACTATATGACTAAGGAACTTCCAAGTCTGCCTAAGCTGATGAAAGCTAATGGATATAACACGGCCACCTTTCACACCAATAGCGTAGAATTCTGGAACCGCAAAACCTTATACAAGGTGCTAGGCTTTGATAAATACTACGATCAGTCCTTCTATGGAGATGATGATCATATCGCATTTGGATCTTCCGATGAGGTGCTGTATGCCAAGACCGTTCCTGAATTAGTCAAAATGGATGCGGAAGACGATCCTTTTTACGCGATGGTCATTTCAATGAGCGCTCATCACCCTTATAAAATGCCAGAATCTAAATTTAAAATGACGTTGCCTAAACGGTACGAAGGGACCTTAGTCGGCGACTATATTTTAGCCCAAAATTACGCAGATTACGCTATGGGACAATTCCTAGATCAATTAAAGTCCAGCGGGTTATGGGAAGATAGCGTTATTGTCTTTTATGGAGATCATCAAGGTGTATCACTGTATTCCCTTGACGGCAATGAGAAATCATTAATGGAGGAAATGGTCGGACACGAGTATGGATATACCGATATGTTCAACGTTCCTTTCATAGTTCATGCCCCGGGCATAGACCAACCTACTGTGTATACCCAAACTGGCGGTCAGATTGACATCTTACCAACCGTAGCTAATCTGTTAGGGATTTCTATGAAGGACCAGCTCCACTTCGGAGAAGATCTGATGAATCAACAGACCAATCTGCTACCTGTTAGACATTTTCTTCCTACTGGTTCTTTTATTAATGACACAAGCTTGTACTTGACTGGTGTCGATTACGATGATGGAAATAACTATAACCTAATCGACGGCTCTGAAACTGAGGGCGGTTCGACACAAGCGCAATTTGATGCCGTTCAGCGGCTCCTGAATATGTCTAATAGTTATATTCTGCAACGGCCGGATTTATCTTCTACCGATGATGGCGAACAGAGCAAATAATTGATATTCAATAAAAAGAATGCCCCTTAGCCATTGGCCGAGGGGCATTCTTGCGTTTATTAAAATAATTAAACCGTTGTTGCAGGCACACTCTTAAGAATTGCCTCTTGCTCTACAGGCGTGTTAACCAGCATATACACACGAGATTCGTAAGGGCGTAATGCCACTGTCTCGATCTTCTCGGCAGGGTCAACTTCATAGTTATTCAACAGCAACTCACTGGAGTCAAATTCCAACTCAAACGGAAGGTCGAACAGCGCTTCCTCTGAAGTCAAGTTTGACATGACCAGTAATTTCTCATTGCCAAGTGTACGAGTATAAGCGTAGATTCGTTCATCTTCAGGCAGGATCAAATCATAGGTTCCATAAACGGTAATAGGATTAGCGGCCCGAAGTGCGATTAGCTTTTTATAATGATGGTAGATGGAATCAGGGTCCTGCTTCGCACGCTCCACATTGATCTCCGTGAAATTAGGATTGACCTTCATCCAAGGCTTGCCGCTACTGAAACCAGCGTTCTCAGAGTCATCCCATTGCATTGGCGTTCTAGAATTGTCGCGACCGTTCTTCCAGATAACCTCCATTACTTCTTCATGTGATTTTCCGGCTTCTGTCTCTAAACGATACAGGTTCTTCATCGCTACATCATCATAATCATCCATGGAATCAAATCGTACATTAGTCATCCCAATTTCTTGACCTTGATAAATAAACGGTGTTCCTTGCATTAGGAAATACATTGTAGCCAGCGATTTGGCCGATGTCTTCCAATACTCGCCATCATTTCCCCAAGTGGAAACTGAACGTGGTTGGTCATGATTCTCGATAAATAATGCATTCCAGCCTCTACCCTCAAGACCTTTTTGCCAGCGGGAAAGTGCTGATTTCAGCTGCAGAACATCCAAGCCACCCGTAACACTCTTATTCCAAAGAGCTAAATGCTCGAATTGAAAAATCATATTGAATTTGCCCTGCTCCTCGCCTACCCACATTTCCGCTTGATCGACACTAACACCACTCGCTTCACCAACGGTCATAATGTCATAACGATCAAATGTTTCCTGTTTCAGCTCCTGAAGAAAATCGTGAATTCCTTCCCGATTCATATGACCCGCGCCGGACGAAATGAACGGAAGATTATCTGGATTTGGCAGATCAGGAAGACCTGGAATTTTCTTAATATGTGAAATAGCATCCACTCGGAAGCCGTCGATCCCTTTATCTAGCCACCAATTGACCATACCGTATAATTCCTGACGTACTTCAGGATTCTCCCAGTTGAGGTCAGGCTGTCTTTTGGAGAAGACATGCATGAAATATTGCTCTGTAGCAGGGTCAAGCTCCCAGATCGAACCGCTGAAAATACTCTCCCAGTTATTCGGTTCCTTTCCGTCCTTAGGATCTCTCCAAATATAATAATCACGTTTAGCATTATCCTTGCTTGAACGTGCTTCAACAAACCAAGGGTGTTCATCTGAAGTATGGTTTATGACAAGATCCAGAATCAGCTTCATGCCCCGTGCATGAACCTCGCTTAATAGCTGATCGAAATCAGCCATACTGCCGAACTCCGCCATAATATCCTGGTAATCTGAAATATCATATCCATTATCATCGTTCGGGGATTTATAAATAGGACAGATCCAAATGACATTAATACCAAGGTCCTGTAAATAATCAAGTTTTGAGATGACTCCCTGCAGATCTCCAACACCATCGCCATTGCTGTCCATAAAGCTCCGTGGGTAAATTTGATACGCTGTGGCTTCTTTCCACCATGTTCTGTTCAATGTATGCAGCTCCTTCGTATTCATATACCCTCTTAGGAAAATATTTTCCTATTTAATTCACGAATTAGTGATTTTTCATAAAAAAACTTAAGACTATCGACTAAAAAACTATCTATTTAGGGTTTATTTAAGGAAATTATTTTCCTATGCGATCATTATAGGATCTTTTATTTTCCTGGTCAATAACAATCTTTTGGATTCTTGAAGCTATCCGTGATATGCTTGCGATATATTCTAGAACGAATACAAGATTGGAAAGTTATGGTGATATTCTTGAAGGTAAAAATTAAAGATATAGCCAAAATGGCTGACGTTTCAATAGCTACCGTTTCAAGGGTTGTCAATAACAGCAAACCGGTAAACGAGGAAGTTCGTAAGCGTGTATTAGAAGCCATGAAACAAATGAATTACCGTCCTAATGTCATCGGTTCAGATGTAGGTAGACCGGATACACCTCTGATTGGTGTCATTATTCCGCAGAACAGTAATACCGTGCTTGATGATTTCAATATTGGCATACGTGATCTCGCCGAGCTATATGGTTATGATGTTTTGGTCGGGTTAACAGACGGAAGTGTTAATAGTGAACTTCATTATTTGAACTTATTCCACCATATGGGGACTGAGGGTTATATATATGTAGGCTCGGTTCCGAGTAAGGAGCATTTGGAGATTATCCAGAAATCCGGGTCACCTTGCGTGTTAGTTGGAGAACAATCTCAGATTGATACGATCCCTTCTGTCCATCTGGATAATGTTACCGCTTCCTATGAAGCCGTTACTTATCTGATTCAAAAAGGACATAGAAGTATCGGCATGATCCGGGTATCTGGAGATAATGCAGTGGGTGGCGATCGATATCGCGGCTATCAACAAGCGCTTATGGATGCAGGCATTACCTTAAGAGAAGAATGGGTAGTAGAAAGTGGAATGGCCGTAGAAGATGGAAGTGACGCTATGCGCCGGATTAAGGATAGCGGGGAGCTGCCTACTGCGGTTTTTTGCTCCACAGATTGGATAGCTGTAGGGGCGATGAATTTTCTGATCGATAACGGTATTCGGGTGCCAGAGGATGTTGCGGTGTTCGGATTCGATAATAGCTTTATCGCTTCTGTCGTTCGTCCCAAGCTGTCCTCGGTGGAATACTCTGGAACGGAGATTGGAATGACTGCTACCCGAACTTTAATCAAGCTGATTAAAGGGGAGACTGGTATTCAGCATCATGCAAATGTAGCTCATTATTTGGCGATTCGTGAAAGTACGGGTTAGGGAAAGCTTCCCTAACCCTATTTTTAAATCTGATAATGGTTATTGTGTAAATCCTACACGGGCGCGTTCCCGTCCTTTAGTATCTAGTGTGATGGAACAGACGGAAGTCATGGGAATATAAAGCTCCTCAAATTCTGTCCGATATTTAATAAACTTCTCAGTTACCGTTTCCAAAATGCCTTTTCTAGCGTTAGAGCCATCTACAAAATAAATGGTTACCTCTTTGCCCTGCAAAGCTTCCAGCATCATTCACTTCACTCCTTCGACTTACAGATTTGTGATAACTTTGTCGATAATCCCGTACTCCACTGCTTCCTCGGCTGACATGAAATAATCCCGATCCATGTCTTGTTGTACCTTCTCCACCGTCTGTCCGGTTCGGTCCGCTGTAATCTGGACAAGCACTTCCCGTAGCTTCAAAATACGTTTGGCTCTAATCGCAATATCACTGGCCTGCCCCTGCGCACCACCATGTGGCTGGTGAATCATAATCTCACTATTAGGCAGCGCATAACGTTTACCTTTAGCCCCAGCTAACAATAGAAGTGAACCAAAGGAAGCCGCCATACCTGTGCAGATCGTATTTACTTGCGGTTTAATGAGCTGCATTGTGTCATAAATACTTAATCCCGCTGTTACGGAGCCCCCTGGACTATTGATATACATGTGTATATCTTTATCTGGATCCTCAGCTGATAAGAACAGCAACTGGGCAACAACACTATTCGCTAATTGATCCTCAATCTCCGCCCCTACAAACACAATTCGGTCCTTTAAGAGCCGCGAATAAATATCGTAGGATCTTTCCCCTTGATTCGTTTGTTCAATGACATAAGGAATGTACGCCATGCGTATGCGACCTCCATCCGTTTATTTTATTTGAAATCTACCCTGTAAACGGATTAGTCTATGGATAGGATACGTTAAGCGGGCAAAATATTATTTTTATTATTGCGTATCTTAATTTGGAGCTCATTCGTTTATTATTAGAAGTAACCGAAAGCACTTTACCGGAAAAGGGGTTATGCAGAGTGATCAGCCTTGAGAAGCTTAGCGCCGGCCATGAACCGGATGAGAATCATACCACGTCTTTGCAAATGGCCCTGAAGCGGTATTGCCTTGCACTGACACAATCCCCGTGGGAAGCCGAAGATTTGGCTCAGGATACGTGGGTCAAAGCACTGGGCTATATGAAGACTTCCAAACATTCGAAGCTGAAGAGCGATATGAACGATACAAGTCAAATGAACAATAATTCAGAACATACAAGTCGTACGAATTTCAGCTTGCTAACGAATCATCCGAATCCTGAGGCGCTACTCCTGCGGATTGCCAGAAATACCTGGACAGATATTATGCGGCGAAAAGCCACGTTGTCACGAGTGCTGGAAATGGATCAACCACGGACAGAGGAAGCAGCAGGGTATGGTTTATTTGAGATTGAGGCTGCTTTTCAAGCCTTACAGAAGCATCTGTCTCCACTGCAGCAAGCGGTGTTCCTGCTCCGCGATGTTTTCGAGCACTCCGGAAGCGAAGCTGCCGAAATCCTCGACACCACAGAAGGAGCCATCAAAGCTGCTCTGCATCGAGCCCGCCAAGCCCTCCCTGCAGTCAGACAAGAGCTTCTTCAATCTAACGGCCCCTCCATACTACAGGATACGGAACTACAGATTGCCTTGAATCGTCTTGCATCCGCCTATGAACAAGGACAAATCCCCGAGTTGATTGAGCTTGTCCTTGCGGATGAAAGTCAAGACACTGTAATGGCCGTGTCCAGCCAAAGCTTCCAGAGCTTCCAAAGAATTCAACCTTTCCAATCTGGCGGATTCAGCTCTATGGGCTGGAACTATTCCGAGCCAGGAATGCGGATGGTGGCTTAGTCTTTCGTGACGCTATTTCGTAATACTGGAGTAAGCTTAGCTAAATGAAGCACATTACGTTACGTTATAACCGAACAAATATTAGTTTTGAAAAGTGTGAGTTTGATGAGATAGGTATGTTTTGTATGTTTTGTGAGTTAGGTCAGTTTGATGAGTTGTATAGTTGGGTGATGTTTTAGCTTTGAGCTAGTGACGTTGCAAAATGTGCAACAGAATCCATGAAATCAACGCTAAAAAACGAATCTACTGCACTATCTGCAATAGATTCTTAATAAAAGTGACTTATAAGTCGATTTCTCATCTTTTGATTGTATAAAGTGCAATAGAATCAAATTATGTCCTATATAGTTTAAATTCTATTGCACAAAGTACAATCACACTAATGAAATCTCCTCACATATCTTTATGCTTCATTCATCACCACTCATCACTCTTTAAGGTACAATTCCCCTGCTTTCTACGGAAACCTTTAATTAGACTTATAAATAAACATTAATGTTAGTTAGGAGTGATATTTTATGAGGAAAATTCTTATCTTAGGCGGCACGCGCTTTTTTGGAAAAAGGTTAGTTGAACGATTGCTACAAGATTCCGTAAACGATGTAACGATACTTACACGCGGGGAAACTAGCGATTCCTTTGGAGATCTCGTTCACCGGATCCATGCGGACCGTTTCCAAGCAAACGAGCTCGCTCAGGCGGTAGGAGATACACTATGGGATGTCGTGTTCGATAATATTTGTTATTCACCGGACGAAGCGGATCAGGCACGCCGGATTTTTGATGGTAAAACGAAACGGTATATCCTCACCTCAAGTTTATCCGTCTATGATTTCAGCGAAGAAGCGCTGACCGAGGACATTTTCGATCCTGAAACTTACCCTATCCGCCACGGAGGGCGAAATGATTTCACCTATCAAGAGGGAAAAAGACTGGCGGAAGCCGTCTTCATGCAGCAGGCTACCTTTCCAGTCGCTGCGGTTCGCTTTCCAATTGTGCTGGGCATAGATGATTATACGCGAAGACTTCATTTTCATATTGAGCATGTCCGTAATGAGTTGCCGATTGGTATACCGAATCCCGAAGCACATATCTCCTTTATCCGTTCGGATGAAGCTGCTGATTTCCTATATTGGCTAGGCTGTAGCTCTACTATGACAGGACCGTTCAACGCTTGCTCAGACGGTACGGTTAGAATTAAGGATATTCTCACAATGATTGAAGAAGAAACAGAGAAACACGCCATCATCCAGAAGCAAACCGCAGACGAGCATATGTCACCCTTCGGAATTGAACAATCCTGGTTTATGGATACGACAAAAGCCCGGTCGGCGGGATACAAGTTTCTCAATCTAAAGAATTGGCTCCCAGAGCTAGTTAGCTCTCTGAACAAAACCTACGAGTAATAACTTCTCCCACACACAAGCCCTCTTCACTCATTCATCTATGTGACAAAAGCTACCCCTAAGTAGATATCTTCTACGAAGGTGGTAGCTTTTTCATTTTACAAAACCTCTGCGAACATTTCAGATAACTGCACTCTATACAACTAAATCGGATCGGCCAAGCTTATGTTCGACTTTAGTTGTAATCAGTGCAATTAAAAACTAGCTAAACACCACAACAGTCATTTTCCGGAGAAATAACTGCACTAAGTACAACTAAACACTCTTTAAGGAAAACACATCCTTCAATAGCTGCATTAAATACACTTAAAGTGCAAAAAAGCTAGTTAGAAGAATCTCTCCTCTAAGCTACCTTTTTACGTTACAGAATTAGTGAATCAAGTCGCTTCCGATGTGCGGGCAGTCAATCAAATCTTCCCCTATGCGGAGATTGTCAAATAAGAGCGTTCTTCAGGTGTTTCAGCGCCAGGTGAGTCACTGTCATCCCCAGCGATAATCTCGTCTGCTATGTCCGAATTAATCTTGAAGACGTTGATTTCCTTGAATAATTTTTGCGAAATCTCATTAATCTCAACGGCTTGGCGGGCAATGTCGTGGATCGCGTTGTCCTGCTGCACACTAGAGGCATTCACTTCCTGAACCCCTGCCGCAGTTTCCTCAGCAATGGCAGCTACGTTGTGAACAGACTCTGCGAGTCTACGATTCATAGTCTGTGTCATATCTACCTTGTCATGGATTTGCCCAATCTGCTTACTAATCTCAACGATCGACTGATCTATCGCTTCAAAAGACGACAACGTTTCTGCCACTTTTTGATCCTGCTCTTCAAGGTTTCCTTTAGTCTCCAGCATATATTTCTGAAATTCATCCATCCCTGCTTGCAGCTCGTTAATAATCTGACTGATATGTACGGAGGACTCTTTGGTCTGATCAGATAATTGTCTCACTTCATCTGCTATGACAGCAAAGCCCTTCCCATAAACTCCCGCCCGCGCTGCTTCAATCGCTGCATTTAGTGAGAGAATGTTGGTCTGGTTTGAAATGTTTGTAATCGATTTGGTAATTCTGGAGATATCCTTCGATTGGTCGCTCAATTTGGTTAAAGCAAGATATACTTTATTCACAGACTCACGTGAGTGCTCTGATACCTCGCGCAAAGCGATGACGGACTCGGAACCTTTTCGAGTATTGTGATTAGCCGTTTGACTTGTCGAGAGCATAACCTCAGTATATTCCGTAATTTCATGAACTTCCCTTTCCAATTCCTGAATCAAGCTTGCGCTCTGCTCCGATTGTCCGGCTTGCTGCTCAGCGCCTACAGAGATTTCCTGTATTGTACTTACGATTTCTTGGTTCGTATGAGCGGTAATCGATGAAGATTGTTGAAAAGAGTGCGAATAAGTAGCGAGCGAAGAAGCTACCGATTGGGTCTGCTGAAGCATCTCTCGAACCCGCAACACCATATGGTCGAAATGATGACTCAGACTTCCTAGCTCATCGTTATATGGCGAATTAATCTGCTGACGCAAATCTCCCTCAGCAATTTTACGTAGAGCCACTTGCAGCTTATTTATAGGGTTCAGGAAGGAACGAATAAGCATAACAGCAATAATAAGTGTGAAAATGAATACTAGTATTGCTGCATAAGCCCCCATAGAACTAGTCAGATTTAACAAATCAAAAGAATAGTCTTGAGCCTTCTCTGCATTCTCTGCTGCTGCTGTATATAGTTTCTCATTGGTCTCCAGCATAGCTTTATTCATAGCTAGCGCCTTCGTATGTAGTTCATCTATTCGTTCCAGAACGGCCATGGGATCAAGCTGCTCGTCCTTTAGGGTATTCACTAATCCGTCAAAATAGCCTGTATATCCTCCAACTTGATTATGTAACTGTTCTAACTCCTTAGACGCTGGCGAATCTGCTTCAAACTTCACTTTACCCAATTCTTCCATTAGCTTTGTCTGCTTGTCTTTAAAAGGTTGGGTAAACTCTAAATCGCTAGAACCCGCTAGAGAGGTCTCCACACTGTTCATTTCTTGAAGCAGTTGAGTAATGGTGGATACTGTAATTCTTTTTTCCATCTCCATTTTTTGTGTTTCCATAGAGATTTCTACTTGATTGATTTTATAGTTTTGGTATAGCGCTACCCCTAGAAAGAATAGTACCACGGCAGAAAAACTCAAGATCAACTTCCACTTCATTGATAGATGCATAGACCTAGCCTTCAACAATATCATCCTCCGTATAAAGCCTCATATGGCAATAGGTACTTTTTACTAATATCTAAATTGTAGAAGCTGTACATTAAATACCGGACACAGTTTTGTATGAGAAATGTAAATTTTGTCGAGTACACGTTCACAACTATCCTATTGCAATTGACGTAACGTTAAGTGCTAAAATACTTCTCATAGGGCGCCTTATCAATCAATAGAACGGGAGTTGTCTATGAGTGAATTTGTGACCATTGATAAGCTTTCTACGCAAATCGGACTGACGAGTCGGACGTTGCGTCACTGGGAAGCACAAGGATTATTTGAAAGTCACCGTGAGGCTAGCTCGGGCTGGCGAATTTATGATGAGCACGCAATCCTTGCCATTCAAATCACTGCATTATTAAGAAAGCTTGATATTAGTATTAAAGATATCGGAACCGTTCTAAAGAACATGTCCGTACAGTCCTTGTATGAAACACTTCTTCAGCAATCCGCTTCAATTCATAATGAGAAATCCAAGCTAACACAAAAAGATCGCGAAATCCGCTTCTTATTACAATTAATATCCGCACGTACGGAGGAGTCCATAACTAACCATTTGTTATTAGAGCTGAATGAAGAATCATGCAATACATTGGATGATTTGAATGAGAATGAGGAGGTTCTATCTATGACAACAATTAAACACTCTCCACCTATCCATGTAAGATTCATTACACTTCCAACTATGAGATTTGCTTATAACATTGCAGTCAGTACATCCCCAGAGGATGAAGCTATGCTACCTGTCTTGGAATGGTTGGAAGTTAAACACCTCTTGGGGACGGCACGTTTATTTGGCGGGAATACAAATCCGCATCCTAGTGGTGAGAATAACCCTTATGGCTATGGATTCTGTGCCTCCATTCCTGAAAATGTAGAAATACCAAGCCACCTTAAAGAGATGCGGTTCGACGGCGGTCTCTATGCGATGACGGAAAGCAGTGATGATATCTACGGCTCATGGCAAGCACTGATGAGTTTTTTGGATAATAACCTTGATTATCAAGCTGACCACGATTCAAGATTATGTCTTGAGGAGCATATCCGTAACGATAGTCCCAAAGGCAGCGGAAATGAGTATGTATTAAATCTGCTCGAACCTGTAAAAAAGAGAGCATAAAACAAAACGCTCTCCTTTGCCCATCAAGGCATTGGAGAGCGTTTCTATTGTCATCAAAAAATATGATGATCGCTTAAGATTGACTCAGCTTTAACAGCTTCGCTAACATTTGAGCTATTTCTTCACGAGTCGCTGTATCTTTTGGAGCAAAGTTAAGCCCCGTACTTTCTGCAACAGGCTTGCCTGAAATAATCCCTGCCTGCTGAGCAGCTGCGGCTGCTTCAAGAGCATAAGAGCTTATCGACTTCTGATCCGCAAAAGCTGAACTGTCGCCACTTACAGGCAATGTCCAGTTCATAGCTTTCGCTAATCGCACGATCATGACAGATAGCTGCTCACGAGTTACATTAACCCGAGGATTGAACTGTCCATCACTCACGCCGGTAACAATTCCCTTGCGATTAGCCCACGCTACCGCTGCCGCATAATAATCGTCAGCCTTAACATCTGTGAAGTTTCCTGCTCCTTCTGCGCCCAGATTAACACCAGCCAATCGAGCTAGGAGCAAGGTAACATCTGCTCTGGTTAGTTGACTCTTAGCTCCGAACTTACCTTCACCAATGCCGGTAATTACATCACGAGCTGCCAAATACGTAATAGAATCTTTAGCAAAGCTGCTGCCAATATCAGAGAAGCTCACTTTGTTGTACCCTACTGCATACGTGGAGAATTGTGAAGTTTGGAAATTCAGTTGTCCCTTTGCTGCGTTATAGCTACTGCCTGCTAGTACAACCGCTTGCCCCGCATTCGTCAAATCATAAGCTACGACTGCATTAGCATCTTCATTTGCTCCTAGTGTATACGGCACTGTTATTGTCGCAAAACCAGTACCTAGATTAGATAGACGCTGACTGCCAGCGGAAATCGCCAGGTTTATTACTGGACGACTGCCAACCACAGCCTGAGCTTTGCCTTTCCCATCCGTGTCCACACTGCCGATGGACAGCTTAATGTCCTCACCCTTTGCTGCTGTGTGCACAGCCAAGAGTGCATTACGATCCAATGTTATCGTACTAGCTCCTGCTTCAACTACAACTGACTTTGCAGTACTACCTGTAAGTGCCGCAAAAGCACTCGATGGGAAGTTAAGTAGAACTTCACCTGAAGCTGCATTAACCTTAGAGCGGAATATCAACTGACCATTAGCATCATTCGCCAGAGACTTAAGTCCCTCTGTAACCATATCCAAAGTAACGGAGGCAACTAACTTACCTTCTGCATCCGCTGAAGCCTTAACCTCTACGACAATCTTATTACCTTCTGTGGTTACAGCTGGTGTTGTCGCCTGTTTAACTGGATCTTTAGTCGTTACCGTTGTACCAGGTCCCGGATTTGAAATCACCGGATCTGCTGCAGATACGGTCACAGTAGATTCAGCTACGCCATAACCATCTGCGCTATAGGCGGAGATAACCGCTGTCCCCTTTGCCAAGGGAGTGACCTTTCCGTTGTTATCAACGGAAGCAACACTTGGATTCGAAGAACTCCAAGTTACCACATTCGATCCACCCTCAGCAGGAACTACGCTAGCCTCAAGCGTTGCTGAAGCTTCGCCAACCTTCAATGACAAAGAAGTCCGATTCAGTGTTACCTTCGAGACATTCAATTGATAAATGGCCACCGTACCACCAACTTCATTCGCTACGAGTACTAATGGCAATCCAGTCGGGCTTGATGTTGCCGAAATAAATTCGATACCTTCTGGACCAGTGTCCGTTTCAATGGTGTTCGCAGGTGTGAATTGACGTGTATTAATATAGTTCACAAAATTCGGTTCCTCTGGATTCGTCACATCATAAGTCATCAGACCACCGATTCGCTCAAGACCAATAAAGGCCAGCGCTTTTTGTCCAACCTTGCCTACCTTGACATACTCAGGCTCAGGTCCTTTTTTGGTACTACGGTTATCCATGGTCGTGTTACTGTTGCTTGCATTGAAATATTCTGGCAGGCGTTCTCCGGTAATCTTTTCAAAGTCGCTGCCACTATCGTAGACCTGTTCCATCGAATCTGCTTCCCAAACGGAAAATGAACGGCCACCGTACAAGTAAATTCCATCATTGCCCATGTCAGACATAACTTCTACACTATCATATTTATCTTTATTTTTATTCAGAAACTTAGCCGCATCTGATTCCGGATCTAATGAGCCCTTCATTTTTTTGACTGAGCTCACGTTCACTTTACTATCCCATTCCGTTGCGTCACCTTCGTTGGCCGTGAACAGATAACTTTTACCTCCGACCGTGTACTGATCTATACCATCAGGCATATACGTACCGAAGAATGGAACATTTTCTAAATTCACTTTATTATCTTTTACCAGGTCCAGAGCATTGTTAGGAAGGCTTAAATCCTTGAAACCTAATCCTTTAACCCATAGAACCTGCTTGGAGGCAATATCGATGGCAGCAATAGCATTATTCTCTTGAAGCGCTACATAAGCAATGGTCTGGTCATCAGAAAGCACCACAAACTCCGGCTCCAGATCACGTATCGCATCCTTTTTTTCGCCTTTGCCCGTAATCTGTTTAGATACCGGATCAGCTACTCCACGAATATGGACAAGATCGTCAATTACATCAGGGTTATCGAACTTCACCTGAATCGAAGTGTCCTTGAGCGTATCAATGATCGTTACACTACCTTCAGGATCACCGACAGTCGTGCGTGGTTCAGCTTCGTCCGCTGTCAAAATGTAACGGCCATCATCGGTATACTTCACCATGTCCGGTTGTACTCCAGCTTCATAAGAAGCCAACAATTTACCATCATAATCGAGTACAAGAACCTTACCGTTCTTCATAGCATCTTCTTCTTGAATGGCTACAGCGATCCGTTTAGTAGCGGTGTTGATATCTACACTCGTCAGGTCTCCGTATGTAAATCCATCCACTTCGGATAGCTGTTCTACGTTAATACTATATTCTTTTTGCGGATTGGAAGGGTCCTTGAGATTCACAATATCGACTGTTGCAGGGTGAGATGAACCATTAACGAGGTAGAACTTGCCGTTATCACGGTTAAACTTCACGATCTCCGCCACGCCGCCATCTTTATTGGTCACGCCTACAGCGTATCCACCGATCTTAGTTACACTAAGTAGATCTGGAGTCAAAGGCGCTGCGGCTTCCGCCACATTCAGTGGTACTATAGCTTCTGTCTTCTTCCGGGGTGTCGAACTGTCATACACTGCGATACTTACGGTGGCCGCCCCTACTTTCGTCGGAGTTCCACTAATATTCCCAGATGCTGCATCCAGTGATAGTCCGTCCGGTAAACCCGTAGCTTCAAAAGAATAAGGCTGTACTCCCCCATAAACGGACAATGTTACCGAATAAGGCGATCCGAGCTTTGCTTCTGAAAGATTCTGAGTTGCGATGCCAAGATCGCCTACATTTATTCCCCATTGTCCATCTGCGCTGTTATGCGGCTTTGCCAAGGCCAGAGCTGAAGCATCTAAGGCATCAAAGCTAATCTGTTTGAAATCTGCTTTATTGTTGTCTGAATCTACGAAATCAACGCGTCGAACAGACTTTTGCTTAGAAGTACCTTCCGCTTTCCCCGTAGGATAGTCCGTCTCGTATCCATCTATCTTAGCATTATCATCATTTGCTGCTACACCAATCATGTCCACGTAACTACTTGACATTGTTTGAAATGGATTCACAACCTGCAGCAAGTCTGTACTGCTTAGCAGAACAACCTTCATGCCTTTGTTATTAAAATACATCCCCGGCCAGGACTGATCGCCTTTGGCACTGATATCGTTTTTGTGATCCTTGTTGTTGGCATCATCGGTGATGAGATAAGAAGAATGAGCTTTAATGGTTCCGTTCAAATCCAACTTGCTCCATTGTCCAGCGAGCTTAGGATCCGAATATTGTACAGACCAACCTACTAAACTCACATCGGAATCGGTTGGGTTATATAATTCAATGTAACCTTTCGAGAAAAATCCACCTGATGCATCGGCAGTGTTACCCCCACCATAAACTTGATTAACAATAATATGAGGAATCTTCACATTGTATTGACCATCTGCCGTATAAGGCGTACCTGATTGAACGGATGCAGCCACTGCTGGACCTGCCATCCAAGCGGAACCTAACAACATCTCAGCTGTAAGCATAAGAGAAACAATAGCTTTACCTGTGGGTTTCAAGTAGATTTTCACTCCTATTGATAGTTTCTATCAATATAGAGTAATAGTATTACCTAACCTGCAGATTTGCGTAATGATGATGTAAACATTCTCTATGCAGTAGCAGGAGTAATTTTCACAAATATAAATCGTGTAAGAGGCCCGACTAATAGAATTTGCAGTGGAAGTGCAACAATGAAATTCTTACCTATCGCAGACAGATAAGCCATCGGTAGTGCTGAGGTGAACCCTACATGAAGAACTGCGCCATAGAAGGACATAAACAGCACCATTCCAGTCACCATAAAAAAGGAGATGAACATGATTTTTTTGATCATCGGATCATTCTCTTTTACCAGCTTATGTGCGATCCCTTTCGCAACTTTCCCTACAACAAAGACATCCAGAATAAATGCAACTACAAACGCAGGTACGTAGCCGATGATCACATCTTTAACTAACGTACCTGACCAGCCCTCCATCAGCGCTACATTGTAAATGCTCATACCCAGCACCATCAAAGCACACATGATGAATGTAAATAATAATGCTTCTTTTTTGTTTCTTCCCATCTTCAAGCTCCTTTTATCTTTCAGTATTGTCAACCTGGATTACAATATCACAGCCATTCCAACTAAGTCAACCAAGTTGACAATGAATACAAATGACTTATACTTGGATTAATGAGCGATGATTTAGGAGTGTTCACATGGATAACCATCTGCAAGAAATGAATCTTATTGATTTACTTAGTGAGAAACATCTAGCCCTACGTAAAATAGTGACTGACCAAGACCCGGATCAAATTAATAAGACTGAATCCCATATCCTAGCAGTTCTTGAAACATATCAAATGCTCACGATCTCGGAAATCAGTAGAATTATTCACATTTCAAGACAGGGTACGCATAAAAGTATTCAAGGACTGTTATCCCGCAACTATGTAGAAGCCGTGGAGGTCAAAGGAAATCAACGTGACAAAAACATCATCCTTACCCAGAAGGGTATCGAATGCAATCAAAGAATGATGATCACCAAAATCGAATTAGAGCAAAGAATCGCTAGCAAGCTTGGGGCAGCTAACGTAGAGCATCTCAAAGCTTTGTTAAAAGAGGAATGGCTCTAAGCTCCAGCAAAAAAAGACGCAGGGCTCTCCACCCTGCGTCTTTAAAAATCTTCAATTATTTTCCGGGAAATTGTCGTTAATTAGCTGTCAAAGCACTGTTTGCCGCGCTCTCCCCGCCAAGACGACCTGAGGTAAAGGAGTACCCAATACCAACGCCGTTTCCAACATAAGTATCGTTAAACAACACGCCTTCAGATTCAAGACCCACAGCAAACAATCCTTTCACTGGCGTCCGTTTATCATTCAGAACTTGGAACTTTGTATTTACTAGCAAGCCCCCAACAGAACCCAAGTTATTGATCTCAGCTATGATTGCATAATATGGACCTTCTTCACCCATAGGTTCTAAATACTCAGCAGCTTTACCAAATTCAGAGTCAACACCAGTTTTTGTCGCTTCTTTATAACTATTGTAATTTTCTACAAACACGTCAACATCCATTCCTGCATTCGTAGCTAATTCTTCAATCGTATTTCCTTTGAAGCCATCTCCGTTCTCCACCATCGAATCAAATACTTTCCCGACATTTGCCCAAGGGTTCTCAAGTGTAAATTGATCCGCAAATTCAGCATAGAATTCCGGTGGCATTCCTGGAAGACTTGGTGCATGAACACCGTTCATTCCTTTGGTCTGAAGTGCATCCAATTGGGATTTCGAGACAATAACCATATGATAGGGTCCATTAAATGCACTTGTATTCGCTGCTGCAACCGAAGTTAGAGTCGCTGCTTCATCTCTGAATCTTGCGCCAGAAGTACCTACATTCATGAAATTCGGAAGATAAGTCATCATTAGTGGATAACTTGCTTCAAAAGGCTCATATTGTGCTTTTAGACCTTGGGTTGCTCTAGCTAATGTTTGGTGAAGCATTTGTCCACCGAAGTTGTCCGGTACCTTGGCTCCAGCTTCCCATGCCATTTCGAGACCTTCCCCTACGTTTTGTCCTAATCCACCGTTAACCCCTTCGAAACCAAAAGCCTCTTTAACCATCTCTTTATTTGCAGCATAACCACCCGTTGCCATTATGACACTCTTCGCTGAGATTTCTAGCGTTGTACCGTCTGCTTTCTCAGCGACTACGCCCGTAACTTCTCCAGTTTCATTCGTAATCAGCTTCTTGGCAGTCGTTTCTGTGATCACTTGTCCGCCATGTTGTTCAACCGATTCGGACAACATTTTCCGAAGGGTTTCTTCACGGGTTTCATAAGCCGGCAGCACATGTAATTGTTCACCGAAGAAGTTCAGGAAGCTAGTTTTATATCCTTTTTCGGCTAACCAATCGTAAGTTTCACCGGATTTAGTAACATATTGTCTAATCGCTGCTGCATCCACTCTCCAGTGATTGTTGACAATCCAATCCGCAATTTCTTTTTCCACATTTACTTTTAGATTATTACTAGTAGCGGCAGAGGAGTTGTAGAACTTACCTGCCCAAGACAGATTACTTGCTCCCCCGATGACACCAGTTTTTTCTATAATAATAACCTTCGCACCTTTATCAGCTGCTGTAACCGCCGCAGATACACCGGATGCTCCAGCGCCCACTACAACAACGTCGGTTTCCAGTTTTTCTGTTTTCCCTTCACCGGCTTTTTTGACACCTCCAGCTTTGAGGACTTCTAGATTACCTCCACCTTTGGTTACGGCATCCTCTACAGCGGCAAGCATGGCTTCACTGGAAAGACTGGCACCACTAACAGCATCAACCACCAAGGTTTGTCCTTCTAGAATTTGTTCTTTCATTTTTTCAAGTGCGCTATCGCCTAGGCCCCCTGTTTCCGATTGGCTTACAATCTTAATATCTTTAATTTTATCGGGCTCATCCATAGTTACTTCTACCTTAATAATTCCCTCTTTACCTTCCGCTTCCCCAGTGAACGTACCCGCTTTAAAGGACGATGACGACGAATTAGCCGACTCCCCATTTCCCGTACATCCGCTCAGCATGGAAACGATCAGCACCATACAAAAAGATAACATGAGCATTTTCTTGACGAAATTTCTGTTACGCATTCTGTTCTCCCCCAGTGTCTAAAATCTTATAACCTGAAACCGATAACGTGATAATTTTCACAAACTTAATGATTAATCAACAACGCAATCTGACAGGCTATATACCGAAGTATAAACATTGGTGCAACACCAAGGTCAATGTCTACTTTTTGTCCAACTAGAAAAAAACACCCGCTCAAAGAGCAGATGTTTAATAAGAGAAGCTATCGGATTGGGATATTCACTTCCAAATAAGATCTATTCTGGCCTTCGATTTTCTCAGTAAGCAATAATTTCCCGACCACATCTCCCGCTATGGCATAATGATTAGCCTCGATATAGTCGATCATGAACTGCAGAGAGTTCTTCGTAATATATTTTTCATCCGGACATAATATGGTAGCTGAGATACAATGACTTGGGCTAATATACTCTGCATATTCTTCGCTATCCATTTCGAATTTTTGTGCTTCTTTTTCTAGTAAGGTAAGGCCCCAGCTGTAATCAAAATTATTGTTTTCGCTGACAAAGTTATCTGTATCTTCAATTCTAAAAGAATAAAATGCATAAGGAAGCAAATCCATCCAAGTGTTGACCAAACTTTTAACCATATCATTTTTTATTAATGCATTCTTATCCGTTTGCTTTAGTCTGTACATACCTGGCAGTTGTTTAAGTTTACACGTATATAAAGAGGACTCTAATCCCCTGAGTTCTTTATGAATTTCATTCATCTTATTAAGCAGCATCGTCTTCTGCTTGATCTCTTCTTCTAAATTCAACGCTGTTTCTTGCATCCTACCCATAACTTGTTCTAAGGAAGACTCCTTCATCAGGTTTGCCACTTCAGGCAATGGAATCCCTATACTTCTGTACCATCTACTCATTAGCAAATCTCTTGCATCTAAATCATTAAAATATCTGTAATTATTGCTGTTATCTTTAGTGGGTCTAACAATATCATGTTTCTCGTATAACCTCAGCGTATCCGCAGTCACACCGAGAATGGAAGCAAATTCCCCTATGCAATATTTCAACTGATGTCCCTCCATCCATATCATGCATACCCAGCCACATGAAATGATACACAGAAGGACCATTTTTAGATATGAAGTAGTTCATTTCTTACGATTCTAATGTATGCAAAAGATCACGCCAGACCAAACCAGTGAACTAATGTAAATCCAACTAAGGACAACAAGACCGAACCTATAAGCCCTGCTGCAAAAGACTTCATCCCCAGTCGTCTAAATGCCGCCAAGTCAACGTTTAAACCAAGTCCAGCCATCGCCATAGCGATTAGCATATAAGCTATCGTTACAATTCCATTTGCCACTGATGCTGATACGATCCCTAATGAATTCACACCACTGACGAGTAAGAAGCCTAGAATAAACCAAGGAATAGGAATGCTTTTCCATGAGGCTTTAGACTGTCCACCTTGCACTTTTCTTTCTGCACGATTGGTCCAAACCCCAATTAAGATAGCGACAGGAACGAGTAAGGCCACCCGAGTCAATTTGACGATAACCGCCATATCTACTGCTGCACTCCCACCTGCATCTGCTGCTGCAATGACGTGAGCAATTTCATGTAAGGTCGCTCCAGAGAAAACCCCATAGCCTAGATTCGATAAGCCTAGTAAAGGATACAAAAATGTGTATAGCAACGTGAATATTGTACCTAAAATTGCAACTATCGCTGCGCCAATCGCAGTTTCGTCGTCTTTGGCTTTGATTTGTGGAGCAATCGCCACCACCGCTGCCGCACCGCAGATCGCTGTTCCACAGGCTGTTAAGATACTGAGTCGCTTATCAACCTTGAATAGTCGGGCAAGTCCGTATACAACAGAGATCGTAAATACGATCACAATCACAGCCAGTAGAAATACCCGTGGACCTGCAGCAACAATATCCATTAAATTCAACCGCATACCGAGTAGGATAATCCCTAGACGTAGCAGCTTTTTGCTGGAAAAATCAGTGCCATGGGTGATCGTACCCGGCACTCCAACTGTTGCCCGCCAAATAATTCCGATTAAGATGGCAATGACCAATTGGCCCATAATAGAGAGAAAAGGAAAGCCAGCTAAATATTTTGCGACTAATGCAATGATTAAGGTTAACCCAATGCCAAGTGCAAAACCAACTTGTTTCTTATTGTTCGATTGGTATAATCCATGTGAATCCCCCATGTCGTGTACACCCCTTGTATGAATCTCTAGATGACGGAGGTATGTATTTCCCTTCCCCCATGAATCAACAATAATACGCCATGGCTCGAAAGTTAAATACCAATATACTATCCGTAAGATTAGTATTCCTTATGCTTGAATTCACGCAAAAAAAAGCTCCTTCGAGAAGCAGCATGCCAGAGCATCCACCTCACCAAAAGAGCGATTGTGTTCCTATATTAAATTTCTGAATTTACACTTCAAGCTTCTGGAGCTTAGTTCCCTTCGGTAGTACAGAAGTAATATACTCGTGAACGGGATGTTGTCCTTCAGCTTCCGCAAGCACTGTCACAATTCCTTGGTCCGTACCCGTTCTGATCAGACGTCCCATTCCTTGTTTAAGTCTTAGCAGCATGTAAGGCAAATCCACATCTTCAAAAGGATTGGAGGTCTCCGCACGTTTTGCCATAAATACAGGGTCGAGCGGAGGATAAGGTAGCGACCAAATGATCACATTAGATAGTGAAGGTCCTGGTATATCTAATCCTTCCCACAGCGTCACCGCACAAAGCACACTATGCTCATCCCGTTGAAAAGCTGAGATCAGATAGCTGATCTCCTGATCCCCTTCATAGAGGAAAGAATACTTGCTGGATCCTGCTCTCTGCGAGCTGAGCTGCTTGAACTGCAGAAGTTCTTCTCGAGTACGGAATAACAACAGGGCTCTTCCTTCTGTCTGCTGAATTAGCTTCAGGGAGATCTTCATTTTCTCAGTAAAATCACCGCTCTGAAGCTCAGGTACATAGATATTCATCTGGTGCTCATAATCATAAGGTGAGTCTACAGAGAAAGACAGGAAGTCGTGTATTCCAAGACTATCCTTCAAGTATTGGAATGATTTATCCACGGATAATGTAGCCGAAGAGAATACGATTGGCATTTTTTGCGTGAATAAGCTGTCTTGAAGTACTTCCTTAACATTACGCGGCATGACAGATAGCGTTAAGCCATCGCTATCTTCTGTCGCCCAGCAGATTAATGCACCTGAATCCTCAAACAACCTCAATGCGATCTCTATGGTCTCCAAACGTTCTTCCACAATCCGCAATTGATATTCATCAATCGTGTACAGTCCACTTTCGAATACTAATTCTTCTTCAATAGCGGCAATTACACTACGCATGCGATGCACCTCACGGATTAGCGATGCATTTAGCTCAATGCTTTTTCGATCCGATCCAGGAATGGTGCGGCATTGACGACGAATGTGTTTAAACATTTGCTCACTTTGCATAATTGCTTCATCGATAAGAACAGCAAGCGTTTCACGAATCTCATTCTGTAGCAGACGAGAGATTAGTTCTTCAAAGACAACATGCTTCATTTTATAGCCTAACGCCTTCATGGCAGCAGATTCTAACAAATGCCCTTCGTCAAAAACAACTGCACAATGCTCTGGAAGCAGAGGAATTTGACCCTCTCGTTTACGCGCTTCATAAGTCCAGACATGCTCCATGTAATAATCGTGGGAACAAATGATCAGGTCGCTTGATTTCCGGTAATGATCACGGGACAACGTTTGTCCACAGCGATGACGCATATCACAAGTAAAACAATCCTGAAACGTATCCCAGTTGATCTTATTCCATTGTTCATCATTCAGATCTGAATAATCCCTACGGTCGCCGTAGGCATGGAACTGCTGCATCGGTGCATGAGAATGTACAAAATCAGGTAAAGTACCATACAAACTCTCCAGCGGCAAGCTCCCATCATCATTGTTGCGAGCATGGTCCAGCTTTTTCAGACACATATATTTATCTGGAGATTTCGCTAGTCTGGCATCAATATTCATATTCAGATGCTTCGCAAGCTTGGCAATATCACCCTCTGGCTTCACCAACTGCTCAATCAAGGACTCGTCCGCACAGGCGATAATCGCAGGTTTGCCCATATACCTTGCATAACAAATGCTATACAACAAATACACTAAAGTCTTACCCGTACCGACCCCTGCCTCAGCAAAAATCGTCTTCTTCTCAGCAAAAGCTCGCTCCACCTGAAACGCCATGTAAATCTGTTCATCACGAACTTCAAACCCTGCCTCAGGAAGAATTTCATAGAATACATCGCCGACCCATTCCCCTACTTGCTCCATAAAAGGTCTGGTCCGATCATATTCAAAAGGATACTGTGTCGCCAACAAGCCTACCTCCAATATTTGATCAGGCATATCACGTTATGCCATGAAAAATAGAATCAACGGAAAAACTCTATTATCTCATAAGATTGGAGTAATTACAAAGTAGTTCATTCGAAAATATGTTAGATATCGAGTTTACGAGTACCAATCCATTTCACCATTTCAGGATCCCGATGTGAAAAGAACAAACTCTGATTCGTATCTAACTTAGCAATGGATGCCATATCCTCTTGGCTTAATTCAAAATCAAAGATATTGAAGTTTTCGATAATTCTTTCTTTACGAACTGACTTCGGAATCACAACGATTTCTCTTTGTGTGAGCCACCGTAAAATCACCTGAGCCACGGATTTATTATACTTTTCAGCTATGGATACCAGTAACTCATTCTGGAACAAATTATTTTTCCCTTCAGCAAAAGGCGCCCATGACTCGATTTGAACATTATTTTCTTTCATAAATTCCGCATTTTCGATTTGCTGGTTGAATGGATGCGTTTCAACCTGATTAACAGCTGGGACTACTTCATTTTGAAGAATTAAATCAATCAAACGATCCGGGTGAAAATTACTAACGCCGATCGCACGGATCTTGCCCTCACGATATAATTCCTCCATAGCTCGCCATGAGCCAAACACATCGCCAAATGGCTGATGAATTAAATACAAGTCCAAATAATCAAGCTGTAATCGGTTCAGTGATTTTTGAAATGCTTTCTTTGTGCGCTCATAACCCGTATCTTGAACCCAAAGCTTTGTAGTGATAAATAATTCCTCTCTTGCCACGCCACTCCGTTTAATAGCCCTGCCAACTGCTTCTTCATTTAGATAAGAGGCGGCAGTATCAATCAGGCGATAACCTGCCATAATAGCGTCATAAACGCTTTGCTCACATTCATTTGCATCTTGAATCTGATAAACACCAAAACCGAGTATAGGCATTTCAACATTATTGTTCAAAACTACTTTTTGCATAATATTACCCTCCAAGTTTTCAATGATTATGTGTAAATCCTCTTTCTGTTTGCATATCCTTATTATGTACCTGATGACAAAGTGACCGTTATCCCATTCTTGCCAAATGTTTGCCTAATCCTCTCACTAACACTTATGTAAGGGATGAATATAGACTATAATCAGACTATAAAGAGATAACGAAATGAGAGGATCAAATGCCTGAAATAATCACTAAACAGCAGAATGAACTCGTAAAAATCATTGACCATTTCACAGAAAAAGATGGTGTTCACCAAACTGCTATTCCCTCTTTATTTTTCATGCGTGACTCGAATGCGTCCATACCAAAGCATGGAGTTTACAAGCCTTCCTTATGTTTGGTGGTACAAGGGGCTAAGGAGGTATGGCTGGCACAGGAGCGTTTTAGATACACCCCCTCCGATTACCTCATTGCATCCGTTCACCTGCCAGTTACCGCCCAAGTCACTGAAGCCACTTCCGATGTTCCATACTTAGGGTTCAAGCTTGAATTTACACCAAGTCAAATTTTAGAGGTTTTACAGGAATCTGAAGTTCGAATTTACGCTAAAGAAAATCCTAAGCGAGCTATGTTTGTTAGCCAGATGGAGTCTTCCTTAATGGATGCGGTCCTACGGTTAGCTCGATTGTTAGATCAGCCTAAAGACATTCCAGTGTTAGCTCCATTATTTACAAAAGAGATTCTTTATCGGGTGCTACAAGGGCAAAATGGGATTGCATTGGAGCATATTGTAATGGAAGGAAGCTCAACTCATCTAATCAAAGATGTTATTGAACATATCATGAATAACTATGCTAGTTCTTTTAAGATTGAGGAGCTTGCCGAAATAGCGAATATGAGTGTTTCTTCGTTTCATCGGTACTTTAAAGAAGTAACTGCAATGAGCCCCATTCAGTTCCAAAAACATCTGAGACTTCAGGAAGCCCGCCGGTTATTACTAACCGAGTCAGCAGATGCCACCGATGTGGCATTTCGAGTAGGCTATGAAAGTCCTTCGCAATTTAGCCGTGAGTATTCCCGCATGTTTGGTTTTCCGCCTAAACAGGATGTAAAGCGTCTGAAGGCATAACACGTTTAGATAAAACCTAATCTTAAATAGTAACTGACCCAAATAAGGGTTAGCATAGCTAACTGTAAAAAACGATAACTTAGTAAGACTAGTAGGCAGCCGGTCATCACGACAGCCAGATGCCGCAAGCTTGCAGGTCGATCAATACCTCGTAGGGTGCCAATAACGGAACTTCCGTCGTTGCGACTCTGAAATTCTGCGGTCCAAAGACTCTAATTTGTTTCATATGCCCCTCCATTAAGTAGTTCAATTATTTTGTTAGTTTTATTATGTAATAACAACATTATAATAACTAACAATCTGCTATCAAATTTATTATTTACAGTGTAAAATAGGATATAATCTATCTTTATTCTGATAGCATTAGCAAATTAACTACTGATTACAAGGAGGGCTTATTATGGTAAACGTACAAGGACGATGGGCACTTATTACGGGGGCAAGCAGAGGCGTCGGTTATGAGACAGCGATTTTCATGGCCAAGCAAGGGTGTAACCTTATTCTACATAGTCGAAACTTAGAACATACCAAGAAAGTGAAGGAAGAGGTACAAGCGCTTGGTGTTGATGCATATTGCGTACAAGCCGAGCTTGCCAATCACGAAGAAGTAGTTGCCATGCTAGATGACATTGAAGCTAAAGAAATCCCTGTTGATATTATTTTCAACAATGCAGCCGTGCAAATCGCTTACAGAAGAGATTACTGGCAAACTCCTGTGGAAGACTTCGATATGAGCTTCCGAATTAATTTCATTTCCATTGCGACGATTTGCCACCGATTGATTCCTAAGATGATTGAACGGGGCTTCGGACGTGTCATCAATACAACAAGCGGAATTAAGAATGAACCAGAGCAGGCAGGATATGCAGCAAGCAAAGCAGCCCTTGATAAATTTACGAAGGATTTGGCATCGAGGCTGGAAGGCACCAACGTTATGATTAATATTACGGATCCAGGGTGGTGCAGAACCGATCTAGGAGGCCCGAACGCACCTGGAGCAGTGGAGAACGTTATTCCCGGAATCGCGGTAGGTGCTTTTGTGGATGACAAGAAGAGCGGACGATTCCTCCATGCGCAGAATTTTACTGGCATGACATTGGAGGAAGCCGTTGCCAAAGCGGAAACAATCGAAGCTAATCCCTATATTATATAATCTATGAATTCTAGAAGGCCAGTGAGCTCAAATAGAAGCCAAGAGCCATTTCAAAGATGAAATCATACGCTCAATTACGAGTATCCATTGATTATCCAAAAGATCTTGTATTCATTCTTCTTAGACAAAATAATAACTCCCCTTCAAGTAACGGTTATTAATTAAACCCCTGTCTACTTGAAGAGGAGCTTATCAAAATCGGTAGCCTGTTACGTAATTTATAATAGTGAGGTTACGAACTTTACCTCCGGAAAGCGACTATTCGGTCCTTTCATTAAGATTCCGCCTTGATTTTTCAGATACATATCGAAGAAATCCAGCATATAGGCATTGATAACGGAGTTTGCTCTTTCAGGAGCAATCTTTCCGGTAATGCCCAGTATTTTGAATATCGGAGTAATGAACTGTACGTCGGTAAAATTCAAATGCTCCGTATTTTCGATATAGAGGACTTGTCCCCCTACGTCGACTGTTTGGCGCATCCGTTCAAGCTCCAACTTTTTATCTTCCGTTACTTTATCCTCCCACTCTCTTGTTGAGCCCATACGGTTAAGCTCTGAATCCGTGTAGACCCGGTTATCCATCACCATTTTTAATTTTTCAAATTCGCTTTCCGAGTGGATGAACAAAAACGGCTTACGCAGACCCTCTCTGTCACGCAATCGATAAAGCCCTCCATCAAAGTCTATTCCAACCGCGATTCGCGGATCGTAAGAAGCGTCATAGGCCGTCGCTCCACCGATGGAATGACCGAACACACCGACATTACCGAGATCAACTCTCCCTTTTAGATGACTTGGAATCTTCCCCGATTGGATGAGCTCAAATTGGTCCAGCACAAACGCCACATCGTCGGTTAAAACTTTACCCAACTTGTCGCGATTACCTCTTTCCGTCTGGTAATCATGGTCAGGCGAGAATAAATCGTTGGTTGTGCTGGTCGTGATTCGACCGTCCGGAAACTCGGTTGCAAATGTATTATAGGTGTGGTCAATCACTGCCACGATATATCCGTGACTCGCGAGATATTCAGCTTGCGCCGTGTGGAGGAACCTGGAAGAGCCGAAGCCGGGATTCGCAAGGATCAGTGGGTATGAAATCTGTGCAGAAGAGACTTCAGCCCCCGAATAAGAATGACTGGATACGTACTTTAGGTGTTGTAAAGTAAACTGGGGAAGGCCATAGTTCGTGGCCATATAACGTAAAATCTGGGTATCTGGAATAAAGGGAGCGTACTTGCCAGTGCCATCTTGAGCCGGATACCATACCTGAACCATCAATTCTCTCTTGCCTGTCGCGGTTTTGCTAAATGTTTCCTCACGGTTTTGGTCTATGAAATGAAAGATTTGCGTGCCTACCTGCAACTCGCCGGTTGGCGCCGGAAAGTCGAATACAGGAAACACATATAGGAAGCACCCCGTTGCGATTAGCCCAAACACGATAAAAAGGCGGCCCAGCACCCTACGAATTCGCGAAGCAGTCCGAGCGACTTTCCGCGTTCTAAAAACGTCTATAAGCGAAAGCATAAGCATCAGGATTGTAAATCCGTATAAAAATACAAGCTGAACCCTGTATCCTTCGACAAGTAAATGTATCACTAAAAAAATGGAGCCTGCTCCGCTTGTCAGGAGCATAGCAGATCTTCGAATACGTTGATTTAAAATGAACAGGAGTCCAAAAAAACTAGCACTTGAAAAGAATAGCAGCATTTCAAAAAACCTCACGACCAACTCCCCCTTAAAATTAATCCTCTCAATGGATTAGTATAGAGGAGCTGTTAGGTTGATGCCATTGATCTAGATGACATTTCATTGATCTAGATGACAATTACCTAACACTTTTGTAAGGTTTCGTGAAAAAAATTACTGAACATGTATTTCTGATTTGATATCATGTTGACTTAAAAATTTCATTAAATCATTACTCAGCTGCACAAACTCATTGTTAGCATTATTCGCATAATCCGGCAGCATCATATCCCTAACCATTTTAGTTCGTAGCCATGTCATAAAGAAAAGATCCAACAATAAGTTTGGAAATTCAAGCACCATTTTAAGCATTGGTGGGTCAATTGAAACACCAGCTTTTTGTATTGCCCTTAGATACGCTTTTAAAGTGACTGTTATTTTGCGTGCAGCCTTTCTAGTTCTGGCTCTTTTTTGTCAATGATCTTATTCTCAGAATGCAAAATGCTCAACATGGCAATGTCTGATACGGAATGTGTGATTAGATACGACTGCATATCCTTTTTAATAACGTAGGGAAGCTTTGCTAATTTAAATAATTTTGCGAGGTTTTCTATGCGTTCTGTCACTACACCATTAATTTCTCCAAATGCAGTTGCCGCTATAATCTTTGGTAGAAATCGAGCATGCAATACTTCATCTTTAATCTGTCCACCGAAGCCAGGAAAAGCTGGTAAAAGTCTATCCCCTACGATATCCAGCCACGAAGAAAATCCAATTGAATTACTAGACATTGCGCTTGTTGGACTATTTTTTTAGGGTAAGTTTTAGTAAAATATCCTTACAATAATAAAGGAGTGTGTGCCAATGATTGTCACCCTGATTTCTCTACGGTTCAAATTTCAACTGTAAACAGGGGGCATTAATGAACACGTCCCCGTTTGCAAGATATGGGGGATTACAGTGTCAATTAACAAATCACTTTTCTCTGGGCAATTAGTTCGTTTATGCGCATCCCGCCCTGAAGATGCCACAACCTTGGCGTTATGGAGTGAAGATGCGGAATATCTAAGGAACTTGGATACTGACTTCGTCATGCCGGATTCTGTTGAATCATTCGAGAAATCGAACAACAATAGTACAAAAAGTATGGAATTTCATTTGCGAACTATCGAAAGCGATATACTTATTGGATTTGTTGCTCTGTTTAGCATCGAATGGAACAATCAATGTGGAAAAATGGCAATTGGCATTGGCGATCCAAACTTTCGGGGCAAAGGCTACGGCACTGATGCGTTGCGTTTGATTCTAAGGTATGGATTCTATGAACTGAACTTACATCGAATCGGACTCGATGTCATCAGTTACAATAATAGTGCAATCCATGCCTATCAAAAAGTCGGATTCCAAGTTGAAGGCACGATGCGGGAATCTGTACTAAGAGACGGGCAGAAGTATGATCGTATTCTAATGAGTATCCTGCGAAACGAATATCAGAAATAACGAAAACAAGGAGCCATCAAACTGGCTCCTTATTTCATTTACTTTCGTAACAAGCTTTTCTTAAAATCGGTTTGAGCAATTTCGAGTCCATACATCACATTTGTGACCTAGAACCAAACCCCTTTTCGAGGGGATATTTTATTTCACCTATAAAACTTGCCGCTACTTGTGATAAGGTTCCGCGCTGTCTGTAACGGCAAGTTTAAAGGCCATCCTTTGTGGGATGGCCCTTCCTTTTCTGGCTTTGTTAAAGTATCGTACCCGGTTAACACAAAAAGTCCATATCAATATAGGGAGTGTTATTTAACAAATTTTCATAGTAGAAGCGTCGGGCTTGCTCATCCCATTCGCTCCAATCAGGAGCGTTAAAATCTCTGCTTCTATAGAGCGCGGCTAAAACTCTAGCTTGCCTTAAATTAATAAATAATGGGATTTTGTTTAACCAATCTTGACTCACAGTATTTTCCTTACAATAGCCGTTTAAGAAGTTGCAATAGAAACGCTTTGCAATCTCCTTCCTTACATCTCCAGACACAACCCACGGAATAGGGATTTCATAAAATAATGGTGTAGCAATATCAGAAACAAACCAGCTATATTCCGCGTCATCATAGTCAATAATAAAGGCTTTGTCCCCATCATTAAGATAATTGCCAGGGCTGATATCCCCATGAATAAGACCGTACGTATCTTTTTCTTTGGGTAGAGCGCTAACTTCAGTAATTAAACGATCAAAGTTATCGTGTAATTCTAACGGACAATATTTCTTAAATGAGGCTAATAGGGCATTATCATTCCATTCATAGCGTGAATGTTGGGACGAATAATTAAGTGAAAACTTATGTATTTTCCCGACCATTTGACCGATATTCTCATAAAACGTATTGCTCTCCTCGGCTATTACTGCATTTCTGCCGGGTGCTTTCTCAAAAGCTGTCACAACAAAGGACTCGTCAATTATATGAATAAGATCCCCTGATAAAGACTGAATGGGCTTCGCTACTTTCATTCCGCGATCGGCCAGGAACATGATAAAATCTAGTTCCGCTCTTGTTAATAATTCATTCCGATGTGTGACATGGGCAATTCTTAAAATAACTTCTCGATCTCCAACTACCCCGGAATAAACGAAATTTTGAAACCCATTTAATTCGAAAATTGAGTCTTCACGTATTCCAAAACATTGCGCGGACTGTCTCAAAATATCTTGTGTGTATAGTAGTTTAATCTTTTTATCCATATAACCTCTCCCCCTTTACTTTTATGGTATCAAAAGGTGCTGATTGAAAATATACTGAATTTGATTTAAAATCAAATTCTACACAAAAAGCCACATCAGAAAGCTTGATGTGACTTACAAGTGAATCCCCATTTTTTATGCAACTTTTCAGGGGTCGGGACATAAACCATGCGGCCATGAATGTACTTCTGAATTTCTTTTAGCAACTCTTCCGGAAAGATAATATCTGCATTTACATATTTTATGATAGCTCTGCTCCTTAAATTTTTTTTTTGAAAATTTAAGGGAGCAAAGTCATTCTATCTGACGGGGCTCATGAGATGCCCTCAGTACGGGGCAACGCTTGTCGCGTATCGAATATACGACACGCTGAAAGCTACGTCATCGAACGGATCGCGGCGGTAGTACAAACACCAAAACTGCTGGACGACATTGTCGTTAGCCTCAATAAGTCGCGGAGCAAGAGCGTTGCTCCGCTTCAAAAAGAGCTATCACGATGACCCACTTCCTTTAGTGGGAAGTGACGAGATGTTCCACTCAAAAAACGATAGATTTAAGTACCTTAACCCTTTATGCTTAACTATCGTACTCCGTTAGAATTCCTGTTGAACGAACATTTATATTGTTACTCATGTGGCATTTTGTCCATATTAATGCTGATACCTTCATTGTATTGAATTCATCAACTCATAGTAATATTTAGAATCACTAGTCTTATTCAGGCTATACCAGGCGTCTAATGTTTTTGGAGAAAACACATCCAAAGCTTTCAAGATGTGTGCAGAAAATTCCAACGGAGCTATTCCAGATGCTGTGATCAGTTTTCCATCAGTTACAGCAGACTCCATTTTGTAATACTTTTCTCCTGTATAAGTGGGACAGATCATTTTAAGGTATTCCAGATCATTGCTTGTATGCCCACGTGAATTCAGCAATCCTGTCTGGGCAAGTCCCATTGTAGCACCACAAATCGCTGCAACCCATATACCTTCCCTTAAACACCTCTCAGCGATTTTTAAGAGGGGGTCGTGAATGGTTTCTGTCCATGTATCTCCACCGGGTAAAATCAATAGATCTGATCTTTCAATGCTGCACTCATCCAATTTGATGTCAGGCAGTATTTTCAATCCACCCATTGTAGTTACTGGGGTCTTATCAATTCCCACGGTAACTATTTTTGATGGGGCCAGCCCCTTTTTATAATATCTTCCCGAGTTCAGTTCGGCAGTTAAGTAGCCTATTTCCCAGTCTGCCATTGTGTCAAACACATAAAGATATACCGTATTATTCATTTGCAAGTTCTCCTTATTTTATAATTCATCAAGTGATACCAACCATCGGTAATCAATGATTATCATCATTATAAAATGACTTCACTGACATCCACTGTCAGTGAAGCTATTAAAGTTGATAATATTCCATTAACTCCGACACAACACCAACTAGTTTTTCCTTCAAACTCTGTGGTTCGATTACTTGAATGGATTTCCCGTAGGATAAGAGAAAATTAGGAACATAGGTATGAATTGATTTTTCCTCAAGTAAAAAGATTGCTTGATTTGATGTACGCTCTTTCAGATGATGCCCCAAAAACCAATGCAGGCATAAGTCATCCAATGCCTCTGAGCTACCTTCGATAATTAAAGCAATTAACCCGTCCTTGCCGACTAAATCAGGTAATAGATTTCGCAAAAAAAATTCCCGAGCCAAAAAAGCTTCGGAACGCTTAAATATGTTTTGAGTACGCTTGATTTGTAAAATCCGTTCTACCCGAAAGCTGCGAATCTCATTTCTCAGGTGGCAAAATGCAACAATATACCATTTATTGTTCCAGTAAACCATTCCATAGGGATCTATCACCCTAGTCTTGGGTTGATCATCACGGCGTGTGTGATAATCAATTTCTACAGAGAATTCGTTTGCTACAGCTTGCTCCAATTCCGCCAATACTGGCTGAATAGAAGGGTCTCCCATACGGTTTATAACTTCAAATCCGGCTAAATGACGGCTGAGAACACTTTCCTGTTCCTGATTCGAATACATTTTCAATTTGGATGTCGCATTACCTAATGCCTCACTCAAAGGGTATCCGGCTTCTTTTGCAAAAACAGCAGCATGAAGAAGTGCTTTTTTTTCTTCAATATCAAATAGCAGAGGTGCTCTGATAAAATTATTCAGCAAGCTATACCCGCCATTATGACCAGTGTCGGATATTATAGGCACTCCACTGGCACCTAGCGCATCAATGTACCGATAGACTGTCCTTATATTTATTTCTAACTTTTCGGATATTTGTTTTGCGGTCATTTTAACGCCCGAATTCAGCATCCATAGGATTGCCAGCATATTATCGTTTTTTGGCATCACATATACCTCATCTTTTATTAGGAACGCTCTAAATTATTAGCTTTGCGAATCGCCTGCATTCCTTTATTCATCAATCTAACAAAATATAGAGGAGATTAGCTCATATAATGAACTAACCATCCTCTATTTATGTTACTACAATTAACTCAGTCTACAACTTTATTTGCCGAAATATTATTAGATAATCAATTTATAGGCATCAGGACCATTCATTTTATCAATAAGATATTCACTACAAACTAGCCTTCGACTTAACTTGAAAAAACATTCATAATCATTTTAATAATTGTACTGATTATCCATTAAGTGATCTTGGTATACAAGGGCATTAACACTCAAAGCTAGCAAAATATTTTTATAGTATTAAACAAAAGGTGGGGAAGAAATGCATTGGAAAAAGTATTTTATTCTATTGCTACCAACGATATTAATTGGGCTATTTTTATTTTACATTCTTCCAGCAATCCAGAGACCTTATGTTTTAATAGTTCCTATGGTATTTTGGTTGATCTATTACTTTTGGATATATATTGAAAGAAAACAAAAGAATAAATGATAAAGAGCTCATTCATTTAAAAAAGGCAGCCTAGGACTTTATCTCACTCGTCCATGACTGCCTCTCTTTTATAAACTAATCAATTACAGTATTACTTCCAAAAGTCCGTCCCAGCAAAAACAAACTCTTTATCCAGCGCTTCTCCCCCATCCTCATAGCAATCCGCCCAGGGAACACGTTGCTTTCGCACATTAGCAGTATCCTTCACGCCAAATTCCTGATATCTTACAGTTTGCTCATTCGCTGAGTTATTCCAGTTGTCCCAGCCCAAAGGATGAATATGCGAACCCATCTGACAACCCACAAATACAGTCTTAGCGTACTCACGCCAAGGACGTCCTAAAAACACTGGAGCAATATCAGAGTCGGCTGTTAAGAAGCAATTCTTGAAAATATAACCATGTAGCTGTCCCTCGGGTGTGGAGGCAGCTGTTATATACCCTGTATTGTTTTCATAATGACGTAAACTACGGATTTCACATTGATCGAAATAAGCCGTTGCACCGCCAAAAATAAAATCGATTGTTCCTTCTATATAGCAATGCTGATACAACTGACGATACTGGGCATGATGTTCTCTCAGCGGAACGCCTCCGAATGCCCCTCGCTCTCGTGGAGCAGGTGGCAAAGGCCCTGTGAACAACGTGTCTTGATGCCCTTTAAAGGTACAATGTCTGAACACGGTTTGGTCACAATGCGCATAAACGGCTACCGCCTGACCAATAGGTTCTCCCTGCCCAGCACTATTGGAAATCACCAGGTTCTCTAAGACCAGGTCTGTACCTCCCAGAAATAACGTTGGTGTAGCAAACGTATTGATTTCTTCACCCGCTTCATCACGCTCTTTGGCATAATGATTCATGGTTATTTCCACGAGGCCAATCCCTATAATCGTTAGATAAGAACGATAAATCCTTACTGTCTCATTATAGATGGCTGACAAAATATAAAGCGTATCTGCTTGGCCCGATGGCTCGCACTCTAGCGAATCTATCGCCTCTTGAATCGTGTGATAGTCACAAAAGGATTCTTTGCCTACTACTAGCATCGTTGGTTCAGTTCCCTTCTATGGATTTTAGAGATGCTTCGCCAAAAATTGCTGCCATAAAGTCCGCATTTCCAAGGTCTCCATATGCCCACCACTAGAAATGACAGGTTGCCAATGTTCTGATTTCCCTGCCGTTTGATAAGCTTCGGACAGCCCTCTATCCAAGAGTGCTACTCCTTCAGTGGGACATAGCCGATCATTTCTGCCTACCAGGCTCATTCGCGGGCGGGGAACGATCCGCTTTTGAATATCGAGCGTTGTGTAATGCTTCAACAACCCGGGCACATAAGAATAGTAACCATGATGATCTAGTCCTCTTACCGCAATTAAGGTATGCGCATCTACTTGACCACAAATATCGACAATCACCCCGACCCGTTCGTCTAATGCAGCCAGCCACCAGGCCATCAAACCACCCATGGACATGCCGATTGTTGCGATTCGTGACGTATCAATATCCTCACGTTGGCCCATATAATCTATCATACGAATATTGTCATATAGCATCATGCCCCACATGACCTGCCCCTGCCACAGCATTTCCTTCACTAACTCACTCTCAGTTCTGCCACCCCGCTCATTAAATCCCCACATGTCGATACAGCAAGCCGCATATCCCAACTCCGTTAGCGCTTTAGCAAAAGAGGGCTGTTGCAAATAGGGACTACTCCGAATAAACTCATTGCGTCCATTCGCGTAATTCCCTCCATGAGAATGATTAAAGACAACCAGCGGAAACGGCCCTTCTTTATGTAAAGGGATTGCCACATAAGCCGGTACCTGTTCAATTCCATTAAGATCCAGTAAAAGAGATTCCAGAATATATCCGTCCCACTCCTCTTGGTTCATCACAGTTACGGCAATCGGCTTATCCAACGGAAGATCGCCCAACAGTTCCTTCAGTTTATCAGGCTCCATGGTTCCCTCCCTTACCGACACACATTCTGTTCTGTAGGCGAAACTGTAACTTGTTCTACTAGTTTTTCTGGCTTGCTCGTGTTCTTCGAATGACAATTCATGATCTCTATCGCTTCACCATTTTCAATATAAAAAGCAGGCCCTTCATGATTCTCGATGCTCACCTGATGGAATTGCACATCCCTTGCATTGCCCAGAAAAAATCCGCGATTGTTCATGTTCTCGATCCCTGTCATCATATCCGGATGCCCGGGAACTGCATTGTGTGCCATGGAGATATCAATATTTGTAAAAGTAATCTCCGATACATACTGCTCTGCAAGTCCATATAAGAATCCCGCAGATGCATGTACATTACGTGCGGTAATATTGGCGAAATGAATTCGTCTAAAGCATGGCGTTTCATCTGTAATCGGATAAGGGTTTTTGTCCCACACATACTTCTCTTTCCCGCGAGGTCCACAGAAATAGTATAGATTTAGTGCGAACGGACAAATGACTTCTTCCATTACAATATTACTGATCCGAATATCTTCAATCGTCCCTCCGCGTCCACGTCTTGATTTCATGCGTATGCCACGATCGGTTTGTTTAAAGACACAGTTACTAATGGTTACATTACGAATATCTCCGCTCATTTCACTTCCGAGTACAACACCCCCATGCCCATGAACCATGGTACAATTGGTGATCGTAATATTCTCGCATGGAATGCGCTCTTTCGTATCTTCAGTTCCCGCTTTGATAGCAATACAGTCATCACCTACATCAATATTACAGTTACTAATCCGAACATTCGTACAAGATTCTGGATTAATACCATCTGTATTCGGAGAATCAGCCGGGTTATTAATGGACAGATTATCAATCGTCACATTGTAGCAGCCCACAGGATTAACGGTCCAGCTTGGAGAATTCACTAGCGAGACATCCTTAATTGTTATCCGCTGACAGCTATCAAATCCAATCAAAGTCGGACGGGGGTACATGAGCTCTTCCCGACGATTCCGAAATACATCCCACCATGCTTTGCCATTACCATTAATAGTTCCGCTTCCGGTAATCGATATATTGACTAAACCTTTGCCATGAATACAAGGCGTATGAACCTGCTGCTTCACCCCTTCCCATCTGCATTCCACCGCAGGATAATTCACCGGATTCGTACTGAATGAAAGGATCGCTCCTGGATTTAAATTTAATTCAATATTGCTTTTCATAACAATCGCACCCGTATAGAAAGTACCTGCTGGCACATAAACGGTTCCTCCACCAGCCTCACTTGCCGCTTCAATCGCATGCGCAATCGCCTCTGTCGCTAACATCCCGCTATTCTTAAGCGCCCCAAAATCCTCAATATTATATACGGACATTTTATAGCACTCCTATTCTATATCAGATCCAGCCTCTTAATTGTTCGTACTCCACACAGGCTTGCAAGAAAGCACCGACACCCTTTTGGTCGTTAGTGACAATAGGCTCACTAATGTAATAAGCGAACGTGCCGTCGCGTTGATCTGCTCCACCTAACCCTGCTACTTGGCAATTCTTATTTAGATTGACCCATCCTTCTTTGGTCTCCAGAACAAACTCTGAGAGAAGTCCTTGGAAGGCGAGATCTAACGGTTCGTACCAACTAGCCTCTAATACGCCTAATCGAATACCTTTTGCCATAGCATACACAATCATGCTAGAAGCGGAAGCCTCTAAGTAATTCCCTTTGCGTTGCCCCAGATTCACTACTTGATACCAGACGCCAGATTCAGGATCCTGATATTTCTTCACAGCTGATAAAGTATCGTTTAGAATACGCACCAGCTCTGGATAATCGGAATGCTCACTCGGCAATAGCTCTAGAACATCTACTAAAGCCATAAGATACCAGCCAAGTGAACGCGCCCAAAAGTTTGGAGAGCATCCTGTCTCGCGGTCACACCAAGGTTGAAGACGCTGTTCATCCCATGCATGATATAACAGACCTGTTTCCGAATCCTTCGTATGCTTCTCACACAAGATAAATTGTTTCGTAACATCTTCAAGCCCCTGCCCTTCTTCAAAAGCTAGCAAGTAGGCTAAATAGAAAGGCGCGCCCATATAAAGACCATCTAACCAGATTTGATAGGGATAAATATTTTTATGCCAAAAAGCACCTTCCGAGGTTCGCGGATGTGTCTCTAGCTGCTTTCTAAATAAGGTAGCCGCTTGTTTGTATTTTTCCTGCTTGGTTTCTTTATATAGCGTAAATAATAATTTCCCGTTGTTAATGTGATCGATATTGTATTCATCTAGGCGATAACCCTTAACGCTGCCATCCTCCTGAATAAAGTTATCCATCTGATATTGAATGAATTGCAGATACTTCGCATCACCGGTATGCTTCCAAAGCCATTCAAATCCATTCAATACGACACCATAGTCATACGTCCAGCTTCCGTTGTAGCCTTTATCTTCATAAAGCTTTGGTGTCCTCGCCATGATTGAGTCTGCTGTGCGGATTGCCCAATGTGATCTCTTCATCCCAACCCCCTGATTATCATTAAATTTAAGAATATCTTTCCCACAAAATAATAGGACTTGATTCTCAGTCCCAGAGAATCAAGTCATTGTCTAGTAAGAATTCAATCGAATCACCCTTGGATTAAGCTCTCCATCTCAACACAAGCCATCACCAACGCGCCTACGCCATGTAAATCATTTTTAACTTTAGGTCTAGTGACGTAACTCTCGTAATCCCCAGCCGAAGTACCGATACAAATGTCCGGCAAAATCAACCTATCCTGCTCATCCCACTGAATGATTTGGATTAACCCTTCATACCCTTTTCTAGCCGCGGCTGTAGCGACTTCCACATCGCTTACAATGCCATGCTTCACTGCTTTGGCAATCGTGTAGACGAATAAACATGAACCTGAGGTCTCCAGCCAATTATCCGCCTCATGCCCCTTATCTACGACCTGATACCAAAGTCCACTTACCGGATCTTGATAACGAATAAGGGCATCAACAAAATCACGTAAAGTAGAAGATAATTCAGCTCGGGCTGGGTCTTGGACGGCCAACAGATCAAGAAATTGCGACAATGCGAGACCATACCAGCCCAGCGATCTGCTCCAAAATTCCGGTGAGCACCCTGTCTCCGGGTTTGACCATGGCATCCGGCGACTCTCGTCCCAAGCATGATACAATAACCCGGTTGTCTCATCTTTCATATACTTACGCATTAACATCTCTTGATGGAGAACTGTATCACGTAAGCTAGGATCGCCATAGACATTAGCATATTTTAACGAGAATACGCCTGCCATATAAAGCCCATCTAACCACATTTGGTTAGCATATTTATCCTTATGCCAATACCCACCTTCAGAGGTTTTGTTTAACGTAAGCAATAAATTCCTCAGCTTCTCCGCAGCAATGCGATACTTGAGTTTACCTGTCCGTTTATGAAGATTAAACAGCAGTTGTCCAGCTTGAACAGCATCCAGCTCATCGCGGGCGAAATAAAAGTTACCATATTCATCTACCAAATCATCCACGTATTCCTGAATATAGTTAATATAGCGGTCTTCTTGATATGCATTCCACAAAAGCTCCATACCACACAGAAATACACCTTGATGGTAATGCCAACGATGTGCTGGAGGAAGCTCTCCCGCTCTGTAAGTATCCATTAAAGAATCGCATGCCTTTTTTGCCCAATCCATTGGTGTTGTTGGTATCCTGCCAGTCATCTCCAAGCTCCTTCCAAAGAATAATCTCTCTCTTCCTCTTATTAGCCCTTCATAGAACCTAACATGGCACCTTTGGCAAAATGCTTCTGTATGAATGGATATACACAAACTATTGGTAAAGTAGCAACAACGATAACAGCCATTTTAATTGTTTGGTCTGGCGGTGGAACAGTTGTATCCAGTGTAGAGCTGTGATCCATACCGCTGGCAAGGACAACAATTTGTCTGAGCAGAACCTGTATTGGCCACTTCGAACTATCATCCAAATACAGAATCGCATTCATGTAAGTATTCCAATACGTAACCGCATAGAACAATCCGATAGTCGCTAACGCAGGTAAGGATAATGGCAATACAATTCGAAATAATATTCCGAAGTCGTTGCAACCATCAATTTTGGCCGACTCCTCCAGACCTTCAGGTATATTTTGGAAAAAATTTCTCAAAATGATCATGTTAAACGCACTAATTGCTGAAGGAAGAATAAGCGCTGCATAACTGTCTATTAGTCCCAATTCCTTTACCACGAGGAAGGTTGGGATCATTCCACCATGAAAGAGCATCGTGAACACAACCATAAAGTTAACCACTTTACGTCCGTCCAGATCTCTTCTGGTAAGAGCGTAGGCCATCAAAGAAGTTATAAACAAGCTGAGGAAAGTACCGACTGCCGTAACACCAATGGAAACACCCATGGCTTTAAATATTGTATTCGTTGAAAAGATGAACTTGTATGCTTCCAGACTCCATACCTTTGGGATCAGTACAAACTTACTAGAAGCCAGTTCTGCACTCGTTGTGAAAGAGCCTGCTACAACGTGAACAAGGGGGAGCACAGTTATTAAAGCAATGATCGCAAGCAGCGTAAAGTTTATAGCAGAAAAAATTCTGCCACTGATTGTTTTATCTTCTACCATTTCTATTCCTCCCACAACATATCAATAAACGCCTTCTTCTCCCATTTTCTTAGATGCTTTATTCACCAACATAACCATGATCAAGCCGACAATTGATTTGAAGAATCCAATGGCTGTACTGTAACTAAACTGCCCCTGTCTCAGACCAGCAGTATATACATACGTATCGATAATTTCCGCAACTTCTCGATTCATGGAGTTAAGCAGCAGAAACACATGTTCAAATCCAAGATCCAGAACGGAACCAATTTTCAAAATAAATAATGTGATAATTACGCCTCTAATCGCTGGAAGTGTAATATGCCAGACTTGTCTGAGTCGTCCAGCTCCATCCATACGTGATGCTTCGTAAAGTCCTGGATCAATGGCAGCTATGGAAGCTAAATAAATAATCGTTCCCCAGCCTGCTTCTCTCCAAATCACCTGAATAATATACATGGGCCTGAACCATCCAGGATTCAGCAGGAAATTAATTTTTTCAAATCCGAAATAGGAAAGTAGCTCGTTGATAATTCCTCCATCCATCGTAACCATCACAAAAGAAATGGAGACGATGATAACCAACGACAGAAAATGGGGCAAATAGAAGATCGTCTGAAAGGTTCTTTTGAAAAAGCTGCCTTGAAGTTCATTCAACATCAGGGCAAGAATAATCGGCATTGGAAAATAGATAAGAATGTTTAATCCGAAAAGCACAAGTGTATTCACTAAAATATTTAAGAAATCCGGCTCTGTGAACAACCTGCTGAAATGCTTCATTCCTACCCAGTTACTGCCTGTTATTCCTTGATAAGGTTTGTAATCTTGAAAGGCGATAATTAGTCCGTACATAGGAAAATATTTAAAAATAATAAAATATAGCACTCCCGGTGTTAGCATGACGTAGAGCCATTTATTTCTCCACAGACGCTTTTTAAGTTCACTGCTGCTCTTGTAAGTCTCACGCTTTATTTGTGGAGCTGGACTGGGCTGTGCGGTGAGTTCCTGCATGATTCTCTTCCTTTCTCCTTCTTTATTCAAACTCTTTATTTCTCCATGTGACTATGAAGAGAAAAGGTTGTTGAAACAAAATCAACAACCTTTTCAGCTAGGTTTTATTTCTTATACAATGCGTTGTACTCATCAATAATCTTAGCTCCGCCACGGTTCTTCCAGTTCTCAACTTCTTTTTCGAACCCTGCTTTGTCGATCTGTCCATAGATATATTTATAAGTTGCATCGGTAATAATCTGTTGAAGCTCAACACCTTTTTCTGTGTACGTAGCCGAATCCATCGCAGCTGTTGGATCTGGTACACCCACCTTGACATTCTCAAGAACCAATTGATCCGCATGAATTCTTCCTGGCAGCGTGTTATAGTTCTCGTACATTCCATTGGTTTCAGCTTCGCCGATAACGCTGTCCTTATATCCTTTTACTTCACGTTCAATCAATTCTTTGTCATCTGTAGCTTTCGCTTTACCGTCTTCAACGGTATAGTGAGTACCCTCGATTCCCCAATACATCAAATTAGCTACTTCTGGGGTCATCATTTGATCAAAGAAAGCAAGAATCTTCTTGAGTTCTGCCTCATCTTTTACAGCAGATTTTGGGAACAAGACAACATTGTTATAGCCTGGAATCATCCATTGAGCATACTTTCCATCTGGACTTGCAACCATACTATGCGCATCCAAAACAGCATCAGGGTTATTCTTAATAGTATCTTTATTGAGGGAATCAATATCTTGCATGGAGCCCCCAATATAGAGTCCACCCTTTCCAGCCTTAAACATATTTACAGCATCTGTTTTACTGGTAGCAGCGAAATCTTGATTAATGTATCCGCCATCACGAGCTTTTTTGAAGAAGTCCATCGTGTCGAAATATTCATCGAATGTAAATTCAGGCGCTAATTTTCCATCCTTCTCTCCCCAGGTGTTCGGTGTTCCGAACCAAGAAGAGACAGTTTTGAAAGCTCCATAGGTCAACTCATTACGGTCAATAATACCTGTAGTATCTTTCTGTCCATTACCGTCTGGATCTTGTTCCGTGAAGGCCTTAGCCATTTCGAATAATTCATCTACATTTGCTGGTGCAGCAAGTCCTAATTTATCAGCCCAGTCTTTTCTGTAAATGATACCTTGACGTGCTAGAGGGCGGCCGATATATAAGGTGTACAGCTTGCCGTCCACTTTCGTGTTATTCAGAATTTCTGGTTTCAATTTACTCAAATTAGGAAACTCGCTTAATAGCGGACCTATTTCCCAGAATTGTCCGTCTTTTATCGCTTCTTTCATCTGAATGAAGGTTGTCTGATTCTTCAAGTACGTCACTTGCGGCAGTGAGCCGGTTGCAAAAGATGAATTAAGTTTTTCTTCATAAGTATCAGCCGGGAAAAATTGATAGGTCAGCTTCGTGTTGGTCAATTTTTCAAGTTCAAGCTTAATCGTATCAGGCGGGGTCTCTGGAATATTTAATGGAAGCATAATCTTAATTTCTGTCGGTCCTGCTTTCACTTCTTCTTTAGGTACTTCTGTCTCAACCGGCTTAGCAGTGCTCTCACCACTTGCAGTTTCAGAACTTGCTTGATTGTTGTTGTTACCACCACATCCAGCTAACAATGTGCTGAACGCTAACAGTGCCGTCAACAACATGGTGAAGGATTTCTTCTTCATACCATTTTGACCTCCATAATTTGTATTGGTTACGAGTTCCACGTTACATCGTCGGCAAGGTTACGAAAACAATCATTTCCCCATAAAGCCCCGTTCTTAAAGGGATCTGATCAAATGATTATGGTGATAACACAAAAAAATCCACCGCATCAGCCGCAGTGGATCAAAGATTATCTAACCTATTTACTTTTCTATCCCAAGCTCAGCCTCACCATATTCTTTAATAATCAGATCTCCTCCGCTAGCTCTCCATTTCTCAACTTCCTTCTGGAATCCCTCAGCGGTTATATTGCCTAATATGTAATTGTACGTAGCGTCCACAATGATTGTAGACAATTCCACATTTTTCTCATCATAGGTGGATGAGCTTAAAGACACGGTCGGATCGTCGACCAGAAAAGATTCATTATCTTTACTTAGCAGATCCGCAAGTGAGGTCAATTGCTCCTTCTGAGCCACCTCCATAATGTTCTTATTACTAATATCTGCAATCATCAAAGAATATAACGGATTTACTTCTTGCACCCGCAGTTCTGAGGTTTCCTCGGGAAGAATGATTTTTCCTCCCTCAAGCTTATAATGGCGCCCTTCAAACCCATACATCATTATATTCGCTACATCTTTATCCATGGTTCGATCAAAGAATTCGAGTACCTCGCGGAGTTCATCCTCCGTAGCAATGGCTTTTTTGGAGAAGAGATAGAGTCCATTATAATTGGGTATCGACCACACCTTATATCCTTCAGGCCCTTCGATCCGATTGATTAACGTAAGTTCTGCCTTTGGATTCAAATTCTGAGCTTCAATAGACAGCCGCTTTACATCTGTCATACTGCCAATAAATACACCAGCAATACCATTAATGAACTTATCGCGTTGTACTTCTTTGCTCGTTAAGGCGAAATCCTGATTAATAATTTTCTCATCATATAATTTCTTCATGAAATTCATGGTGTTCATATACTCAGCGGTCACAAATTCAGGAACGAATTGATGATTCTCTAGTTTCCAATTATTCGGGGTGCCAAAATACGAACTTAATGTCTTGAATACCCCATACACAAGATCATTTCGATCGACTAATCCGAAGGTATCCTGTTTGCCATTCTGATCTGGATCGTTGTATGTAAATTGCCTCATAACCTCATACAGTTCATCCAGTGTTTGTGGATTATTTAAATGGAGATTGTCGAGCCAATCCTTACGAATAATGACCCCCTGTCTGGAAGAGGGGCGTTCCGTATATAGGCCATAGATCTTACTATCTACAGAAGTCTGCTTAAGAATAGCGGGGTTCAGTTGTTTAAGATTGGAGAACTCCTGAAGATAGGGGCCGATCTCCCAAAAGGCATCCGAACGAATAGCATTTTTCACTAGATTGTAGTCTGAGAATTTTACAAATGTGACCTTTCCGAGGGAATTGGTCGTAAGCGCCGTGTTCATCTTATCCGTGTAGACCCCCTCTGGAACCCACCTTATATCGAGCTTCACACCTGTCAGTCTTTCGATCTCTGCCATAATCTCTTTCGAAGGCTGTTGTGGAAAATGAAGGGGTGCCAAAATTGAGATGCTCGGGGGAGATACTACTGGGCCGGCTTCGGCAGATTCCTTATCGTTGCAAGCGCTTAAAAAAGAGAAGACGAGCATGGTAAATAAGCAGAAATACAGCGTTGCCCTTTTACCCATAGATACTTTAGACATTTCTGTGGCCTCCTAGGTATTGTAAGGATTATCACTCTATATCTTGAAAATTTTACAATTTATAAGCATAATTAGAGCTAATGATTATCACAGAACGAGATGATTATTGTTATTTCATACCAAGTTACATACACTTAGATCAAGTGTCTACTTCTACATAAGTAAAGGTGCTGAGTCCCGTGAGACCATTAAGCTTTCTAAGTAAGCTAACGATGTTTGCCTTTGTAATTAGCACGCTGCCTGTGTTGTTCATCGGTTCTTTTTCATATTTCACATCTTCAAAAGAAATTCAAAAAAACGTTAACAACAGCAAAATGGAATTAATCTTACAAATCACCTCAAATGTAGAACATAAGTTAACAACTGTCAATCAAACATTAAACCAAGTGATCAATTCTAGTGTATTAAAAAAAGCACTAAACAACCCTTTAAATGAAACCGATTTCATTTTATACAATGATTTAAGAAACGAAATTCGCAATATGCAGTCCTTCGATACGAAGCTGGAAGATGTCATCTTATTAAATCAGCAGCAAAATTGGATGATCAAAAATTCTGGTGTTTATCGCTTAAATGAGTACAAGGACCATGCACAGCTCACCAACCTGATGAATATTGCCGAAGATACCTCGTGGATCCTGAACCCGTCCTCCATATTTTACAGTGAGGAAAGCATTAACGTCACAGGCTGTAACTACAGCATTAGTCTTATCAAGAAACTCCCAACCAATAAGCTGCAAAAATATGGGCTTGCCTTAGCTAATATTCCTGTCTGCAGTCTTCAGGATTTCATTAACTCGGATGTACAGCCACTCGATGATATTATCGTTCTGGATAAGACAGGTCGATTCCTGCTCCATCCGGACCGCAACTTGATCGGGAAACCAATGAAAGAAGGCGGATTTACAGAAGATTCTTTCATTACTAATCCATCTAAACTTTCAGGTCAGTTTAAGACCAGGATCCACAAGAAGGATTACTCCGTCACTTACATGCGCTCTCAGATGAATGGCTGGGTCTATCTTTCGGTCACATCCATGGAAAGTTTAACGAAAGAATCCAAAAAAATTAGCCTGTTTACGATATTCGTGTGTAGCTTTATGCTTCTATTGTCTATTCTCTTGGCATGGATCGGTTCAAGACGGATGTACACTCCCATTGAAAGACTACTCAATCAAATGGGCCAACGCAAACCGGACATTAAATCCAGACACACGAATGAATTTCAGATTATTGGAGAACAAGTTCATTCTTTATTCCAATCCAAATCACAGCTTGAAAAAGAAGTCCGTCAGCATATCCAACAGGTGCGTACCTTCTTCCTAATCAATGCTTTCCATGGCAACGTTAAGAAGCGCGATCTGCATGAAGAGCTGGAACAATTCGGCTACCATAAGCAGCTCGAAGAATGGAAGACGATGGCTGTGATTACGTTGTCGATTGATTTTGCCGATGATTCCAGCTATGAGAAAAAAGATCTTAATCTCTTATTATTCGCTGCCCACAATATAATCGAAGAGTTAGTCTGCCCTGAACAACGACTGGCACCAGTAATTATGGATCATGCAGTAGTCGTCTTATTGGGGAGTCCAGACAGTGATACCAAGTCTTTTCACCAGACATTATATTCATTAACGGAGAAGCTGCAGCAGGAAATAAACAACTACCTAAAGCTTCAGGTGAGCATTGGTTTGAGCCTTCCCTTCAACACATTCGATAAATTATCCACTGCTTACAGAGAGGGACTCGAAGCATTGAAGCATCGGATCAAACTTGGTAAAGGTGTCATTATCCAGTATGAAAATATTAACTCTGGCAAGCACTATCTGAATTTGAACTACCCTACTCATAAAGAAAATGACTTACTGGATGCTATCAAATTAGCTGAAACAGATAAAGCAAAAGAACTCATTCATTTGCTCTTCAAATCTATCTTTGCTCATGAGCTTTCACCACAGGAATACCAGATCCCGTTGACGCGCTTACTCAATAATTTACTCATTATGATGCAGGAATCCGGTATTAGCTTAAATCAAATTTATCATGCTAATGGTTCCATATTTGAGGAGCTGCATGACCTCCATACTGTAACGGAGATTGAAGATTGGTTTTGGAGCATGGTCATTTATCCGATGATCAAGATTTTTAACAGCAGACAAAATGCTCAATACCACAACATCTCAGAGAAGATCATCGATTTAATACAACATGATTACGATACAGATCTTACTTTAGAAGAATGTGCTTCACGTCTGCATTATAATGCCAACTATATCAGCAGCGTCTTCCGTAAGGAGACCCAGTACTATTTCAGCGAATATTTAACGATGTACCGATTTAAAATGGCGAAAAAATGGCTGAAGGAAACTGATATGCCCATTAAAGATATTGCAGCCAAATTAAGATATAACAACTCTCAGAACTTCATTCGCTCTTTCCGTAAGCAGGAGGGCATGACACCCGGACAATACCGGGATCACAACGCTGGCACAAAACTTAAGTCCACCTTTGACGAATCAATGTAAAAAGAGAGAACTATTGTTCAGGTGGAACAAGCATAAACGCCTTCGGCGTCCTAATATGGACGGCAAGCGTTTAAGCGAGAAATATAAGACATAAAGTATCGTGTGAAACTTATACTTTCTTATATTTTCAAAAAAAGAGTCTCTCTTTTTTCTAAAATATGTTAACGTGTGCATATAACCTTTTAAGGAGGAATTGGAACATAATGTTGAGCTTCCGTGTACATTCCAATCATGCAGAACAAATCGAGCTCTCTCTGGAAACCTCACTACTCACCCTTTTTCCCCTTGCAACGCCTGGGAGACCGCCCAACACAAGCTGAGCTTCACGCCTACTCCTCAGAATCACAGATGACTTCTCTAACACCTCCAACTTTTATATGGACTACAGCAAATGATGCCAGCGTTCTTGTGGAGAATAAGGACGGCATGGTTTAGGGCTTGCTAAAGAACATCCTCATTGCCAGCAATGGCTTTCCCTTTCTGAGAATTGGCTAAGTAAACACCACTACATTCAAGGAGAAGATCCTATGACACCCACATTATTTATCGCGGGAGATTCCACTGCGGCTATCAAAGGCGCTGGAGAAAAACCTATGACAGGCTGGGGAGAATACCTGCAAGGTTATTTTGGGATTTCTGTTCGAATCGAGAATCGCGCCATTAATGGTCGCAGTACCAAATCCTTTATAACTGACGGCCATTTGGAGGACATCCTTAAAGACTTCAAGGCCGGTGACTACCTCTTCATTCAATTTGGACATAACGATGAGAAAAAAGAAGATCCTTTGCGTTACACTGATCCCGACACTGAATATCGCCGCAACCTAATTCAATATATTGAAGCTGCTCGGCAGTTAGGCGGGACTCCGGTTCTACTAACCTCTGTAAGTCGCCGCCGCTTCAACTCCGATGGAGAGCTTGACCCGCTTGCTGTAGGCGCTTATCCCGAGGCTATGAAGCAGGTAGCTGAAGAAACGCACACACCGCTGCTTGATATTTCCGCAGCTTCGCAAGTGCTCTATCGTTCGTTAGGTGTTGAAGAATCCAAAAAGTTATTCATGCATTTGCCTGAAAAAGCACATCCGAATTACCCAAATGGAGTTATGGATGATACTCATTTCTCTGATCAAGGTGCTCAGCACATCGCCAGACTTGTGGTTCAGGCTATTGAACAATCTACTGCCTTACCATTAACAGACTTACAACAACTACTACAAGGAGTGATCACAGATGTCTCTAATTAAAGAAGTTATTACAGAGTACTATCGTATCCCTTTGCCGGAAATCATGGAGGACGCTAAACACGGACTGCACACTCACTTTGAAGTTCCCATTGTCAAAATTAAAACCGATGACGGTCGTGAAGGGGTAGGTTATACCTATACTGGCGGATTTGGCGGCAAAGCGATCTGCTCACTAATTGCGAATGAATTAACTCAGATTTTAATCGGTAAGGATGCTAGCTGTGTGGAAAATATCTGGGAGCAGATGAACTGGGGAATACATTATGTTGCTCGCGGGGGTCTGGCTAGCTTCGCCATTGCAGCATGTGACATCGCTTTATGGGATTTACGTGCGAAGAAAGCAGGTGAACCGCTTTACAAACTTCTGGGTGGCGCAAGCAATGAAGTCAAATGTTATGGCGGAGCGATTGATTTGAATTTCCCATTAGAAAAGCTCCTCCTCAACAATCAAAAATACCTAGATATGGGCCTCCAGGCTGTCAAAATTAAACTAGGACAAAAAACATTAGCTGAAGATGTGGAACGAGTGGCAGCGGTGCGCCAATTAATCGGTCCAGATGTGGCCTTTATGGTCGATGCGAATATGAGCTGGAGTGTAGAAAAAGCGATTAAAGCCGCACGAGAGTTTTTGAAATACGATATTCTTTTCTTAGAAGAACCAACGATTCCAGAAGATTACGCCGGCTATGCACGTATTGCAGAAGAATCAGGCATTGCTGTTGCAGGCGGAGAAAACCTTCGGACCTTAACTGAATTCCATCACATGCTGCAATATGGCCATGTGGATTTTCCTCAACCGGATGCTTCCAATATAGGCGGGATTACGGGCTGGTTAAAGGTGGCTCACTTAACACAAGCCTATAACCTTTCCGTCTCCACGCATGGAATGCAGGAATTACATGTTAGTTTGTTAGCCGCTATGCCCAACGCAGGTTATCTGGAAATGCATAGTTTCCCTATCGATCAATACACCACTCGCCCGCTAGTGATTAACAAGGACAATGGCATGGCAATTGCGCCTGAAGTAACAGGCACTGGGGTTACCTTTGACTGGGATAAATTAGCACCACACAAACAACAATACTAATGGGAGCGATCGATCATATGAGTATTCCCCTGCACCTAGGTGTTCGAGCACATGATTTCACACAAGTACCATTGAAGGATTTAATTGAGAAGCTTCAGTTCTATAATTTCGCTCATATTCAGTTTGCACTTAAGAAATCTTTTCCTGACAGCACTCCGAGTCTGACTGCTATAAGCCCTGGAACAGCTAGTTATTACGGAAATGTCTTTAGACAGGCTGGTATTCAGATTGCGGTGCTTGGCTGTTACGTTAATATTGTAGACACCAATCCATACAAACGGGCACAAGCGTTAGCCGAGTTCAATACGCATCTTCGCTTGGCCAGAGATTTCGGCGCCAGTCTAGTAGGTACGGAAACCGGAAGTATGGGACTTGGGTATACCACAGATAATTTTACAGAAGAAGCTTTTCAACAGGTCGTTACTTCGGTAAAGCTAATGGTCGCAGAGGCCGAACGTTTTGGTGTGACGGTAGGAATCGAAGCAGGACTCCATCATCCGCTGTACACCGCATCCTTAACTCGCCGACTGCTGGATGAGATCCCTTCTAATAATCTTCAGATCATATTGGATTGCGCAAATCTAATGTCACCTACAAATTACTTGCATCAGGAAGCAATTATTATGGAAGCTTTGAAGCTCTTAGGAAATCGAATTGCCATCATTCATTTAAAAGACTTTATCGTGCAAGATGGAGCGATCAAAATTGTTCCTGTAGGTCAGGGCTGGCTTGAGTTTGAGCCGATTCTCCGTTATATGAAATACGAGCGTCCGCATATTCAGGGCATTTTAGAGAGTACTCCTGAATCGCATCTAAGAGAAAGCATCGCTTTTTTACAGCAGATATATGAAGAAGCGTAAATATAAGATCACATACAAAAAAATCCACTGTACACCTCATTACCGTGTGCAGTGGATTTTTATATTCTGTTTAACATCCGTTTGACCTCCATGAAATAATGGGCTGTTATGATCAAGACATCAAGAGTACCTGGGAGGGGTTCTATGCGTCTTGCTTTATTTACAGACACATTTCTTCCGCAAACGAATGGTGTCTCACTTACGCTTCAGCGCCTAACCACTCATTTGAACCGGCGAGGTATCGAGCATCTGCTATTTTCGCCGAAATCTGCTCCTGAAGACAGTTATGCCGATCCCATACGTCCCATTACCAGTATCCCCTTTTTCTTATACCCGGAATGTAGACTCGCGCTGCCGAATATGTCCTCCATCCAGTCAGAGCTAAAAGCTTTTCGACCCGATCTGCTTCATTTGGCTACTCCATTCAATATTGGTCTATGCGGCCTTCGCTATGCGCGAAAGCTTGGCCTACCTCATGTCGCCTCCTATCATACCCATTTTGATCGCTATCTTGAATATTATCGGATGAAAAAAATTGTTCCTCTTTATTGGAAGTACATGAAGTGGTTTCATCGGTCCTGCGATGCTACCTTCGCTCCCTCCAATGAAACACTCGATTCCCTCCAAGCTCAAGGTTTTCAACGTTTGAAGCTTTGGTCTAGAGGCATCGACTGTAATCTCTACACTCCGAAAAAACGCAGCCATCAGGTCCGTGATCGTTACGGAATTACCGCACCGTTACTACTACTATATGTAGGAAGAATCGCCCCTGAAAAAGATATCAACACCCTTGCTCTCGCCATGCAGCAATTGCCCGAGTCTATGCAAGCTCAGGTACATTGGTTAGTTGTTGGAGACGGTCCCTTATTATCAGAGATGCGGGCGCAGGCGCCGCAAAATGTCACGTTTACGGGCTACAAACACGGTGAAGAGCTTGCCCAATTGTATGCCACAGCTGATCTATTCGTCTTCCCTTCCAGTACGGAAACCTTCGGTAATGTTGTCCTTGAAGCCATGGCCTCTGGACTGCCTGTCCTCGCCGTAAATGAAGGCGGGGTGAAGGATCTGGTTACACCCGGTCGCACCGGAATAATCGCCCCACCTCGTTCCCCGGATGCTTTTATTCGTGAGATTTGTGCATGTATAGAGCAACCCCAAAAGCTGGCTGCTATGGGTTATGAGGGGCGACAGCTGGCGCTCGGCCGCTCGTGGGAGAGCATTTTTGATGGACTCATTCGCGATTATGAAGAGATCATTGAGAATAGACGCTTCGATCTTATACCGGCTTTACTACCATTAATATAATAATGACGATAGTGAGCACATGTACAGCTGCTTCTAACGGAGCGATCTTGTTCATAGCGGCGTTGTAGCCTACAGGGATTTCGTCGCCTTCACTCGCCATCACGAGCTGGGTCAGCTTTTTCAATCGAGGCTCAACAAATCCAATAATAATGACTTCTATCACGATAAAAAATAATAACGAAAGATTGATCCACAACACCGACAAGCCCATTTTATCAATGATCATTAACAAAATGCCTGTAACGATCAGGGTAATCCCACCCGTTTTAGGGAATCTGTTGATTGTCTTCATCATGCCAAATACAAAACGAAGCTGGCTGCCTGTCTTGGCAGAGCTTGTCAGTATTGGCAGCACAAAAGCTGGTCCAATTCCCACTATGGCCGCTATAACATGTATGACTACCACAATCTTAGAGATAATATCCGTCAATTCCATGATTACAATCCTCCCTATCATTCGTTGTTTAGATTCATATGACGATGATAGTGGAAATAGTCTTGCAGAATCCTTTAAATCTTAGATAATCTCAAAAAGCGCCTAGCCGGATATTACCGACGTAGGCGCTTTTTTAACTATTGCTTAATTATTTTACCGAGACTTTCATAACTGTACTTTCACTAACGCCTTGATCATTCATCAGTTCTACCCGGTATTCATAAACACCCGGAGATCGATTCGTGATAGAAGTAGAAGCCGTTTGGGCATTCGGAGTATTTGCTGTTAAAGTCTGTGTATCGATCAGCACTCCATTCTCATACAAGCGATACACTTTGCCGTTCATCCCCCACCATAGATTCATGGTCACTTTATACTCGCCATCACCATCCCAGTTGTCATTAGATAACACTGGCTTACCTGGCGCAGCATCCTTCACTTTAACCACATGAGAAGTAGATACCGTTGTTCCAAAAGAATTGGTTAGCTCAGCCGTGTAGGTGTAGGTACCGTTTTCTTTTCCAGTAATACTAGTCACTGCGGTCTGTGTGGTTGGGGAGTCGTCACGTAAGGTTTGAGTGTCTATTAAGGTACCGTTCTCATATAGCTTGTAGATCGTACCATTGTTGCCCCACCACACGTTCATTGTGATTTGGTAATCACCATCCAAGAGTCCTGTATCCTGCCCATTGTTATTGGATAGAACCGGTTGCCCCGGAATTCCTGTAGCCTTCTGAGGTCCGTTTACGACTATAATTACTTGTTCTGTCGTCGAGAGTCCAGCGTTATTCACAGCTGTTGCGATGAACGTATGTGATCCCGTAAGTCCTTTGAGTGGAATCTCATCTCCATAGACAACTTCTTTTCCATCAAAGGTGATATCCAGACTACGAATACCAGACTCAGGATCTTCTGCTACGACCTGTACCTTCAAGATATCCGATTCACTCATTTGAGTAGAAGGTAAACCCGTTATTGCAGGTGGTGTAGTGTCCTCTGTTTCTACAGGCGAGCCTACATATTGAATTTTTGGCGCCGCTGGTTGTTCCATGCCTTCGCCAAGAAAAAATCCAGGATGCGGAGGTTGATTATAACCCACGTTCTGCCAAGATACTCCCAGTCGGTAGATCGGATCATGCATCAATGTGCGGATACGATAATCTGTCATATCCGTTGTTGTATAGATTCGTAATTCAGAACTGTCCGTTGCTCGCCAGATCACTTCTTCACGCCAATCCCCGAACAGATCCGCCTGCAAGCTTGGATTCGCCTTGGTGCCATTATTAGAAGAGGCCCCAGTTGCCGTCAACAAATTAGCTGTTGTCTGGTTGGTGTAATCCCACTTATCCACTCGATTAGAATCCAGCAATTCCCGCAAAAGATCGCCATCCCACCAAATGCCGAAATTCGTTGAGGAAGGCAGCTTATTCGTGATTAGCTCTCCCTGTGCACTGTATACGCCTGTAACAGGGATCTGCACTTCATTGGTGATCGTTGCAGCCCATACCTCTTCCCCAGCATAACGCGGGTCAATATCTGCTGACATTCCGCGTCCAGTATCAATTCCTGTGAACACACCCCATATGGTTTCCCCTGTAGCTGCATCACGCATTTCAATACCATACTTGGAATCGGTATGCTCATGTACATCAAAGACCTCCAACCCCGGTCTGGTAGGATCAAGATCTCCGAAATGGATCGCATCTCCATGACCAAGCTTTGTATTATACAGTGGCAATCCATCATCATCGATCGCCATCGCGCCGAAGGTTATTTCGTCCTTGCCATCACCGTCTACATCTCCAACAGAAAGGTTATGGTTGCCTTGACCGGCATACTCTCCATATCCTTCATCGTTGGAATCGAAACGCCATACTTTTTCGAGCTTGCCACCACGATAATTGTAAGCTGCAAGCACGGTTCTAGTGTAATAACCACGGCTAAAAATCACGCTTGGCTGTTCACCATCTAAGTAAGCTACGGCGGCTAAAAAGCGGTCCACCCGATTACCATAGGCATCGCCCCAAGCGCCCACATCACCACGCGGCGGATCATAACTAACCGTATCCACTGCCCGGCCTGTTGCCCCTTCGAACACTGTTAAATACTCATTGCCGAGGAGCACATAACCCGAGCTATTGCGATAGTCTGCACTTGCATCACCGATCACGGTACCTTGACCATCAACAGTACCATCTGCTGTCTTCAGCATAATCTCAGCACGACCATCACTGTCCAAATCGTAAACCATGAATGGTGAATAATGCGCGCCAGCACGGATATTAGGCCCTAAATTAATCCGCCATAAACGTGTGCCATCTAGCTTATAAGCATCCATATAGACTAGTCCTGTGTAACCTGCCTGGGAGTTATCTTTGCTGTTCGAAGGCGACCATAACATGATGATTTCGTAGACCCCATCACCATCCACATCCCCTACACTTGCATCCCCTGCACTATACGTATATGGCTGACCGTCTTTGGTGTAATCATCTGCTGGTTTTTGCAAAGGGATAGATAGGTACTGCTTCTGCCATACGCTGAATTCTTCCGAAGCCGCTTTTTCGACTCCATTGATTACTGATGTAATTCTATATTTGGCGTCAGCTGTACCGGAAGGATCGAGATAGTTCGTGCTTTGCGTAATCAACGACTCATTTAGCTTCTCTTCCCCACGATACAGATTGAAACCGATCGATTCCGGGTCCAGACCTAACATCCTCCAGCTGATATAAACACCCGCATCTGTCTTAACCGCTACAGGCGCACGATCCAGCGCCTCCATCTTCCGGTATAGCGTTGTCACCGCTGAGGTTTCCAGCGAAGCGGAAAGATCAGAGATACCGCCTGCATTTACCGAGGCAACTTTGTAATAGTAAGGAATTGTACTTAAAATGGTCGTGTCTGTGTATGAAGCTTCGAATGATTTGCCGATCAGAATGAACTCACCATCCGCGGATTTCGCACGATAAATGTTGAACATCCTTGCATCCGATACCTCATTCCACGTAAAGGTCACATCATTTTTGTTCGTAGATTGTACTGCTAGACCACTAGGTACGGCTGCTTTTGCTACAGATGGATCAATCATAGACACCTTTAAGGCATTGGAGCCTACAGATTCCAGTCCTGTGCTATCGACCGAAGTTACCGTATAGATGTATTCCATACCGATATCCGCAGTGGTATCTGTGTAAAGCGGCTCTGTTGTCTCGCCCAGCAGCTCTGCACTATTCGCAACCGTTGCCTGACGATACACTCGGTATTTCAACGCACCATCCATACCATCCCAAGATAGATTAGCTGTGATAGGCTCATTGTTTAAGTCCAGACTAGCCAGTTGCAGATTCGTTGGGGCTAATAATAGAGGTGTGATTTCCAGTCCATTGAGATGAGCCGTTGTGCCACTAAAAACAAGATTCATCTGACCGTCTTTGACAGCGATCTGGTTATACAGCTTCTCAGCAATATTTTCCTTACCTGAAGAGACTGTTCCATAATCTTTGCCTTCAATTGCTACGTTCGTCTTGGTAGAACCAATCCAATCTCCGGTATAGGTCTTAACGGAATAATAACCATTCGGTAAATCAACTTTAAATTCATACGAGCCTCCAAAATAGATCACGAAATCTCTACGAAGAGCATCAGTCGCACTACCGCGATCTCGATCACTCATACCTTCACTTGAAGACAAGCCATAGCCACGTTCTGTTGTATAAAGTACATTACGGTTCACTTCCGTATAACCTGCGGCAAGGGGTGAGCCAACAGGTCCAAAATCATAACGATATTGAGCGGACTTCGTAGTCAGCTTAACTTCATCTGAAGGCTCAGACTCTCCTAACCCATTTACTGCAGTCACTCGAACGGAGTAGCTGTTACCTTCCGCCATTCCGCTTAATGTTAAAGTTGGAACAGTGGCAGTTCCTGCCAATGCGTAAGCAGTTTCAGCTTCTGACGCTAGCTTACGATAGATTTTATAAATATCAGCACCCTCTACTTTATCCCATTTCAGTACTGCACCTGCATTACTGATACTTCCCGCTACAAGACCTTGTGGCTTGGCAGGCACTGTTTCTGGCTGCTTAATGTCCTGTACAAAGCTGGAGAGCGGAATGTTTAATTGCTCTATTCCTTTGGCCAGCAGACGAGCCATTTGAATCGCTCCGTACTCTTGAAAGTGAGTATCGTCTGCCGACCCATTCGGAAAAGCACCATATATCCCTGCATCGAGGTGAAGGAATACAGAGCGTGTAGCTGCAAAACCGATCGAATTGTAATAAGCGACACTTAGCGCGCTAAGATCAACCAATTCCACATGCAGCTCATTGGCTACCTCTTTCATCGCCTGCACATATTCAGGGAAACTCACATTAAATTTTTCCGTGGCAGCATTATAATCTCTGCGGCCCATCGGGGTCACCAGAATCGGAGTCGCTCCTCTTTGTCTGGCACCCTCGACATACGTTTTTAAATAATTTTTGTAATCTGCTGGAGAGGCATACCGATCAGGAACACTGATCGTTGCGTCATTGTGGCCAAATTGGATAAGGAAATAATCACCTGGCTGTATCTTTCGCAGTACTTCATCCAGCCGCCCCTCTACAATAAATGACTTAGAGCTGCGGCCTCCGATAGCGTGATTCTTAAACGTTACTTCCTCGCTAAAGAAATCAGGAATCATTTGTCCCCAGCCAGCCTGTGGTATCCAGTAAGGATCGTAAGTCTGCACAGTTGAATCACCCGCAATATAAACTGCAGGCAATTCATTAGCAGGACGATTTGGCTGCTTAGTAATCACCAGTGCATTGATATTAGGCTTCGTGCCAGAGAATACCAAGTTCATTTGTCCATCCACCAAAGCGATGTCAAAGCTCATTTCCAAATACTGACCAGTTGTTTTACTTGTCTGCTGAACTTTTTGGATCGATTCTACTTTGATGCCAATGTCTGTGTCTCCGGCGCTATCTCCAGCGATAAGTGACACAGTATAGTCACCATTCGGTAAATCTACATTAAAGGTAGTATCCTTAGGGACCACCAAATCCGATCGCAAAGGATCAGTGGTTCCCCGGTCTACACCAGTTACCTTTGATATATCCATAAATCCATATTTAACCGCAGAGGAATAAGATACCCCTGCATCGACCTTAAGATAACCTTCCGCCGCAGCACCTGGGCCAAAATCAAAGGAATATACATTTCCTTCTGGCAATGTTACAGGTGGCGTGTATACCATACTTTCAACTTTGTTAGATAACTGGGATTCTCCTTGGGCATTAGCAGCTTTTACCCCATAATATTGCCGTTTAGAGGTATCCACTGCTACATCCGTAAATGTCGCTGTCTCCGACTGGCCAATCTCTTGGAAGGATCCATCTGCTGAATCAGACCTTAAGATTGTATAACGGGTAGCTCCCGCCACGTTGTTCCAACTTAGCTGAACAGAACTCGCACCCACGCTGACAATCGAAAGGCCCGTTGGTGCTGCCGGAACCTCTGCCCCCGGAATTTCATCTACCGTCACAGGTGCACTCAAAGCAGACTCCTCACCGCTGCCTTTAACAGAAGACACATTATAAATGTAGCCACTGCCTTCATTTACGTCTGAATCCACGTAGCTGTTAGCAGTAACTTGAGCTACCGATTGAATAGTCCCGCTAGGAAGCTCTGTCCGATATATATTATAATAGACTGCTTCTGTCACGCTGCTCCACCCGAGAGAGACCGCAGTGGGTGAGAGATTCGTAACCGCTAAGCCCTCAGGAGCCTGCAGTGGACCCGGCACGATTTGCTGAATCATAAGACCATTTAAATATCCGCCAACCCCTGTACCCGTGATGCCAACGGTTAGTTGACCGTCTTGGACAGTCGTGCGGTAGGTGGCTTGATTTACAGCCTGCTTGCTGCTTATTGAACCAGCCGTAACACCTTCTAAGGTAATCGTAGTTTTAGTTGTACTTGTACCTGCCAATAAATCTCCTGAGAATACAGTCACATCGTAATCCCCATTAGGAAGATCCACTAGAAAGGCGTAGGACAATCCCAGTACAAAATCATTTGTCAGTTCATCTCCGCCCGAGCGATTTCTTGAGGCAACCGCCTGATCTAAACCATATCCTAGCTCCTTCGTATACAACTTAGATTCATGCACCCCTGTATAACCACTCATTACAGGACTTGTCGCCGTTCCAAAATCATATCGCAAAGTTATTGGACCTGAATCCGCACTGGCTGGTTGCACCCCAAATGTTGTAGAGGGAAATAGAGATGAACAAATGAAGACCCACGACAATAACACAATAAGTATTTTATTCCCCATTTTATTTCTCTTCATCTTCCGTGCTTCACCCGCTTTCTTATGATTGAAAGAACTTAGTACGCATCTGGCCCCGTTGTAGTAAACGCTTACAATAAGCTTCATTGTCATTCGTTCTTCAAATATAAGTTCACTTCGTGCGCGTATCCCCTCCTCCTTGCTCAGACACTTTTCTGGATAATTATTTCCAGATGCACTCATATCCAACACGATACTACCACCTAAGTTTCACTATGAACATTTAAAAAACAGAGTTTATCATACACTAAACCGTTCAAATCACTCGCCTATAGTTATAAAATCCTACGATTTCGTGACAAGCTGGGACATAAAACCCAGAATACACCTATACATTTTTAATTTCATATGAGTAAATCATTTCAAAAAACAGCAAAAAGACCTCCTTGGTTTCCCAAGAAGGTCTTTGAGTTATGGTTAGATCTTACCGTTTAAGCTCCCACCTGGAGCAAACAATCGTTCGATATGCTTTTGAACCGCTGGATCCGGAATTAATGGTGGCGCTTGATGAGGTTTTACACGCGCATCAATAATCACGTTATCACATGACCAATGCTTATACTCCGTTGAACTGTTCACGCCATATATATCATGTGAAGGATTGCTGCGTGTGAACGTCGCCCATAGGAAATTCTCAATTCTATCACTTAAGAACTCGCTGTCATCACACACAATAATCATCGGACAAGATGGGAGTGCTCCCTGTTCTTGAATCGCTTCGCTAAGCTTGTTCATTTCCTGCGCTGCTTCAGCGTAAGTAGTGAATTTAGAGCCTTGAAGCGCCACGAGACCCGGCATCACCATCTTTGCATGTCCAAATCCCTGTAGTTCTTCAAGTATGTCAGGAACCTCTGTACATAGCTCTCTTTTCTTCTCCCCAACCGCAGCGAAAATCACCTTACTTCCGCTGTTTAGTCCTGTACCAGAATAATCAAGGGTATCAATCGTTGTATTCGTATAGAAATGAATATCTCTGCGAAGATTAATTCGCTCTAAAATATACGTCAAGAAATCCTCAACATCATGTGTGCTGATAGGTTGTTTCTCTTCGGCTGTAATAAACAAGAATTTAGCTAAACTAAGCTGACCTGTGCCTAATATCCGATTCGCGATCGTAAGAATCTCCGCTGGCTGCTTCACTTGTTGATAAGGTGTATAACGTTCACTGCCAATCGCAAACAAAAGGGGATGAACACCAGCAGCATCTACTGCATGAACTTCTTTGACACCCGGGATTTCTTGTCGGATAGCTCCACCCGTTAACTCGTGAATTAACTCACCAAAAGCGGTATCCTCTTGTGGGGGTCTGCCGACAACCGTAAATGGAAAGATTGCATTCTTTTTAGCGTACACTTTATGTACTTTCATAACTGGAAAAGGATGCACTAAGCTGTAATAGCCTAAATGATCGCCAAAAGGTCCTTCCGGCTTCGTCTCACCAGGATGAATTTCCCCTGTGATCACAAAATCCGCATCATTACTAATGCAATATCCATCTACATAGCTATAGCTGAAATGACGTCCCGAAAGTAAACCGGCAACGATCATCTCACTCATACCCTCAGGCAAAGGCATTACAGCCGATAACGTATGCGCTGGAGGTCCGCCGATAAAACAGCTCACTTTAAGCGGTTCTCCTTTTCGATTGGCTCTTTCTTGATGCACGCCGATACCGCGGTGAATTTGATAGTGAATACCAACCTCTTTATTGAGTTCATAATCATTACCATTCAACTGAACACGGTACATCCCCAGATTGGAATTCATAATGCCAGGCTTGTCTGGATCTTCGGAATACACTTGCGGCAATGTGACAAAAGCGCCACCATCCTCCGGCCAATGTGTGATCAGCGGAAGATCAGAAATACTGATTTCCTGAAAACCACTTGGTAGACCACCCGGCTTTTTAATAGGCAATGCTTTTCTCGCAGATAGTCCTGTCCCTACATATTTAAAAGGATTCTTAAGTGCCTTCATAGGATCGTTACGAAGTGCAATTACGTTATGTGTGGAGTTCCAAGTACGCCGAAAAATAAACTTACTGCGCTCTAGCGTTCCAAAAAGGTTAGATAAGGCACGAAATTTCGAGCCTTTTACATTTTCAAATAATAATGCAGGGCCACCAGCTTCATAAACCTTCAAGTGAATCGCGGCCATCTCCAGATAAGGGTCCACTTCTTCACGAATACGAACCAAATGTCCATGTTTCTCTAAATCATTAACACACTCTTCTAAATTGCTATATTTCATTTCATTACTCCGATCTCTAGAAGGTTATTACAAGATTTCTTGGATGCTTTAATTATACCCTGTAACTTTTTAAAATAAAGCGATACCCTATGTAATAGAACATCCCGCCGTTATCTTGTATTCTCAGGTTTGGGTTCATCTCTTAAAATATTTCTGGCAGGAATCCCTACTGCCGAAGCATTATCCGGCACATCTTTAACCACAACAGACATAGCTCCGATATTAACATCGTTCCCCAGCGTAACCGGGCCTAGTATCTTAGAACCTACTCCGATAAATGCTCTATCACCAATCACGGGTTCCCCTAAGTTATTTCTCCCCCCAATGGTCACTTGGTGAAAAATAGTAGCGTTGTTGCCAATCACCGCTTTAGGACTAATGATAATTCCATTTAACCCATGCGGTAAATGAAGTGCATCACCAATTTGAGCCTCTGCATGAAGCTCTCCACTGGCAACAATTCGAACAAAAAGCACATCCATTATTCGATATAGGAGCCACAAAGGTTTGCGGATCAGGCCACTTTTCACCCGATAATACACCCAATTTCCAAAACGATAAGTAAACAAAGCCATAATCGTTTGTGGATTTTTTAGATTTGCCTTCCAGTCCGTTTTGAATAATTTCATCATTGTATCATCCTCCTATTGGGGCAAGATATGAACTATATTCTCGTGAAATGAAAGCCTTAGTGTGGCAAGCATAAACGCCTTCGGCGTCCTTACAAGGACGGTAAGCGTTTAAGCGAGAAATATAAGGATGATGTATAGCGTGAAACTTATACTTTCTTATATTTTGAAAAAATATTCTGGGAGGATCGCAGGATGGAGAGTCATTCGGGTGATTGTGCTTTCACCAGTGTATGTTAGATTCAGAGATTCATCAAGAAGTGGACAGTTCTCCCTATATAAACATCAACCGATTACAAGCCTTCTTAAACAACAACACGCGCCGAGGTGATATCGGCGCGCGCTGAATGCTATCTTTTCTATTAAATAAGATCCAGAACAATCACGTTCACAGAATGGGCAGCTAGATTTACAATTGCAGTGTCTTTATCAAACCTGATTTCCGTTTCAACTGGAGTAACCTTCTCATCATTTTTTCTGTTCACATTAGGTGTGTGAACTAGTGAAGCATCGCCCGTTAAAGTAATCCAGTTACCGGTAGTTGCTACGTTTAAGCCTTTCAGATCAATCTTCGTTGCTTTCTCTACACGATCCGCATTCACAAGCTTCACATAGAGATGCTTATCATCTTTAGTAACGGAATTGTATACTTCTCTGTTATACGCTTCGAGCTTATAATCAAGCACTTTGCTTGTTGTCTTGCCATCTGTGTAAGAGCAAATCAAATGCTTGCCATCTGCTCCACCATAATTAACAGTGATGGTATATTCCGTATGATCCGCTAGCTCTTCATAACAACTAGCTCTAAGGTTACCCGCTGCTGTACTAGAGGAATAATCGCCGAGTGTATAAGCCTCAATCCCTTGCTTGTACACCTTGACTCCTGTGGCATCGCCATTATAGCCAATCGCATATTCGATAACATCTTTATTTTCCGGTGAAATGTCTGTCAGACCTGTACCTACATAGAAGCCATCTTCGCCGGAAGCTTTTTCAAGAACGACCTCTACTTTATAATTAGTCCACGCGTCATTGAGAATATACAATCCATTCAGTCCGCTGTTCTGTGCCTTCAAGACTAGACCTTTGGAAGGATCAATCGTATATCCGGCAGAACCAGGAATGACTTTCCAAGCTTCATGCAGCAGCTGTGTAAAATCTTGCTCTAACATAACGCTGCCATCCGTATTCGAAGTAACCTTCACCCGCTTCACAACTACAGATGATTTTCCGGCAGCCACTTCAATTCCTCCGTGAGGAATGAGGTCTACCTTTTCCCCGTTGCGATATGTCGAGAACGATGTGCCAACCACTTTGGTGCCGAGATATTTAGCATACAGCTGTTGAACATAGTAGTTCGGCGTGTACCATACGGTTTCATCATCGAACCAGATGCAATCTGGTGTCCATCTGTAGGTGCCATCTGTTAATACCTTATTGAACAAAGGTGCCGTTGCAGCTAGTCTAATCACATCAGAGTTATTCTCGAAGCTGGACATAATCGCTGCTTCAGCAATCGCTCCTGCCAAAGTATTTTTATCTGTCGAAGCATATTCACCCACAAAAACCTTCGAAGTTTCAGCCTCGTCTAAGCTGCCGTCTTCTTTATAAGCTCTGTAATAGTAATTGTAGCGATCCGCATTCTCTAACAAATACTCGTTGGAACGGTAGTAATGCTCGTCCGCAATCGTATCCATGTAGTTTTTTTGTTTCTCATACCAGGTAACCGTCTCTTCAATACTCGATGTCCCATCCGTGAAGCTGATCTGTTCCGAGCCCTGTAGATTTCCGCTTAGGAATTTCCAGCCTTGTTGATAGGCATCATCATCTGCTTGTGCTCCAACCGTAGAAAGAATGGTCAGTTCATGATCAGGGTAGTTTTTCACCATATATTCATCAATCGTTGTTTTAAAATACTCGAAGTTGGCAAAAAACTCTGTGCCCCAGTTTTCATTCCCCACACCCAAGTAACGCAGGTCAAACGCTGCTTCATGGCCCATCTTTTTACGCAAAGCGGCCCACTCGTTATTGTCAAAATCCATGCTAATCGCGAAATCAATCAGATCCGTAAAGTTCTTCACATAATAATCTCTTAACGCACCGCCAGCTGGATTCGCATAATCCGAACGAGCTTGACAGAGTACGCCGCAGGCCATAACCGGAAGTGGTGTTGCATTCAAATCTTCGGCTAATTGAAAATACTCCATATATCCAAGACCCATGGTCATCATGTAGCCCCATACATTATAGTTCTCTTTGCGAAGTTCGATATCGTTGACGGACTCTTTCCAATCGTACACATTCTCCCAAATGTGAGAGCCTTCAGAAATACAGCCCCCCGGGAAACGCAAGAATGTAGGATGAAGATCGACGAGTGCATTCACTAAGTCTTTTCGCAATCTATAGTTGGAATTTCCTTTATAGTTAGCATGAGCTGTAGCAGAGCGTTCTTCTTCCCCAGCGCCCCAAACATCTTCCGGCATTAAGGAGACCATATCAATGGAAATCTCACCGTTAAAGGTTAAAGCCAGCTGACCGAGTACAGTTTCAGATCCTGTTAATACTAGCTTAGACTCTACACCATACTTCTTCCAGTTACCGTCACCGTACAACTCAACTACCGTTGTATCGCTAATGGCTTTACCATCTTTGTCGAGCAATTGCAGGGTGATTGTTCCCGCTGCCTCAGCCTTCGCCCAAATCGTGAAGTTATACTTAGCATCCTTCTTAATAAACATTGAGCAGTGCTGATTGGAATCCGCAAAGCCTCTGCTATTGATCGTCGCGCCATCTGCCACTGTCACATAATGCGCATTCATATCTTTATCTTCGATTCCAAAGAAATCGTTCAAGCCGCCTGTATGATGAACCGTCATTTTGTCCGTGTCACCGGACCATGCATGAAGAGGTGTATAATTTCTTCCTGTTGAAGTCCCGTGCACACCACATACATGCGAATAGCTGTCAAAAGCAAACGACTCAAAGGAACGATTCTGCACTAGCTCTGCATAAATTCCACCATCTGCCGCATTATTAATATCTTCATAGAATAGGCCATATAGAACTTCGCTAACATCCAAAATCTCATGGTTTCCATCGATCGTTAAGGTGTAGGGTGGCAAACCTTCTGGGAGCACAGACACGGTGAAGCTCTTCTCTACTGTACTGTCACCTTTTTTCAAAACTGCTGTAAGCGTTACACCTTTAGCAGAATGGACGGTTTTATTTACAACTCCCGCATTAGAAATAATTGCTGAGTCACTGGATACCCAGGACACGTCAACTTTTCCACCCATGAGCGAAGCTGGTAATTCGATATCTTTGGTGATGATTGAACTAGTGAAGGTTAAATATTTATCTTTTGCGAGCTTAACGATCTCTTCATCTGTCAAAGACTCGCACATAATCGCAATCACTTCGTCCTGCGTTAATCCCGCTTTATATATACGGAAGTCCGAAAGAGAGCCGCCAAAATCTACATCTGCAGCGTACTGGGACTTGCCGATCGTATTGTTACTATAATTCACTTGATCCTCAAATGTAGCAAACCACGTGCGTAGCTTAGCATATGTACCGCTAGAAGTCTGACTTATCATTCCATCTGCAACGATCTCACCATTGATATACATCACAGGTCCTGCACTGCTTAGTGTTCCACCTTTTGTTCCTGTGACCGCAAAGGCAACGTGCACCCATTCACCAGCAGCAAAGGATTTACCAGGATCTGCGACTAAATCTTCCCCCGCAAAACAAGTCCCCCGGAAATTACGCGTTAAAAAAATATAGGGTCCTGTCTCGCCTTTGCCGAAATCGAACAGTCTTTCCCATAAGCTCCCGCCAGCACTTACATGCATCCATGTCGAGACAGTAAGGCCAGTTTGGTCGCTGACCTCTTTAAGAAGATCATCTGGCAAAGAAATATAGGATGTGCCATGTTCTCCACCCGCTAGTGAAACAGCACTTCTACCCGCTACAGTCTGTATGGATGGCAGCTTAGTCCCTGAAGTGGTTCCATCGTTCCCATTCCCCGAGTAATCTTGACCCACATGATCGGGGTTATCAAACTTATAATGCGCTATCAAATTACCATTAATAGATTTATTACTGTTGTCATTGTTCATAGAAGATCACCTGTCATCTTTTGTATTAGAAATCATAAAAGCCTAACCAATCTACTGATTACTACGACAAAACCGCCCCATCCGTGAATCATTTAACCTTTATACGAAACATAATAACACACTTTATAATCAATTAATATATTAACTAATTAATATTTGTGTGAAATAAAAGAAAACTTTTTTTATAATCAAAGATTACCAAATCGTACTTTTTATTCATGATAAAATGAATTTGAATGCACGAAGGAGAGATGAAATATGAATAACCATGTAGGTTATGAAACAACAAAACGCGATTTATTTACAATTGAATGTAAAGATATCCTGTTACGAGAGTTTAGAGTGGAGGATTTAGACGAGTTTCACGCACTTACCACGCAGCCTGAAATCATAGAATTTCTGCCCGACTGGAATGTCCCTAAAGAACAACGGCTAGATTGGTTAATAAACTATGAAATGAAAGAAAACCAACAGTTTCTACAAGCGGTCTCAGCGGATGGAAATATCGGGGAGCTTCGTCTTCGTTTAGGCATTATTTTAAAAGAGACGAATGAGTTTATAGGTTGGTGCTGTACAGGAATGAAGGATGAATTACCCGCTCCGAACAGAGAAATCATGTATGCCATATCCAAGGATCATCGCGGCAAAGGGTATACCACACAAGCTGCCAAGGGGTTAATTAAGTATTTGTTTGAGCACACTTCTACCGATGTATTAAACGCTATTGCTCTGGTACACAATACACCCTCAAATAAAGTTATACAGAAATGTGACTTCGACTTAATGAATGAAATTACGATTGAAAATGAAAGCTATAATTATTACCAGCTTTCTAAGCGGTAATGGTATAGAAAGAGCTGCCTGAATAATCTCAGGCAGCTCTTTCTTTAGTTCCAATTAGTTTATGAATTTAATGGATTGTAGAGATTGTTTAAGAATCTTAACCGCTTGTGCACGAGTTGCCAACGCTTTAGGAGCGAAGGTAGTCTCTGTCATCCCATTCATAACCTGGTTAGCGATTAATTCGGAGACAGATGCTTCAGCCCAGCTTCCAATAGATCCTTTATCTTTATAAGAAGCTAAAACATTACTTGGGTTCGCTGCAGATGAAGTATAGCCTGCATAGGTCAGTGCACGAAGCGTCATCACTGCCATTTCTTCACGGCTGATCGGTGCTAATGGGTGGAAGCTGTTATCTTCAAGCCCATTTACAATCTTCGCATCTGTTGCCGCGGCAACAGCGCCATAGAACCAATCACTCGCCTTCACATCCTTGAACTTCACCGTTGTCCCTTGAGCATCCAGCCCAAGTGACCGTACTAGTAAAGCTGCGAACTCCGCTCTTGTAATTTGCTGCTCAGGTGCAAAACGTGTAGAGGTTTCACCCTTAACAATTAATTTAGATGCAAGAAGCTCGATATCGCTCTGCGCCCAATGACCTTTAATATCATTAAACGTAACATCAGAGTGGATAACTGTGTAGGTGCTGTTTCCATTTCGTTTCATCTCTGCTACGGTTTCATTGCCTTTTACAGTAAAGAATGTCGGTACGAATACAAGCTCACCAGTTGCTTCATCATAACGGACTCCCGTACTGACTCGTGGATCAAGTACTGTATTCAGATTAATGCCCCTAGATACATAATACGTACCAAAGTTATTAATCTTTATCATCTTGCCATTACCCTCTGCGGTAATTTCAAACTTCAACGCCTGGCTTATCAAGCTGGCATTCTTTCGATTCGCTGCTTGATTGATAAGACTAGCTAATTGATCATCCACTTTTGAAATCACAATCGTAATCGTAATATCTTTCATATCCACACCTAGACTACTAATCAACTCTGCCGAAGGAATCACACTAGAAGGAAGATTATAGAAGTAGCCGTTATTCTGAATCAGTAGACTAGATCCTTTTCTAGAACCGTCCGTTGGTGCAAATGCCTGTAATGGCAGTTCGATTTTAATCGGATTTGTGGAAACCTGAACTCCTAAAACTGCTTGTGCATGCGCTTGAAGTGCTTTAGTAAGTGAATTGGCATCGATAGATACTTTATCGTATGTCACGCCATCCTTACCCACTTCAGTGGTCACGGATATCTTACTGTTATCCAATAGTGCCGAATGATCTGCTGGCACTGGTGTTGACGTCGGTTTCGGTGTCGGTGTCGACACTGAAACTGGTGATGTTGGATCTGCTGATGGAGATGGTGTTACCACCGGCGTTGCTGTTGCTGTCGGCGTTGGCGTTGCTGTCGCTGTTGGTTCCGGCGATACTGTTGCCGTAGGTGTTGGTTCATCTGTACCTTTAGCCAATTCCTTAGTATCCCGTACCCGGATACGAGTTCCTTCCGTATTCTTGCCGGTAACCCCCACGGCTACAAAAGTGTCACCGATTGCCAATACCGGAACAGGACCACTCTGTTTCACGATATACCCATCGGCAAAGACCAGAATTGGACCTGAGCCATCATCAATAACATAGGAGTTCTCATCGAATTGTGAACGAACCTTCCCCGTCACTTTTACTAACAGCCCTTGATTACTATCCAGATTAGCCTGTGCTGTAGTTAATATAAGTGGTTGTACCGGATCCGTATGTCCTGTTTTAATTACGTCCATCGCGAACGAATCAAATTCAAGTTCATAGTTATTCTCGAATAGTTTCGTTTTTCCGTAAATTCGTACGGTATCCCCTTCAACCAAACTCTTCTCAGGAACTTCTTTAAAGGCCATAATCCCACCGGAAGCATCCTGAACATAGAACGCATCGAAGAAGATGTCCGAGCCCGTAACGACTGTTCCCTCAACTACTCCAGCTGTTCCTTCTGGTTGTGTCTTAAGGCTAGCAATAGTGTCGATCTTCGTTTCTCTGTGAGCTAGCCAATTGATAGAATTCAATCCAAGTTCATTATTGCCTTTAGGATTATAAGATTCATCCAATTGCTTATCATTCACAAAGTTCATACCGGAGACAATAATGCGCCCTTTCCCTACTTCTTCTGAAGCAATTGCAGGAATTGCCGAGCCACCAATACCGTCATCGATAATATCATAAACGTATCCGCCGGCAGCGATCTTATCTTGGTATGTCGTTTCATTACCTGATACAAGGATGGTTACTTTATCCGTATCTGCTAGTGCTTGATGTCCGACTTTTTCCAAGCTGGCCCCACTGTAATACTCAACGGTCAATGCCCGGTCTGTAATATAGTTTTTCACTAATCCTGGATGTAATCTAACCGTATATGTGTTCGTTCCTACAGGTTGAGACCAGAAGTTACCTTCAGGACTTGTATCAAAAATACCGTCATTACTGACCTGAATCGTAGATCCAATCTTCGCTAGTAGATCATTACTGATGGTAGGTCTTGAACTACCATTATTACTCTTCTCTGTTAAGAACAATGAACCTCCGCGCGCTACAAAATCTTTTATCGCCGTGCTTTCAGCATCAGTCACAGCCGCCGAAGGATGTGTAAACATTAGTACACTTACATCCGTCAATGTTGTATCTGTGATAGCTCCAGTGTTCTCTACGACAGTGTATCCTTCCTGCCGAAGCTGTGTGGTGAAACTTTTCAGATTGTCTTTATACGTACTTCCATCGGTTGATGTGTTCTCATTTTTATGTGAGGCATCGATCAATACTTTAATTCCCAAGGAAGCCTTAATGGCCACTTCCAACTCGAACTGGTTATCATCCGGTGAATCGCCAGGCGGCGCATCTACTACTGCAATTAATTTATGATTGCCTTGAACTGGATTAGACCATAACACTTGAGCAGTTGCTGTACCCTTAGATAATACGGAAGGAACTACAACTTCGTTAATCAAATGAGCGGAGTCAACAACATCATAATAAAAGTGAACCTTAAGATTACTCAGATCCTGTGATCCAAGGTTAGTTAATCCCGCTTCCAAGGTAGTCGGACTACCGGAAACCAAGCTGTTGCCTACAATATTAATACCGCTAATCTTAATGTCTGTAGTTACATCTTGTGACCAGATTGGAGCGGAATAAATTTGCTCTCCGTCCATTTGTGTTACCTTCACAACGAACCATTGTTGACCGCCTGTTACTTCAACAGAAGGACTCCAAGTGAAATCTTTAGTCATTGGTTTTGCTGTTTGGATAATTTTGTTGCCATTCGTGATCAATTCTACCTTAGCAACACGATCGTCTGATTTATATGAACTGCTGAGGTAACTATATTCAGGCTTGCTCTTCTCTTCAACAACATTATCTTTCCCTGCTATTGAGAAGTTAAGGGTATTGCCCTTCACTGTTGCTCCCATGTAACTGCCATTTGCAAGAACATCTAATGTAAAGTTTGGATCTTCACTCATGTACACGCGCATATTGCGCATCGACTGCAGCAAAGATTCCTGCGACAAATCATCGGATACGATTACTGTTCTCGCATTGGTCTGACCCCATGTACCATCATGGTTATCTTCACCATAAGTTGGGGCTACATGCCATCCCAAATCTAGTGCTTTGAAGTATTTACTTTCTGCATTCGCATAGCCATAATGACCTGATCCATTACCCACCTCAAACATGGTGAACAATTTATCAACATTTTTGTCATAAGGTGCGAAATTATTAAAAGCGTTCGCTGACATATCGGGATGATTGAACTGCGCCACGATATCGTCATACGTCAATACCCATGCATAATACTTACTCAAATCTTGATATTGACCGGAGTTTTGTTTACGATCAATAAAATTGTCGGTTCCAAATACGTTGGAATGACCCCAAGTAGTTGAAGTCATTTCAAACGCTGGGAATACAACAAAGCTATCATTTTTAGTGTATTGCTTCGCTAGATCCTTCGTTAATTTCCAGTCTTCTCCACCCGTACGTTCCGGTTGACCTTTATGATCTACGGTATCCGAGCCTACCATCGCGGCATCAATATCATGCGAATGATCTGAAAAAGCGAAAAAATCATAGTTATGTGCTTCGGCTGCCTTCAATGCATCTTCAGGCGTACCCGCAGCATCATGTGAAATATTCGTGTGATTATGAGTGGTTCCACGATAGTGGTTACCGCCTGTAAAGATAGGTGTAATTGTAAAAGTCCATTTATACGTTCCCGCATTATGCTTGTTATCACTAACATTCACGACAACCGTATGATCACTAATCGCAAGTTCGCTGCTATTGGTAATCATAATGGTATCTCCGTTAATGGTAGCCGGAACAGTATTTCCATCCAGCTTGACCACTAAAGTGGATGCATCCAAACCGCTTGGTTCATCATATTTCACGGAAATTACTGGCTGTCTATCTTCAATCCTCGTACCTGACATTGGAGTCTCTTCGAAAAACTCAGGTGCAAATGTATCCTCAACTACAGAAACCTTAAAGGGTGCATCCGGTGTACCCAACTGCTTAGTGACTTCACCCATCTTAGCCTCTATGTAATACTCAAAACTATTACCTGAAGCAACAAAGCTAGAATTCAAATGTGCTGTGTAGCTGCTGCCATCAGTAGTACTCATAGGTAATGATGCATATACCCCACCAATGGTTCTGTAGTGAATAATTACAGAATCAGCATTTTTAGCTTTAGCGGCAAATTGAATATCCGCATTAGCATAAGCCTGTGTAATCGCTTGATGTGTAAGTGCAAGCTCTTTAACTTCTTTTACATCTTCGATGGATCTAGGAAATACCTGATACCCACTCTTAAAAGTAGTACCTGACACATACTGACTGAATATCCCGGTAAATGTGTAGGTTAAATCCTTCTCCAGCTTCGTCGGAACATCAATTCCACTAGCTGTAGTAACACGAACCGTAATCGTTTTGTTCGTTACAGTCTCTGCAACGGTAATGTTATAACCATTCCCAGCCATCGCTGGAATGTTAGTGATTTTACCTGTGAATTGAACTAATGTGCCTTCCAGTGGTTCTGCCTTTGTGTAATTGATTAAATCTAACAAAGTAGATTCTGTAGGAATAGGAAGCGCGGCTTTTCCATTCTTCACAACTTTCGTAGGGGTTATTTCTGTTAAGCCATTATAAAATTGAATCGCACCTGTGACTGTAACTAAATCACCTTGTGTTACTGCAACACCCGTTGGAAGGGTTCCAAAGACCGCGATTCCTCCTGTAGCATCTTGCATATAGAAGGTATTGCTTGCTGTCAATTCATTATTACCAATGACTACACCTTGAATCGTAAACACTTGATTAATTTTATCCGATTTACCGTTGCTATCATTTGTGTGTATCGTGCTGATCGGTGTAATAACCGATGTGTCTTCTTTAGTAACTACAGTTCGAGGACCCTCCAAATTTCTACCATTAGAGGTTACGGTCAACTGTGATACATAAACATCATCCATACCACCTGTGAAAGTAAAGGTGAACGATCCATCTGCTCCAGCAACAACATAGTCTTTTCCATCTGTTGTATTGGAGTTACGGCTTCCAGTTGTGGAGCTATTGTAGCTGTAGATTGTTGAATTAGGAACAGCAGCACCTGCAGCACCTACAATTCTACCTCCACCTTGGGAATCAAGATAATAGTTAAGCTTGTCCGGATTAAGAGCTGCACTCGGCACAGCCAAACGAATAACTACAGGACTACTTGCACTTTTATCTAGATCTTTAGCCGTTAGGTAAACTTGTGTACTGCCGCCAGTATTATCAAAGGTTAAATTGTTAAATGCCCCTGACGCATCTGCATAAACAGCATTCGTGACCGCAACTGAACCTGTACTTGGATCATTAAGATACAAGGATACGTAAGTGTCTGCTGTAACAGATGCAATATTTCCTGTGACCATACCCAATGTATCTTCATTAGTGAATTGAATGTTCTGCCCAAGCGGTTGTGAGCTTTTGGTAATCACAATAGCTGGTGTAGCAGAGTTTCTTGGAGCAAGGACAGGCCCCACAACGAAATCCGTACTGTTGTTATCTGTATCTAATCCAGCACCTTTACCTGGTCCAGTGTTACTTCCATCCTCTGATCTCCGTTGTGCACTGGTCGAATTGCTTAGAGCCGATAATTTAGTTCCTTCTGACTCGTTGGCACCACCGAAGCCTAGAAAGTCAACCACACTAGGATCTGAAATCCCTGAAATGGCAGCCTGTATGCTTGTAAGTGCAACCTTTCCTTCAGTTCCTGATAAATTAATATTTCCAATCACATCAGCTTGAACAGGAAGGTCTGCCGGAGCATTAGCTCCCTTTGCACCCTGAATTAATAAAAATCCATGTGATTTAATAACTTTACCCGTGAGTGGTGTCATACTTACGGTCCCTGATGTAACAGCCGTAAATGCCCCCGCCTTGGAAGCATACTGAACAGCATAATTATTCAGATCCACATCATCGTCAGTTGGGTTATACAGCTCTATAAAATCATAGGAATATGGAGCCCCGTTATTCCCTCCCCCACCAAATACTTGGCTGATTACTACATGCGCAGAAGCAGCTCCTGCAACCTTAGGCAATAGCAATCCTTGCGGAATCATAGACAAGAACAGCAATACAGCTAATGCTAAACTTGTCCGTTTTTTCACTTTCTCAAACTTCAAACTCATGAACAAAATTCCTCCTCGTATAACATGTCAGCTATATTTTCATCATAAACCTGCTTTGTAAACGAGTTGTTATTGTTTTATTTCATTTTGTAAAATTTAATTAAAAAAATATTAGAATTTTTAGTTTTTATTTAAAATATTCGCTCATACAACCCTTATTTTATCTTTTCAGTTAACACTCCAATGACAATTTAAGATTATGATCAACTGTAATAACATCATTTAATACATATTTATCTTCAAGGGGGAACAACTTTGTTAGCTCGTAAGAACCGCTCCAACCTATTAAAATCATTAATTTTTATTGTAATTTTCCTTATTTCTATGACTTCTTCTCAACTAACGGCTTCCGCACATCCACTTAGTGCCAGTTATACTACCGTTACTTTTGATAAGGACAAGACCGATTTTTCATTTTCATTGGACGTCATTTCGATTATTGAAAGCATGGATAACGTAGATATGAACGGAAATGGAATATTGGAAGAGAATGAGATTGAGAGCAATAAGCATCGTTTAGAAGAATGGATCGAAGATAGCGTCATCTTGGAAATGAATGATCAACAGCAAGCTCCAGAGCTTCAAGATCTATTCCTTGATAAAAAAGGGGATAAAGAGGTTCTTACCTGGAATTTTATCTATCCTGCCTTTGAGCCTGGACAAACCATCGCAATCAACGACGGCCTATATTCACAAGCTACAAGTTCACCGTATGTCAATTTAATTACTGCACATAACGGAAATCAGACTAGCGAAACCGTAATGCAAGGAAAAGACCGGACGTGGACCATGCTGCTAACAGAGGATCAACAGGAGCAGCAATTATCATCATCCACCAATTCGTCTTCATCAGGTAATTCTGGGTCCTCATCCGATTGGTTTTCTTTTTTCAAACTGGGAATGAACCATATTCTTACTGGTTATGATCACTTGTTATTCCTATTCGCTCTACTATTAAGAAAACAAACGCTCAAACAATATGCTGCAATTATCACAGCTTTCACTTTAGCACACAGCATTACGTTAACACTCGCAGTTCTGGGCTGGATCTCCTTGCCTTCACGAGTTGTTGAATCTGTAATTGCACTCAGTATTTGTTATGTAGCGCTTGAGAATATTTTTCGTAAAAAAATCCGTTTCCGCGCGTTCATAACTTTCCTGTTCGGACTCATTCATGGCATTGGCTTTGCAGATATTCTTCAAGAAATGAACTTGCCAAAAGCACATTTGGCTGTGGATCTGGTGAGCTTTAATGTAGGAATTGAATTTATCCAATTATGTATTGTTATTGTTTTGCTTCCGGTACTTATTTTTCTCCAAAAAAGAAATTTCTACAAACCGGTTATCGCATATGGTTCATGGTTAATTACTGCACTTGGCGCCTTTTGGCTAGTGGAGAGATTGTTCTTCTAGAATAAACCCTATAGTCTCACGCAAAAAAACCTCTGCATGGGAAATGGAGATACGATCCATTTACCTAAACAGAGGTTTTTTTGAGCTGATTCATGATTGCTGCTTCATACGAAGCATTTGCGCTAGAAGCTGTTCCACATCTTTTTCCGGGAATGCCGTCATTAGCGTGTCTTTAAAGGTTTCTTGTGCACGGATGAGCTTGGCCTCACCAATGGAGGTTAGGGAGGTATAAATACTTCTGCGATCACTGTCGCATGCTTTTCTCTCTAAGGCTCCGCAGCCCTTGGCTTCAAACCGGCTAACTAAACGTGAAACGGCACTTTGGCTTAAACCAACCATGGATTCAAGTTTCTGCAATTTCAGTTTTTTCTCTGGGGCTTCCGACAAGAATAATAACAAGTAGAACTCTTTTAAAGATAATCCATGATTCGCTTGCAAATTAACTTCTAATTCATTCGTCACATTCATTTGTATATGCGTTAACGTCAACCAATTCGCGATAAGGTCATTGTTAAGAATTTTGTCCATCTATCTCTTCATCTCCTGAGCGTATGACTATTCATGAATTTTTTCTTCTATATAATAGTACTACACTCCACATCCATTGTGCCAAGCTTAATCCAAAAAAGAGAAAAGACCGTTTCTCCAAGAAGCCGGTCTTTCCAACTGATTTCATTTAATTTCGTTAGTCCTTAGCCTTTAATTCTAGGAAATCCAAAGGCATACTGCCGAGGAATACTAGGGTCTTGCTGAAGCTCAACTCCAGCCTCTAAGGTCCAATATGGATTTCTCAGCATCCCCCGACCAACTGCAACAAGATCTGCTTCCTCATTCCCAATGACTGCATTAGCAAGAGCAGGTTCATCCAATCTGCCTACAGCAATCACCGGTACATTCAAACCATATTTGATCTCTCTTGCCAAAGGAACTTGATACGCCGCATGTGTTCCTGGCTTGCCAGCAGCCGCGATAGGACCTTCACCACCTGCACTGATATGGAAAATATCTGCGCCAGCTTCTTTATAAGCTTTACTAAATGCCAAGCTTTCTTTAATGCCGTATCCGCCCTCTACATATTCTTGAGCTGAGATACGCATGATCAATGGCATTCCTTCAGGCATTTCACTTTTCGCTGCACGAATGATTTCAGTACCAAACAAGGTCAAATCTTGGCCATATTCATCTGTTCTTTGATTCGTTAGTGGTGAATGGAACTGATGAATAAGGTAACCGTGCGCACCATGAAGCTCGATAACATCAAACCCCGCTTGAATCGCACGCTTCACGCCTAACCGGAATTTTTCAACCATACCCTTCACTTCTTCAGTCGTTAGGGCACGTGGTGTTTTGGAGTCAGCATCAAATGGAACGGCAGAAGAGGATACAGGAACTGCTGCATCTTCAGCCTTACGCCCAGCATGAGCAATTTGAATACCTACTTTTGCCCCATAAGCATGACAAGCATCAACAATTCTAGCCAATGCAGGTATTTGCTCATCGGACCAAATGCCAAGGTCAAAATCAGTAATTCGGCCATCAGGCTCTACATCGGTCATTTCAATAATAATTAATCCTGTTCCTCCAATGGCGCGGCTTACGTAATGATTATAATGCCAATCGGTAGCAATTCCGTCCTTGTTAGTCACTGAATACTGACACATTGGAGGCATAACCACGCGGTTCTTCAATTTCAAATCCTTCATTTCATAAGGGGTAAACAAGTTCTTCATGATATCTCTCCTCTTTATAAAAAACTAAATTTATTATGAACATTAAAAACATGTTTTAGCAGAAATTAATTAATGTATGCTCATGCATGTATATTAGTATAGAATATCTATGGTGTCAACCATGAATGTCTCCTGCGGTTTAATAACTCCACGTATTGTTGAAATCTTTGTCGCAAGGTAATATATGGGTATCTATTTTCTTAGAAAGGATGATCTCACAAGTGGACAAAAAGCTTTTACAATCACATAGTATCTTTCCTACCCTGAATATTGAGCGCACCGCTGCTTATTACAATCATTACTTAGGCTTTCAAGTTGTGCCCTATTTAGATACGGAAGAACCGCATGTTTGCCTCTATCGTGATGATACAGAAATTATCCTTACTCAATCCCAAGGACAAAGGGTTATTCCTAATCGAGAATTGTATGGCTATGGTTACGATGCCTATTTTATTACGAAACAGCAAGAGCAGTTGGAGAAAGAATTTGAAGCGGCTGGTGTTAACATTGTCCGAGCATTAGCAAACACCGACTATAATAACAAGGAATTTGTTATTGAAGATGTTGATGGGCGCTGGATTGCTTTTGGGATTAAAGGATAAAAAAAGAGACCTCATAGCTTCTTACCCACACGAACATCCCTTGAAATCCTGTATGCTAGATTACAGAATTTCATCTCCACTGCCATTGATCTCACAGAAATCACTATGATTATGACTAATGAATGTAGAATAAGCATTCCCCTGATTCAATAGATGCTCCTGAAAAAAATTAGCAACAAGCTCATTTATCTGATTATGAATCCCACAAGTTCTATGATATAAAGTCTCGTCCTCCTCAAAAAGAGGCATATCACTAAAGGACATATGCGTTGCCTTTCGTATTTTCAAAAAAGATTTATATCCTTTCCAATTCCGAAAAAGCTTCTCTTGTCCTTTGATGAAATCATTTGCTATTTTCTCCTGTAAAATAATGCTTAAGGATTCTAAAGCAGAAGCATTTTGCCTTAATACAAGTAGGGGTACCGAGTTGTTGTTCACTTCATTCTCAATATATAAATGCATACTTGCATCTAATAAAACTGCGGCTTTAATTCTATCATCTTCCATAGTTAAATCTAATGCAGTAGCACCACCGATTGAATGTCCAACAATGCCAACCTTGTCCATATCAAAACTTTCCATTCTTGAATTCAGATTGGATAGGTGATCTAATACATACTTTATATCCTTTTTTCGAATAGAAATTAAGTGATGTAATTCGCTATAATCTGTAGCCTGTATTGTCCTCATGACCTCTGATTGATTCATAAATTCTCCACTTGGACTAACTGTAAACATGGCTTCATAAGCAGCACTGACGGTTACCACTATAAATTCTCGCTTTACCAGCGCTTGTATATTGTAAATATACATATCTCTATCTAAGCCTAGTGCAGGAGAGTAGATAATGACAGGATAGGATCGTTTAGATTTTTGTTGCAATGTTCCCTCGCTAATTGAGGTAGATAATCCATCTATGATATCCATATTCATTCCAATATCTTGTAGAATTTCTCTTGCTTGTTGTTCACAAGGCCGGAAAAGATCCATATATTTCATTTCAGATTCGTTGTTATCGAGTAAACCATCCGTATCCGGATAATAAATACTTATCACGATTTTTCTGGGCTCTGACTCTTCTTGGAACGTACCCTTGCGCGTGTAATCCGTTAATACTTCAACTTTTCGAAAAACTCCCATGGTTCCACTCCATTCTTCCTCGTTCACTATATTTTAATTTATTTTCCTATTTATTGAAATGAATTCTCCATAATGTCCATACTAATGTCGATTGCTATGAATGGAATCAAGTTGAATGAACGGTTATAATACCTAAGTGCAGGTGAATCTTTAAAAAAATCAGGGATGTGGAAACTTTAATGGTGAATAATTCAGCATATACACTTTATTTACGTGAGGATTGGAAGAAGCTAAGCGATTTCACCGCTATCCAATTATCAGAAGAAGAGCTTACCGATATCCAAAGTATTAACGATAAAATTTCGATTGAGGATGTAAATGAGGTCTATCTTCCTCTGTCCCAATTGATACATTTGCAGCTTCAAGCCTCTCATACATTTAAAGATTCTATAAATCACTTTCTTAATAACGATCTTAAAAAAGGTCCATTTATCATAGGCATCGCCGGAAGTGTCGCTGTTGGCAAGAGTACAACCGCTAGACTTCTTCAGAAGCTCCTCTCTCAATTACCTTCTCATCCAAAAGTAGATTTAGTTACAACTGACGGGTTTCTACTTCCCAATGCTGAGCTGGAAAAGCGTGGAATCATGAAGAAAAAGGGATTTCCTGAAAGCTACGACACACGTAGTTTAATTTCATTTTTAACTAAAGTGAAGTCTGGTGTTTCGGGTGTTCAAAGTCCTGTATACTCGCATCTAACTTATGATATCGTGCCAAATGAATGTATTACGATTGAGAACCCGGACATCCTAATTGTTGAAGGATTAAATGTTCTTCAGACTAGTTTGACAATTAATCAAAGTATGCCAAACTATTTTGTATCTGATTTCTTTGATTTTTCAATTTATGTGGATGCTGATGTGAATAATATTGAGAAATGGTATATTGACCGGTTTATTAAGCTTAGAGATACCGCCTTCCAAGATGAGCAATCTTATTTTAAAAAATATGCACAGTTATCACTAGAAGAATCTATCGAGATCTCGAAAAGAATATGGAAAGAAATCAATTTTGAAAATTTGATACACAATATTTTGCCTACCAGAAATCGTGCAGATCTTATACTATTTAAAAATAACAATCATCACATAGATCGTATTAAGCTGCGAAAATAAGAAATTGTTCTCACAAACCAAGTCTCTGATTTGCAGAGCTTGGTTTTTTTATGTGCAAAAAAAATTGGGTGAATATCGTAGGTGTAATGCCTTTATCCTCTTGCCAGGGCAAACGTATACTGTGGTACATTCGTACACTAATGTAGAGAGAGGATAAATCAAATGATCGAAATTGCCTTGGCCTTTCAAGATAAGGATGGAAAGTATGTAGAGCATGCCGGTGTCGTTTTAGCGTCAGTTTTTCATCATACAAGTTCCCCAATCCATGTTCATATTTTACATGATGCCTCTTTAACCGAAGTTAACAAGCGAAAGCTCACCAGATTAACCACTAAACATCAGCATACGATTAGCTTTTATTCGATTACTTTACCCGAAGATATGCTCCAGGTTCTTGCCAATATTAATTCTATCGATATGTGGACACATGCAAGTATGTACCGATTGCTGCTTCCCGCGTTAATTCCTTCTGACAAAATTATTTATCTGGATTGTGATGTATTGGTAAACATAGACATCGCGGAGCTGTGGCAAGTCGAGCTGAATGAAAAATATTTAGGGGCGATTTGGGATCAGGGCATTATGGATGTTGCATCTATTGTGAGCGCCAAAGGGCTGAATCCCGAGATTTATTTTAATTCTGGAGTGATCGTATTTGCTTTGAATAATATCCGCCAGAATACGAACTGGTACCAAGAGATGCTGAACTTCTTGCGCACTTTCCCTGATGTCACCATGCCTGACCAGGATGTTCTAAATGCAGTTTTTGGAGCGAATTACCTCCCTCTCGATATCCGTTTTAATTCATTTAACATGGCCATCCCAGATCATGACTACAATAATAAAATTGTCCATTTTGCCGGGGATGAGAAATGCTGGAATAAAGATTCCTCAGGATTTGCGCTATATCGTAAGTTCCTAAATCTAACCCCTTGGAGAGCTTTTAAAGCCAAATTAAAACGAAGAAGACGGAAGGTCAGCTATGTTAAGCGGCGGTTCACACGAAAAAGTAAAAGACGAATCATTTATAGACGTAGAATTAAAATTATTCGCACAAGAACCTCACCCCTTTCGCTGTTTCAATTGAAATTAATTAGAACGATTAGAAGAAGAAAAGGAACTTTAATCAACACAAGAATTCAATATCAACGACGTATTAAACGTAAAAAAACAGCCCCTATTAGATAGGGGCTGCAGGACTACTCAACTTAGATGTTTATCAGGCTCGAATACGGCGTCTTCGTTTGTGCCAGAATTTGATCCACACGCCCATATTATCATCCCGAAACAGTCGGATTCCTACAAGTTTAAGAGGCGTCCAGATTTCATTGAAATAGTAATTGGGCATTTCACTCATCCTTTTATAATAATCTTCACTTTATTTGTTAATTTGTTTTAATAAGTTCAATAAGATAGTTATAGCTTCTCCTCTAGTGGCGTGATCCTGGGGAGCATATTCATTATCGCCCTTCCCTTTCACAAGACCTGCTGACTTCAAGTAAGCTACACTGGATTTTGCCCATTCTGGAATATCCTTGTCGTCTGCAAATCCGGTTGTGGCACTTGCTTCATTAGATTTACCCAAAATCTTGGCAAGGATCACTGCCATTTCAGCCCTTGTAATTTCTGCATTTGGACGGAATGTGCCATCCTCATAGCCGTTAATAATACCTGCTTGTACCGCCTGTGCGACCGCTTCCTGAGCCCAAGCTCCAATCTTCGCTGCATCTGTGAAGGTCAGCTTAGTTCCAGCTTCTTGCGGTTTCAAAGCATTCATCAGCATTAGAGCAAACTCTGCTCGCGTTAAGGTACCGTTAGGCTTGAATGTGCCATCAGAATAACCTTTGATAATTCCAAGACTTAACGCTTCCTGAATAGAGCGCTGCGCCCAATGTCCAGAAATATCACTTAGGTTATTCGCTGGTGCTGTTGTAGCTCCCGGTGTCGTCGCTGGTGCCACAGTTGGCATTGGCGTCGCTACTGGCGTCGGTGTCGCTGTTGGTGGAAATGTCGGTGTAGGCAACCCACCACCAGAACCTCCACTACCTCCACCAGATATAACTTCTTCTGCTACACGGGTTACAGTAACCGTATATTCCTTCTTCGTGATCCCATCTTCCGCTGTAACGTTTACCGTCAATGTATTCTTTCCTACGGACAGAGATTTCGAACCAAGATCATCTGCTGGGATCGTAGCAGTTCCGTCATTCTTGGTTGCTGATACTGTAGTACTCTTCACGTCGTTAGCTACATT